>NZ_JBJDNK010000018.1:0-122422 GCF_044900175.1 Pseudomonas sp. NPDC088444
GGTAACAAAAAAAAGCCCGGCAATTCCGGGCTTTTTTGTGCCTGCTCAATCGATTCGATGCAAACGTTAAATCGATTTTTGCTGCTTTTTCGCCTTTGCCGCCTTCTCAGCGCGCAGCCGACGCACCTCTTTTGGGTCAGCGAGCAACGGTCGATAGATTTCGACCCGCTCCCCCGCCTCCAAAACGCGCCCCTGAGGATTGCCGATGACCTTGCCGAACACGCCCAGCGGGCACTGCGCCAGATCCACTCCTACCAATCTGTGCGCAATACCCGACGCCTCAACCGCCGCCGAGGCCGTAGTCCCCACCGGCACTTCAACAGCAATCAACAGCTGAGACTCGGGCGTGGCATACACCACTTCGACTCGAATCATCGACTCAGCCATACAACTCTTTGGCACGCTGGCAAAACGCATCAACCAGCGTGTTCGCCGCCTGATTGAACAACGGCCCCAAGGTTGCACGCACGATTGAGCCTGAGTAATCGAACGACAGATCCAGACTGATCTTGCAGGCTTTCTCGTTCAGCGCCTTGAACGTCCAGACGCCGTGCAGTTGGCTGAACGGCCCTTCTTCAAGATTCATCTCGATGATCTGCCCGGGCGTCAGTGTGTTACGTGTCACGAAGTGCTGGCTCAACCCGCCCTTGGCGACCTCGACACGCGCGCGCATGCTGGTTTCACTGTGTTCAAGCACCGTCGTACCCGAGCACCACGGCAGAAATTCGGAGTACCGAGCCACATCGTTGACCAGGTCATACAGCGCCTTGGCCGGGTAGGGCAGCAGGGCCGAACGTTGAATATGCGTAGTCATGTCAGCGTTATTTCCAAAGCTGAGCGGCAAAGACAATCAGAATGCCGATCGGCGCCACGTAGCGCATCAAAAAGAACGTCAGAGCGAACAGGGCCGGACTGCGTACGGACAGCTCGTCACGCACCGCCTCACGCCCCATCACCCAACCTGCGAAAATCACAAAACACAATCCACCCAGCGGCAGCATGATCCGTGACGTGAAGAAATCGATCACGCCAAAGAAATCCAGCCCTGCCGTCGCACCCCATTGGTAGAGGTGGAACGCGCCGCCTTCGTTCACGAAAAACTTGGCCTGCTTCCAGATGTTGAACGAGAACACCGTTCCCAACCCAACGAACCAGCAGATGAACGACAGCCAGAATGTCACCCAGCCACGGCGCACCTTCGTGCGCTCTACCAGGTACGCAACCATCGGTTCCAGCAGCGAGATGGCTGAACTCCAGGCCGCCACCGCGACCAGAATGAAGAACACCACACCCATGACCGTGCCGAACGCCACGTTACCAAATGCGTAAGGCAAGGTGACAAACATCAGCCCTGGCCCCTCGCTCGGATTGAGACCTGCAGCGAACACAATCGGAAACAATGCCAGACCTGCCAGCAGCGAAACAAAGGTGTCCAGCAGCGCAACACCCACAACCGTGGCGCTGATCGAGGCCTCCTTGGTCATGTACGCGCCATAAATCATGATCGAGCCGACGCCGACGCTCAGCGAGAAGAAGGCATGCCCCATCGCGGGCAACAAGCCGTCCATGATCTGCTCGGGCTTGAAGTCGAACATGAAATGCAGGCCTTCCATGAAGTGCCCGGTGGTCAGGCTGTAACCCAGCAGAATCACCATCAACACGAACAACAGCGGCATCAGGATGCGCAGACTGCGTTCAAGGCCCGCGTTCACGCCCTTGGCAATGGTGATCGCCGACAGCAGCATGAAGAACGTATGCCAGCCCACCATGCGCCAAGGATCCGCGATCATCTCGCCGAAGAATGCACCGACACCATCCGGGGTCACCGCTTTGAAATCGCCTTTGCCGACATCAAGGATGTACTCCAGCGACCAACCGCCCACGACGCTATAAAAAGAAAGGATCAGCAGCGCGGTGATCATCCCCGCGAAGGCGCCCCAGGACCATTTCCCGGAGTGCCCCGCCTCGCGCGCCAGCACCTTGAGGGCATTGGCCGGACTCTGCCGCGCACGGCGGCCGATCAGTGTTTCGGCCATCATCACCGGAATGCCGATCAGCGCGATGCACGCCAGAAACACCAGAACGAAGGCACCGCCGCCGTACACGCCGACCATGTAAGGGAATTTCCATATACTGCCCAACCCCACGGCCGAGCCCGTGGCAGCCAGGATGAATACCCAGCGGCTAGCCCAGCTACCGTGAACCGAAACCTTGTCCGTCGACATCGTTGACACGCTCAACACCCAAAAAAGAGCGCGCATTGTCCGGGATTCACCCTGCGTGCTCAAGCACACAGGTCACGTCCTCTCCCCATAGCCGAGAGCACCATTGATCCCTATAATGCGTCGCCTATGGCCAAGCTCAAGAAACATCCCACAGGGACCATCGCGCAAAACAAAAAGGCGCGACACGATTACTTCATCGAACACAAGTTCGAGGCCGGTCTGGTCCTGTCCGGCTGGGAAGTAAAAAGCCTGCGTGCCAACAAGGTGCAGCTGGTGGACAGTTATGTGCTGCTCAAGGACGGTGAGGCCTGGCTCATGGGCAGCCATATCACACCGCTCACGACTGCCAGCACACACGTCATCGCTGACCCGACACGCACCCGTAAACTGCTGCTCAACAAGCGCGAGCTGGACAGGCTCAACGCATCGGTTGCGCAAAAAGGCTACACCGCTGTCGCCCTTTCCCTGTACTGGAAGGCGCACTTGATCAAGTGCGAAATCGCGTTGGGTAAAGGCAAGAAGGAATACGACAAGCGTGACACCGAGCGGGCGCGTGATTCCGATCGCGAACTGCAACGGGCCGTGCGTAACAAGGGTAAGGAAGACTGACGTCCTTCGAGCTCCTGGCGCGGCTTGCCTGACCAATGCGAGACACCTGTGGGAGCGAATTCATTCGCGATGCGGTTGTACATCCGACAGATATCCATCGGATATAACGCCCAATCGTCGGATCGCCGCCCGGAATGAATTCGCTCCCACAGTGGGTTCCAGCAAATCCTCTAAATCCCGTTGCGCCGCTCGGCGCGTGCCGTGCGCTGCACCTGCTGACGCACCTCTTCCAGCACTTCCTGCACATAGAGCAAATGACGGCTCGACACTTCTCGCGCATCGTCCGCCCGCCCCTCAATGATCGCCAGATACAACTCCCGATGCTGATTGATCAGCATGTCGCGGGTTTCTGCGCGCTGTTTGTACATCCCGCCAATGTTGGTCACGACGTTGCGCTTGAGCAGATCAAACAGGCCGCGAATGGTGTGCAGCAACACGGCGTTATGGCTGGCCTCGGCGATGGCGAGGTGGAAGTTCGCGTCCGCGGCGCCCTCTTCAGCACGGCTCACTTCGTCGACCCGGCTGTAGCAATCCTGCAACGCATCGAACGCTTCGCGCAGCCTTGTCCGGTCAACATCCGTTGCGCGGATGGCTGCGTAATAGGCGCATGAGGCTTCCAGCGTGTGCCGAAACTCCAACAAATCCCGTTGTGCTTCAGAGCTGCTTTCCAAAAGGTGAAGCAACGGGTCGCTGAACGTCGACCCCAGGTTTTCGACAACGTAATTGCCCCCGCCCTGACGGCTGACCAACAGCCCCTTGGCGGTCAGTTTTTGAATGGCTTCACGCAACGAAGGGCGCGACACGCCGAATTGCTCGGCAAGCGCGCGCTCGGCAGGCAGGCGCCCACCGGCTCGTAGCGTGCCTTCGAGAATCATTCGTTCGAGCTGCTCGACAATATCGTCAGACAAGCGGCGCTGACGCACCTGATCAAAGCCCATACCACATCACTCCACATCCCCTGCTGCCCACGCCTGACATAACAGCGGGGGCGCATATTCTCGCTGATTGTGATCAGACATTCACCCAGCAGATGTAGGACAAATCATCGTTTCAGGAAAAAACCGGGATAACTGCTACAAAAGTTTTAGAGTCACAAATTGACACACCAACACCAAGGCTTTTAACCTAGCGCCAAGACATTGTAAATTGGTATTACCAATTTAGCGATGCCGGTGATCCGTGGCTATCCCCACGACGCACCGCAAGCGCTTCGCGACGGCGGAACGTTTGAGCTGGTGAGCTGTGCGATTCGTTCGTCAGCGCCGGCAGGACGACAGACAAGCAGTTGTCGCTTGCAGGAGCCGCGCACGTAAGACATGGACACCGGGCCTAACCAAAAACAACTAGGGGCCTCCTACATGCAAACCTGGCAACAGTTCTACACACCCCTCGGCAGCCTGGGCCTTTCGGCGCTGGTTGCAGTCATTCCCATCGTGTTCTTTTTCGTGGCATTGGCCGTCTTCCGGCTGAAAGGACATGTTGCGGGGACCATTACCCTGTTGCTTGCCGTGCTGATCGCGATTTTCGCCTTCAACATGCCAGCGGACATGGCCATCGCCTCGGCGATTTACGGCTTCCTGTACGGCCTGTGGCCCATCGCGTGGATCATCATTGCGGCGGTCTTCCTCTACAAACTCACCGTCAAGAGCGGCCAGTTCGAGATCATCCGCAGCTCGGTCATGTCGATCACCGATGACCAGCGCTTGCAGGTGTTGCTGATCGGCTTCTGCTTCGGGGCATTCCTGGAAGGTGCGGCCGGCTTCGGTGCCCCTGTGGCCATTACTGCGGCGCTGCTGGTAGGCCTCGGGCTGAACCCGCTCTATGCAGCAGGCCTGTGCCTGATCGCCAACACCGCTCCGGTCGCATTCGGCGCACTGGGGATTCCGATCATCGTCGCGGGCCAGGTCTCGGGCATCGACGCGTTCAAGATCGGCGCCATGGCAGGGCGTCAATTGCCGGTTCTGTCGGTGTTCGTGCCGTTCTGGCTGATGTTCATGATGGACGGCGTGAAAGGCGTGAAGGAAACCTGGCCAGCGGCGCTGGTCGCAGGCGGCAGCTTCGCGATCACCCAGTACCTGACTTCCAACTTCATCGGCCCGGAATTGCCTGACATCACGTCAGCACTCGTCAGCCTCGTGGCCCTGACCTTCTTCCTGAAAGTCTGGCAGCCAGCGCGCGCGACCGACATGCAAGTCGCCAGCGCAGGCGGCGGTGCAGTGGTGATGGGCGGTGGGCCTGGCGGATTTGGTCAGCAGCGCACCACTCAGAAATCGCCGTACTCCACCGGCACCATCATCAAGGCCTGGTCGCCGTTCCTGATCCTGACCGTGATCGTGACGATCTGGACCCTGAAGCCCTTCAAGGCACTGTTTGCGGCAGGCGGGCCGCTGCAGGCGCTGACCATGAACTTCCCGGTTCCACACCTGGATCAACTGGTGATGAAAGCTGCTCCGATCGTCGCCAACCCGACTGCGATGCCAGCCGTTTACAAGTTTGACCTGCTGGCCGCTTCGGGCAGCGCCATTCTGGTCTCGGCCATTCTGGCGATGATCGTCCTGCGCATCGGCGTCAAAACTGGTCTGACCACTTTTAAAGAAACGCTGATCGAGTTGCGCTGGGCCATCGTCTCCATCGGTATGGTGCTGGCCTTTGCCTTCGTCATGAACTACTCGGGCATGTCCACCACCCTGGCGCTGGTACTGGCAGGGACGGGTGCAGCGTTCCCGTTCTTCTCGCCATTCCTCGGGTGGCTGGGCGTGTTCCTGACCGGTTCCGACACCTCGTCCAACGCGCTGTTCGGCTCGCTGCAAGCGACCACCGCGCACCAGGTCGGCGTGAGTGACGTGTTGATGGTGGCCGCCAACTCCAGCGGCGGTGTAACCGGCAAGATGATTTCCCCGCAATCGATCGCCGTTGCCTGCGCAGCGACCGGTCTGGTCGGCAAGGAATCGGACCTGTTCCGCTTCACCCTCAAGCACAGCATCTTCTTCGCCGCCATCGTCGGCTGCATCACCTACGCTCAGGCGTACTGGTTCACTGGCATGTTGGTTCACTAAAGAGACGAGCGCCGGGCGCCCTTGATGCGCGCCCGGTCGCTGATTCTGTTCTCCCAATACAGCAGCGAGACTCCATGATCATTTCCGCCTCCACCGACTACCGCGCTGCAGCGCAACGCAAGCTGCCGCCGTTCCTGTTCCATTATGCCGACGGCGGCGCTTACGCCGAACACACATTGCGTCACAACGTCTCGGACCTCGCCGGGATCGCCCTGCGCCAGCGGGTGCTGAAGAACATGTCCGAACTGAGCCTGCAAACCACGCTGTTCAACGAGACCCTGAGCATGCCCGTCGCGCTGGCCCCGGTCGGCTTGTGCGGCATGTACGCCCGCCGTGGCGAAGTGCAAGCCGCACGTGCAGCGGCTGCCAAAGGCATTCCGTTCACCCTGTCCACTGTTTCCGTTTGTTCCATCGAAGAAGTGGCCCCGGCCATCGACCGCCCGATGTGGTTCCAGCTTTATGTGCTAAAGGATCGCGGCTTCATGCGTAACGCCCTTGAGCGGGCCAAAGCCGCTGGGGTCAAGACGCTGGTGTTCACGGTCGACATGCCAGTGCCTGGCGCCCGCTACCGTGACCTGCACTCCGGCATGAGCGGCGCTAACGGTCCGACCCGCCGCGTGCTGCAAGCCATGACCCACCCACAATGGGCGTGGGACGTGGGCGTCAACGGTCGCCCTCACGATCTGGGCAATATCTCCGCTTACCGTGGCAACCCGACCGGCCTTGCCGATTACATTGGCTGGCTGGGCAACAACTTCGATCCGTCGATTTCTTGGAAGGATCTGGAGTGGATTCGCGACTTCTGGGACGGCCCGATGCTGATCAAAGGCATCCTCGACGCTGACGACGCCCGCGACGCCGTGAAATTCGGCGCCGACGGCATCGTTGTCTCCAACCATGGCGGCCGCCAGCTCGATGGCGTCCTGTCCAGCGCCCGTGCCCTGCCCGCCATCGCTGACGCCGTGAAAGGCGAGCTGAAAATTCTCGCCGACTCCGGCATTCGCAGCGGCCTGGACGTGGTGCGCATGATCGCCCTTGGCGCCGACACCGTGCTGATCGGCCGCGCCTTCATCTATGCCCTCGCCACCCACGGCGAAGCGGGCGTGAAGCACCTGCTCGACCTGTTCGAAAAAGAAATGCGCGTGGCGATGGTGCTGACCGGCGCCAAGTCCATCAGCGAGATCACCCGCGACTCGCTCGTCCGTGAATCGCTGATCCCGTAACACGCCTTTAACCATGCACGCGGCACGTCAGATGCCGCGGCAGATGAGGAACACCGCATGAGCCTCCCCGCCTCCTTTCTGGACGATGTGAAGCGCCTGATCCCCCCCGAACGGCGCTTCGACGACCCGCTGTCGACCCTGGCCTTCGGCACCGACGCCAGCTTTTATCGGCTGATTCCCAAACTGGTCATCCGCGTTGAATCCGAAGACGAAGTGGTCACGCTGCTCAAACTGGCTCAGGTCGATAAAGTGCCCGTGACCTTCCGTGCAGCGGGCACCAGCCTGTCGGGGCAGGCCATCAGCGACTCTGTTTTGCTGGTGCTCGGCGATAACTGGAATGGCCGCGAGATTCGCCGCGATGGCGAGCAGATCCGTCTGCAACCAGGGGTCATCGGCGCACAGGCCAATGCCTGGCTGGTGCCGTTCGGGCGCAAGATCGGACCTGACCCGGCCTCGATCAACGCCGCAAAAATCGGCGGCATCGTCGCCAACAACTCCAGCGGCATGTGCTGCGGCACGGCGCAGAACACCTATCACACGCTGGCAGGCATGCGCCTTGTACTGGCTGACGGCACGCGTCTGGACACCGAAGACGACGCCAGTGTCGCAGCCTTTCGCGCCAGCCACGGCAAGCTGCTTGAGCGTCTGGCTGAACTGGGCCGGGAAACCCGCGCGAACACCGAGCTGGCGGCAAGGATTCGCCACAAGTATCGACTGAAAAACACCACCGGCCTTTCGCTCAACGCCTTGGTGGACTTTGACGACCCCTTCGACATCCTCACCCATTTGCTGGTCGGCTCCGAGGGCACGCTGGGCTTCATCAGCGCAGTGACCTACGACACTGTCCCCGACCACCCGAACAAAGCCTCGGCGTTGATCGTCTTCCCTGACGTGGAAACTTGCTGCAACGCCGTCACCGTGCTCAAAACCCAGCCCGTTTCCGCCGTCGAACTGCTTGATCGCCGCAGCATGCGCTCGGTGCAAAACAAACCGGGTATGCCCGCGTTCGTCAAAGAACTCTCGGAAAGCGCCTGCGCGCTGCTGATCGAAACACGTGCGGCGACAAAAGCGTTGTTGCACGAACAACTGGCGCAAATCATGGCCTCGATCGCGCATTTCCCGGTGGAGAAACAGGTCGACTTCACCGAAGACCCCGGCGAAAACGCACGCCTTTGGGCCATCCGCAAAGACACCTTCCCCGCCGTTGGCGCCGTGCGTGAAACCGGCACCACGGTGATCATCGAAGACGTCACCTTTCCCGTCGAACAACTGGCCATTGGCGTGCGCCGCCTGATCGAGCTGTTCGACAAACACCACTACGACGAGGCGATCCTGTTTGGCCATGCGCTGGAGGGCAATCTGCATTTCGTCTTTACCCAGGGCTTCAACGACCCGCAGGAAATCGCTCGCTATTCGGCATTCATGGATGACGTCACGCAACTGGTGGCCGTGGAGTTCGGCGGCTCTCTCAAGGCCGAGCACGGCACCGGTCGCAACATGGCGCCCTTCGTCGAGCTGGAATGGGGCAGCGATGCCTATCAATTGATGTGGACGCTCAAGCGGCTGCTCGACCCCAACGGCATCCTCAACCCGAACGTGGTGCTGAGCGAAGACCCGGACATTCACCTCAAACACCTTAAGCCCATGCCCGCAGCCGACACGATTGTCGACAAATGCATCGAATGCGGCTTCTGCGAGCCGGTTTGCCCGTCAAAAGGCCTGACCCTCAGCCCGCGCCAGCGCATCGTCATGTGGCGTGACATTCAAGCGAAGAAGCGCGCAGGCACCGATACCACCGAGCTGGAGCGCGACTACCACTATCAAGGCATCGACACCTGCGCCGCGACCGGCCTTTGCGCGCAACGTTGCCCGGTGGGCATCAACACGGGCGAGTTGGTCAAAAAGCTCCGCGCCGAGCACGCCACTCACGGCAAAACAGCAGGCTGGTTGGCGCAGCATTTCACTGCCGCCTTGAAAGGCGCTCGCTTCACGTTGCATGCCGCCAACGGCGCACGCATGCTGCTCGGCGCGCCAAGGCTGGCGAAGCTTTCGGCGGCGCTGACCAAGGCATCATCAGGCCGCGTCCCACAGTGGACCCCGGCGATGCCACAGCCTGAAAATCCGATCCGCTTCACCCCGCCGGTCGAGGACCAACGCCCACGCGTCGTTTACCTCGCCGCCTGCGTGTCCCGGGTCATGGGGCCTGCGGCAGCCGATCACGAACAAATGTCGCTGATGGACAAAACCCGTGGCCTGCTAGAAAAAGCAGGCTATCAGGTGGTGTTCCCTGAAGATCAGGACAGCCTCTGCTGCGGCCAGCCCTTCGCCTCAAAAGGTTATGCGGAACACGCTGAAGAGAAGCGCCAACAGTTGCTGGCTGCACTGACCAAAGCCAGCCGCGGCGGCCTCGACCCGATCTACTGCGACACCAGCCCCTGCACCCTGCGCCTTGTTCAAGACCTCAAGGAAACGCGTCTCGACCTCTACGACCCCGTGCGCTTCATTCGCACCCATCTGCTGGACAAACTGGTCTTCACCCCACAACAAGAAGCCATCGCCGTTCACGTCACGTGCAGCACCCAACATCTGGGGGAAAGCCAGGCGCTGATCGAACTTGCCCGACTGTGCAGCGTCAACGTGGTCATCCCCGAAGGCATTCATTGCTGCGGGTTTGCCGGCGACAAAGGCTTTACCACCCCGGAACTCAACGCGCACTCGCTGCGCACCCTCAAAGACGCCGTGCAATATTGCAGCGAGGGCATCTCCACCAGCCGCACCTGTGAAATCGGCCTCACCCGCCACGGCGGCATTGACTACCACGGGCTGGTCTATCTCGTGGATCGCGTCACTCGCGCCAAAACCGTGTGATGCACACAAATGGGGCAACTTTCGCCCCATTTCTCTGTTACATCCTGCAATATGGCTTTTTCCCACCAGTTGCAAAATAAATAGAACCCCCGCGTTGACCCACAGTCCATCTCTTTAAGCGCCACACACGACTGGCGCTTATACCTCCATCTCGGAGAACGGCCCCGATTGAGCGGCCCTACCGAGTCAACAGGCTCAAGGAGATACACATGAAGCACACAGCACTGACTGGTCTGTTTCTTACCGCTGCACTGTTGGGTTCCCCGGTATTCGCTGCCGATGACCTGTGTGGCGCTAACCTGCAAACACTGAAGGATGCTCACACCTCGACGAGCACCAACTTGAGCGCAGACACTAAAGACGAACTGGAAAAAACTCTGACTGCAGCCACCGCTGCGCAAAAAGCCGGCGATGACAAGAAGTGCATCGAGCTCACCACCAAAGAGATCACCACTCTCAAAACGGGCGGCGACGGCTCTGACGGCGGTAACGCCAAGTAACTCGCTGCGGGCACTGCGGCCAGCCTTCGGGCTGGCCAAGCGACGCGGCTTGAGGCTTGGAGTCGACGTATCCCATTGATTCGGGTACACTCCGCCGCCTGACTGCCTGGAGCAGCAGAATTGGGGCCGATTAGGATTCGACGCCGGTGATGAAACTCTAGGGGCATGCCGACTTGGTAACAGAAGTCGTAAATCCACTGTTGCAACTTTCTATAGTTGCCAATGACGAAACCTACGGGGAACAAGCTCTCGCTGCGTAAGCGGCGCTAGCCTTCCTTCTGGTAGCTTCGGCTCCAGCAATCATCAGGGGATGCCTGTAAACCCGAAATGATTGTCATACAGAACAGGATCGCCGTGCAGTACGCTGTGGACGAATCGGCTAAAACTTACACAGCTCGCCCAAAGCACCCTGCCCGTCGGGTCGCTGAGGGTTAACTTAATAGACACGGCTAAGCATGTAGGCCCGAAAGCGGAGTACTGGCGGACGGGGGTTCAAATCCCCCCGGCTCCACCAAATGATCAAAAAAGACGTCCACGGACGTCTTTTTTTGTGCCCAACCAAACCCTCAAACCGGCGCAGGCGCATTCCCCGCGATCAATCCTGCCTCACGCAAGGAAGTCCAAAACGCCGCCGGAATCACCGCCCGCAACGCAGCCACATCCTCCGCAATCCTCCCGGGCCGACTCGCCCCCGGAATCACTGCCGCGACAGCCGGATTCGCCAGCGCAAACTGCAACGCTGCCGCTTTGACATCCACGCCATGCTCCTGAGCAATGCGCTTGATCCGCTGCACCTTGGCAACGATCTCCGGGCTCGCCTTCTGATATTCGAAATGTTCACCACCCGCCAGAATCCCGGAGCTGTACGGGCCGCCGACGACGATGTCGGTGTTGTGGGCTTTGGCTTCGGCCATCAACCGTTGCAGCGCGCGTTCGTGGTCGAGCAGGGTGTAGCGGCCTGCGAGGAGGAAACCGTCGGGTTTGGCTTCGTCGAGGCCAAGGGTGAGTTCGATGGGTTCGACGCGGTTGACGCCCAGGCCCCAGGCTTTGATCACGCCTTCGTCGCGCAGGCGGGTCAGGGCTTTGAAGGCGCCGGTGCGAGCCTGTTCGAAGTAGTGCAGCCATTGGTCGCCGTAAAAGTCTTGGGCGATGTCGTGAATCCAGACGATGTCGAGGCGGTCGGTTTTCAGGCGTTTGAGGCTGTCTTCGATGGAACGCAAAGTGGCGTCGGCGCTGTAGTCGTTGACGATTTTGTTGCGCAGGCCGTGTTCGAAGACGCCGCTTTTTTCGCCCAGGTCGCGGGCACTGTTGTCCAGTTCGTCCAGAATCACGCGACCGACCTTGGTGCTAAGGACGTAGGCGTCGCGGTTGTATGCTTGCAGCGCGTCGCCGAGGCGAATTTCTGAAAGGCCCGCGCCGTAGAAAGGTGCGGTGTCGAAGTAGCGAACGCCTGCGGCCCACGCTGCATGGACGGTTGCCGCCGCTTCATCCTCGGGGATATCGCGGAACATGTTGCCCAATGGGGCCGTGCCAAAGCCCAGGGTGCCGGGGAGTTTGTCTTTCAAGCTCATGGTGGTTTCTCCAGTTCGTCTGTGGGTCGTTGTTGCGACCGTTGAGCCGATTCTGGATTGCCACGCCGAGACCGTCCAAGACACAATAAGCAACACTTGAGACCTGAAGAGCATCGCCATGTTGGATCTGCGCCAGCTTCGCTATTTCGTTGTCGTCGCCGAGGAAGAACACGTCGGGCGTGCGGCTGAACGTCTGCACATTTCTCAGTCGCCGTTGAGTCGGCAGATCGCACAACTGGAAGAACGCCTTGGGCTGGTGCTGTTCGAGCGCAGCCAGCAGCGGATTCGTCTGACCACCGACGGTCGTACCTTTCTCACCGAAGCCCGTGCGCTGCTGACCCACGCCAATCGGTTGGAGTCATTGGGCAAGCGGCTTGGACGGGGTGAGGAAGGCGGGTTGTGCATCGGTTACATCGAGAACGCGATGCACGCCAACGTGCTGCCCAAAGCGTTGAGCGAGGTGCGGGCGATCAGGCCGGGTGTGCATGTTGCGCTGTACAACCTGAGTTCGGCGGATCAGTTGGAGGGCTTGCGTCAGCGCAGCCTGGACGTGGCGCTGGTCAGCGAGCCGCCCGCCGATGATGACCCGGATTTGACGTATCGGCAATTGCTGGAAGACCCGATGTTGCTGGCGCTGCCTGCGAATCATCCGTTGGTGAACCTTAAGCGGCTGACTCCGGCTGAATTGGAGGATCTGGACTGGATCGGCGTGAAATCCAGTCAGGGTCAGAATCATCACGATGATTTTGTCGCGGCGTGCATTCGGGCGGGATTTACGCCCCAGATTCGTCTGGAAGCTGCCGAACCCTACACGGCATTGGGACTGGTCGCGGCAGGATTGGGGATCGCGATGACTCAGAAAAGTCTCAATCAGGCCGCGCATCCGGGTGTGGTGTTTCGCGAACTGCCTTGGCTGACGTTCACCCTGCCGTTGTGGGCCGCGTGGCATCGCGTGACATTGAGGCCGCTGGTTGAAACGTTCCGGCTGATTCTCACAGGGCACGACACGGCGCTGTACACAGGCGCTTCCTCCAACGCACCGCAGACCCCAACAGCGCTTACCAACTGACTCTGACACCCAGAGTGCCGGTCAGGCTTTCGAGCGATTCGCTGTCCAGATTGGCGTCATAGCCCAGCGACAGGTACACGCCGACGCTGGGAGAGAGCCTGGCCATCAGGCCTGCGTCAACGTTCATCGATGAAGTCCGGTGTTCACTCTTGATCCGGTCGACGCCGTTGTAGGTCACGGTGTCCCGACCGCCAAAGGTGTGCCAGGCGTTGACGCGCACGTAGGGTTCCAGCGGGGTATCGCCGAACAGGTAGCGCCCGTTGAGCCTGACGCCCGCTCGCGCGGTCCAGTAGGGTTGGGCGTCGAACGCAACGTCTGAGATGCCGTCGTTCTGTTTATCGAGGTCGATGCGTTGGTGAATCACCTGAACCTGCGGCTCGACGCTCCAATGCTCGCTGACCGGCAAGGGATAGCCCCCTTCCAGCGACAGCGTGATCGCCCGCCCCTCGGTGTCGAGTTTGACGCCACGGTCCGAGCGATTGCTGCCGTTGAGACGAGTGCCCATGACGATGGCGTCGATGTAAGCGCCCTGTGAACCGATCAGCGTCCAGTAGCCACCCAAATGATCGCCTTCAAGCTTGAGGTGGCCGGAGTCTCGATGCTGAAAGCCCTCGGCGAAACCATCGACATCGCCTCGCAAACGGCTCTGTCCGACAAACAGGCCGATCCGTTGCGAGCCACCGAAATCGGTCGGTGCCGCGTAAAGGTCCTGGCCGATCTGGTAGCCCCGACTTGAACCCTCGAAGCGTGGCGACACCGTACCCGCCCAGCTTTTTCTCAAATCGCCGCCGTACACACGCGCCCATCCAGCAGGTATTCCACCGCCGTCCATCAACAGGCTCTGCTCACCTTGACGGTCGTGAAACGTCCCTAGCGCAGACTGGGTCATTCGTTGCGCAGCCGGAGTGATGACCGAGTACACCGGGACTTCAAGGCGATACAGCGGAATCGGCTCGGCCCCCGGTGTGGCGTCCGGCAGTGCGGGAGTCGTGGCGGCAGGTTCAGGGGAGTTGGCGGCCAACGCGGTTGATTGAACGGCCACAGGTGTCGCAGGCGCGACTGGCGTTGCGGTGGGCGGCTCCACGGGCGGCTCATCTGCGCTGATCACCGGAGCGGGCGCCGGTATTGGGGCCGGTGTGGCAGGCACCACGGGAGCAGGTACAGACAAGGGAACCGCCAACGCCCTTACCGCCACCACGGACGAGCGTAGATACCAGTTGTTCTCGGTCCCGGCGGTCACGCCGCCTTTGAACAGGTAATACTGATACGCGCCCGCCGAGACCGAGCCGTTGAGGGCGAACGCATCATTGCTGCTGGTCGCACCATTGAGCGCCTGAACCACTTCAATGCCGTTGGCCACCGTCAAGCCGCCGAGGCCACCCAGATTGCTCACGCTCAACTGTGTGCTGCCGCTGATCGTGCCTTGCGAAACGATCAGCCGATCACTTGAAGAGTTGTCATCTCCCAACACCGTTTGCAGCCGTAACTGGCCGTTGGCGCCCACGTAATTGCCATACACACTCAACGTATCGCCCGCTACGGTGCTGCCGGTGGTCATATCGATCACGCCCGCGTTGTTCAGGGTCGTCAACTGACCTGCGGAAAAAGGTCGGATCGAACCCTGGGTCGGTGCCAGCGTGCTGCTGTTGTCGATGTTGAACGTGCCCGTGCCACTGACAGCGTCGCCGAGGAAGAGATCGCCAGGCAGATCGAAATCGGATTGAGCGGTGAGGTCGACACGCTCCCAGCCAATGTATCGGCTGGGGGTTGAAGTGGTGGTGTTGACGAACGAGAGCGTGTCATTGCCCAATCCGCCGTCAAGTCTCGGAGTGGGGGTCAATAGCGTTTCGGTCAGGTGGGTCAGCCTCGCGGTGTCATCACCGTCCCCCATCAAGACCTGCGAGCGTAGTTGTCCACCGTTCGTCCAGTTGAAAACGTCGTTGCCCAGGCTCATCCGGATTTCACCGGAGACAACACCGCCGCTGAGGCTGAAGCTGTCGTTGCCGCCGCTGACGCTGATGTTGCCGCCGACACTGCCACCCGACATCGTAATGGTGTCCAGCCCCAACCCTGTCACCAGATTGCCAATGATCTGACCGCCCGACAGGTTGAAGACGTTGTTGTCCAGTTTCATATCGACGCGGCCGATGCTGCCTCCGGTCATGGTGGCAATGTCGCCGTCTTCGAAAGCGCCGACGATGGTTCCGCCGCTCATCGTGAACAGATCCCGTGAATCGCCCTGAGACAGCGACTGGATGGAGCCGCCTGTCATGCTGAACCGGTCAGGGCCACTGCCCTGCAATACTTGGCCTGTGACAGTGCCCGCCCCTATGATGATGACGTTATCGCCATCGCCCAGATCGACACCGCCCGCGATCGTGCCCGAGTTCATCAGTAACTGATTCGACCCCGCCCCCATGACGATATTGCCGGTGACAACGCCTGTTCCACCTGCCGGAAAAGTCAGCGTGTTATTCCCCAGCAAATCCGTCAAACCGGGGCTGGTCCCGCTGTCGCAGACATAGCTGTCATTGCCCGCACCTGCGATAAGCGTGCAAGCGGCCTTAATCTCCGTGACTGGCAATAACGACATGAATACGCAAGACGAACAGAGAATATTGCTGACGCTAGCCCGATTGGGCCGTTTCATCAGAAATACTCCTGCGGGTATTACCCGAAGCAGTGACTTCCCTTTTGTATACCGCTGCCAGTTCGAGCTTCTGACAACGAGTTTTTATTCCCTTTACTTTTTTCAGATAAGTTCACGCGCACTCATGCGTCAAGTTATCGTTGCCTGACAGACAGTTACTGTCGTCACGGCGGTCTCGTCAGGCCGCTGGGCGATTTTGACGCAGGGCACTGCCGTTGTGACAACGTTAACAAGGGCGTAGACTGCGCCTCATCTGGCTGTACCTTCCCATACTCATAATAGTTTGCTGACCGCATCCCGCCCGGGCGTCGAGCCTTGTGCGGTTTTTGTGCTGGTTGGCGTTTCGTATGGATGGCCGACCGCCACCGAATTCGTTTTCCCTTGAGGCTGATGTGTCCTTCATGAACACCCCCGATGCTCGCACTGGCAGTTGGCTCAGCGTGATCGCGCTGGCTCTCGCAGCCTTCATTTTCAACACCACTGAGTTCGTGCCAGTGGGGCTGCTCAGTGCCATTGGACACAGCTTCGACATGACCACTGCGCAAGTCGGCCTGATGCTGACGGTGTATGCGTGGATTGTGTCGCTGACCTCACTGCCGATGATGCTGATGACCCGCAACATCGAGCGGCGCAAGTTGCTGATGTTCGTGTTCATTCTGTTCGTCGCCAGCCACGTGATGTCGAGCATGGCATCCAGCTTCGGCATGTTGCTGGTCAGCCGCGTCGGTATCGCGCTGGCCCACGCGGTGTTCTGGTCGATTACCGCTTCCCTCGCCGTACGCGTCGCGCCTGCGGGCAAACAGGTCCAGGCCCTTGGACTGCTGGCCACCGGTACGTCGCTGGCGATGGTATTGGGCATCCCGCTGGGCCGCGTGCTCGGTGAAGCGCTGGGCTGGCGCATGACATTTCTGGCCATTGCGGGCACGGCGAGTGCCACCGTTTTGGTACTGATGAAATCGCTGCCGTTGTTGCCGAGCCAAAACTCCGGCTCGTTGCGCAGCCTGCCCATCCTGTTCAAACGCCCGGCACTGGTCTCGCTGTATGTGCTGACCGCTCTGGTGATTACCGCACAGTTCACGGCTTACAGCTACATCGAGCCTTTCGCACAGGCCGTAGGGAAAATGAGCGGTGACATGATCACCATTATCCTGTTGCTGTTTGGCGGTTCAGGCATCCTGGGCTCCATCGTGTTCAGTCGTTACAACAACCGTTACCCGCGCGGGCTGCTGATCGCTGCTATCGGCGCGCTGGCATTGTGTCTGGTGTTGTTGCTACCACTGTCGGGCAAGGCGTCGTGGATCGCGACGCTGAGCATCGTATGGGGCATGGCGATCATGTGCTTTGGCCTGGTCATGCAGGCCAAGGTGCTGGCCATGGCGCCGGATGCCACGGATGTCGCAATGTCGCTGCACTCGGGCATCTACAACATCGGCATCGGCGGCGGCGCATTGCTGGGCAGCATGGTGATCAGCCAGTTGGGCATCGCCAACGTGGGGCTGGTGGGCGGGCTGGTGGCGCTCAGTGGCTTGGCGCTGGCGTGCGTGGCGACGTATCGGTATGGAGAGTCCATCCGCGCCTGAGCCAAACCACCTATTCGACGCCAAGCCTGTGGGAGACGGCCGGGCGTCTCCCACAGTTTCTGCGTCGGACATGAGATTTAGGCTCGGTGCGATCCTTGGTGGCGAAAGCTGTTGATCAGGCAACATAGAATCTCCCACAACGCTCCTTCGTGGGTGAGTTCCGTGCCCCACCATCATTCATATCGATAGCCAACATTCCTGCGATTGCCTTCCGCTCACATTTCATGAGCGTACTATCGCTCTCACACCCAAACACGAACGAGGGCAGGAAAAATGGTTATTCATCTTCTGACTTGCTTGACGCTCGCAGCGCTCACCAGCTACGTCGTTGCCCTCAAACTGTTCGCGCTGGAACCCGTGGCTGCCACGGCGGACGAACAGGCTAATCGTGTGATGGCACGGACTCATTAAGTCCAAGTAGCTGACACTTATCAGCACCAAGTAACGTTCAACTTTCTGTTTAATGCGGAGCACTCGACATGACCCGAGACGTCACCCTGCACGTTAGTTTTCCCAACTTTGGTAATAACTACTACTCACAACATGTCGTCGTGCGCAAAAACCGTCACAGCCTGATCGAAGACAAACGTTTCGATGCCTTCATGATGCCGTCGGCGGAAAACCACTTCAGTAATGAGGTTGTGGGCTTCAACGATCAGTTCCGTTTTCTGACGGATGTGTTGGCCATGCATTTACTGGAAGTTGACGCTGCGCGACCTGCCCGCCAAGCGCGTCCTTCGGGGCAGTCGCGCGCTGTTTAACTCAATTTTTTTGAACTGAAGCTGCATTTTTTCGAATTTGCTTCACCGCTTCTTCCGCTTCACACTCCCTGTGCTTTGAGTTCGACGGGAGGTCGCCGCAACGACCTCCCTTTCGTCGTTCTGCCCTTTGAAAACTTCTGGCACTTGCCCCATTTGTGCGGGAGCTCGGCGGCCACCGGCGAGCTCCTTTTTTCACCCTGGAATTCTCGCGTGAAATCGCTTCTTCGCAGCTTCATCCCTCACTCACTCAACACGCATCCGGCTGAATGGTCGCGTTCTGCACTTGGCGCCTGCCTGGGCATTTTCGTCAGTGCGCTGTTGAGCCAGCAATGCTTTGGCCTGAATGTGACGCTACATTTGCTCGGTCCCATCGGTGCGTCGGCGGTGCTGCTGTTCGCGGTGTCGACTGGCGCTCTGGCGCAGCCGTGGCCGATCATCGGCAGTTATCTGATCTCTGCACTCGTGGCGCTGCTGTGCATCGAAGTCTTCGGCAATACCATCGCGGCGGCGGGCGTCGCGGTCTGCTCGGCAATGGTGATCATGTGCGTCTGCCGCTGCCTGCATCCGCCGGGTGCGGCCGTGGCGATCAGCATTATTACGTCGAAACATGAGTTGTCTGCGCTCGGTTTACAGGTACTGCTGCCGGTGATGCTCAACGCATCGGCGCTGCTGATCACGGCCCTGATCTACAACAACCTGACACAGATGCGCTACCCGCGCGCGCAGGCACCTTCTGCGCCGCCTCTAACGCCCATAGAAAGAGGCTTCAACAGTGCGGATCTGGACAAGGCGCTGGACGACGTCGGCGCGTTCATCGACGTGTCTCGCGAGGACCTGGAAATGATCCTGCTGCTGGCCGAAGCCAACGCCCAGCAGCGCATCCAGGCCTAGATCAGTGGGTCCCAGCGCTGCGACCAATCGCCATTTTCCCGAGCGATCTCACGCAACAACTCGAAGGCGTGTTGCAGGGTCGCTGAGGGATTGTCCCGCGAATAGACCAGATAGGTCGGATAGCTGAACTCGGGCGCCAATGGCACGCGCTCCATGATGCCGCGATCCAGGTAGGACTGAACCACTCGCGTACGAAAGTAACCGGCGCCGCCATTGTCCAGAATGTACTGCAAGGCGAACGGCCCGAGGTTGAAGGCTACAGCCGCCTTGGACTTTTCCGGCATCGCCGCGTCGTGCTGCTCACGAAATGCCGGTCCCCAATCGATATACACGTAGGGTTCGGGGTTGCCGACCACGCGCACCAGAATCAGCTTCTCTTCCAGCACCTCCTCCACCTGCAACGCGGGCCAGTACGCAGGCTGGTAGACGAGCGCCGCATCCAGAGCGCCGCGCTCGACATCCTTCATCAACACCCCGCCATCCTTGACCTCCGAATGCAGCGCGTAGTCGGGAATGGTGCTGCGGATTTCACGCACCCAACTGAGCATCAACGGGTTGCACAGACTCATTTCCGCGCCGATGCGCAGTACATGACGATAGCCGTCAGGCAAGGGCAACTCGCGGCGCGCTGCGTCCCAGGTCTGCACCAGTTGATTGGCGTACACCACGAACGCCTCGCCATCGGAGGTCAGCCTGGCTCCCGTGCGATTGCGGATGAACAGTGTGCAGTTCAGATGACTTTCCAGTTTCTGTACGCGAGCGGTGATCGCCGTCTGGGTGACGTGCAGCTTTTCAGCGGCGGCCATCAGGCTGCCCAGGCGGACGATTTCAAGAAAGGTTCGGGCGAGGTCAATGTCCATCGGTACGGCTCGGCTACAGGCGCGGGGATCGCCGCGCCATGGTAGCGCAGTGGCCTGCCGTTCAGCGGGAAAGCCTATGGGTTTTGAATTTATAGGTGGCGTCGCTCTGGCAGAAATCCGAAATCCGCTGTCTCATGCAGCAGGTTCGCACAGACCGTGAACCCCTTACCTACCTTCTGCGGAAAACAACATGAAACACGCCCTGCTCACCGGCCTGCTCCTGACTGCCTTCGCCCTGCCCTTCGCGGCGTCGGCCAACGATGACAACAGCCAGTGCCAGATGAATTTGAGCAAAGTTCGAGACGCCAAAGTCGCCAAACCTGACCTCAGCGATGCCGTCAAAAGCGACGTCGACACCACCGTCCACCGCGCCGAATCCGCGCTGGCGCGGCACAACGATGACGGTGCACGCGAGTGCGTGGCGTTGACGCAGCAGGCGTTGCAGAAGATTCAGAGCAACTGACGTAATCCGCAACACTGAAAGTTCACTGTGGAGCCGCCTTGGTGGCGAATGCGACGAGTCAGCCAGCACATCCTTAGCCGACACAACGCTTTCGCCACCAAGGCGGCTCCCACAATGATTGTGCACAGACTTACTTCAACACCAACAACCGATAAACCCCCGCCTCGCTTTCGATCCCGTGGGTGTCATGGGTGAACCCCGGGAATGACCGATCGAAGCTCTCCAGCGCCTTGAGATACGCCAGCAACGGCCCATCCGACGGCCCCGCATTTTCACCTGGCATCAACAGCGGAATCCCCGGCGGATAGGGTACGATCCCGGTCGCGGCAATGCGCCCCGCCGCCTCCTCCAAAGTCACCGATTCGACCTCGTTCTTGACCAGCTTTTCATACGCCTCAACCGGGCTGAATTCGGCCTTGGGCAGCGTGCCGAATGCCTGAGCCATGGCCGCCGTGGTTTTGGTTTTTTTCATGGCAGCGAAGATGTCCTGCGCCAGATCCTTCAACCCCATCCCCGCGTAGCGCTGCTGATTGGCCGTCAACAGATCAGGCAGGCACAGTTCCAGTTCGAGGTTGGTGTCGTAATCACGTTTGAAGTCCAGCAGCGCGTTGACCAACGTGCCCCACTTGCCCTTGGTAATGCCAATGGAAAACAGGAACAGGATGGTGAAGTCGGTGGTTTTCTCGACGACGATCCCCTGCCGCCCCAGGTACGCACTGAGCACGCACGCTGGAATGCCGAAGTCGAGCAGATTGCCGTCGTCGCCCATGCCGGGGCTGAGGATCGACACCTTGATCGGGTCGAGCATGCAATAGCCGTCTTCAATGTCGCCGAATCCGTGCCACACCTCGTTGGGGTGCAAGACCCAGCAATTGGGGTCGGATTTGAGCTTGGCGGGATCGACTTCATGGAACGGAATCGACGTTGCTCCCACCGGCACGGAGGGCGGCTGCCAGCACGAGAAAAACCAGTCGTCATGGCTGAGCATGTCGCTCTGCATGCGTGAAATGACCTGGCGAAACGCAATGGCCTCTTCGATGGATTCGTTGGTCAAGATGTGCCCGCTGGGGGCCTCCATCATCGCCGAGCTGACATCGCACGAGGCCATGATCGCGTAGTTGGGCGAGGTCGAGGCGTGCATCATGAACGACTCGTTGAAGCGCCCGTGAGGAATCGCATTGCGACCATTTCGCACATGAATCATCGAGGCCTGCGACAGCGCCGCGAGCAGCTTGTGGGTCGACTGCGTGGCGAACACGGTGGGCTTGGACGCGTCGTGATCGTCCGGGCTGCCGTGCATCGCGAAGCGGTCCTTGTACAACGGATTGAAGCGAGCGTAGCCGTACCAGGCTTCGTCGAAGTGCAGGCGATCGACACTCTGGCCGAGCAGCTCTTCGACCCGTGTCACGTTGTACGTCAGGCCATCGTAGGTCGAGTTGGTGACGATGGCGTGCACGGGCGTCGGGTCGATGTGGCTTTTGACCAGCGGGTTGTTGGCGATGGCGACTTTCACGCCTTCGGCACTCAGCGTCTGCGGCAGAATCGGGCCAATGATGCCGTAGCGGTTGCGGGTCGGCACCAGGTAGGTCGGAATCGCGCCCGAGAGCGTCATCGCATGCTCGGCGGACTTGTGGCAGTTACGGTCACACAGGGCGATCTGATCACGGGTCACGCTGGCCATCAGAATCACCCGGTTGGACATCGACGAGCCGTTGGTCACGTAATACGTGCGATGGGCGCCAAACACCTTCGCCGCGTAACGCTCGCCCTGCCCGATCGGACCGCTATGATCGAGCAGCGAACCCAGTTCACCCACCGAAATCGACAAATCCGAACGCAGCAGGTTTTCGCCGAAGAACTCATAGAAAGCGCGGCCCGCAGTGCTCTTCAGAAACGCAGTGCCTCCCGCGTGCCCCGGTGTATGCCATGAGTATTCATAGCTGCGGGCAAACTTGAGCAGCGCGCCGAACATGGGCGGCAACACGGCCTGACGATAACGCTCGATGGCCGCCATGATCCGCCCGCTGAGAAAACGGCTGGTGTCTTCGGGCAGCCAGATGAAGTCGTCAGCGTGCTGCATGACGATCAGCGGCACACTGGACGCGGTGCTGCGGTCGCTGATCAGGAACACCGGCACGCGGGTGTTGCGTTCACGTAAAGCCGTCAGCAGGTCGATGCATTCCTGATGGTCGGCGCTGTCGTCCATTTCCCAACTGAGCAGCACACACTGGATGGCCGGGTCGGTGCTCAGGATCGACTTGGCGTCGCTCAGGCTCTCGGACGTCAGCACGCTGATGGAACGCTCTTCGACATCGCTGATCAACTGGATCAACGCGCGACCGAACACGCTGCGTTTGTCGGGCTGCTTGCAGACCAGCAGTGCCAGCATGCCGAGCAGGTGTCTGTATTCCGTCATGATTGGATCTCCAGTGTGGCCGTCTTCAGGTTGTTCACAGGAACGGGTTCGCCCACGATGTGCTGCGCCGAAACGGTCTGGGTCGGCACGCTGTTATTCAGCGCTTCCAGTTTGATCAGACGTGTGTTCACGAAGCCGAACAGCGTGTAGCCGACGATGGTTGCCACACCGCCGAGCATCAGCGCCTGCGCGCCCGAGCTGTATAGCGCCAGGTAGCTGTAGGCCGCCGCGATCCACGCGACGATGTTGGTAAGGAGTGCCTTGTTGGGTGGGACGTTCGATACTTTTTGCAGCGTCATTAACGTGGCCATGGACAGGATGTACGGCACCAGATTGGTGACGACCGCGAGATTCACCAGCGTGTCGAACTGCTTGGCAAGGTCAGGGCTGATAGTCAGCAAGGCCATGGCAGTCTGCATCGCCAGCAGGATCAGCATGCTGATGATGGGCACGCCGTGCTTGTTGGCCTTGGCGAAAATCGGTAGGAAATACCCGGTGTCCGCCGAACTCTTGAACACCTGCGCCACCGTGAACTGCCAGCCCAGCAACGAGCCGATGCAGGCCAGCACCATCAGCCCCATGACAATGCTGCCGATCATGGGGTTGAACATTTTGGCAAAGACCAGACCGAACGGCGCAGTGGACGCGACCAATTCGGCGTTATCGACGATCCCGGCGATGACGTTGGTCGAGACGATGTAAATCACTGCCGCGCCCAGTGTTCCGCCGAGCACCGCAATCGGCACGTTCTTCTCGGGGTTTTCCACTGCATCGCCGTTGGCGCACGCCGACTCAAGTCCCAGAAACGCCCACAACGTGATCGCCACCGATGCGCCCGCGGCGTTGTACCAAGGCATGTCGTGCGGGTTCCAGCCTGCGGCGTAAACGCTGCTGTCGAACCAGAACCAGCCAATGGTCGACACCAGCACCACTGGCGCAATCACACCCCACACCGTCACCGAGCCGATTTTGCCGGTGATGCTTGCGCCACCGAAGTTGGCGAATGTGGTGATCCACAATAACGCGATGGTCGCCAGACCGACTTGCAACGACCCCAGTTTTATGTCGAACAACGTCTGGATATAACCCACGGCGGTAATACTGATCGCCACATTGGCAATCAATAACGACAGGCCGTAGGTGTAGTTGGTGATGTAGTTTCCGGATTTGCCAAAGGTGTATTCAGCATATCCACCCATACCACCGGTCTTGCGACTGAGCATGCCGCAGCGGGCGAACGCATAGGCCAGTGCCAGAGAGCCTGTGGCCGTGATCAACCAGGAAAGGATGGAAATACCGCCGACTTCGGCGAGTTTGGTAGGCAATAACACAATGCCGGATCCCAACATGTTGACGGCCGTCAACATAGTGAGTTGTCCCACGCTCATTTTCTTTGCGACTGACATTCCGTTGCCTCATGGGAAGAAATGAGAGGCTTTTAGCTATAGCAAAAGTTTCTCACTAAGCAAGAAAGTCAGACTTTATTAGTGAGTAGCCAAGAGCCACTTCTCTATTCAATCAGAATCGATTGAGTGGCTCAGATCGTTGTAATTGGAGGGCTACAGGGATGTGCTCATTAGTCGGCCAGGTTGTTTTTCAAACGCGCCATGACGTCCAGATCCGTACGTTCAAACCGCAGCGGCGTGGCGGAGATCCCGCCATGGGTCACCACCCACGTCTCACTGTCATCGAAATCCGGGCGCTCATGGCGGTCGATGTTCAGCCAGTAATAACCCTGCTCACGCATGTCGGTGCGCTGGGTGATGTTCAGGCCGTCCATGCGACCGATCCCCTGCCGAGTGATTTGCAGTGGCCCAGCGTCCTCTGGCTCGACGTCCGGAAAGTTGACGTTCAGACACACGTCACCCGCCCATTCCATCGTGATCAACCGACGAATCACGTCAGGTGCCAATGCCCGCGCGGTACCCCATTTCACCGCATCGCGGCGGGTGAAAAACTGGCTCAAGGCAATCGACGGAACGCCCAACAACAGGCCCGCCATCGCGGCACCCACCGTGCCGGAAAACATGGTCTCGACGCCCAGATTGGCGCCCTTGTTCACGCCAGACAGCAGCAGTTGGGGCGGCTTGTCCATCAACTGACGCACGCCCACGGCCACACAATCGGCCGGGGTGCCCGAAACGGAAAAGCGACGCTCGCCATATGACTTCACACGCAATGGATGATGCAGGCTCAGTGCATGGGAAATCCCGCTCTGGTCCTGGGCAGGCACGACGATCCAGACTTCATCGGCCAACTCCCGCGCGACAGCTTCCAGGACTTCCAGCCCCGGGGCATCGATGCCGTCGTCGTTGGTGATCAGGATCCTCTCGATTCGCGGGTTCGACATGCAGCTCTCCTTTTGGCAGGTGATAAAACTCAGAGGGAACACAGCCTCAAGTGCAGAGACGATTTCCATGTGGGAGGTTCTATGGTGGCTGGCCAGCCTTTTTCGCCACCAAGGCGGCTCCCACAGTGATTGCGTCGAATCCATATTTTTCGTTCAACGCCGAACCTGTGGGAGCTTGCTGGCGAAGACGGTTGGTCGGCCACCATAGAATCGGCTCTGGGAACCGAGGGCCTACGTACCCACGCAAAGTGTTTGGACACCAACTCAACTCAAACCAACAACGTAAACAGCGCAAACCCGGCATACCAGACGATCGCCGAACGAATCAGCAATTCCCACAGCACGTCCAGACTGTTCACACCTTCGGCGCCCACAACCGGCGCAGGCACTTCTCCTGCGACGCAACCGACACGGGTAATCAAATCCGAGGCACTGATGTTCCAGTTGAGCAGTTCACTGAGCATCACGCGGCTGACGGCCACAAAATTGCCCACCAGCGCGAAGCTCGCCGCCAGCAGCCGTACCGGCACCCAATCAAAGGCGTGACGCAGTTGCGTCGCGCGCTCGACCAGCGCTGGAGTCTTGCCCCGCTCGGCGGCCAGGGCGAGCAAACGATAAGCCAGCGCCGCCACCGGCCCGAGCACGAAATACCAGAAGATCACCGCGAAGAAGCCCTGATAGACCTGCCACAGCAAATACGTCTGCGCGCCGCCCAGCAACTGTTCTTCATTCTTAGCACGCACGCCCAGATCGCGTTCGGCTACCAGCGCAGCGGCTTCCTGATCGCCACGACGGCAAGCGTCACGGAACGACCCGAGATTGGCTTTGATGTCGCCACGGCCCAGGCTGTACATCAGCACCAAAAGGTGAATCGGCAATGCCAGCCAGCCGTAGGCCACCGACCCGACGATCACCAGAACCAGCGCCAGCACCAACAAGGGCAACAGCACGGTCAGGGTCAGAATCCACCATGGCCGCCTGGCCGTACGCGGGTTGGACTCAAGACGGCTCAGTTGCGCCAGCCACGGCCCGTCACGCTGAACTCGATGGCGCAGCGCAGAAAACTTTTCGATCCATACCGCCAACAACAACACCAGAAAACTCATTACCCACTCCTGGATTCAAACCTGTAACGCCGAACGAAAACGCGACCAGTCGAAGCATGGACCCGGATCGGTCTTGCGTCCTGGCGCAATATCGCTGTGCCCGCAAATGCGTTGCGTGGTGATCGCAGGCCATGCCGACTGTAGCTGGCGGGTCAAGGCAATCAGCGCGTCATATTGCGCGTCGGTAAACGGCTGATCGTCAGTGCCTTCCAGCTCGATGCCAATGGAAAAATCGTTGCACGTCTCTCGGCCTTCAAACCGCGATACGCCCGCATGCCAGGCGCGATCCAGACAAGAGACGAACTGCGTCAGCTCGCCATCGCGCTCGATCAGAAAATGCGCGGACACGCGCAACTCGGCGATGCCTTCAAAATAGGGATGTTCTGTGACGTCCAGCCGGTTCTGAAAGAACTGCTGAACCTTGCCAGTCTTGAATTGCGCGGGCGGCAGGCTGATGTTGTGAATCACCAGCAGAGAGATTTCCGCGTCGGGACGGGCATTGAAATTGGGTGAAGGGCAATGATGCGCACCGTGGCACCAGCCGGTGGCGGGGTCCAACTGCATGAAGGGTCCTTAAAACCGGGATCGACAGCGAGCAGTATGCCCGCGATGGGAAGGGATGTGGGCACAAATCCAAACGTTGGCCGCTCCCAAGGGGGGGTATCAGTGCAGGGGCGAACGCAGGGTTTTCACCCCTTGAGCTTGCGCAGGTTACCCAGCACCGACTCCAGCGCACGATCAAACAGCAGCGAATCATCCAGAACGCGAATCGTCCCGCGACGGAATTCGACGGCCAGGCCCATCCGGGTTTTCTCCAGCACTTTCATGCCGGTGCGATTGACGAACACGTAACGCCCGCTTGGCTCAACAATCGCCGCCAGCTTGCAACGCAGCTTGTGATCTTCGTCTTCCTGAATTTCGACCCAACTGCCCAGACGCAGCTTGTCGACCTGCAACAGACCTTCATCGTTCTCGGGCAGGTGCAGCGCAGGCTCGCTGAACACTTGCTCACCCGGCGCCACCAGCACGATCTCCTCGACCACCACGGTCATCGGCGGGCCATCGATCGGTTCCTCGGCGATGGGCCCCTGTTCCTCCGGTGTACGGGCAGCATGATTGAAGGCCTGCACATGCAACGCTTCGAGCTGGCTGAAAAACTCACTGGTGGCAAACGGATCGAACGCTGCGCTGCTCAGACCATCGCGCAACGACTTGAGCAGCCCTGGCACCAGCTCCAACAGACGCTGACGCGCCTCAGGCTCGTCGTGCGGTTCAACGCTCCAGATCAGGTCGTCCATCGCCTGCAAGCCGGCCGCCCACTCGCCGGACTGCTCGCCATGCTTGAGGCACGTCAACAGCAGCACCTTGCTCCAGGCTTCCTGCAACAGACGCACGACCACTTCGGGCAACGTCTTGCCACGCAAGCGATCGTTCAGTGCCTGTTGCACACGCTGACGCGCCAGCTCGGCCAGCGCCCGCCCCTCTTCCGCATCGCGCGTACGCTGTTCGAGCAATTCGCTGCGGCGGCGCTCCTCACCCGTGAATGCAAGAAAATCCACCAACAGTTCGGTGAAAATCGCCGGATCGTCGACGAAATCATGCAGCAGCCGCTGCACGATCTGATCGATACGGGTGTAAAGCGAATCACGCTGGCTGTCATCGCGCCCGCCCCACCCCAGCGCAGCGGACGCAATTTCATTGAGCAGCCGGCGCGCGGGATGACTGCCACGGCTGAAAAAGCTCTTATCGATGACCGCGACTTTCAGCATCGGAATCTGTAAACGACCGATCAGCGCCCGCAGCGAGTCCGGCAGGTTGCGATCGTCGAGAATGAACTCAAAGAGCATCGAAACCAGATTGATCACGTCTTCGTCCATCGTACCCACGGTGCGGAATTTTCCGCTGCGGGCGCTTACGCGACTGATCAGTTGTTCAAGTTGAGCGCGCAGGTCGAAATCTTCGGGCGTTTCCGCGCGAGGAACGTATTGCTGAAGATGGGAGAGCAAGCGCAGCAAATCCTGGCTGGAAATCGGCCGGGATTCGGTAGCGTTGTCAGGACGAGGCGTCAGGTTGCCCCGCACGAAGACCAGCAATTCCTGCAACGCCGAGAACACTTCCTGCACGCTTTTGTCGAGCTTCTCCGCCGCCTGCACCAACGCCGCACTTTCGGCGCGTTGGGCCTCTGTTGGCGGCACAGAGCTGGACAAGCGATCCGTCGAACGGCGCGAGGGTAGCACTTTCAAATCCGGCAACACTCCCGCCGCTATCAGCAGCAGGTTGGCCTCTTCATACAGATGGTCCGCATTGGTCAGCGCGTACTTTTCGAAAAGTTTGAGAATGATTAGCTTGACCTTGATCTCCACCCCCAGATTACGACCAGCCTGCAGAAAGAAATCACACAGCAAGGTCGGACCGAGAGGGTTGGTCTCGTCAGTCAAGGGTTGAGGAATCAGCTGATTGAGGCGCGCCGTCAGTTGGCCCAATGCAACGCCATCGCGGTTCATCACCTTGGTGACCATGGTGTCCACGGCCACAGTGCGCTCAAGGTCGTCATTGTGGACCAGCGAGAGTTTGTCGAAGGAAACGGGTTCAGAAAGGATCGGCTCGGCGAGCTCGTACTGGCCGAGGCGCAAAAAGGCCTCGAAGAATTTGTCCAGGAAGTTGCGTTCGATGCTCTTTCGCTTCAGACGCAAATCGCGCATGGCTTCGAAAAAGACGTTTTGCTCGGCGTTGTTTCGCGCCCGATCCGCCATTTCGAAGAGCGTGTCGTCGGCGTTGTCGAATAGGGTCTGAAGGCTTTCCTTGAGTTGCTGTGCAGCTTTGTCACGCACTTGAAGCAGAACGACCGGCAGCCGAGCGACAGGCGAGGACCCCGGCTGATCCGGCCCCGTCTTGCTCAAAGGCACCACTTTACTGTCGTTCTGCATCAAGGACTCCTTTCTTCAACCAACTCACGCAACAGCCACAGCTTAATGACAAACGCAGGCGGCGCCTGGGTTTGACCGGATTTTGAAGTTTTGTCCCTGGGGTATACGGCGATAACGTCAAGGCTATGACGTCAAATACAAGGCGCAGTATCTTGCAAATCCCGTCCGCCCGCCAGCAGACTCTTCGCCTTGATTGAAATAATAGAAGTGGGCGAAGCGGCACGTGCAGCGATAGACCGCGAAAATCCCGATCTGTCGCATCAAAGGCGAAAAAACCGACCAAGTGCAGCTGATTGCACCCGTTTGAATGAAAAGAGGCAGGTGGGTTGGTACAGGCGACTGCCTTATACTCCGGCCACTTAGTATGTGGAGTCCGATATGCCGAACCTACGTCTTGCCGCTCTGACCGCCGAAATCGAAGCCAACGTACGCCGTGCGTTGCTTGAAGACGTGGGCAGTGGCGACATCACTGCGCAACTGATCCCAGCCGAGCGTCTGGCCAAGGCCACCGTGATCTCCCGCGATGCTGCGGTGATAGCCGGGACTGCCTGGGTCGACAGCGTTTTTCGTCAACTGGACCAGCGCGTCGCAGTGCATTGGCAAGTCGCGGACGGCGACCGGGTCCAGCCCAATCAAGTGCTGTTCCACCTCGAAGGCCCGGCCCGCTCCCTGCTCACAGGTGAACGCAGCGCGCTTAACTTCCTGCAGATGCTTTCCGGCGTCGCCACCCGCTCACAGCACTACGCGGACATGGTCGCCGATACCCAGGTCAAACTGCTCGACACCCGCAAGACCCTCCCCGGCCTGCGACTGGCACAGAAATACGCGGTCACCTGCGGCGGCTGCCATAACCACCGTATCGGCCTGTACGACGCCTTTCTCATCAAGGAAAACCACATCGCAGCCTGCGGCGGCATCGCCGAAGCCATCACCGCCGCCCACAAAATCGCGCCCGGCAAACCGGTGGAAGTCGAAGTCGAGAGCCTCGATGAGCTCAAACAAGCCCTCGACGGCGGCGCTGACATCATCATGCTCGACGAACTGAGCCTCGACGACATGCGCGAAGCCGTCCGCCTCACCGCAGGCCGCGCCAAACTCGAAGCCAGTGGTGGTGTGACCGATGCGACATTACGCACGATTGCCGAAACTGGGGTGGATTACATCTCGATCGGCACGCTGACCAAGGATGTGAAGGCGGTGGATTTGTCGATGCGGCTGAGTATCTGAGCGTTCATTTGAGTGAGAAAAAGCCCGACTCATTTACAAGATCGGGCTTTTTACTTTCCTGCACCACTCAAACGAATAGCGAAATTAGACTCACTCATTTTTAAGCTCAATTCGCGCCATTCACCGGTAATCGCCGCTGATCGGACAATCGCCAGGCTGGATCCAAAACGTGAACCAGCGCACATTTTGATGTTTGTAGGATTTTTCTTACGAAAGATACACTCGCGGGCGCCGAGTCACCTGCATTGCATGGCGACTCTCGACACTTCATCAATTGTAGGGACACAACCATGAAAATCAGACTCCTTTGCCTGCTCGCCGTCACGCTCCTCGCCGGTTGCAGCACCATGGGAGGCGAAGACAAGTTCAGCGCCACCTACGTCAAGAACCACATCACCCCGCATCAAACGACTCAGAGCCAGGTTCAGGCAATCTACGGCGTTCCGGATGGCCAACACACTCACTCGGACGGTACTTACACTTGGACTTATGACAAATCCGGCAACCTGAGCGATGCATCCAGCCTGGCAGGCTACATCCCCGGCGCGGGCGCCGTTTCCAGTGCGCTCAACATGACCAGCTACGCCAACGGCGCCTCGAACGCTGCGTCCACCGCGTCCGGCAAGATGAACGGTGACACCGAGCACCACGGCAACAGTCTGACCATTTACTTCAACAAGAACAAAGTGGTGAACGACTGGAGCCTTTGAGGCCAGTTGGGCGACCTCTTTTAACGAAAAAGCCCGGTCGTGATGACCGGGCTTTTTGTTGTGCGTGGTGCCGAAAACAGGAATCGAACCTGCGACCTTCGCGTTACGAGTGCGCTGCTCTACCCATGAAGGAATGTAGCCCTGCCTAGCACCACGCTTGCGGCTCGATGCGCTTTACGCAAACACTTCCCGCCTCAGCCCGCAGGTCAAAACTGCGCAAAGGACCACTTCAGTCAAAATAGTCGCCCACGCAGCCCCTTCTACGCCAATGACCGGAATCAGGTAAAAATTCAGGATCACGTTAACCGTAAGCGCCAGTAAGAAGCTGATAGCAAGCAGCCGCTCATGCTGCGTGGCAATCGCATTCTGCTCCAAGACGTAATTTGGTAACGCGAAGACCAACGCCAGAAACAGCAACTGAATCAGCTTATGGGCGCCTTCGGCATAGACATTCCCAAAAAGTATTCCAACGACCCAAGGTCCAAAGTTCCACCCAACCACCGCCAGGGCGACGCCGATGAGCACGGCACCAAACACGGCGTTTCGGCTAAAACGGTTACCCGCTCTTGGCTGCATCGCCAACACTCTCATACGTCGAAACAACATCAACACAACCGGTGTCGCCAGCAGCATCAATCCGTCTTGGATACGCGTTGCAACGGCATAGTGACCAATCGCTGGAATTTCCCCCAAAAGGTTTCTCAAAATGATGATGTCGATCTGGTGATATAGGGCAGAGGCGAGACCCACTGCAAAAAAGCTCAATGAGCTGCGGTAGGCCCACACAGGGAATTTCCACTCGATGCTCACCAGCGTCGGAAAGTGCTTGTGATGCAACGCCAACGTCAGTAGCAAGCCTGCGCTCCAGGCAAGGAATACCACTGGTGGCGAGGGGCCGATCGTGAGTACCGCAACCAAAACAAACAGTGCACTGACAGTACGACTGCAAAAAAGAAACGCCGCATCACGCTCAAACTTTCCCGCCCCCTTGAACCACGATGACTGCCATTGCATCAACGTAATCGTCGCAAAACACAAGATGCCGGACATCAGCGACGGAGCGTCGACCCAGTTGTAAAAGACACCTGCGACAGCGGCAAACAGAACCGTTGTTAGAAGCAGGTGCAACAGCGCCACGGTAGGAAGCTGATCGCAATGCGATTGCAGATTTGCAGAAGGCGCAGCGCGCTCGCGCAGCAGTAGCGTATTGAAGCCGACATCCTGAGCCAGGACGAGAACGCTGGCCAGCACGTAGATGTAAGTGTAATGACCGAACGCGCTAGACCCCATGCTCCGCGCAAACAGCACGGAAAGCCCTAAAGAAACGGCCGCCGAGTACCCTGTCACACCCCACTGCATCATCAACGGCATAAAGCGCTTGAGCAGCGTCTGACGCTGCACCAGATCCATTACGGTTGGACCTGACGGGTGAAAAATTCGGGGACGGTCTGTACGCAGCTCAACGATGGCAGAAACATCAACCTAGAGAAAAAATCCACTCGACCTTCTTTTTTAACGGCTGAAAAAGATCGCAAGACCCTGGTGAACGAACGCGAGGACTTCACGCTTTCCGAGCTGAGAATTGCCGTCCATCGCGCTGGAGGAGAGATGGTGCCGAAAACAGGAATCGAACCTGCGACCTTCGCGTTACGAGTGCGCTGCTCTACCGACTGAGCTATTTCGGCGTTGGAACAGCAAGCTATCAGGACTGTCATTTTGCGGCAACTGCTACTGCGGCTTGGTGGCGATGACGCCCTGCTGCCAGAAGCGAGGTTGGTAATTACCACCAAAATCCCGACCGAACTGTTCGTTACGCGCCTCCAGATTCGGGAAGTCGCGAATCGCAACGTACCCCAAAAATCCAATGGCAAGGGCCATCGCGGTGCCCCACAGTTGCCGCCTCCATAGACCAAACGATGGCCGACCGATAGGCCACTCATGAATGCCCATGAGCCACCCGACTACAATGGACAGCCAGAGCTGAGAGTACGGCATGACGATCACGCCATCGACCATCGACTGCGTAAGCGCACCGACTAGGCTGGCAAACAGGCAGATGCGCAAAAGATCCACTCGCTCACTGGATGCGCTTTTTGTTCGAATGTGCCGAAAGACCGCCCACACACCGCGCAGCACTAGCCAGCCGACCAAAATGGTCGAAGGCAGGCCCCACTCGCTAGCCCACTGCAGGATTGCCTGATGCGGGTGAGCGGCGATCGGGTTGTGGATATTGGCGAAGTGCATCGGACCGAAGCCCAGAAGAGGCTTGGCCCTGATCATTTCCCACGCCTGAGACCAGAGCACGTCACGAGCGGACAGCGTGGTAGTTAAGCGCCCGGACGCGGAGTTGACGAGTTCGATCCCGAGAAAATCTGCCAGCACACTGAACAGTACCCAGTACAACACCAGTCCTGCAAAAGCAGCGATTACCTGCCAACGCAACCATCGAACGCCTTGCGGACCACACGCAAGCATCACAGCGCCCGCCACAGCCATCCCCAACCATGTGCCGCGCGTCCCGCCCACAATCGCAATCAGCCACCAGATACCCAGCAACGCAAGCACCCAGGCTTTGGTCGAACGGCGCAATCCCGGCAATAACAGGGGAACGGCCAGCAATGGGAGAGTGAATGTCTGAAACTGGCCGTAGAAACGTCGATTGGAGAAGCCTTCAACCAAAAGAGCGAGATCCAGCGTGCCATTGGAGGTCACAAACCCGGCCAATGTGGAAATCAAAAACTGCAACGTCTTGATCAGGCAAATGGCAAAAATGAAAGTGATCAAACCACCATCCAGAAAGACGCCATCCCCTCTTCTGAATTCCGCGACACTGCAACTAATCGCACAGCATGCAAGGGCCAGTGACACTTCGCACAGCGCCCAATCAGGCTTGTCGGAATAAAAGCTGGAAAAACCAGCAAGCATGACGATCAGACCGAACGCCCACGTGAACGTCCGAGAGAATGCAAGTCCCCCTGACTTGAACATCAGGCGACATAAGAAAATGACCGCAAGCCCTGCCACAGCGATCTGGTCTACTCGTTGCCAGTTATGCCCGTAGAAATACGGAACAACCACCGGTACCGCGGTGAGCAAAGCCAGGAACATCAATCCTGCGGATCTGGACGTTAATACCATCATGGAATATCTAAGCAATTGTGAAAAAAGGCGCTTGAAGCGCCTTTTTTCAAGAGAGATATGTGAATCAGGAACCGGTGCAAGCACTAGGTGCCGCGGCGGCAGGCGAGACGGTACATGCCCAAGTGATGCTCTGGCCGGTCGAGGTCGCCGTTGCAGTTGGAACGGATGGAGCTAGGGTAACACTAACGGTAGGGTTACTGCGGGTTGCGACCAATGTACCGCTCGTGCACGTTTGCCCAGTCCCCAGCGTCATGTTGTTGCAAAGTGCGGTACCCGTAAGTCCATTCGAAAAGTTCTCCGCCACACCCAATTTCGCCGAATCCAGCCCTGCCAGAAGTGCAGAGGCCTGCGCGCGCAAGGTGTAGTTTTGGTAAGCCGGAATGGCGACAGCGGCGAGAATACCGATGATCGCGACCACGATCATCAGTTCGATAAGGGTGAAGCCTTTTTGTGATTGCATAACGTACATCTCCGATCGTCAATTTGGTGCTGCTCGGTGAGCATAGACGCACACGCCGTGCCAATGTCGATGTGAGCAATTACAAGCCCGCTTGCAGATAAATGGCGTCGCAACGGCGTCAGCACACAGCAGAAAGTGACAAATATTGTCACTCGCTACCCGTTCATTTGGCAGCAAAGCCCGACTGCGCTATAAACCACACACTGTCTGTGTTCGGTGGTTTTGATGACTGATGTCGTGCTTACAGGTTTGGCCAAACAATTGGTGGTTGCCGAACTTTTGAATGAAAAAGCTGCTCAGCAGGCCCATCAACAGGCCCGTCGTGACAAGATTTCGCTGGTCAGTTATCTGGTGCAGAACAAGCTGGTCAAAAGCCTGACACTGGCTGAAATGGCCTCTGACCAGTTCGGACTCCCTTTTCTTGACCTCAACACACTGGACAAAGAAAGTCAGCCTAAAGGGCTGGTCAGCGAAAAGCTCGTTCGCCAACACTCGGCACTGCCGTTATGGCGTCGTGGCAACAAGCTGTTCATCGGGATATCTGATCCCACCAACCATCAGGCAATCACGGACATTCAGTTCAGCACCGGCCTCAACACCGAGGCGATTCTGGTTGAAGACGACAAACTGACGCTCGCCATCGACAAGCTGTTCGACGCTCACAGTGGCATGGGTGAGTTGGCAGACGTCGACCTTGGTCTTGAAATCGAAACGGTCGACGAGAGCAAAGAGACGTCCATTGGCGGGCAAGATGCCGACGATGCTCCCGTGGTCCGCTTCGTCAACAAGATGCTGATGGATGCCATTCGTCTGGGCTCCTCGGACTTGCACTTCGAACCCTATGAAAAAGTGTTTCGCGTGCGTCTGCGCACTGACGGCATTCTTCACGAAGTGGCCAAACCGCCCACTCAGTTGGCAGGGCGCATCGCCGCGCGGTTGAAGGTCATGTCCGGCCTGGACATCTCCGAACGCCGTAAACCTCAGGATGGCCGAATTAAACTTCGCATTTCCAAAAGCCGTGCTATCGACTTCCGGATCAACACGCTACCCACGCTGTGGGGCGAAAAGATCGTGATGCGGATTCTCGACCCGACCAGTGCCCAGATGGGCATTGACGCGCTGGGTTATGAGCCGGACCAGAAAGCCTTGTATCTGGACGCCTTGAGCAAGCCGCAAGGCATGATTCTGGTCACTGGTCCCACAGGCTCGGGTAAAACGGTGTCGCTGTACACGGGCCTGAATATTCTCAACACGCCGGACATCAATATTTCCACGGCGGAAGACCCGGTCGAAATCAACCTGGAGGGCATCAACCAGGTCAACGTCAACCCACGCCAGGGAATGGACTTCTCGCAGGCCTTGCGCGCGTTCCTGCGTCAGGACCCGGACGTCATCATGGTGGGTGAGATTCGAGACCTTGAAACCGCCGAAATTGCGATCAAGGCGTCACAGACCGGTCACATGGTGCTTTCAACACTGCATACCAACAGCGCGGCAGAAACCCTAACCCGACTCCACCACATGGGCGTCGCCGCCTTCAACATCGCGACGGCGATCAACCTGATCATTGCTCAGCGACTGGCTCGCAAGTTGTGCCCGCACTGCAAGAAAGAAGTCGACATTCCGAAAGAAACATTGATTGCCGAAGGTTTCCCGGAGTCGAAAATCGGCTCGTTCAAGCTTTACTCTGCTGTGGGATGCGATCAGTGCAACGCAGGCTATAAAGGCCGTGTGGGGATTTACGAGGTCGTAAAAAGTACGCCCGCGCTGGAGCGCGTCATTATGGAAGAAGGCAATTCCATCGAAATTTCCGAGCAAATGCGCAAGGACGGTTTCAACGACCTGCGCACCTCTGGCCTGCTCAAGGCCATGCAAGGCGTGACCAGCCTTGAGGAAATCAATCGGGTGACCAAGGATTAAGCATGGCGACCAAAGCAGTAAAAGTCAGCGTGTACGTTTGGGAGGGACTGGATAGAAAGGGCGCCAAGCAGACGGGAGAAATCAACGGTCACAACCCTGCTCTGGTGAAGGCGCAATTGCGCAAGCAAGGGATCAACCCGACCAAGGTCCGAAAAAAAGCCGTATCGATATTCGGCTCGGGCAAAAAAATCAAACCGCTGGATATTGCGTTTTTCAGCCGTCAGATGGCGACGATGATGAAAGCCGGGGTGCCACTCCTGCAGTCCTTCGACATCATCAGCGAAGGCTCCGCCAACCCGAACATGCGCAAACTGGTGGATGACATCAAGCAAGAGGTCGCTGCGGGCCACAGCTTTGCAACCGCTCTACGCCAGAAACCTCAATATTTCGACGACTTGTTCTGCAACCTCGTCGATGCCGGTGAACAAGCGGGTGCACTGGAGTCGCTGCTTGATCGCGTTGCGACTTACAAGGAAAAGACAGAGTCCTTGAAGTCGAAAATCAAGAAAGCCATGACCTACCCCATCGCAGTCGTGATCGTTGCGTTCATCGTAACGGGCATTTTGCTGATCAAGGTTGTCCCCCAGTTTCAGTCGGTATTTGCCGGCTTTGGCGCAAAACTCCCCGCATTCACGCTGATGGTGATTGGTCTTTCCGAGGCGGTGCAAAGTTATTGGTATATGTTTCTGCTAGCCGTCATTGCGGCGTTCTTCTCATTCCGGCGAGCCTATAAAAACTCAGCGAAGTTTCGTGATCAGGTAGACCGAGGGATGTTGAAGATTCCCGTTATTGGCCCTCTGCTCTACAAATCGGCTGTTGCCCGATATGCACGGACCCTCGCCACCACCTTCGCTGCGGGTGTGCCACTCGTCGATGCACTGGATTCAGTGGCAGGCGCGACCGGCAACGTCGTGTTCAGAAACGCGGTGCAAAAAGTCAAACAAGACGTCTCCACAGGCATGCAACTCAACTTCTCCATGCGCAGCACCGGCGTATTCCCGATGCTCGCCGTGCAAATGACCGCAATTGGCGAGGAGTCCGGTGCGCTCGATTCCATGCTCGACAAAGTGGCCACCTATTACGAAGAGGAAGTCGACAACATGGTCGACAGTCTCACATCGCTGATGGAACCCATGATCATGGCAGTCCTCGGCGTCATCGTCGGCGGTCTCGTCATCGCGATGTACCTCCCCATCTTCCAGCTCGGAAACGTCGTTTAACATGTCCCTCCCCGACTTCCTGGCCAGCTCCCCGCTGGCCTTCGTTTTCTGCGCCCTCGTTTTAGGCCTGCTCGTCGGCAGTTTCCTCAACGTGGTGATTCACCGTCTCCCGAAAATGATGCTGCGCGACTGGAAGATCCAGGCCCGAGAAGTGCTGGAACTCCCTCCCGAGCCGCAACCCGAAACCTTCAACCTGATCCTCCCCCACTCTCGCTGCCCGCACTGCTCCCATCAGATCCGTGCGTGGGAGAACATTCCGGTCATCAGTTACCTCGCGCTCAAAGGCAAGTGCTCAAGCTGCCAAGCCCCGATCCGCAAGCGTTACCCACTGGTCGAGCTGTCGTGTGGTCTGTTGTCGGCCTTCGTGGCCTGGCATTTCGGTTTCGGTTGGCAGGCAGGTGCGGTGTTGGTGTTGAGTTGGGGTCTGTTGTCGATGAGTCTGATCGACGCCGATCACCAGTTGTTGCCGGACGCAATCGTGTTGCCGCTGTTGTGGCTGGGGTTGATCGTCAATTCTTTCGGTCTGTTCGCGTCCTTGAGCGATGCCTTGTGGGGGGCGGTGGCGGGTTATCTGGTGCTGTGGTGTGTGTTTTGGCTGTTCAAGCTGATCACCGGCAAGGAAGGCATGGGGTATGGCGATTTCAAGCTGCTGGCGATGCTGGGGGCTTGGGGGGGCTGGCAGATTTTGCCGTTGACGATTTTGTTGTCGTCGATTGTCGGCGCGGTGTTGGGGCTGATTCTGTTGCGTTTGCGCAATGTGCAAACCAGCACGCCGATTCCGTTCGGGCCTTATCTGGCCATTGCGGGGTGGATCGCGTTGCTCTGGGGTGATCAAATAACGTCTTCGTATTTGCAGATCGCCGGTTTCCGATGACATCTTCCGTAACACAACCTTGGATTCTTGGCCTGACAGGCGGCATTGGCAGCGGCAAGAGTGCCGCCGCGCAGTGCTTCGTCGATTTGGGTATTCACCTGGTGGACGCCGATCAGGCGGCGCGTTGGGTGGTGGAGCCGGGACGCCCGGCGTTGGCCCAGATTGCCGAACACTTTGGTGACGAGGTGTTGCAGGCCGACGGGACGCTGAATCGTGCGGCATTGCGGGAGCTGATTTTCAAGGATCCGCAACAGCGGGTCTGGCTTGAAGGTCTGTTGCATCCGCTGATTCGCGAGGAGATCCGTCAATATCTGGCCCGCGCCGAATCGCCTTACGCGATTCTGGTTTCGCCGCTGTTGCTGGAGACGTCCCAGCATCAAATGGTGCAGCGTGTGCTGGTGATTGACGTGCCGGAAGCATTGCAAATCGAACGCACCGTGCTGCGTGACAAGACCAACGAGGAACAGGTCCGGGCGATTCTGAAAGCCCAGGCCAGCCGTGAGGAACGCGTGAGCCGTGCTGACGATGTGATCGTCAACGACCGCGATCCGGCCTGGCTGAAAAGCGAGGTCGAGCGGCTGCATCACTTTTATCTAACTTTGCGTGGAGGCCGATGATGAGCCAACCAGTGACCGTCAATTGCCCAACCTGCCAAGCCCCTGTGGAATGGACGCCTGAGAGCAGGTTTCGACCGTTCTGTTCGGACCGTTGCAAGCTGATCGATCTGGGCGCCTGGGCGTCGGAAGAACATGCGATTCCCGTCGCGCCGGATGCGGAGGATGAGTTGTTTTCAGGTGATTTCGAGCCGCGGCAGCATTGAGATTAGACGCGGAGCGTCGGCGGATGCGTTCCCACACGGAGCGTGGGAACGATCATCGACAAATCGAAAGTCACGTATCCCCATCATCCACCCAGGCATCGGACAGGTATCGCGCACGGTTGAAGGTGTCGAGCCATTCGGGGCAGAACACCACCAGCGCCGTGACGACCACGCCGTTGATAAACGCCTCGGGAAACATGATCAGCCAGAGGTAGCCGACGAAATCACCCAGCCATTCGGGCATGGCGAACAAGCCGTCGACCCACAGCAAGCTCATTGCCAATAGCAGACACGCCAGCGCCGTCAGCGCGGCCGCGAAAAAACCTGAGCAGAAGATGTAAGTGAAAGGGCTTCGCGGTTGAGCGCGTTCGACCAGCAGAAAACAACTTTCAGTCACCAGCACCGGCAACCCCACGAGCAGCAGGCCGTTGATGCCAAAGGGCGCGAGGTCCTGATGCCCCACGACCATCATCCCGATTTGAGCCAACAAGCCGCCAATGATCGCCAGCGGCCAGTTCAGCAGAAGGGTCACGGCGGTCATGCCGAGAAAGTGATAGGAAACGCCAGTGTCGAAATCCCGCCGCAACAGCCAGAGCAGGAACAACGCGAACACCGTGCCGAACAGCAGGTGCTGACGTCGGGTATCGGTGATCAATTCCAGCCAGGGGCTACGCCACAACGCCCAAAGAATCACGGGCACATAGATGAGCCAGCCAAGGGTCATGGTTTCAGGTGTGAGTACTTGTGCTCCTATCATGGCAGCGACCTCCTCCGTATCCGGATCAAGAGCAGCCTACACCTTCTGAAACAGTCTGCGCGTCGAACGCTATAACACCCGAAGGCGTGATTTTATTCACGCCTTCGGGTGTAAGAATGTGTGTCGTTGATGGAGGGATCAGCTCAGTTTGCGCTGTGGGGCACCGTGCACCATGGTGTAAGCGTAATCGACACCCATGCCATACGCGCCGCTGTGTTCCAGCACCAGTTGCATGACCGCTTCGTAGGTTTCCTTGTGCGCCCAGTCGCGCTGGAATTCGAGCAGCACTTGTTGCCAGGTCACAGGTACGGCACCGGCCTGAATCATGCGTTGGACCGACATGTCGTGAGCTTCTTTGGATGTGCCGCCCGAAGCGTCGGTGACGATGTACACCTCGTAGCCTTCAGCCAGTGCGTCCAGCGTCGGGAAGTTCAGGCAGACTTCAGTCCAGAGGGCCGCAATGATCAGCTTCTTGCGCCCGGTGGCTTTGACGGCCTCGACCAGTTTCTTGTCTTCCCAAGAGTTCATCGAGGTGCGCTCGATGGGCTGTTGATCCGGGTGCACGGCCAGCAATTCAGGCCAGATGTAACCACTGAAGCTTTCGGTTTCGACCGAGGTGTAGATGGTCGGCACGTTGAAGATTTTGGCGGCTTTGGCCAGACCCACGGTGTTGTTTTTCAGTGTCTGCCGATCGATCGATTGCACGCCGAAAGCCATCTGTGGCTGGTGATCGATCAGGATCAGAGCGGAGTTGGTTGGGTTCAGCAGTTCGCGGATAGACATGGCATGTTCCTTTTCGATTCGATAATGGTCGGTAATGGTTGGCCGCTCTAGCTCGGTGGTCTTGACCGGTTGAGCTGTTTGCTTGCTGGCTTGGGAGTAAATTTACGGACTAGGCGATCACGGAACAATCCCATAGAATCGAGACTCATTGTTTCCATATTAGGGACGTTAATGGACCGTATCGATTGCATGCGCGCATTTGTGGCCACTGTGGGGGCCAATGGCTTCGCCGCAGCGGCTCGCGCCCTCGATGTACCGCGCTCGAAAGTGAGCAAACAGATTCAGGCGCTGGAAGAGGCCATCGGCGTGCAATTGCTGCAACGCACCACGCGCAGCCTGCACCTGACCGAAGCGGGCGCCGAGTACTACGACGCCTGTCGTGATGTCATCGCCTCGCTGGATGAGGCCGAGCAACGCGCACGAACCGGGATGGGCGAGATTCGTGGCGTACTGCGGGTCAACGCCCCCATGTCGTTTGGCTTGAGTCGCCTGGGACCGCTGTTGCCGCTGTTCAACCAGCGGCACCCCAACGTCGAGTTGCAGGTGGTGCTCAGCGACCAGCAGGTCGACCCGGTCAAAGGCGGTTTTGACGTGACCATTCGTATCGCCAGCCTGCCAGACTCCTCGATGGTCGCCCGCTCGCTGGCTCCGGCGCCGCGCATCATGGTCGCCTCGCCCGAGTACCTGGCCAAACATGGCGTGCCCCAGTCCCCAAAAGATCTGTCGAACCACCAATTCCTCAGCTACGGCTACTTGCAGAGCGGTATCAGCCTGCAACTGTGCAACGGTAAGGAAACCCAGCGCGTGACGGTGAGCGGGCCACTGCACGCGAACAACGGCGACATTCTTGCGCAGGCCGCCGTATCGGGAATGGGCATCGCGCTGCTGCCCAATTTCATCATCGAACGCGCCGTTGCCGATGGCCGACTGGTGCCGGTGTTGTGCGAGTGGCAAGCGCCTGCGATTTCGGTGAACGCGGTGTATCCGTCGGCCCGTCGGGTGCCGTTGAAGACCCGCGCGTTCATTGATTTTCTGGTGGAAGAGCTGGCGTTGGGGTCGGCGGGGTTTTGACCCAGAGCTTGGCGGGACACAGTCTTGATTCCGGGTGAGGCCCGTAGGAGCGCGGCTTGTCCCGCGATCTGCCGGGAACCGGCAGCAAACGCGGCTGACGCGGTGTACCTGAGACGACGAATACGCCTGATTTTTCCGCCGCTGCGCGCTAGATCGCGGGAGAAGCCGCGCTCCTACGGACTTCGCCCAGAATCAAAAGCGAATCGAAGGCTTACGCCACCGCGCCCACCGGCTCACGCCCCTCCAGCACGGCCGCCAGACTCGCCAGCACCATTTCGCCCATACGCGTGCGGGTCTGTACGGTGGCGCTGGCGCGATGAGGCTGGAGCACCACGGTTTCCAGATCGAACAACTCAGCGGGCGCCCGCGGCTCATCGACGAACACATCCAGCCCGGCCCCCGCAATAGCACCTGATTGCAGCGCTGCGATCAGATCCGGCTCATTCACCAGGCTGCCCCGTGCCACGTTGATCAGATAGCCCTCTTGGCCCAGCGCTTCGAGCACTTGGGCGTTGATGATGCCCTTGGCCTTGTCGGCAGCGGCCGCGACGATCAATGCATCGCTCTGGCGAGCCAGCTCCACCAGATCGCTGACGAAGGTGTAGGGCACGTCGCTCATGGCGCTGAGGTCGGTGTAGCTGATCGGGCAACCGAACGCCGCTGCCCGCGTCGCCACAGCGCGCCCTACTCGGCCCAGACCGACGATGCCCACGCGCATGCCGCTGAACTGGCGAGCCAGAGGCAGCGGTGCCAGCGGCGTCGGGCTGGTCGCCCACTGCCCGGAGCGCACGAAGCGGTCGCCCGTGTTCAGCCCACGGCACGCCGAAATCAGCAAACCGATGGCCAGGTCAGCAACGTCTTCGGTCAACGCGCCAATCGTCGCCGTGACGCGAATGCCACGATCCCGGGCGTAGGCCAAGTCCACAGCATCGGTGCCGACACCATTGACCGCGATCACTTCAACGTTCGGCAATTGCTCCATCACTGCGCGAGTGATGCCGGTGTGCCCACCCGTCACCACACCACGAATGTTCGCGCCATGTTCAGCCAGATAAGCCGCTTTGTCGGCCTGCAAATAGTAGGGACGCACGGTGTAGCGCTCGTTGAGTTTGGCGCTGATTTCCGGGATCAGAATCGGGTTCAGTTGCAGGATTTCAGGTTTCATAAAAGTCTCGCTCGCATCGAATGCCCAAAGGGATCAACCACGGCCCACGAAAGGCATGTTGGTGGCCATGACGGTCATGTTCAGCACGTTGGCCGACAGCGGCAGCGCGGCGATGTAACGCACGGCATCGGCGATGTGTTTGACGTCGATCATCGGCTCCACCGCAATCGAGCCATTGGCCTGACGCACGCCTCGGGTCATGCGCTCCGAGAGCTCGGTCAGCGCGTTGCCGATGTCGATCTGGCTGCACGCGATATTGAACTCGCGACCGTCCAGCGCCAGGCTTTTGGTCAGCCCCAGAACGGCGTGTTTGCTGGCGGTGTACGGCGCGGTGAACGGGCGCGGCACGTGGGCAGAAATCGAGCCGTTGTTGATGATGCGGCCACCCTGTGGCGACTGTTTGCGCATCAGGCCAAACGCGCCACGGCTGCACAGAAAAACCCCGGTCACGTTGGTGTCGATGACTTTCAACCAGGTGTCGACAGGCAGCTCATCCATCGGCACGGCAGGCGCATTGACGCCTGCGTTGTTGAACACCACGTCGAGGCGGCCATACACCTCTTCGATGGTCGCGAACAGCCTGTCGACGCTGGCCGGATCGCGCACATCAGTTGAAACGGCCAAGGCTTCATGCCCCTGCTCCCGAGCTTGCGCGACGAACTCTTCAAGTGGCTCGATACGGCGACCGGTCACCACGACGTTGTAGCCGTCTTCCAGCAGGCCCAGTGCAACAGAGCGACCGATGCCGCTTCCTGCTCCGGTCACCAAGGCAATTTTCGAAGGGGTTTGCGTTGTCATTGTTGTTCTCCTGTGATGCGTTTCGAGGTGTCAGTCAGCGCGACGGCTGCCGACCCGGACTTCAAATTCGCCAATGCCGCTGATGCCGCCGTTGATCACGTCGCCTTCCTGCAAGGCGGCCACGCCGGGCGGTGTGCCGGTCATGATCAGATCGCCCGCCCGCAGGCTGACGGAATGAGAGAGCTGGCTGATCACTTCGCTGACTGACCAGATCTGGCTTTCCAGATCCGAACGCTGCCGTTCCACACCATTGACGCTGAGCCAGATCGCGCCCTGATTCGGATGCTTGCCAGCACTCGCAGGTTGAATCGGCGTGATCGGCGCCGAGCCGTCGAACGCTTTGGCAGGCTCCCAGGGATTGCCCACGGCCTTGGCGGCCATTTGCAGGTCGCGGCGAGTCAGATCCAGGCCTGCGGCATACCCCCAAACGTGCTCCAGCGCCTGTTCTTCGCTGATCTGGAAGCCGCCTTTGCCGATGGCGACTACCAGTTCGATCTCGTGGCAGAACTGCTCGGTCTGGGTCGGGAAGTCCAGTTCGCCTTGGGCATCGATCACCGAGGTCGCTGGCTTCATGAAGAACGCAGGCACTTCGCGCACACCGCTCTGCGGATCGCCCCAGTGGTAATTGCGCCCCAGACAAAACACGCGAGCGACGGGAAAACGCCCCTCGCTGCCACTGACCGGCAGGCTGGCAATACGGGTCGGTTCAAATACGAAGTTGCTCATGGATATTCCTTATGGCCCGGTCCGGATGGTTGTCTGCGGGCGATTGACCCTGAGACTACGGGATCAACACGCCACAAAGTTGGACAAAACCGTGTTCGCGCTGGACTAAAAAACTCAATGTGCGGGCAGAAAAAAGGCGCACTCACGTACGCCTTTGCCCACGACGGCAGAAGGTCACACACACATTCGAAACGCTTACTTGGCCTTGAGCTGAATGCGGTAAATGCGGCCCAGCAACAGCGAGTAAGACAGGGAGCCCATGCACGCCAGGCCACCAATGAACCAGAACGCCCACGCGAAACCACCTGATACGTGGAGGATCTGACCGATGACAATCGGCGTCACAATGCCGCCGATATTCGCGGCCAGACTGGTGATCCCGCCGGTCAGACCAATCAGCTCTTTCGGGGCGATTTCCGACACGGCCGCCCACGAAGCCGAAGCGATGCCTTGAGCGAAAAAGGCGATGGTCAGCAAGACGATGCACAGGGTGTTGGAGTCGGTGAAGTTCACCAGCATGATCGACATGCCCAAGGCTGATCCTACGACCAGCGGCAACTTGCGAGCGAACGACAGCGAGACGCCGCGACGAATCAGCCAGTCCGAAACAACGCCAGCCAGCAATACGCCCACCGTTGCACCAATGAACGGCAAGATCGCGAAAATGCCGACCTTTACCATGGTCAGGTGACGCTCTTCGATCAGGTACGTCGGAAACCAGGTCAGGAAGAAATACAGCACCGAGGTGTTGGCAAATTTGCCAATGCAGATGGCCCAGACCTGACGGTATTGGAACAACTCCGCGACTTGCGACCACTTGAACTTGTTCTTGTCCTGACTGTTTTTGACCAGACCGCCGCCAGCCTCAATGTACTCAAGCTCCTGCTTGCTCACCTTCTTGCAGCTCAGCGGATCGCGGTACAGATACAGCCAGGCGATGCCGAACACGATGCCGACGATGCCCGTGCTGTAGAACACGTGGCGCCAGTCATACGTGGTCGCCAGCCAAAGCAGCAAACCGGTGAACAAAGCGGTGCCCAGATACTGGCCGCATACGTAAATACTGCTGGCCAGGCCACGTTCCCGGGCAGGGAACCAGACCGTGACCGCTCGGCTGTTGGCCGGAAACGCAGGCGCTTCCATAGCACCGATGGCCAGACGCATGCCGAACAGCGAGGCGAACCCGCCGGCCAATCCTTGGCATACAGTGACCGCCGACCATGAGATCAGCGAAACGCCGTACGTCAGACGCGAACCCAAACGATCGGCGAGAAATCCGGCAGGCACCAGCGCAAAGGCGTAGGTCCAGGCGAATGCGGAAAAGATCAGGCCCATCTGGACTTTATCCAGACCCAGATCCTTGGCCATGAAGGGCGCGGCGATGGAGATGTTGACCCGATCCACATAGTTGATGATCGTCGCGATCAGCAACAGCGAAAGCATGAACCAGCGTCGATGAGACACGGGACGGGCGGGTGCAGCAGCCATGGGGGCGACCACAGCAGCCTGAATATCAGGATTGCTCGACATGAGAATTCCTCGTTGTTTTTATTGGAATCGAGTAATGAAGCGCACCTAAAAGTTATCGTACGACAGGTTTTAAACAAGACGCTGCTTAGAACGTTTTTGGATTTCAGGCCCTTGGCGTCAGTCTTTGTCCAAAAAATTCCTACGGCCGCCGAATGCCATAAAAAACCAAAAACATGCCCAAAATGCCTGATGTAGAGCGGTTAATTTTTCAACGCGACTGATCGTTTTTTTGGACAAAACAACTGGCATCGTCGAACAGAAAGGTTTTGAATCAAGTCATAGGACGACCGACAATAAAAACCAGACGAATGAGGATATTCACGATGGACTCTGCCACTCGCATTCCCACCTATGGCATGCAGCAACGCAGTGAGCGGCCGGATTTCTATATCCGTGGCAAGACCGAAGGGAAGCCTGAAACCGCGCCCCATCGTCATGAATATTTTCAGATCCAGATCAACTTGGGCGGCGACACCGTGCAGCACATCGGCGGCGTGGTGCGGCCCTTTCCGCGCAACACGCTGGCGTTCATTCTGCCGCACAAACTGCACCTGATCCCTCACCCGCCGGAAGGCAATTTCCTGCTGATCAACTTCGAACAAACGTTCCTGTTACCGCAGTTGCAATGCGACCCGCTTGACCTGGAAGACGTGCCTATTGCCCTGGCGCCGGAGCTGTCGCCATTCCGCTTTCAGGAGCATCTGGACTTCACCTTGAACGCACAGGATTTCGCCGAAATTCAGCGGTTGCTGGACCGCATGCGCACGCTGGATCAGAACCGCCAGTTCGGCACGCGGGAAATCCTCAAGGGGTGTTTGCTGCAATTGATCGGCATGATCTGTGAGCTGTATGCCGAGCCAATCAAGCTGATGGCCGATGACAACGCCGCCGAACGCAGCCGTCGGGATGCGTTGGCGCGGATGTCCGAATACGTGCGCAAGAACCTCAGCGACCCGGACCTGAGCCTGAAAAAAGCGGCGTCTGCGGCGTTTCTGTCGCCTAATTACCTGACCCATTGGCTGCGAAAGGAAGTGGGTAAAACCTTCAGTGAATTGGTGCTGGAAAGACGCATGCATTTGGCTCGCACGCTGCTGCTCAATGGCAACAAGCCTGTGGGAGAAGTGGCGAGGCTGTGTGGGTTTGCGGACGAAGCCTACTTCTCCAGACGCTTCCGCCACGCCCACGGCATGCCACCGGGGCAGTTCAGGAAGCAGCGGGATTTGTAGGCTGCTCTTTGTCGGAGTGAGCTTGCTCGCGATTGCGTCAATTCAGAAACGCATAAGGTGAATGACACGGCGCAATCGCGAGCAAGCTCACTCCTACAGGAATCCGTCTTCAACTTTATGTCCCGCCAGACGCCTCATCTTCACACCAGAGCGCTAAGCTCTCCCTCATGGATGATTCCGACTACCTGCGTCTGCTGACGATCCAGGCCGAGCAAGCCAATACGTTTCTGTCCAATGCGCGTAAATGGGAACGTGAGCGCTGGGTGTGCCAGCGCTTGCTGCAAGGCCTGAACATTTCGCATCGCACCGACGATTTCCTGCCCGCCGGGCAAGAGCCGCCGGACGTACTGTTTCGCGATGCGTGTTTTGAGGTGTTCTTCGTGCTCGACGAAGGCCGGCGCCTCAACGATGAGTGGCGCGAAGAATTGCAGCGCCGCCGCAGTGCGTTTTCCCTGAGTCAGTTGGTACGGCGCGAAGCCAAACCCAAGCGGATTCCCGCGTCTGAGCTATTGCGCCGCCTGGCACCGACGTTGCGCAAAAAGGCCCACAACTACAAGGAACGCGGGCTGGATTTGAGCGAGCTGGACATCATCGCGTTCGCCAGCCTCAAGCGCGAAGTGCTGGATCTGAACAGCCACTTCCCTCCCCCCACGGAATACCTGCGACAAGGCTGGCGTTCACTTTCATTGGTCGGGCCGACGTTCGCTCGCGTGCTGTTCGCACACCCCGATGCGCCGGATTTTCTACGCACCAACCTGGGCCGCAGTGTGGTCTTCGATGTCGGCATCAGCCTGTGATGGCGCAATTTCCGCGCGAATGTTACAAAGCGGCATTGTTCGTTGAAATCCGGTGTAACCCATGGCCGGAGTCTGTCGTCAACGAGGTTAACGCATCGCCGATCGCCGTCCGCTGACGTCGATCAATGTTCATGACGAGGCTTATATGACCAGCCGCCTGAACCCTGACGACCAGAAGCGTGTCGAAGAATACCTTCGCGCGCCCCAGCACCAAGTCGAGCGTCGGCCTTTTCGGCCCTGGCTGCTCCTTGTGCTGGTGTTGGGCGTGGTCATTGGACTGGGCCTGTTGAGCCGTTTACTGAGCTATCTGACGCTATGAGCTGCCTGGCGCTCGCTCGGATAGAGCCAAAAGAGAATTCCTTAAGCCTTATGAGATATCCCCATGACTCATCGTATCGTGATCGTCGGCGGAGGCGCTGGTGGTCTGGAGCTGGCTACCCGCCTGGGTAAAACCCTGGGCATGAAAGGCACGGCCAGCATCACGCTGGTAGACGCCAATCTGACCCACATCTGGAAACCGCTGCTGCACGAGGTGGCCGCCGGTTCGCTCAATTCCTATGAGGACGAGCTGAATTACGTGGCGCAGGCCAAGTGGAATCATTTCCAGTTCCAGTTGGGGCGCATGACCGGCCTTGATCGCGAAACCAGGCGCATCCAACTGGCCGCGACCTACGACGAACAAGGCACTGAGCTGGTCCCGGCGCGTACGCTGGATTACGACTCGCTGGTGATTTCCGTTGGCAGTACCACCAACGATTTCGGCACCAAGGGCGCAGCCGAGCACTGTCTGTTCCTCGACACCCGCAAGCAGGCCGAGCGCTTCCACCAGCAACTGCTCAATCGCTACCTGCGCGCCCACGCCAGTGAGTTAGCGGCCAATGAACAGATCAATGTGGCCATTGTTGGGGCGGGTGCAACGGGCGTCGAATTGGCAGCCGAGCTGCACAACGCGGCCCACGAACTGGCCGCTTACGGCCTGGGCCAGATCAAACCGGAAAACCTGCGCATCACGGTGATCGAAGCAGGCCCTCGCGTCTTGCCTGCCTTGCCTGAGCGCATCGGTGGGCCGGTACACACCACACTGGAAAAGCTCGGCGTGACCGTGCTGACCAACGCCGCCGTGAGCGAAGTGACCGCCGATGCGCTGGTGACGGCAGCCGGTCAGGTGATTCCGGCAACGCTGAAAGTCTGGGCCGCAGGCATTCGTGCTCCGGCGTTTCTGGACAACATCGACGGTCTGGAAACCAACCGCATCAATCAACTGCAAGTGCGCCCGACGCTGCAGACCACTCGCGATGACAACATCTTTGCTTTTGGCGACTGCGCCGCCTGCCCGCAAAAAGGCACTGACCGCAACGTCCCGCCTCGTGCTCAAGCGGCACACCAACAGGCCTCGCTGCTGGTCAAATCGCTGAAGCTACGTATCGAAGGCGGCGATCTGCCGGAGTACCAGTACAAGGATTACGGCTCGCTGATCTCGCTGTCGAAGTTCTCGGCAGTGGGCAACCTGATGGGTAACTTGACGGGCAGCGTGATGCTGGAAGGCTGGCTGGCGCGGATGTTCTACATCTCGCTGTACCGCATGCATCAGATGGCGCTGTACGGCACGTTCCGCACGTTGATGCTGATGCTGGGCAGCCGAATCGGGCGCGGGACAGAGCCTCGGATGAAGTTGCATTGATGGGATGATCCGCGTCAGTTTTCATCCTGACGCGATCATTGTGGGAGCCGGCTTGCTGGCGAAAGCAGTGTGCCATTCGACAATTCAATGAATGACACACCGCTTTCGCCAGCAAGCCGGCTCCTACGGCCTACGGCCAGAATCAAAAGCGATCGCCCGCTACGGCATCACCCGCCCTTTCCCCAAATGCTTGGCCTTGTACATCCAGCGGTCGGCCTCGCGCATCAACTCGTCTGACGCTTTGCCGGAGCCAGGCTCGTACATTGAAAACCCCACACTGGCATTGGTACGGATCACATCGCCCTTGATGATGATCGGCTCGGCAATGGCCGCCAGCAGTTTCTTCGCCACTTCCCGCGCCTCATCGGCGCCCGGAATGATGCCTTCCAGAATCACGATGAATTCGTCTCCCGCCAGCCGGACCAGGCTATCGGTACGACGCACACTGCTCTGTAACCGGGCAGAAATGCTACGCAACAGATCATCACCTGCGTCATGGCCGTAGGTATCGTTAATTCCTTTGAAACCATCCAGATCAATGAACATCAGCGCCATTTGCAGCGTGGAACGGTCAGCTCGCGCCTGCGCCATAGGCAGCAACGAATCCAGTGAACGCCGGTTGTAGAGGCCGGTCAGCGCATCGTGACGGGCCTCCTGCTCCAGTTCCTTGCGCGCCTGAATGTTCTGGATGATGGAGATGAAATACTCCAGATGCCCCTCTTCCGAAAGTTTTTTAGTGACACTCAAGTTGACCCAGACGGACTTGCCATCCTTGCGCACATACCGTTTTTCCATCTGATACCGGTCGATCCGGTTGTCGATCAATTGCTGCAGCAGTTCCATGTCGCTGTTCAGGTCATCGGGGTGGGTAATGTCCTGGAACGTCAGATGTTTCAACTCATCCGGCGTGTAATCGAGGATTTCGCACAACGCGGTATTAACGCTGATCCAGCCGCCGTCAGGCGCAACCAGCGCGATGCCCACAGAAGCCAGCTCGAACATCGAGCGATAACCCGCTTCACTGGCCTTGAACAACGCTTCTGAACGATTGCGCTGAAGCCGGGCCAGCATCAGGTTTTCACGCAATTGCACTTCGCGGCTGACGACATCGGCCAGATCGCGCAGGGTGTCGATCTCTTCCTGGGTCAACTGACGAGGACGTTCGTCGATGGCACACAGCGTGCCGACGGCGAAGCCTTTGCTGGTTCGAATGGGTACGCCTGCGTAAAAGCGAATGTGGGGCGCGCCCGTGACAAGCTGGTTATCACGAAAACGCTCGTCCTCAGCAGCGTCAGGCACCACCAGCGGAGAGGTTTGCAGGATGGCATGTGCGCAGAAGGCCATTTCTCTGGGCGTCTCGCTCGCCTCAAAGCCTGCCTTGGATTTGAACCACTGCCGGTCTTCATCGACCAATGAAACCAGCGCAATCGGTACGTCCAGCACCCGAGCCACCAGACGGGTGATCCGGTCGAGGGCGATTTCGGGGGGCGTGTCCAGAATGTCGAGCCCATGCAGCGCCTTCAGGCGCTCTTCTTCATACAACGGAATTGGCGCTTTCATATCTCGGCCGATCCTGAAAAGACCCTCTGGAGTCTATACCGGGTGTTGCGAATTCGCACAGCGCGAGGTCAACCCCCGATGGACGTCTGCTCCGCCGCCCGCTGGCGCAACAACGCAATGAATTGCGTGCGCTCGCGACTGGCGGACTCCCCACGCCTCGTCAATAAACCGAACGGCGCCATGCGTTCTTCGATCTTCACTGGCAACGCCTTGACCAGCCCCATTTTCAAGTAATCGCGCAAAGCCGATTCGGACAGCACCATGATCGCGTCGGTCAGTTGCACCAATTGCTGCATCGAATACACCGAGCTGCATTCGATGACGTCGGCAGGCGCAGGCAAAGAGCGCCGCTCCAGCGCCTGATCGAAAGCGATGCGGGCGGGGCTGCTTTCCGGTTGCAGAATCCACGGCCATTCGCTGACCAGCTCGGCCCAGTCCAGCGTACGCCGCGACGCCAGCGGATGGCCTTGATGAACCACCACCATCAATTGCTCGTTGCCCAAGGGTTCGAATGCGTAGTGCTCGTGATCAGTCGTAGCATTGCGCCGTGCGATGGCCAAGTCGATCCGGCCTTGCTCCAGCAACTGAATGATCTGATCGCTGGTGTCGCCCATGATGCGAAGGCGCAATTGCGGATTGAGGGCCTTGATCTCGGCGACGGCATTCATCACCAGATCAGGCGCAGCCCCCATGATCGTGCCGATCGCCAGATAGCCATAACCGCCTTGCTGACGCGCCTGTAAGTCGGCCGCACAACGATCCAGCCCGCTGAGGGCCGATTCAGCGAAGCGCAGCAACTCACGGCCCAATGCGGTGGGCCGCATCCCGCGTGGCAGGCGCTCGAACAACTCGCAACCGAACATGTCTTCGATCTCATGCAGCATGCGCGTCGCGGCAGGTTGCGACATGTGCATGTTCAGCGAGGCGCGATGCAGGTTCTGGCTGGAGCCGAGCACCACCAGCATTTGCAAATGCTTGTAACGCAGGCGGCTGAACAAGTGTTGAGGCGAGTGATCAGGCATGGCGAACGTCCGCATAACGATACCGTGAAGGTATCGATCCTAAGCTAAAAACGATTGGTCGCGCATCGCTCTGCGGCCTAGAGTCAGTGCCGTACGCAGTCAAATAATTCCAAAAAGGACACTGTCGTGAACACACTCCCTGCTGCCTTGCTGGCCAAGGTCTCTTGGCGTCTGCTGCCCTTCCTGCTGCTGATGTACATCATGGCGTTCCTGGATCGCGCCAACGTCGGCTTCGCCAGACAGGCGTTTCAAGTCGACACCGGCATCAGCGACGCGGCGTTCGCATTCGGCGCGGGCGTGTTCTTCGCCGGTTATGCGCTGCTGGAGGTGCCCAGCAACCTGATCATGCACCGCGTCGGCGCCAAGCTGTGGATGTGCCGGATCATGGTGACCTGGGGCCTGGTGTCCGCCGCCATGGTCTTTGCCCACAACGAAACCACCTTCTACGTGTTGCGCTTCTTGCTGGGCGTGGCCGAAGCCGGATTCTTCCCCGGCGTGATTCTCTACCTCACCTACTGGTTTCCCCACGCTGCGCGGGGCAAAGCCATGGGCTTTTTCTACTTCGGCGCGCCGCTGGCATTCATTTTCGGCAGCCCATTGTCGGGGCTGTTGCTGGAACTGGACGGCGTGCTCGGCAGCCACGGCTGGCAATGGCTGTTCGCTGTCGAAGGCTTGATGGCAAGCGTCGTGGGCATCTGGGCGTATTTCTATCTCGACAATCGCCCTGCCGATGCCCAATGGCTGAGCAGCGACGAACGCAAACAGTTGCAAGCCGTGCTCGATGCCGAGGACAGCCAGAAACAGGCTCACGGCAGTGTGCTCAAGGCCATGTGCCAACCGGCCGTGCTCTACCTGTGCGTGATTTACCTGCTGATTCAAGCCAGCGTCTATGGCGTGGTGTTTTACCTGCCGAGCCAGGTCGCGGGGTTGATGGGCAGCAAAGTGGGTTTCATGGTCGGGCTGGTCAGCGCCATCCCTTGGGTCTGCGCATTGCTCGCGGCTTGGCGCGTACCTGCGATTGCCGACCGCACCGGGCAGCGTCGCCTGGTGGCGGCGTTCACGCTGGTGGTGTCCGGCCTGGGCATTGCCGCTTCCGTCGCCTTCACCAGCCCGCTGCTGGCCATTCTCGCGCTGTGCTTCGCGGCCTCCGGGTTCATCGCCGTGCAACCGGTGTTCTGGACGTTCCCCGGCAGCTTCCTCGCAGGCAGCGCTGCGGCAGGGGCCATCGCGCTGATCAACTCGTTCGGCGCACTGGGCGGGTTCATCGCGCCGATTATCAAGAACTGGGCTGAAGGCGCCTTCCAGACGCCCACCGCCGGGCTGTATCTGCTCTCGGTGACGACGTTGATTGCCGCTGCTCTGATCATGGGCATCCGCGCGCCCAATCCGAGTGAAGCGAACAAGCTCGCCACGTTTCAACACTGATCCTCATTCATCGCAAATACAGGAGTCCTCCATGAGCACGCCAACCATCAAGCACGTCCGCGCTTTCGTTCTGCGGGGCGGCGGCGCCGATTATCACGATCAGGGCGACGGCCACTGGATCGACGACCACATCGCGACCCCCATGAGCAAATACCCCGAATACCGCCAGAGCCGCCGTAGCTTCGGCATCAACGTGCTCGGCACGCTGGTGGTGGAGATCGAGGACTCGGCAGGTAACGTCGGCTTTGCGGTAACCACCGGCGGCGAACCTGCCGCTTACATCGTCGAAAAGCATCTGGCGCGTTTTCTGGAAGGCGCGAAGGTCACCGACATCGAAAAAATCTGGGATCAGATGTACCTCTCGTCCCAGTATTACGGGCGCAAGGGCTTGGTCATCAACACGATTTCCGGCATCGACCTGGCGCTCTGGGATTTGCTCGGCAAGGTGCGCCAGGAGCCTGTTCATCAACTGCTGGGCGGTGCCGTGCGTGACGAATTGCAGTTCTATGCGACCGGCGCCCGCCCCGATCTGGCACAAAAAATGGGCTTCATTGGCGGCAAGCTGCCGCTGCATCACGGCCCGGCCGAAGGCGAAGAAGGTCTGCGCAAAAACCTCGAAGAACTGGCCGTGATGCGCGAGCGAGTGGGCAAGGATTTCTGGCTAATGCTCGATTGCTGGATGAGCCTGGACCTGAACTACGCCACCAAACTGGCCCATGGTGCCCAGGAGTTCGGCTTGAAATGGATCGAAGAGGCGCTCTCCCCCGATGACTACTGGGGCTACGCCGAGCTGCGCAAAAACTTGCCCAAAGGCATGCTGGTCACCACTGGCGAACACGAGGCCACGCGCTGGGGCTTTCGCATGCTGCTGGAAATGGGCTGCTGCGACATCATCCAGCCAGACGTGGGCTGGTGCGGCGGTATCACCGAACTGATCAAGATTTCCGCATTGGCCGATGCGCACAACGCGCTGGTCGTGCCCCATGGCTCGTCGGTCTACAGTTACCACTTCGTCGCCACGCGCACCAACAGCCCGTTCGCTGAATTCCTGATGATGGCGCCGAGAGCCGATGAGGTGGTGCCCATGTTCCACCCGCAATTGCTGGGTGAGCCGGTGCCAGAGAACGGCCGCATGCGTTTGTCTCGCCTGGATAAAGCGGGCTTTGGCGTGACGCTCAACCCCGAGTGCCAGTTGCATCGTCCGTACACGCATTGACAAGGAGCCCCTCATGAAAATGCCGCACAACGCCTTCAAGGCAGCACTGGCCAAGAACGAGCCGCAATACGGCATCTGGGCTGGCTTTGCTACAGGCTACGCCTCGGAAATCGTCGCAGGGCTGGGCTACGACTGGATGCTGATCGACGGCGAACATGCACCCAACACCGTGCCGAGCATTCTTGCGCAGCTTCAAGCGGTGATGCCCTACCCGACGGCCCCCATCGTCCGCGCGGTGACGGGTGACGCGGTGTTGATCAAGCAATTACTGGACATCGGTGTACAGACCTTGATGGTGCCGATGGTGGAAACCGCCGAACAGGCCCGCGCTCTCGTTCAGGCCATGCGTTACCCGCCCCGTGGGATTCGTGGCGTCGGTGGCGGGCTGACTCGCGCGACTCGCTGGGATGCCGTGCCGAATTACCTCAACACTGCGCACGACGAACTGTGCCTGATCGTTCAGGTGGAATCACGCCTGGGTGTGGAGAACGTCGAAGCCATTGCAGCCGTTGAAGGCGTCGATGCCGTGTTCATTGGGCCTGCTGACTTGTCCACAGGACTGGGCCACATCGGCAACCCGTCTCACCCCGAAGTGCAGAAACAGATTCGCCATGCCGTCGATGCAACGTTGGCCGCAGGTAAGGTCTGCGGCATTCTTGCTCCGGCGGAGGACGATGCGCGGCGCTACATGAGTTGGGGTTGTCAGTTTGTGGCGGTGGGGATCGACATCAGCTTGTTGCGCCAGGCGGCGGAGGAGAATCTGGCGCGGTATCGGGAATCGTCTGAGGCTCTCATTTCCTCGCAAACCTATTGAGCGCTGCAAAGCCTCTCTTGCAGGAGCCTGCTTGCTCGCAAATGCGGTAGCTCAGTCGACACCTGTTTATCTGACCCGACGCTTTCGCCAGCAAGCCGGCTCCCACTGCTCTGTGTCGGGCCATGAATTCAGGACCGACGCCCACGCTGTGGGAGCCAACTGGATAGTGAAAGCAACGTTCTGTCATAAAAACGTGCTGATTACTGTGATCCCATTAGGACATCACACCCCGATGTCGCTCGATCACAGGAAGTCATCCATGTTTCAGCTTTCCCGAATGGTGCTGGCCGCAGGCCTTGGCATCGCGCTCAATCTGTCTCTGATGAACAGCGCCATTGCCGCGCAGGAAGTCACCGGTGCCGGTTCCACCTTCATCTATCCGGTGCTCTACAAATGGGCCACTGATTACGACCAGAAAACCGGCGTCAAGGTGAACTACCAGAGCATCGGCTCCGGCGCGGGCGTGGCGCAGATCAAGGAAGGCGCCGTTGACTTCGGCGCCACTGACATGCCGATTAAATCGGGCGATCTTCAGACCTTGGGCCTACAGCAATTCCCGTCGGTGATTGGCGGCGTGGTGCCAGTGATCAACGTCGACTCGATCAAGCCTGGCACGATCAAGTTCAACGGCCCGGTGCTGGCGGACATCTACCTCGGCAAAATCAAGAAATGGAACGACCCGGCTCTGGTGGCGCTGAACCCCGGCCTGAAACTGCCGGACAGCAGCATCAACGTGGTCTATCGCTCGGACGATTCGGGTACGACCTTCAACTGGGCCAGTTACCTGTCCAAAGTCAGCCCGGAATGGCAAGGCAAGATTGGTGCAGGTACGTCGGTCAAGTGGCCGGTCGGTATCGGCAGCAAGGGGAGCGAGGGCGTGGCCTCCTACGTGAAGAAGATGCCGAATTCGATTGGTTACGTGGAGTACGCCTACATCAAGCAGCAGAACCTGAATTTCGGTCTGTTGCAGAACGCGGCAGGGAATTTCGTGGTGCCGAGCACCGAATCCTTCCAGGCGGCGGCCGCCACGGCAGACTGGAAAAACGCCAAGGACTTCGACCTGTCGATGCTCAACGCACCGGGTGAAAAGGCCTATCCGATCACCGCCGCGACGTTCATCGTTGTGTACAAACAGCCGAAAAACGCTGATCGTCAGAAAACCGTGCAGGACTTCTTCCGCTGGACACTGGAAAGCGGCCAGGAACACGCGCGCTCACTGGATTTCGCGCCGATTCCAACAGACCTGAAAAACTTGATCGAAGCCTCTTGGGGGGACGCGCCAAAGGCGCAGTAACCCCTCCTGCCAAGCGACGCTGCGCTCAGCGCCCCGATAGTCTGTCGAGCAACGCGCTCTTCTCTTCCAGCACCGCCGCACGACGGGCAATTTCAGCGCGTGCCGCTTCAATACGCGTTCGACCTGCATCCACCGCTGCATCGGGTGACTGGAACAGCGTGTCCGGCGCATACCATTTGCCTTTGGCCGAGCGCTCGTTCTGGCCATCGGCGGTCGGTCCCACCAGTTCAACTTCCAATACGACGAAGCTGCGGGTCAGCACCCAAGCGGTGTAAGGGTAAGTGCGGGCGTTCGTTACATTCGGCCTCATGGTTCCTTTCTCAAAGCATCGAGTGGCTGCCTATGATACCTAGCGCTGTATATTTTTTCATATAGCGACAACGCACAAGCGGCACGTACGGTGGTTTGCAGGGTGGATGGAGGGATAAACGAGAGGAAGGAAGTCGAAACGACGGGCGTCGAACGGTGGACGGTCAGAAACGAAAAAAGGCGCCCCGAAGGACGCCTTTTTGTGGGCTACCGCGCGATTGGCGCTGAAGCCGTATTTTCTACCCGGGAACTGCTGGGGCGAAAATGGTCGGGGTAAGGGGATTCGAACTCCTGACATCCTGCTCCCAAAGCAGGCGCGCTACCGGACTGCGCTATACCCCGATGAAACAGATGAAGCTAAACGGATGACGCAACTGGCGTCACTCCCTAAGATTCAACCCGATGAAGCCAGGTCAAAAATGGTGGGTCGTGTAGGATTCGAACCTACGACCAATTGGTTAAAAGCCAACTGCTCTACCAACTGAGCTAACGACCCAAATAATGGTCGGGGTAAGGGGATTCGAACTCCTGACATCCTGCTCCCAAAGCAGGCGCGCTACCGGACTGCGCTATACCCCGACGGTACTACTTCTGGAAATTGGCTCCGTGACCAGGACTCGAACCTGGGACCCAATGATTAACAGTCATTTGCTCTACCGACTGAGCTATCACGGAACATATTCAATTTCAGATGTAGCGTTTGACGCGCTTCAACACAGAAAAATTCAGTACTTCTTTGCAAGAGTGATCTTGCACCTACTGCCCTGAATCTACTGCATTTTCAGCCTCTTCGACCTGTCTGCATCGCTGCGTTCACGTCTCTGAGGCGCGCTATTCTACATTCCTAGAAACAGGTGTCAACCCTCTAAATTGCTTTTAAGACAATGATTTGCAACTTTTTTTCGAGGGAGCGTTTGAGACACCAAAAACCGGGCCTGTACATCCCGCGTCTGTAGCAGTCCGGCTTGCCGACGGTGGCGCACGTGAAATCGCCACCGTCGGCAAGCCGGACTGCTATAGGGTATGGTGTGACCCAGATATAAGAAAGGCGCTCCCTTCGGAGCGCCCTCTTGTGTCCTTCTATATAGAAGCAGCGAATCAGACGAACGCGATCTCGTCGTCCACCACCGTCCCCTTGATGCGGGTCCCCGGCATGAAGCTGCCCGACAGGATCAACTGAGCCAGCGGGTTTTCGATCCAGCGTTGAATCGCACGCTTCAATGGCCGTGCGCCGTACACCGGGTCGTAGCCGACCGCGATCAGTTTTTCCAACGCTTCTGGCGTCAGTTCCAGATTCAGATCCCGTTCGGCCAGACGCTGACGCAAGCGGCCCAACTGAATCTCGGTAATACCGGCAATCTGGTCGTGACCCAACGGCTCGAAGATCACCACTTCGTCGACCCGGTTGATGAACTCCGGACGGAAGTGCGAACCCACCGCATCCATTACCGCTGCACGCTGCGCTTCACGATCCCCCACCAGTTCCTGAATCCGCGCCGAACCCAGGTTGGACGTCATGACGATCACCGTGTTGCGGAAATCAACGGTGCGGCCATGGCTATCTGTCAGGCGACCATCCTCCAGCACTTGCAGCAGGATATTGAAAACATCCGGGTGTGCCTTCTCGACTTCGTCCAGCAGGATCACCGAATACGGCTTGCGACGCACGGCTTCGGTCAAATACCCGCCTTCTTCATACCCCACATAACCCGGTGGCGCGCCGATCAAACGAGCCACGGAATGCTTCTCCATGAACTCGGACATGTCGATGCGAACCATCGCCTCTTCGGTGTCGAACAGGAATTCGGCCAGCGCCTTGCACAGCTCGGTCTTACCCACACCGGTCGGGCCGAGGAACATGAACGAACCACTCGGGCGATTAGGGTCGGACAGCCCGGCACGGGAACGACGAACGGCGTTGGCCACGGCCACCACGGCTTCGTTCTGACCGATCACCCGCTCATGCAGCAGGCTTTCCATCTTCAGCAGCTTGTCGCGTTCGCCTTCTAGCATCTTCGACACCGGAATCCCGGTCCACTTGGAGACGACCTCGGCAATCTCTTCCTCGGTCACCTTGCTGCGCAACAACTGGTTCTCGGGCTTGCCGTGCTGATCGACCATCTGCAGGCTGCGTTCCAGATCGGGAATCACGCCGTACTGAAGTTCCGCCATGCGGTTGAGGTCGCCACGACGGCGCGCCGCTTCCAGTTCCTGACGGGACTGTTCAATCTTCTGCTGAATTTGTGCAGAACCCGTTACTTCGGCTTTTTCAGACGTCCAGACTTCTTCCAGATCGGCGTATTCACGCTCCAGCCGCACGATTTCTTCCTGGAGTTTTTCCAGCCGTTTCAGCGTCGCTTCGTCGTCTTCCTTTTTAAGCGCCTGAGATTCGACTTTCAGTTGGATCAGGCGACGCTCCAGACGATCGAGCACTTCGGGCTTGGAGTCGATTTCCATGCGAATGCGGCTGGCCGCTTCGTCGATCAGGTCGATGGCCTTGTCCGGCAACTGGCGGTCGGTGATGTAACGATGGCTAAGCTTGGCCGCCGCGATGATAGCGCCGTCGGTGATCGCCACTTTATGGTGAACCTCGTAGCGCTCCTTCAAGCCCCGCAGGATCGCGATGGTGTCTTCTTCGCTCGGTTCGTCGACCAACACTTTCTGGAAGCGCCGCTCAAGGGCCGCGTCCTTCTCTATATATTGGCGATACTCGTTCAGCGTCGTGGCACCGACGCAATGCAACTCGCCCCGCGCCAAAGCGGGCTTGAGCATGTTGCCTGCATCCATCGAGCCTTCGGCCTTGCCTGCGCCGACCATCGTGTGCAATTCGTCGATGAACAGGATGATCTGGCCTTCCTGCTTGGACAGCTCGTTGAGTACCGCTTTCAGGCGCTCTTCGAACTCGCCGCGGAATTTGGCACCAGCAATCAGCGCGCCCATGTCGAGAGACAACAGACGCTTGCCACGCAAGCCATCCGGCACTTCGCCATTAATAATGCGCTGGGCCAGGCCCTCGGCAATTGCGGTTTTACCCACACCGGGTTCGCCGATCAGCACCGGGTTGTTCTTGGTACGACGTTGCAGCACCTGAATGGTCCGGCGAATTTCGTCGTCGCGACCGATGACGGGGTCGAGCTTGCCTTCTTCGGCACGCCTGGTCAGGTCAACGGTGTACTTGTCCAACGCCTTGCGCGACTCTTCGGCGTTAGGATCATTCACGGCCTCGCCGCCACGCAGGTTACTGATGGCGTTTTCCAGCGCTTTCTTGCTGACGCCCTGGCCGAGCAACAGCTTGCCGAGTTTGCTGTTCTCGTCCATGGCCGCGAGCAGCACCAATTCACTGGAGATGAACTGATCGCCTTTTTGTTGAGCCAGACGGTCGGCCTGGTTGAGCAGGCGCGCCAGATCCTGCGACATGTTCACGTCGCCAGTCGGGTTTTGAATCTTGGGTAACTGGTCCAGCTCCTTGCTCAACGCCTTGCGCAGGCTGTTGATATCGAAGCCGACTTGCAACAACAGGGGTTTGATCGAACCGCCCTGCTGTTCAAGCAACGCCTGCATGAGGTGCGCAGGCTCGATGGCGGGATGGTCCATGCCCACCGCCAGGGATTGGGAATCAGATAAAGCGAGCTGTAATTTACTGGTTAAACGGTCAATACGCATTGGTCACCTTCCTAATGGGCAGGCCGGAGCAATGAACACACCTTAATAAAGAAAACCTGCCAGATAGCCCTTAGATGTGGCCGATTGCACAGGATTCAAGCGGTGAGTGCTTGACACAGATCAACATTAGCTGGCCGGGAAGAATTTGGTGGTCAGAGATTTCTGATCGTAGGAGCGCGCTTGCCCGCGATAGCGTTGTGTCAGCCATGAATGCGTTGCTGACGCAACGCTATCGCGGGCAAGCGCGCTCCTACAACCAGCAAATCGGATGAGTCAAACAGGCTCAATCCACACCAGCGACGCAAACCGCCCGGTGCGTGCGCCGCGACGATAGGAGAAAAAGCGCTCATCGTTGTAGGTCGACAAACCGCCGCCATACACGGCAGCCACGCCATGGGCGGCCAGGCGCAACCGCGCCAACTGGTAGATATCAGCCATGAACTTGCCGGGGTTGGCGCTCGGTACAAAGGCTTCGGCAGTTTCGGGATGGGTTGCCATAAAGGCTTCGCGAACTTCGGGACCCACTTCGAAGGCTTGCGGGCCGATGGCAGGGCCGAGCCAGACCAGAATGTCTGAGGGCGCGTCAGCAAAACTGTCGACTGCGGCCTCCAGCACACCCGCCGCCAGGCCACGCCAGCCCGCATGAGCCGCCGCGACTTGAGTCCCCTGCCGATTGCAGAACAGAGCAGGTAAGCAGTCGGCGGTCATGATCGTGCAGGCAACGCCCGGTGTTGTACTCCAACTGGCATCGGCCTGCATCACGTGGGCAGGCGTGGCTTGCACGACGTCGATGCCATGCACCTGCTTGAGCCACGCAGGCTGCACCTTCAATGATGCGGTCAGTTTCGAGCGGTTCTGCGCAACCGCTGCGGGATCATCATCGACATGATCGCCCAGATTGAACGTGTCGAACGGCGCGACGCTGACGCCGCCCGCGCGAGTGGTGACGCACGCTTTGATGCCAACTGGCGCAGGCCAGTCGGGAATCAGCCAGTCCGCCACGAACTCAATCATCCGATGAACGCCTCGCGATCCTGCTTGAGCAGCGACAGCAGCCAGACGAAATCGTCAGGCAATGGTGACTCCCAGCTCATGCGCTGACCGGTCGTCGGGTGATCCAGTTCAAGGAAACGCGCGTGCAGTGCCTGACGCGGGAAGTGCTTGAGCGACTCCACCATGGTCTGGCTGGCTGCCGGTGGGATACGGAAGCGGCCGCCGTACGCCGGATCCCCCACCAACGGGAAGTTGATATGCGCCATGTGCACTCGAATCTGGTGAGTACGGCCAGTTTCCAGCTTGACCCGCACGTGAGTGTGAGAGCGAAAACGCTCCAGCACACGATAATGGCTCACCGCCGGTTTACCGCCCTCCATCACGGCCATGCGCTGACGCTGCTGGCCGTGACGACCGATGGGCGCGTTGATCTTGCCCCCCGCCGTCACCACGCCGATCACGATGCACTCATAAATGCGGCTGACCGTACGCTTCTGCAGTTGCGCCACCAGTTGCGTCTGGGCCTGAATCGTCTTGGCGACGACCATCAGACCGGTGGTGTCCTTGTCCAGACGATGTACGATGCCCGCACGCGGCACATTGATGATGTCCGGCACATGGTGCAACAACGCATTGAGCAAGGTGCCATCGGCGTGACCCGCTGCGGGGTGAACCACCAGCCCGGCCGGTTTGTTGATGACCAGAATCTGGTCATCCTCGTAAACGATGTCCAGCTCGATGTCCTGCGCGACCCACTCGCCCTGCGCTTCCTGCTCGGCTTTCAGAACGAGCTCGGAGCCGCCGTGCACGATGTCACGCGGGCGCAGAACGCCACCGTCCACGGTCAGACGGCCGTCCTTGATCCAGGCGGAAAGGCGCGAGCGCGAGTGCTCGGCGAAGAGTTGGGCGGCGACCTGGTCGAGGCGTTGACCGCCCAATTCGGACGGCACCTCTGCGCGAAGTTCAATGATCTCAGACATGCTCAAACTAGGAGGTGGCACTGGCCTTTGGTTTCGGCTGTGCGCTTGTGGTTAAATACGGCGTCTTTTGTCCCGGGGGTTCCACGGGGCGCCCATCATAACAGGACGGTCCTGCGCAAGACAGCAGGCCGTTATAGGGACGCAAGCCGCCATGCAAGTGAAACACCTGCTGCTGATAGCCATCCTCGGACTTACCGCTGCCTGTTCTTCGAAGAAAGAAGTCATCGACGAAAACCTCAGTGAAGTCGAGCTGTACCAGCAGGCGCAGGCCGATCTGGACAACAACAGCTACAACAGCGCGACCGAGAAACTGAAGGCGCTGGAATCCCGCTACCCGTTCGGTCGCTATGCCGACCAGGCGCAGTTGGAGCTGATCTACGCCAACTACAAGAATGGCGAGCCTGAAGCGGCCAAGTCGGCTGCCGAGCGCTTCATTCGTCTGCACCCTCAGCATCCGAACGTCGACTACGCCTACTACCTGAAGGGTTTGACTTCGTTCGACCAAGACGTGGGCATCATCGCGCGCTTCCTGCCGCTGGATCAGACCAAGCGTGACCCGGGAGCTGCCCGCGACTCGTACAACGAGTTCGCCCAGCTCACCAGCCGCTACCCCAACAGCCGCTACGCACCAGACGCCAAGCAGCGCATGATTTACCTGCGCAACCTGCTGGCCGCCTACGAAATCCACGTTGCCGACTACTACCTGACCCGTCAGGCCTATGTCGCAGCAGTGAACCGTGGCCGCTATGTGGTGGAAAACTTCCAGGAAACCCCATCGGTTGGCGACGGCCTGGCCGTGATGGTCGAAGGCTATCAGCGTCTGCATCTGGACGACCTGGCCGACACCAGCCTGCAAGTGCTGAAAGCCAACTACCCGGATCACCCGCAACTGGCTGATGGCAAGTTCACCGCGCGCACGCCGGACCCGGACAACCGTTCGTGGCTGTCGAAAGCAACCCTGGGCCTGATCGAAAGCCGTCCGCCGCTGCCGCCGGGAGAAACCCGCGCCAACCAGGACGTGATCAAGCAGTACCAGGACGCCAAAGACGCCATCCCGGCCGACCTGCTGCCTGAGAACCAGAAAGAAGAAGAGAAGAACGCTGATGACGACGGCACCCCGAAAAGCCGCTCGATCTTCAGCTACATGACCTTCGGCCTGTTCGACTGATCACCGTCACAGCGCCAGCGTCAGACAGAAAGAGGTCCTACGGGACCTCTTTTTCATTTCTGACACCTTATAACGGCGTGCACGACTGTGCGCCTGCCAGCCCGTTGGCTACACTGCGGCATCTTCACTCACTAAGCTGACAAACATGATTCGCTTGATTATGTGGATCGCCCTCGTCATGGCGGCGATCTGGTTTTTCAAACGCTTGACCCAAGGCCCCGCTCCACGGCCCAAAACCACCCCGCGTGAAAATGACGCTGCGCCCATGGTTCGCTGCGCACACTGTGGCGTGCACGTTCCACAGGACCGCGCCTTGAGCCAAGGGCAGCAGTGGTACTGCACGGAAAGCCATCGCCTGCAGGGTCCCGCAACACGTGACCGCTGAAACCCTGTCGCTGGCGACCCCTCAGGCCCAGCGCATCCTGCGGTTGTATCATCTGTACCGTTTGAGCATCGGCATTCTGTTGGTGCTGCTGATTTCCAGCAGCCTGGATGCCGAATTGCTCGAACTGGCGGACATCGAACTGTTTCGCACCGGGTGCTGGCTGTATCTGGTGTTCAACATTCTGGTGGTCGTGCTCCTTGAACGCCCCAGTCATCAAGGCCAGCTCTTCACACTGGCGCTGGCCGATACCGTCATGCTCTGCGCCCTGTTTTATGCAGGCGGAGGTGCACCCAGCGGGCTGGGTAACCTGATCGCCGCCTCCGTGGCGATCAGCAACGTGCTGCTACGCAGGCGAACAGGCTTGCTGATCGCCGCCATTTCAGCCATTGGCATCATCTACCTGACGTTCTACATCAGTTACAACAAACCGGCTGCCGTTAACCATTTCGTTCAGGCCGGTTCATTGGGGGCGTTGTGTTTCGCCGCCGCGCTGTTGGTGCAAACGCTGGCCAGACGCTTGCAGGCCAGTGAAGACATCGCCGAACAGCGTGCCGCTGATGTCGACAACCTCGAAGAACTCAACGCCCTGATTCTGGAGCGCATGCGCACCGGGATTCTGGTACTGGACGCCGACCACAAGGTCTTGCTGGCCAATCGCAGTGCGTTGACCCTCCTGGGCCACGAGCGCCTGCTCGGTGAAGTCATTGACCTCTACTCCCCCCAACTGGTCGAGCGCCTGCGGCAATGGCAGATCAACTCTTCGATGGCGCCGCGCAGCATTACCACATCGACCATCGGCCCCGTACTACGCCCCGGCTTCATCGCCCTGACCCGAGGCAATCATCGCCACACGCTGGTATTTCTCGACGACCTTTCGCAAATATCCCAACAGGCCCAGCAACTCAAGCTCGCCGCGCTGGGCAGACTGACAGCGGGGATCGCCCATGAGATCCGCAACCCACTGGGTGCGATCAGCCACGCGGCCCAACTGCTGCACGAGTCCGAGGAACTGACCCAACCGGACCGACGTCTCAGTCAAATCATTCAAGATCAATCGCGACGGATGAATCTGGTGATCGAGAACGTCTTGCAGCTGTCCCGCCGACGTCAGACCGAACCTCACCTGCTCGACCTTCGGCAGTGGCTCGAACATTTCGTCAGCGACCTTCGCAGCACACTGCCTGCGGAGCAATCCGTGCATCTGGAGATCGGCTTCGGCACTCTGACCACACGCATGGATGCCGAACAATTGCAGCAAGTCATGACGAATCTGGTGCAGAACGGCCTACGCTACAGCGGTCAGTTGCATGAGCGCGCGCAGGTCTGGCTCCGGCTGTTTCATGACACGCACAGTGATTTGCCCAGCCTTGAGGTCATGGACGACGGCCCCGGCGTTGCGCCAGAGCACCTGACGAAGATTTTCGAACCTTTTTTCACCACTGAAAGCAAAGGAACGGGACTTGGCCTGTATCTTTCACGGGAGCTATGCGAAAGCAATCAGGCGAACCTGGATTACACACCACGGGAAGGTGGCGGTAGCTGCATGCGGATCACCTTTGCCCACCCGTTCAGATTGAGTTGAAGATGAACCCACGGCAAAAAATCCTGATCGTCGACGATGAACCCGACATTTGTGAGCTGCTGGAAATCACCCTGGGGCGCATGAAGCTCGATACGCGCAGCGCACGCAACGTCAAGGAAGCTCAGGACTGGTTGGCCCGCGAGCCTTTCGACCTGTGCCTGACCGACATGCGCCTGCCCGACGGCAACGGCCTGGAGTTGGTCCAGCACATCCAGAAGCGTCACCCCCAGGTGCCCGTGGCCATGATCACCGCCCACGGCAACCTGGACACCGCCATTCATGCGTTGAAGGCCGGTGCATTCGACTTTCTGACCAAGCCCGTAGACCTGAGCCGTTTGCGTGAATTGGTCGGCAGTGCGCTGCGGCTGCACCTATCGTCCTCCAACGAAAACAGCATCGACAACCGTTTGCTCGGCAACTCGCCGCCCATGCAGGCGTTGCGCAAGCAGATAGGCAAGCTCGCGCGCAGCCAGGCGCCGATCTATATCAGTGGTGAGTCCGGTAGCGGCAAGGAACTGGTGGCGCGTCTGATTCACGAACAGGGTCCGCGCGTCGACAAGCCATTCGTGCCGGTCAACTGCGGAGCGATTCCCACCGAACTGATGGAAAGCGAATTCTTCGGCCATCGCAAAGGCAGCTTTACGGGTGCGCACGAAGACAAGCCAGGCCTGTTTCAAGCGGCCAATGGCGGCACGTTGTTTCTGGATGAGGTTGCCGACCTGCCGCTGGCGATGCAGGTGAAATTGCTGCGGGCGATTCAGGAAAAATCCGTGCGCGCTGTCGGCGGTCAGCTGGAACAGGTGGTCGATGTACGCGTACTGTGCGCGACCCACAAAGACCTCAGCGTCGAAGTCGCCGCCGAACGCTTCCGCCAGGATCTGTATTACCGTCTCAACGTCATCGAGCTGCGCGTTCCGCCCCTGCGCGAACGTCGCGAAGACATCGAGGAAATCGCCAACAACGTCCTGCGTCGCTTGGCTGAAGGCACCAGCCAGCCTACTGCACGTCTCACCCCTCCTGCGCTGGCGGCACTGAAGGGTTACCGCTTCCCCGGCAATGTGCGGGAACTGGAGAACATGCTCGAACGGGCATACACCCTGTGCGAAAACGAGTTGATTAACGCCGATGAGCTGCGCTTGGCCGAATCCTCGACCACCCGCGAACAGAACAGCCCAAGCCTCGCGCAAATCGACAACCTAGAAGATTATCTGGAGAGCGTCGAGCGCAAACTGATCCTCCAGGCCCTCGAAGAAACCCGCTGGAACCGGACGGCTGCGGCGCAAAGGCTGAATCTGACGTTCAGGTCGATGCGGTATCGGTTGAAGAAGTTGGGGTTGGAGTAAGTGCCACACGCCCGGCGTTATGAAAGAGAGCGCTTCAAGACTTCCGGGTACCCATAGCAGTCCGACTTGCCGGCAGTGTCGTATTCACAAACTCCACCGATAAAAAGCCGAGCGGCTACCGTGGCCTCAACACCGTCTCCGACGGCGCATACGGCGCCGGATCGATGATCGGCGTACTCCCCGTCAACAAATCCGTCAGCAACTGGCATGACGCCGGGGCCAACACCAGACCATTGCGGAAATGCCCGCAATTCAACCACAGCCCGTCATGGCCGGGAACCTGGCCGATGAACGGAATGCCTTCCGGCGAGCCTGGGCGCAGGCCTGCCCAATGGCCCACCACTTCAGCGTCAGCCAACGCGGGAATCAGTTCGACCGCTGATGCTTTAAGACTCTCCAGCGCGTTATTGGTTGGGGTCTTGTCGTAGCCTTCGTGCTCGAGGGTGCTGCCGATCAGAATATGCCCGTCACGCCGGGGAATCGCGTAGCGGCCTTTGGCGAGGATCATGCTCGGCAGAAAGTCCGCTGCGCATTTGTACAAAATCATCTGCCCTTTGACGGGTTCTACAGGCAACTCAAGCCCGAGTTTGCGCAGCAAATCACCGCTCCACGCGCCCGCTGCGAGCACGACGCTGTCGCCGAGAATATCGCCCGCTGGCGTGCTGACACCGATGATTGCATCGCCATCGCGCACAAAATCGCTGACTTCGCATTGCTCGTGAATCGTTACGTTGGGCATCGCCATCAAGGCGGCCTTGAGCGACTTGACCAGGCGCGGATTACGCACGTTGGCGATGTCGGCCATGCGAATGGCCCGAGAATAACCGCCCCCCATGACAGGCACCGCGTCGTACGCGGCGGAAATATCCACCGACGACAACGGCCGGTTGAGCCGAGCCGCCCACTCCAGCGCTTGCTTCTCATCGTCGAGGTCCAGCCAATACAGACCGGTCTTGTGGACCTCCGGGTCAACGCCGGTCGCCTCGAACAAGCGCTCCGCCAGTTGTGGATAGAAATCCTGCGACCAGTGCGCCAGCGCGGTCACGGCCGGGCTGTAGCGCCACGGGTAGAGCGGCGAAACGATCCCGCCCCCCGCCCACGACGACTCCTGTCCAACGCCCGAACGGTCAAGCAGAACGACGCTCTGAACCTTTGGCGCAAGATTGAAGGCGGTCAACAGACCGATCACACCACCACCCACGATCACCACGTGTTGCCTGGACATGCAGAACTCGCTTACCCGTAAAAAACGACATGTCGGTTCGTGCGCTACTGGTCGCAGACCACCAACTCGACAAAGGCCAATAATCCGGACGATGCCGCTTGTCCAGTGAAATTCCCCGGACATCCACTACATCGCGACTTCGAACCTGAGTAGTATCACCATATTTCGAACGAAAAACGGAATTTCCTTGATGGATTTCAGCTCTGGTCTTACGCGCCCGATTTCGCGTCGCAGCTGGCAAGGTCCTCTTGGGGGCAATAGCGACGGATTTACCTTGATCGAATTGGTCGTGGCAGTTGTGATCGTCGGTATTTTTGCGGCAATGGCAGTACCGAGCTTTACGAACCTGATCCATCGGATGAATGTGCGGGCCGCGTCTGATGAGTTTTATGACTTGTTACAATATGCGCGGGGTGAGGCGGTGACGCGGGGCACCACCGTGAACATCAGTGCAGCAGCCGGTACAACCAATATCATCGTGAGACTGGGCTCCGGCGGAACCGGTGCCACGCTAAGGCAAGTCGGTTCCGCAGGTCTGCAAACCGGCATCACCATCACGGCAGGCGTCACCAGCGTGGACTTTTCGCCCACCGGAACCGCATCGGCGTCCGGCTGTTTTCAGGTGAGCTACACGAACGACTCAGGGGTCGCAACCCAATACATTGCGCTGCTCAGCAGCGGTCGCATCACCTCGCCCTCCACCACCAAACCGAGTGGATGCTGATGAACCTCGCCGCCCGTCACCGCAGCGCAGGCTTCAGCATGATCGAAGTGCTGGTCAGCATGATCATCATTGCAGTGGGAGTGCTGGGGATGGTCGCACTGCAGAGCAAGGCGATTCCCTACACACAGGATTCAGTGCAGCGTAATACCGCCATCATGCTGGTGGATGATCTGGTTGAGATCATTCGCAGCGCGCCCGCTGATTGTACGACGGCGAATTCTTGCCTGATCGGCCCCGGAACAAACTTCCCCGACACGCCGTCCAGTTGCATGCCAACACCCACAGCGCTCGCCGATCAGATCGGCTGCTGGAAAGCGAGGGCCATAGCGGCGCTGCCTGGTGTTACCGACGCCTTGATCTCAAGCACCTTCTATATCTGCAAGACCGCTACACCTGGAGTCACCACGTCTTGCACCACCTCCAGCACGACCAATGCCGAGCTCGAAATACAAGTGGCCTGGACCGTGAAGAGCGGCGCTGACTGCATGGCTGGCAGCACCTCGACGACTGCTGGCACTTGCACCTACAGGCTGAGGACCCGGATCAAATGAAATCAGCCCTGCACACCCGGCAGCGAGGTTTGTCGCTGATTGAGTTAATGGTGGCGATGCTCATCGGGCTGTTTCTGATCCTAGGTGTCACCCAGATTTTCATCAACAACCAGCGCACCTACCTGTTCCAGCAGGGGCAGATCGGCAATCAAGAGAACGGTCGTTTCGCTCTTGCGCTATTGAGTCAGGAACTGTTGAAAGCCGGGTACAGAAGCGACCCTAAAACCAACATTACGGCGGACACCTCGTTGAGTCCTTGCGTTTTCAACGCAGGGGCCGGCGTCGCGGCAATATCGGCCACCAACCTGTGCATCCAGTATCAGGCGACCAACAAGGCCGATGTCACCTGTCAGGGCACGGCACTGTCCGACGCCAACAAGAACGCCATCGTGACCCCTTACGGTCAGGTCAACCCCAAAGTCGTCGAGCGGATCTGGTTCGACTCCACAGCCAACTCGATCACTTGCACGACCAGCGCGGGCGGGCAACAACTGGTCACCGGGGTCAAGGACCTGCGCTTTGAATACGGCACAGGCCCTGGCAACGACAGCAAGACCGTCACGGCCTGGAGCGCCTCACCGAACGCGAGCAGCACCATCGCCGCGGTGCGTTACAACGTCCTGATGCAGAGTCCGAATGCGTCAACGATCAGGGACAACACAACACTGACATCGTCGGTATTGACCGACTGGAATAGCCGCTACGGCACCACTTACGGCACGACCGACGCCGACAAAGCCAGTATTTACCAGCTTGTGCAGGGGACCATCATGATCCGGAATCAGATGCAATGACACGGCCCGCCAGACACGCCCACGGCTTCGCGCCACGCGGGCAAACCGGTGCAACCCTGATCGTGGCGATCATCATGTTGCTGATCATCACGGTGCTGGCGCTGTCGAGCATGCGCGGCGTGTCGCTGGAGTCGCGCATAACGGGCAACCTGAAACAGCAGAAGACGCTGGTGAATGCGGCCGAGGCGGCGTTGCGCATGGGCGAGCTGAGCATCAGCCAGGCTCAGTGCAGCACGACGCCGTCGTATGCGCCCTGCATCCCGATTGCCAGTGTGACGGCGAATACGAACGCGGACACGCCACAGCTGTTCAACACCTCCAACTTCGCGGCCAACATCAATACCGTCGCAGCCAGTAGCTACGACGTTCGCGTGCAATGGTACGTCGTCGACCTGAAGCTGCTCGGCGGGCAAACCCAAAACAATTGCGCCTTGATGGCCCGGGACTGTGGCCGTCACTACTACGAAATCACGGCCTGCGCGATTGCCTCCAGTGACGCCAATGTGACGTGCAGCAACAACACCACACTTCAACGGACGATCCTGCGTACGGTGTACGCCATTTCCGACTCATGAGTGCCAGCCAAAAGCGACCGACATGAATAAGCCCAATACGCTCAGCCGTTTCATCGTTGCCCTGGCCTGCCTGCTGCCTTTATCCGCGGCCAACGCAGCCGTGAGCCAGGTCCCGGCGCAATTGCCGCTGTTCGTCAACAACTCGGTGCCGCCGCTGAACATGCTGGTGGTCGGGCGCGATCACAAACTGTTTTTCCCGGCCTACAACGACGCCTCCGATCTGGACGGCGACGGTACGATCGATATTCGCTACAAACCTTCGATTACCTATCTGGGCTATTTCGACTCCAACACCTGTTACACCTACGCCAGCGGCTACTTCTCAGCCGCCTCCGCTGCGACCAGCAAGAAGTGCAGCGGCCGCTGGAGTGGCGACTACCTGAACTACCTGACGACCTCACGGGCCGATGCTTTGCGCAAGGTGCTCTATGGGGGGTATCGCAGCACCGATACCACCAGCACGACGATTTTGGAGCGGGCGTATATCCCAACCGATGCCCATACGTGGGGTAAGGAGTACACCAGCCTCACCATCGACGGTTACAACCTGTCTGACTACACACCCTACGCCAACCCCAGCGCTGGCAACCGGACACTCTTCGCCAACAACACGCAAGTCTCTGCACCGTTACTTAGGGTACTGCCCAACATCGCCAACGTCAGGATTTTTGGCTGGGTGTCCCGTGAGTCGGTGCAGGGCGGCTCCACTGCCACGAACGTCTCGGGCGTTAACATCGCCGTGGTTCCCGACGACTACACCGTTCGCGTTCAGGCATGCAAAACGGGTTTCCTGGAAGCCAACTGCAAGCTGTATCCGAACGGGACGTACAAGCCGACTGGCATTCTTCACGACTTCGGTGAAGGCAATCAGATGTACTTCGGCTTGATGACTGGCACTTACCAGAACAACCTGCAGGGCGGCGTGATTCGCAAAGCGATCAGCAGCTTTGCCAACGAAATCGAAACCTCGACCGGGATTTTCGGTACCCAGAACTCACTTGGGGTTTACGTCAAAAGCGGCATTATCGGCACCCTCGATGGCCTGAAGTTGACCAACACCGGCTGTAGCAGTCAGGGCAACTCCATCACCAACGGTTCTTGCCAGTCGTGGGGCAACCCGCTGGCCGAAATGATGTTCGAAACGTTGCGCTACTTCAGTGGTGAAACGACCCCGACGGCTAGCTACGCATCTGGCGCTGGCGACACCGCGCTGGGCCTGAGCGGCCTGACCACCTGGAGCAACCCGTACTCCGCTACGCCAGATGCAAACGCCACTAACCCGACCTACCCAAGCTGCTCGAAGCCGTTCCAGACCCTGTTCAGCGACGTCAACCCAAGCTATGACTCTGACCTGCCCGGCAGTGCGTATACCACGGCTGCATCCCCTGCTGTCCCGACCGCACTGAGCGGTTACAGCTCACAGACCCAAGGGCAGCAAATCTGGAACACCGATGTCGGTGGTGGCAGCAAAAACATCAACATCGGCCAGACGCCATCGGTCAGCGACACCGCGCCGACCGCCAAGGTAGCCTCCAGCCTAGGCAACATACGTGGCCTGCCGGAAGAGTCGACCAAGCAAGGGACGTTCAATGCTGGCTCCGTCGCCTACTTCGCCAACACCAACCCGATCACGTCATTGGGCAGCCAGAAGGTTCAGACGTTCTCCATCGCCCTGTCGTCGACGCTGCCGCGCATTCAGATGCCCGTTGGCACCGGTACCATTACGCTGGTGCCCTTCGGCAAGGTGACCAACAACGATACCAACGAACAGCTCACCGGCTTCTACATCGACACCTTGGCCAACATGCCAGGGCAAACAGTCGATACCACCATTAACGGCGGCCGCCCCCAAGCCATCTTCCGCGTGGTCTACGACGACAGCGGCCAGGGCGGTGATTACGACATGGACGCCATCGTCCTGTACACCGTCTCGGTGATTGGTACAGGCGCGACGGCAACCCTTAGCGTGACCTCGGATACGCAATATTCCGTGGCAGGTTATGAATCGCACATGGGCTATACCATTTCAGGTACCACAGCAGACGGTATCTATCTGGAAGTCACCGGCGGCGGCAATGGCAACGTTCGTTATTCATTCGACACTCCAGGTACCCAGCTTCCGGGATCTTGCTCGGGCGTTACTTGCGCCCTGCTCCCCGGGATGAAATCTGGCAACACGGCCGTCAACGGGGGCACCTCGCACACGCGCACGTTCACGCCCTCCTCGACACGCTCGGTGACCAACCTCAACGACCCGCTGTGGTACGCCGCGAAATGGGGCGGGTTCGGCGACTCGACCAACACCAGTTCCAGTCTCCCAGTGACCGGCCAGTGGGACTCCAACACCAGCGGCACACCCAACAACTATTTCCTGGTGAGCAACGCCTCGACGTTGAAGGATCAACTGTCAGCCGCGTTCAACCAGATCCTGCAAACCAACAGCTCGGTCGCGACCCCTACCGTTTTGCCAGCCTTGGGCACAACCAGTACCAGCGCGACCTACCTGAACAGCCTGAACGTCGCAACGTGGAGCGGGGACCTGATCAAGACCACGACGACCTACACCTCCACCAACCTGACGGGCACCACGGTGCAAAACTGGTCAGCCTCGGCCCAAATGCCGACCTGGAATACTCGCAACATCCAGATGGCGACCCAAGCCGGTAATGCGCTACAGGCGTTCACGTACAGCAATCTCGCCAACCGAACTTACTCGGGCGTTGCACTACAGTCCACGCTGACCTCCGATCAGGTGGACTTCATTAAAGGCGACACCAGCAAAGCGACCTCAACATTCCGCCGACGCGCCTCATTGATCGGCGATTTGGTCGACTCGACACCTGCATTGGTGGAAGGGGCACTCTATGACTCCACCACTGCCGACACACTCAATGGTACCGCTGGCACCTATGCGGCGTTCCAGACCGCCCAAAGCGCACGCCGTGGTCAGGTCTATGTCGGCGCCAATGACGGCATGCTGCACGCATTCGACACCACCACAGGTGTCGAGAAGTTCGCCTTCATCCCGTCGGCGGTCATCGCCAACCTCGCCACGCTGACCAACAAGGACTACAACACCAACTCCTCGCTGCATCGGTACTACGTGGACAGCACGCCAGTCATCGGCGATGTCTACTTCTCCGGCGCCTGGCACACGATTCTGGTAGGCACGCTGGGTGCAGGTGGGCGTGAGGTGTTCGCGCTGGACATCACCAACCCCGACAGCATCACGCTGCTGTGGGAATTCACCTCACAAAATGACGTCGATCTGGGGTCTACGTTCTCGGTCCCGGTCATCTCCAGGCTGCATTCGGGAGAATGGGGTGTCATCTTCGGTAACGGCTATAACGGCAACAACGGCAACGCTTCGTTGTTCATCCTCAACGCCGCAACAGGCGCTAAGATCTCGAAGCTGACGACCTCCGTGGTGGGTAACAACGGCCTGTCGTCGCCTGTTGTGCTGGACGCCAACGCCGACGGCATTGCCGATTACGTGTATGCCGGTGACTTGCTGGGCAACCTGTGGCGCTTTGACCTGATCGGCTCTTCGCTGACGGCCAATGCTACCGCCAGCAATTACAAGGTCGCATTTGCCAACAAACCGCTGTATACCGCGACCGTCAGTGATACGGCAGGCTCGGCTGTTCAATCGATCACAGCGGCACCGGTTGTCCTGACTCACCCCACCGCAACGGGAACACTCGTCATCTTCGGCACCGGGCGTTATTTCACGTCGGCAGATAAAACCACGACCGACCTGCAGACGCTGTATGGCATCTGGGACAAACAAACGGCGGCGCAAACCGCTGCAACCACCCCTGTACTGGCCAGATCCAGCCTCCAGCAGCAGACAATCACCTCGCAGGTCAACAACGCTTCGTTCGGCACAGCAAGCAGCGACATTCGCTTGGTCAGCGCCAACACCGTGGACTGGACCACCAAATCCGGCTGGTACTTGAACCTCGCCGTTGGCACTACCCTGCTGGGAGAGCGGCTGGTCGACCCCATGACCCTGAGCGGCAGCGTGTTGTTCGCGTCGACGCGCATTCCTAGCACCGACGTGTGCAGCCCTGGCGTAACCGGCTGGCGTTATGGCCTGGACCCCAACACGGGCGGCAGAACCACCTTTACCGTCTTCAACCTGCGGCGCAACGGGACGATCTCCAGTGCCGACAACTACAACGACAACGTTGTCAGCGCCATGAGCATGAGCGGCGTCGGCACGGCCATCAGCTCCACAACCGGCATAAAGACCGCCACGTCGTCTACCGGCGACTCGATTGGTGTCAATACCGGCGCAGGCTTCGTTGGCCGTCAGACCTGGCGCTCCATTCCTTACCCATGAGGCTTTGATTGATGCGTAACGCAAAACACTCGCAGCGTGGTTTCACACTGATTGAATTGACGGTCACCGTCGCCATCATCGCGATCCTTGCGACCGTCGCCTATCCGGCTTACACCAAGTACGTATTGCGCGGATATCGCTCGGAAGGCCTCTCCATGCTCAATGACGCCGTGGCGAGGATGGAACGGTATTACGCGCAGAACAACAGCTACGCCAACGCGACGCTTCAGAGCATAGGTCTGTCGACCACAAGCGTTTCCTCGATCAACTCGGCAACCGGCCGATATACGCTCTCCCTGACGCCATCCCCAACCGCTACGACTTATACGGTGCTGGCCACCGCGGCGAACGCGCAGACGAGCGACGCTTGCGGCAACCTGAGCATTGATCAGGCCGGCAACAAGACGTCCTCAACCGGAGCAACAGACTGCTTCAAGTAACCCTCACCGCCCCCAACACCGCTGCACACTGGCATCCCCCGACATTCCCACGTTGTCGCGCCTGCCAGTGTGCTCCAGCACAAAGCGGCCACACTTGTCGGCACTCATCGCTCCCCCACTGATCGGGCTCGCCGTCAACACAAACGCTTGCTCTGAGCGTTCGGCCTCGATCACATAAAACGTATTCCCGCCCGACACCTCATGCTCCCGTGCAGGCGGACCCTGGGCGTCCGAATACTGCGCCACTCGCGAATAGAAGCGTTCCAGCCGGTGCCCCTCCTCGATCAGTAATGACGTGATTTCGGCGCGACGTACCTTGCGGGTGTGCTCGCTGTAAGCCGGGTAGGCGACGGTCGCCAGGATCGCCATGATCGCAATGGCAATCAGCAACTCGATCAATGTGAAACCTCGTCCTCTCATGGGTGCCCCTTCATAGGCGCTGACGCCACAGGATGCGTTTCTCATCGGTGTGAACGCTTTCCAGCACCGTCCTGGCAGTGCCCTGTAGGCCTATCGCTGTCACGCGATAAAGTTTGGGTGATTGCTCGGCATCACCGTCTTCGATCGCACCTGTCGATTCACCCAGGTACTGAATGCCCACAAAGCCGCTGGGGGTTGCCCGCCAGATCACACCAGAAGCCCCGCCCGTTCCCTCGGTAGACAAGGTCAATGCCTCCGGAGGGGGTAAACAGGTCGCCAGGCCAGTGCAGCGCTCCTGCGAAAAGCCAGGTGACGAAACGCGCGCTTCACCTGCGCGCAACGCGGCCTCTGCCGCCTGGAATGACGCGTCGCGGCGCGCTTGACTGCCCGCCATTCGTTCTTGAAGCGTGGCGTTCTGCATCGACGAGGTTGCAAGCAATGTCAGCAGCAAGAGGAACACCAGCCCCACCATCAACACAGCCCCGCGTTGCGCGTTCATCACTCGCTCCTCCTTAGCCCGCCCGATTGCGAATCGCCGCCACGATGTGAAACGTCTGCTCCCGAGTACGATCCGCTGGATCAAACAGCACCAGTGTCAGGCGCACACTGCGAATCAAGGCGGGATCAGGCTGTGAGGTGTAACGCGCAATGCCAACCCTGCTCCGAGAAGACGCGACGCCAAACAGCGCACTGAAATCCCGGACGTGGCTCAGCAGCGGCTGCCCGTCGAGAGTCAGCTCGTTACGCTGTGCATTGAAGCGATAAACGTGTTGTTGAATGGGCAGCGCGAACTCTCCCGCCATCAGCGAAGGCGCACGCCCTCGGGACCATGCCACGGCAGATGTAGTGCAATCGGTGTGGATGATCCATTCGTGCCACGTGTTGCCCACTTCCGTCGCAGCGCTGATCAACGTCAGCGAGCGCTGTCCGGCATCCCAACGCACAGGCGTATTGAACGCGTGGGCGAATCGCGCCCCCAGGCTTTCATCGCGAATGGCTCGCTGGCAGCCGAACACTCCAACCAGCCGTATTTCCTGAGCCATTCTGGAGAGAACAAAACGCGCGTCCTCCTGAAGCGCCGCCGAAGAAGCTTGACTCAGGTACGTGCTTTTCGAGTGGAGGAACATCTGCGTCAGTGCCAGCGATATCACCAGGCCGAGTACCAAGGCCAGCAAGGTTTCAACAAGACCGAATCCACCCGTCCGCTGTTTCATCGCTGCCCCTGCGGCCCAATCAGGCTGGTCAACGTCAATGTTTGCCGGGCTTGCGCCGCTTCGCCTTGAGCTCTGGCGTCACTCCACTCCAGGTTGACCGTTGCCTGACCGCCGACCATTTGAACAGACGCTTGCACGTTTTCGCCCACCGCACGTTTCAACTGGTCTGCAAAGTCGAACAGATCCTGATCGCGAGGAACGTCCGGATTACCTGCGGTCGGCGCCTGGTTCAAGGAACTGAGGGTGTAATGAGCCTCGGGATTGGCGCGCATGCGCTCCATCAGGTCGTGCGCAATGAAACTCACCTGGGTGCTGCGCATCGCGCTGTCGGTCTGCTTCAAGGCGCTGACCTGCAACAACGCCACGCCCAGCACACCGACGGCGAGCACCAGCAACGCCACCAACACCTCGATCAATGTCACGCCTGACTGCCCCGTACTCATCCGCCAACACCTCTGCGATGACTGTGCAGAGACATTGAAGACGACGCTGAGCGAGTCGCTTGAGCACTGTGTAACCGCAGCTTGCGGACATATCGGCTGACAATCGCACGTCTTGTCAGCCGGGCGCTTCGGGCGTTTGCTATGGCGCGGAAACTTCAGAGAAGTGAGCAAGCCATGCAAAAAGGACTGACGCTGATCGAGCTGCTCATGGGACTGGTCGTAATCGGCATCGTCGCCACACTCGCCGCCCCCGCCTTCCAATCACTGGTCGAATCCCAACGAAGACAGGACGCTGCTCAGCAGTTGGCCACAGGGCTACGACTGGCGCGCGTGGAGGCGATCCAGCGCGGTCAGCCAGTGATCATGCAAGCATCCAACGAGAACTGGAGTCAGGGCTGGGCGGTCTTCGTCGACACGAACCGTAACCAACTCAGGGATGAGGGGGACGTGGCACTCGCGGAGCGTGCCGGATATCCGAACGTGAAAGTCATAGGTAACGGCAGAGTCGCCAGCCGCGTCGGCTTTGACAGCGGCGGCAGGTTGCTCAATAACGCCAATGGCACGCTGGCGGTGTGTCTGAAGGACTCGCCCGCCAGCCACTTTCAGATCGCAATTGCCGTGACGGGCCGGGTGACATTGCGCAGTGACGGGTTCAACACCGATCCCTGCGCATGACCTCGGTTACTGAACCTGCTTGACCCGCAGCTCTTTGGGCATCGAAAAAGTGATGTTCTCTTCACGACCGGCCAGCTCATCAGCCCCGGTAGCGCCCCAGGCCTGCAATTGCTGAATCACACCTCGCACCAACACTTCAGGCGCCGAAGCCCCTGCGGTAATCCCAATGCGCTCGACGCCATCGAACCAACTGCGCTGCATGTCTTCGGCGCCATCAATCAGGTACGCCGGCGTCGCCATGCGCTCGGCCAGTTCGCGCAGACGATTGGAGTTGGAGCTGTTCGGGCTGCCCACCACCAGCACCACATCACACTCGTCAGCCAGTGTTTTCACCGCATCCTGACGGTTCTGGGTCGCGTAGCAGATGTCGTCCTTGCGCGGGCCGCCGATGGCCGGGAAGCGCGTGCGCAGTGCATCGATGACACGACTGGTGTCGTCCATCGACAGCGTGGTCTGGGTGACGAACGCCAGCTTCTCAGGATTACGCACCTGCAGATTGGCAACGTCTTCCTCGTCCTCGACCAGATAAATCGCCCCGCCATTACTGGCGTCGTACTGGCCCATGGTGCCTTCGACTTCCGGGTGCCCTTCGTGGCCGATGAGGATGCACTCACGGCCATCACGGCTGTAACGTGCCACTTCGATGTGCACCTTGGTCACCAGCGGACACGTGGCGTCGAACACCTTCAAGCCACGACCGGCGGCCTCGCTGCGAACGGCCTGAGAAACACCATGGGCACTGAAGATCACGATGACGTCGTCAGGCACCTGATCCAGCTCTTCGACGAAGATCGCGCCACGACTGCGCAGGTCCTCGACGACGAATTTGTTATGAACCACTTCATGGCGCACGTAGATCGGCGGGCCAAACACTTCCAGCGCGCGATTGACGATTTCGATCGCACGGTCCACCCCGGCGCAGAAGCCACGTGGGTTGGCGAGTTTGATTTGCATGATGTGCCTCGTGTCTACGCGCTATGAAACATAAAAACGAAAAGGCCCCGAACAGAGCCGGGGCCAGTCACTCTGCTAATACTCAGAGTGCTTTGACCTCAAAAATTTCCACTTCGAAGGTCAGCGTCTTGCCCGACAGCGGGTGGTTGAAATCAACCGTTACCTGATCGTCGTCAAACGCTTTCACTACGCCCGGCAGCTCGGTATTGGCCGCATCATTGAAGATCACCAGCAAGCCTTCGGCCAGTTCCATGTTCTGAAACTGCGAACGCGGCATGATCTGCACATTTTGCGGGTTTGGCTGACCGAATGCGTTTTCCGGTGGTACTTCAATCTTGCGCTTGTCACCTGCCTTGAGGCCGAAAATCATCGCCTCAAAGCCTGGCAACAAGTTGCCGTCGCCGACTTTGAAAGTCGCCGGGGCTTTGTCAAAGGTGCTATCGACCGTGTCGCCGTTTTCCAGGTGCAACGCGAAATGCAGAGTGACTTCCGTGTTCTGACCGATGCGTGTTTCTCGAGTGGCGTGTTCAGTCATGAACGGGCTCTCCGGTTTTCTTGCTCTTGAACATGTCCAGCGCAAGCATGATCGCACCGACAGTGATCGCACTGTCGGCAAAGTTGAAGGCTGGGAAGTACCAGCGAGTGTCCCAGTGCACCAGCACGAAGTCGATGACATGGCCAATGGCAATGCGGTCGTACAGGTTGCCCAATGCACCGCCCAGCACCAGCGCCAAGGCGATGGCCAGCCAAGTCTCGTTGCGCCCCAGACGTTTGAGCCAGACCACCAGCACCGCACTGACCACCACCGCGATCAGCGCAAACAGCCAACGCTGCCAGCCAGAGCTGTCAGCCAGGAAGCTGAAGGCAGCCCCGGTGTTGTAAGCCAGCGTCCAACTGAAATAACTGGGGATGACCACGATTTGCTGATACAGGCTCAGCGAGTTCTCGAAGTAATACTTGCTGGCCTGATCGATGATCAGGACCAGCACGCTCAACCACAGCCAGCTCAAACGGCCCATACGGCCAGCCGACGCATTAGGCATAGTGACGAACCTCACCGGCACCGCTGATGTTGTCGACGCAACGGCCGCAGATTTCCGGATGCTCGGCATTCACGCCAACATCCTCGCGGAAGTGCCAGCAACGGCCACACTTGGCATGCCCGGACTTGACCACTTTCAGTTTCAGACCCGCTACTTCGGTTACAACGGCATCCGCCGGTGCGCTGACGAACGGTGCAACGCTGGCTTTGGAGGTGATCAACACGAAGCGCAGCTCGTCGCCCAGCTTGCTCAGGTCGCTGGTCAGTTCGTCTTCGGCGTATAGGGTCACTTCGGCCTGCAGGTTGCCACCGATGGCTTTCGCCGTGCGCTGGTTCTCCAGTTCCTTGTTGACCGCAGCCTTGACGGCCATGACGCGATCCCAATAGGCACGGTCCAGTTCGAAGCCTTCCGGCAACTCGCTCAGGCCTTCATACCAGGTGTTCAGCATGACCGATTCGTTACGCTCACCCGGCATGTACTGCCACAGCTCGTCCGCCGTGAATGCCAGGATCGGTGCAATCCAGCGAACCAGTGCTTCGGAGATATGGAACAGCGCGGTCTGGCACGAACGGCGGGCCTTGCTGTTGGCGCCCGTGGTGTACTGGCGGTCCTTGATGATGTCCAGGTAGAAACCGCCCAGCTCCTGCACGCAGAAGTTGTGCACTTTCGAGTAGACGTTCCAGAAACGGTATTCGCTGTAATGCTCTTCCAGCTCACGTTGCAGCAGCAACGCACGGTCCACGGCCCAACGGTCCAGTGCCAGCATTTCATCGGCCGACAGACTGTCGGTGGCCGGGTTGAAGCCGCTCAGGTTGGAGAGCAGGAAACGCGCGGTATTACGAATGCGACGGTACGCGTCGGCGCTGCGCTGCAGGATGGTTTCCGAAACGGCCATCTCGCCGGAATAGTCGGTGGCCGAAACCCATAGACGCATGATATCGGCGCCCAAGGTGTCGTTGACCTTCTGCGGGGCGATGACGTTGCCAAGCGATTTGGACATCTTGCGGCCGTTCTCGTCCACCGTGAAGCCGTGGGTCAACAGCTCGCGGTACGGGGCGTTGCCATCGATGGCGCAACCGGTCAGCAACGACGAGTGGAACCAGCCTCGGTGCTGGTCGGAGCCTTCCAGGTATAGGTCGGCACGCGGGCCGGTCTGATGACCCATCGGGTGCGAACCGCGCAGGACGTGCCAATGCGTGGTGCCCGAATCGAACCAGACGTCCAGCGTGTCAGTGATCTTGTCGTACTGCGAGGCTTCATCGCCCAGCAACTCGGCTGCGTCCATCTTGAACCAGGCTTCGATGCCTTCCTTCTCGACGCGCTTGGCGACTTCTTCCATCAGCTCGACGGTACGCGGATGCAACTCGCCATCTTCCTTGTCCAGGAAGAACGGGATCGGCACGCCCCAGTTGCGCTGACGGGAAATGCACCAGTCAGGACGGTTGGCAATCATCGAATGCAGACGAGCCTGGCCCCAGGCCGGTACGAACTTGGTGTCTTCAATGGCTTTGACGGCGCGCTCACGCAGGGTATCGCCCGACGTCGGCTGCTTGTCCATGCCCACGAACCACTGCGCGGTGGCGCGGTAGATCAGCGGCGTCTTGTGGCGCCAGCAATGCATGTAGCTGTGGGAAATGGTTTCGGTGTGCAACAGCGCACCGACGTCCTGCAGCTTGTCGATGATGGCCGGGTTGGCTTTCCAGATGAACTGGCCGCCAAAGAACTCCAGCGACTGCGCATACACGCCGTTGCTCTGAACTGGGGTCAGGATGTCGTCGTTGACCATGCCGTAACGCTTGCAGGTCACGAAGTCGTCTTCACCGTAGGCCGGTGCAGAGTGAACCACGCCCGTGCCAGCGCCCAGCTCGACGTACTCGGCCAGATAGACCGGCGACAGACGGTCGTAGAACGGATGACGGAAGTTGACCAGCTCCAGCGCAGCGCCCGGTGCAGTGGCGACCACCGAACCTTCAAGGTTCCAGCGCTTCAGGCAGGCCTCAACCAGCTCTTCTGCCAGCACCAGCAGGCGCTCGCCGGTATCGACCAGCGCGTAGCTGATTTCAGGGTGAACATTGAGCGCCTGGTTGGCCGGAATGGTCCACGGGGTGGTGGTCCAGATCACGATGGCAGCCGGTTTGCTCAGGCTCGACAGCCCGAAGGCCGTCGCCAGCTTGTCGGCATCGGCAACAGGGAAAGCCACGTCGATGGTCGACGACTTCTTGTCCTGATATTCGACTTCCGCTTCAGCCAGCGCCGAGCCGCAATCGAAACACCAGTTAACAGGCTTCAGGCCCTTGAACACGAAACCGTTCTTGACCATTTCCGCCAGCGCGCGGATTTCTCCGGCTTCGTTAGCGAAATCCATGGTGCGGTACGGATTGGCCCAGTCGCCCAGCACACCCAGGCGAATGAACTCGGCTTTCTGGCCTTCGATCTGCTCGGCCGCGTAGGCACGGCACAGTTCACGAGTCTTGTCGGCAGGCAGGTTCTTGCCGTGGGTGACTTCGACCTTGTGCTCGATTGGCAGACCGTGGCAGTCCCAGCCCGGAACATACGGCGCATCGAAGCCCGCGAGGGTCTTCGAACGGACGATCATGTCCTTGAGGATCTTGTTGACCGCATGACCGATGTGAATATTGCCGTTGGCGTAGGGAGGACCGTCGTGCAAAACGAACTTTGGACGATCCTTGCCAATTTCGCGCAGCTTCTGGTACAGGCCAATGCTGTCCCAGCGCTGCAGAGTTTGCGGCTCGCGCTGGGGCAGGCCGGCCTTCATCGGGAAGGCGGTGTCCGGAAGATTAAGCGTGGCTTTATAGTCGGTCATTTCAGGCTCTAAATTAGCGGTTGACCATGCCCCAATGGGCACGGGCGGCAGCGACATCCGCATCGATCGCCGTCTTGAGCGCCTCAAGCGAGGCGAAACGCTGCTCATCACGCAGCTTTTGGTGGAAAACCACCGTCAGTCGCCGGCCATAGATATCACCGGCAAAATCCAGAAGATGTATTTCAAGGTGAGGGCGTCCATCCCCCGCCACGGTCGGCCGCACGCCAATATTGGCGACGCCCGGCCAGACCTTGCCGTCGACTTCGGCACTGACCAGATAAACGCCGCTCAGCGGCACGCGGCGCCGCTTGAGCTGCACGTTGGCCGTAGGCGTACCCAGTTGGCGGGCCAGTTTCTGGCCATGCAGCACGCGACCGGTGATTTCAAACGGACGCCCCAGCAGATGCTCGGCCAGGGAGAAATCACCGGCGGCCAGCGCATTCCGTACTTGGGTGCTGCTGACGCGCACGCCGTCAATTTCCACGGTTTGCGCAGCCTCGACACTGAAGCCCTTCTCTGCGCCGACCCGTTGCAGGAAATCGAAGTCGCCGATACGGTCACAACCAAACCGGAAGTCGTCCCCGACCTCCAGGTGTTTCACACCCAGACCGTCGATCAATACGGTATCGACGAACTCGGTGGCTCGCAGCTTGCTCAACTGCTGATTGAAGGTGAGACAGAGCACCAGATCGATGCCCTCCGCGGCCAGCAAATCGACTTTGTCTCGCAGGCGCGCCAGACGAGCCGGAGCGGTCTCGGGAGCGAAGAACTCTCGGGGTTGAGGCTCGAAAATCACCACACAGCTGGGCAGGCCCAACTCGACAGCGCGCTCGCGCAGTCGCGCCAGGATAGCCTGGTGACCACGGTGAACACCGTCGAAATTGCCAATGGTGGCGACGCAGCCCCGATGCTGGGGGCGCAGGTTGTGAAGACCTCGAACCAGCTGCATAACGCGCTTCTTGCTCATAAAGTGGCCGATTATAACCACACACTGACGCCAACGACAGGCGGCACACTCAGGCAAACCGCAACAATCGGCGTTAACCGTCAAAAACCGACGATTGATCCTACATGATCGCCTTGCGGGCGAAGTGCCGCAGACGGAAACCCAGCGCCAACAACGTCCCGAAATAGGCCACCACGCCCGCGACGACCAGCCCACCCAAACGAATGAATCGTTCGAGCATCTGCCCCTCGGACCAGGCCGGCATGACATGCATTAACCCCAACAGCACCGCCGACATGACAGCGACGGCAATGAACAACTTGAGCAGGAACATCGGCCAGCCTGCCTGCGGTTGATACAGGTTCTGCTTGCGCAACTGCCAGAACAGCAGCAGTGCATTCAGGCTCGCACCGACACTGATCGCCAGTGCCAGGCCGACATGGGCCAGGTGCACACCATAAACAAACAGCACGTTGAACAGTTGAGTCACTGTCAGCGTGAAGATCGCAATTTTTACCGGTGTGCGGATGTTCTGCTGGGCATAAAATCCTGGAGCCAGCACCTTGATAACGATGATGCCCAACAAACCGACTGCATAACCAATCAGGGCGCCTTGCGTTTTGACGGCGTCCATCGCGTCGAATTTTCCGTATTGGAACAGCGAAACCGTCAACGGCTCGGCCAGCAACCCCAATGCCAGCGTGCACGGCAGCACCAGTACGAAACACAGTCGCAGCCCCCAGTCGAGAATCCGCGAATACTCCTGACGGTCCTTGCTGGCGTACGTTTTGGAGAGAATCGGCAACAGAATCGTCCCCAACGCCACGCCCAGCACGCCCGACGGCAGCTCCATCAGGCGATCGGCGTAATACATCCATGACACCGATCCCGCCGCGAGAAAAGAGGCGAAAATCGTGTTGATGATCAGGGAAATCTGGCTGACCGACACACCGAGCATGGCGGGCAGCATCTGTTTCATCACCCGCCAGACACCTGTGTCCCGCAGATTCAGACGCGGCAGCACCAGCATGCCGATCCTTTTCAGATGCGGCAGTTGATACAGCAGTTGCAGCAGACCGCCCGCCAGCACCGCCCATCCTAGCGCCATGACCGGTGGGTGGAAGTACGGCGTGAGGAACAGCGCGAAAAAGATCATCGCCAGGTTCAGCAGGGTCGGCACGAACGCGGGCACCGAGAAACGGTTCCACGTATTGAGGATGGCCCCGGCCAGCGAGGACAGCGAGATCAGCAATATATAAGGAAAGGTCACCCGTAGCAGGTCGCTGGTGAGCTGAAACTTCTCGGGCGTGTCGGCGAAGCCCGGCGCCGTCGCCCAGATCACCCACGGCGCAAAAATAATGCCCAACACCGAAACCAGCGCCAGCGCCAGCGTCAGCAAACCGGTGACATACGCGACAAAGGTGCGGGTCGCTTCTTCCCCCTGCTGGCTTTTGTACTCCGCCAAAATGGGCACAAATGCCTGAGAAAAAGCGCCTTCGGCAAAAATCCGCCGCAGCAGGTTGGGCAATTTGAACGCGATAAAGAAGGCGTCAGTCGCCATGCCTGCGCCAAATGCCCGGGCAATGATGGTGTCGCGGATAAAACCCAGCACCCGCGAAAGCATGGTGATAGAGCTGACGGCGGCAAGCGATTTGAGGAGATTCATCTAAAGTGTGTGCGCCCGACCAAAGGAAGCGCCAAAGTGCGCTCCATTTATGCGATACTCCGCGCCGCAAAAAACAGCACTGAGCCAAAACCCGCGAGTTTACAGGTCATACGCCGGAAAGAAATCTCTCTGACGACATGCCATGACCACTTAGCGGAACGCATCATCCGCCCTTGACAAGCACTCAACTCATCGGCATGATTCGCGGCCTATTTTGTTAGCTATTTACCAAGTCTTTCGAGGAGCTCGACGGTGGCCAACTCACCTTCCGCCAAAAAACGTGCAAAACAGGCTGAGAAGCGTCGCAGCCACAACGCCAGCCTGCGTTCCATGGTTCGTACCTACATCAAAAACGTAGTCAAAGCCATCGACGCCAAAGACGCTGCCAAAGCGCAAGCTGCTTACGTTCTGGCTGTGCCAGTTATCGACCGTATGGCCGACAAAGGCATCATCCACAAGAACAAGGCCGCTCGTCATAAGAGCCGCCTGAACGGTCACGTCAAGGCTCTGAACCAAGCTGCAGCCTAAGCGACCGCTTAAATAAAAAACCGACCTCAGGGTCGGTTTTTTATTGCCCGTGATTTAAGCCGCACACAGACATTGTGGGAGCCAGCTTGCTGGCGAAAGCGACATATCAGTGCCATCTACTCACCTGAAGCACCGCCTTCGCCAGCAAGCCGGCTCCCACAATTGCATCCCACTTAACACTTTAGATCACGGCGCCGGTGCCCACGGCAAAATCGGAATCGCGGTCACCGCATTCTGCGGGCTACCCTCGATCAATCGATCGCTATAGACCAGATACACCAGCGTATTGCGCTTCTTGTCCAGGAAGCGCACCACCTGCATGGTCTTGAACACCAGCGACGTACGCTCCTTGAACACCTCATCGCCGTCCTTCAATTCACCCTTGAAATGGATCGGCCCAACCTGACGACAAGCAATCGAAGCCTCAGCGCGATCCTCTGCCAGACCCAGACCACCCTTCAACCCACCCGTCTTGGCGCGGGACAGGTAACACGTCACGCCATCCACCTTGGGATCGTCGAACGCCTCGACCACGATGCGATCATTAGGGCCGACAAACTTGAACACCGTCGACACCTGACCAATCTCTTCCGCCGACACCAGCAATGGCAGCATCAGCAGCGCACCCAACATCCCTTTCATGATTTTCATGGCGCCTTCCTTCAATAAACGACCTGACTCACACCAGAATCAAGTTATCGCGATGAACCAGCTCAGGCTCAGCCATATAACCCAATTCCTTGACGATGGCGTCAGACGGCTGACCAATGATCTTCTGCGCCTCCAGTGCACTGTAGTTACTCAGACCGCGTGCAATCTCGCGACCATCAGCCGCCACGCACACGACCATTTCGCCACGACGGAAACTGCCCTGAACAATTTTTACGCCGACCGGCAACAGGCTTTTGTTGCTTTCGGTCAGCGCCTTCACGGCACCGTCATCCAGCACCAACGTGCCGCGCGTCTGCAGATGCCCCGCCAACCACTGCTTGCGCGCCGCCAGCATGCCACGCTCAGGCGACAGCAGCGTCCCCAACTGCTCACCCGACTTGAGACGCGCTAGTACGCGCTCGATACGACCACCCACAATCACTGTGTGCGCGCCCGAACGCGCCGCCAGGCGCGCAGCGCGCAACTTGGTTTGCATACCGCCACGCCCCAGTGCACCACCCGTGCCGCCCGCCACAGCATCCAGCGCCGGATCATCGGCACGCGCCTCATAAATCAGCTGAGCTTCAGGGTTATTGCGCGGGTCGGCATCGAACATGCCGTCACGATCCGTCAGGATGACCAACAGATCAGCCTCGACCAGGTTCGCCACCAGCGCCGCCAGCGTGTCGTTGTCGCCAAAGCGAATTTCATCGGTGACCACGGTATCGTTTTCGTTGATCACCGGCACAACACCTAGCTCCACCAGCGTTCGCAGGGTGCTACGAGCGTTCAGGTAGCGCTTGCGGTCAGAAAGATCATCATGGGTCAGCAGAATCTGCGCCGTTTTACGGCCATGCTCACCAAAGCTCGATTCCCAGGCCTGCACCAGCCCCATCTGACCAATCGCCGCAGCGGCTTGAAGCTCATGCATCGCACTCGGTCGTGCAGCCCAGCCCAGGCGACTCATCCCGGCCGCTACCGCACCGGACGAAACCAGAACCAGCTCGACGCCTGCCTCGTGCAGCGCCACCATCTGCTCGACCCAAACACCCATCGCGTTGCGATCAAGACCCTTGCCGTCCGCCGTCAGCAGCGCACTTCCGATCTTCACAACCCAACGCTGGGCACCTGTCACCTTGCTCCGCATGATCTTTCAACCTTAAGCCAGAGAGTACAAATCCAAGATACTAAAACGCCGCTGATTCAGCGGCGTTGTAGTTTACTTCAGTCGATCACTCACGAACGTAAATGATTTCCGGACCATCTTCATCGTCCTCGAAATCATCATCCCAATCGTCGTCACCCATGTCATGCACGCTCTTCACGCCACTGCGGCGCAACGCACGCTTGTCATCCAGAGCCTGCAACTGGGCACGCGCCTCATCTTCGATGCGCTGATCCAGCTCGGCCAGTTCCTCGGCGTAAGCCGGGTCATTGGCCAGGCGATCAGCACGATCCTCCAGATAACGCATGATGTCGTGGCCCAGACGCTCAGTGCCCTGCTTGGCAATGGCCGAAATCACATAGACCGGCCCCTCCCAGTTCAGACGCTCAACGATTGCCTGCTTGATCGCTTCCTGATCTTCCTCAAGTACGGTGTCGCACTTGTTCAGCACCAACCAGCGATCGCGATCCGACAGCGCCGGGCTGAACTTGACCAGCTCATTGACGATGACCTCAGCCGCATCAGCCGGATCACTTTCGTCCAATGGCGCCATATCAACCAGGTGCAACAGCAGACGCGTACGCGCCAGGTGCTTAAGGAAGCGAATACCAAGACCCGCACCGTCCGAGGCGCCCTCAATCAGACCCGGAATGTCGGCGATGACGAAGCTTTTCCAGCGATCGACACTGACCACACCCAGATTCGGCACCAGGGTAGTGAACGGGTAGTCAGCGACTTTAGGCTTGGCAGCCGAAACCGAACGGATGAACGTACTCTTGCCAGCGTTCGGCAAGCCCAGCAGACCAACGTCCGCCAGCACCTTCATTTCCAGCTTCAGGTCGCGCTGCTCGCCCGGCTTGCCTGGCGTAGTCTGGCGCGGCGCGCGGTTGGTACTGGATTTGAAGCGGGTGTTGCCCAACCCGTGCCACCCACCCTGCACCACCATCAGGCGCTGACCGTCTTTGGTCAGGTCGCCGATAACTTCCTGAGTGCTCGAATCGATAACGGTCGTACCCACCGGCACACGCAGAACCAGGTCCTCACCTTTGCGACCGGTGCAATCGGTGCTGCCACCATTGGAACCGCGCTCGGCCTCGAAATGACGGGTGTAGCGGTAGTCGACCAGAGTGTTCAGGTTTTCATCGGCAACCATGAAAACCGAGCCACCATCACCACCATCGCCGCCGTTCGGGCCGCCATTCTCGATGAACTTTTCGCGACGGAAGCTCATGCAACCGTTGCCGCCGTCACCGGCCTTCACTCGAATGGATACTTCATCAACAAATTTCATAACGCACGCCTCCCGTCACAAAGACGAGCAAACAACATAAATTCATAAGGCTCTTGCAAAGATGAGCGTTGCGATACCGATCAAAAACCAGCGACTTCACACCACAACGGCCCACACAAACAGCTTTGCAAGAGACTCACCAAACCAGAGCTTCTACAAACGAAAAAGCCCTGTCACTGACAGGGCTTTTCCAGCTACGACGACATTATGCTGCGGCTTGAGCCTTGGGCACGATGCTGACATAGCGACGACCGAAGGCGCCTTTAACTTCGAACTTGATCACGCCTTCGACTTTAGCGAACAGGGTGTGATCCTTGCCCATGCCAACGCCGTAACCAGCGTGGAATTGGGTGCCGCGCTGACGCACGATGATGTTGCCTGGAACGATGACCTGGCCGCCATACATCTTCACGCCAAGGCGTTTGGCTTCTGAGTCGCGACCGTTGCGGGTACTACCACCAGCTTTTTTGTGTGCCATGAGTTCAATACTCCTATAAGGGTATCAGGCTGAAAATCAGGCCTGGATACCGGTGATTTTGATCTCGGTGAACCACTGGCGGTGGCCCATACGCTTCATGTGGTGCTTACGGCGACGGAACTTGATGATGCGGACTTTATCGTGACGACCTTGGGAGATCACTTCAGCCACAACGGTAGCACCGGCGACGACTGGAGCGCCGATATTGACGTCGTCACCGTTGGCAACCAGCAGAACGCGGTCGAAGGTAACGGTTTCGCCAGTAGCGACTTCCAGTTTTTCAATTTTCAGGTATTCACCTGGGGCGACTTTGTACTGCTTGCCACCAGTAACGATTACTGCGTACGACATGGTATATCTCCGAAAATCCTGCTCACCCAGCTCTTTATAGGAAGAGTGTCGGCTGGCATGGCTGCATGCGGCTGGAAAGGCTCATCATGCAATTGCGTAAGGCAGGTGCTGCCCAGGAAAGTTAGGGTGCGCGATTGTACGCAAGCCGCGACAGCCTTGCAAGCGGCGTTACGTCACGCCTTGACAGGGTGGGGTCTGCCACCTAGCATGCCGCGCAACCCTGTATGGAGCACGCCTCGCTGATGCAACCTCAAGCCTTCTATCGCGCTGTGGCAGACGACTTTACCGCCGTCGACCACATTATCAAGAAGCAGCTGACGTCGCGCGTGCCGCTGGTCTCGAAAATCGGCGATTACATCACCTCTGCCGGTGGCAAGCGTCTGCGCCCGTTGCTGGTATTGCTGTGCGGCAAAGCTCTGGGGAGCGGCGGCGACAACCTGCGCCTGCTGGCCGCCACCATTGAATTCCTGCACACCGCGACCCTGCTGCACGACGACGTCGTCGACATGTCGGGCATGCGCCGTGGCCGCTCCACCGCGAACGCCATGTGGGGCAACGCCCCGAGCGTGCTGGTCGGTGATTTCCTTTATTCCCGCTCCTTCGAAATGATGGTCGAACTGGGTTCGATGCCGGTGATGAAGATCCTGTCCCAGGCCACGCGCGTCATTGCCGAAGGCGAAGTGTTGCAACTGTCGAAGGTGCGTGACGCGAGCACTACCGAAGAAACCTATATGGAAGTGATTCGCGGCAAAACGGCGATGCTGTTCGAAGCCTCGACCCACAGCGCTGCCGCCCTTGCCGATGCCAACCCCGCTCAGCGCGAAGCGTTGCGCACGTTCGGTGACCACCTGGGCGTGGCTTTCCAGTTGGTCGATGACCTGCTCGACTATCGCGGCGACGCCGAGACCATGGGCAAGAACATCGGCGACGACCTGGCAGAAGGCAAACCAACCCTGCCATTGATCTACACCATGCGCGAAGGCACGCCCGAACAGGCTGCGTTGGTACGCAAGGCGATCCAGAAAGGTGGCCTGGAAGACCTCGACGCCATTCACGAAGCTGTCGAGCAATCCGGCTCGCTGGATTACACCGCCAAACTGGCCCGCGACTATGCAGCCCGCGCCATTGCCTGCCTAGACATCCTGCCCGCCAGCGAGTACCGCGATGCACTGATCGAGTTGAGCGAGTTCGCCGTAGCCCGCACACACTGATTCACGGCCCTCTTGGCCAACCGCCGATTTCAGCGACGCCTCTTGCTCGATGAGGGCGTCATGAAAATCCGGTGCCCGACACCACCAGGCATCGGATTTTTCAATTCACGCTGTTTGACCTTCGAACGACTCAGTCAGCCGCCTTCTCGATCTGGACACCTTTATTGCGTCAGACGATTGGCTGCGCCGCGCGGAACAACAGCACACACCCTTCACGTTTGAGCGTTACATCGCGAAAATGCTCGCGAAGGTGCGCCTCGAAGCCGACCTCGGTGTCTTCGCTATTCCCGAAAATCCCCTTCTTGTTGTAAACCGCCATCAATTTTCGACCAAAGCCGTTGTGCCCGGCGGAGTCCCCCAGGATCGTCGCACCGAACAGCACACCGCCCGGCTGGAGGTTGTGCTTCAAATTGGCGAAAATTGCCGCCTTTGCATTCATTGGACCGGGCAGGCAGTGAAGCAGGTAGAACAGGGAGATCGAGTCGAAACGCTCCTCCCCCGGAATCGGCTTGAAAACGTCGTGCTGGATCGTCCGGGTGCCAGGGCGGTTGATCCGCCGCTTGGCGGCCTCCAGGCTGCTGGGGTTGAGATCGAGCAAGGTGACCTGCGTTTGCGAAGACAATTGCGACTTGGCGAGGTAATAACCGGTCCCGACGCCGATATCCAGATGACGGGGCCGTACATTGGCGCGAAAGAAGGGCAAAAGTACCGATTGGGTTCTGCAACGCCAGGCAAAACGATTCGAAATGCCCAGCACCCAAGCGTCGTAAAGCGCCAGGGTCAGAGGTGAATAGACCGCCGCACCAGCGGCACTGCTGTCGGTCATGAGAAAAGCCTTGAAAAAATGGGCCAAGCGGCGATAAAACCGATGACCCACCTGTTTCGTCAAGGCTTTTTGTCTAACAAGCGTCACTCGACCTCAAATGCAGAGCGGTTTGCCAATCTATTGGCCCGCCTGCCCAGGCGCATCAACCCAAACGGAACCGCGAGGTGTTATCACTCAATGCGCGGCTGCCTTTGCTCAAGGTATCTGCTGCGTGATTGACCGCCCTTGCGCCATCGAGCAAGCGCCCAGCCGCTTGATCCACCTGCTGAATGTTGCCACTGACCTCATCGGCGGTGGCCGCCTGCTCCTCCACAGCGGTCGCGATCTGCGCCAGAGTGTCGGTCACCAACTGCACGGCGCTGGCAATTTCACCCAGACGTGCGCCCAACCCCGTGACCGACTGAGCATCAGTCACGGCTTGACCGCACGCAGCCTCCATCAAGCTCACCGCTTGGCTCACTGTTGAGCGCAGACTGTCGACCGTTCCGGCGATTTGTGCCGTCGACGCCTGAGTGCGCTGCGACAGGCTGCGCACCTCATCGGCTACCACGGCAAAACCACGCCCCTGCTCGCCCGCACGCGCCGCCTCGATCGCAGCGTTGAGTGCCAGCAAGTTGGTCTGCTCGGCGATTCCTCGAATGGTGTCCACCACGGATTGAATCTGCTGACCCTGCTCGCTGACTTTGCCCAATGCGTTGGCGGTGTCGGTCAGACGCTGGTTGAGTTGCTGAATGCTGGCGGTGGTGCGCTGACTGTCACGGCTGCTGTCTTCGGCGATGCGACGCGTCTGCTGGGCATTTCCGGAGGCCTCTTCGCAGCTCTTGGCGACCCCCATGGACGTGGCCGCCAATTGCGTGGCCGCCGCAGCGATCTGGCTGATCTGCTGCTGTTGGTCTTCGACTTCGTTGAGGGTGCTGCCCGATTGCGAATTGAGGGTCAGCACTGCCGAACCCAATTGCTGAGTTTCGTGATTGACGCCCAGCAAACTGGTGCGCAATTGCACCACCGCAACGTTCAATGCCGTGCTGATCGCCGCCAGTTCATCTCGCCCCTCCACTGCGACTTCGACGCACAGATTGCCATCGCGCAGAGACTCGGCAAGCGTTGTAATGCCTTTGGCGCTGCGACGAATCGAGGTTTGCAGACACATAAACAGGTACAACGCCGCCAGCGCCAGGACACTGAACACCGCAGCGACGGGGATGAACTGCTTGATGGCGCGGTCGTGGTAATAATCGAGACGACTGTCCAGCGAGTTCAGCGACTGGTTGCGCAACGCGGCCAAGGCGTCGAGGGTAGTGTCAACGCTGCGCTCGAAGGCCGTGGTGTCCAGTTTGATCGTGCCGCCAAAGACGCCGTCGTCCAGCACCTTCAATTCACTGTCCAGACGCTGGAGGCTGTCGTTGTATTGAGCCGTCCAGGTTTCCATCCCCGGATAGGCCTTGGCTTGCAGAGAGGCGCTCGCCTTGACCAGTTGATCCCGGGCATCGCCGATACGGCTGCGCAAATCACGCATCTGCAATCGACTTTGCAGCGAGAACTGACCGGAGGCGACAGAAGACTGCCCCACGCTGGCCATGCGCCCCACGCGCTCAATGAGGTCCGGGGTTTGCTGAGTGGCAATCTGCATCAGCAAATAGGTTTCAAGCCATGGATCGAGAATCAGCCCGTTGTCCATCGCGATCTGCTCACGCAGGCTTTGCAGCGCCGTCAGCGCAGAGGTGAAGCGATCATAGCCGTCTGGCCACCAGCCAATGGTGCGCAGGGACTCGGAATCCATGCCTTTGACGGTCGCTTGCAAGGCCTGATAGCGGGCCATCGTGTCCGGGCTGGCGGAGCGTGCCTTCAGTTCATCACCCAGTTTTGCCAGGGTCTGATTCAGTACGGGATTGGCGGCATCCAACGCAGCCATCGCTGCTTTTGCAGCCGGAGTCGGGTCATGAAGGATGTCGGCGGCCTTCCAACGGGCCGCAAGATTGCGCTGCGCGGTTAGTTGGGCGTCCAGCGCGTCAAGGGCCAGAAGCTGACGCACACCGGACTGCTCACCGGAAATCACCGCCAGCTTGCTGCGGTAGTCCTGTCCGATCATCCACAAGCTACCGGCCAGTGGCAGGATGAACAGGAAGAAAAGCACCTGAAACTTGCGTGCAAAACCAAAGCGTCCGAGCAGACGAATTCCTGGCGACAAAAGACTTTGCATGACCGACAACTCCTCACGGACAACCCACCACCGCCGCTTTTGACCGCAGGGCTGCTGCCTCACATTCTTACCGGCAAAATGCCATGTCTTTGTTTTAAAAACGACAACCGCCCGTCCCCTGTGTCGAAGACGCCATCGCGGTTTTCAGATGATGTGCGCGCAGACCTGCCAACACGCGCCTTTGCGGGAAGAAGCAAGAAACGGACCGATAGCACCAAGCCATCTAAACGGGCACGCTGTCAGAAATGGTGCAAATGAAGTGCACGAAAATGAGGCAAATCCACCCAGCCTGTGCAGTAAAACTGTCACCGAGGTGACGGTCATAAGGGCGTTGAATGCCAAAACAGGGGCTTAAACCCTAACCGCTTGATCATACGCATAAATTTTTCAAAGAGACGCTTGACACATCCCCCATCTCAGCGAATAATGCGCGCCACTTGGCTACATAGCTCAGTTGGTTAGAGCATAGCATTCATAATGCTGGGGTCCGGGGTTCAAGTCCCTGTGTAGCCACCAAGTACCTCAACAAAGCCCGCCTTGTGCGGGCTTTGTTGTTTCTGGCGATCCGGATTCTCAACGGCGCCGCTTAATACCCTGTCCTTATCCACGACATCACGCCATAGTGCTGTCCCTTTTTCGAGGTCGAGTTCATGCGATTCACACTTCCCGCACTGGTTCTGGGTCTTCTGGTTTCTCAAGGCGCGATGGCGGGTAGCGGCACCAACGCTGCATTGGGTGGCGGTCTGGGCGGCGCGCTGGGTAACGTTGTTGGCCAGCAGATGGGCGGCAGCAATGGCGCAGCCATCGGTGCGGGCCTGGCAGGTGCTGCTGGTGGTGCTGTGGCTGCGAAGAAAGGCAAGAAAACCCGTGCAGCCGTTGGTGGAGGCCTGGGCGGCGCTGCTGGTTCGATCATCGGTAACAAACTGGGCGGCAGCACTGGCAGCACCATCGGTGCAGGTCTGGGCGGCGCCGCGGGTGGTGCTCTGGGCGGTAAATAATTTACCCTCCCCTCGCGAGACGCTCCGGGGTGTCTCGCGATCCCCGTTAATGAAGCAATGGATGTTCAATGTCTGATTCCCATACCGACGTAGCAGTGCCTGCCCTCACCTCCAAGCAGGCTTACGAAGACGCCATCAATCTTTCACAGCATGTGCCGCAGGCGAAAACCATCAGCGAAATGGTCCTCGACGCCTTTCAGAGCGCCAAGGAAAGCGATCAGATTCGTGAACTGCGCGCCGCCATCCGTCAGGCCCATGACCGTTTCGATGACGATCAGGCCTACGAACTGATGGGTCAGCTCAAGCAACTGAAAGACGCCGAAGCCGCCGACATGGCCGCGCTGGAAGACCTCAGCAGCAAATTCCCGATCAGCCGGATTCTGTCCAGCTACAAGGACGACCCAAGCTTTCAGGAGCTGGTCTATAGCCTGGCCCTGAAGGTCCTGAACCAGACCCATCAGGCCGTCAGCAACCCGAGCGGTGGCAAGAGCAAGGCTGCGCGGGTCAAGAAAGAAGCCGAAGTGTTCGTGATCAGCAAGGACGGCGCCAGCGTCACCCTGCCACTGCGCACCCCACGCTCGAAAGCCAACGTTGACCGCGAAGCGTTCGAATTCCTGGGCTTCACCTTCGTTGGTGAAGGCGATGAAGCCGAGCTGCAAAGCGAGGTCTTTGTCGATAACGAAGGCAACGAACAACCTGCTACCCGCAAAAACATCGTGACTGCGATTGCGCAGCAGACCGCGTTTGAAGGGTTCAGCGCGGTTCAGCAGTAAGCTTTTTTCAAATGATGCATACCCTGTAGCAACACAGCTTGCCGGCGGCAGCGATTTCAAGGTCGCTACCGCAGGCAAGCCATGCTGCTACGGCGGCCTTTACCCTCGGCAAAAACTCATCCTCATCCCCCGCATACCAGCTATGCGCCCCACGCTATTCGCCACACTCCGCCGCTCTCACATACTCACGCCATGATGTCGCCGCCAACGCGCATCTATCCAGATTCCAATAACAACAGCGCAGCAGCGCGATGGAGTATCTATGTCGTGGTACGGCAGTATGGCGCCCAGCCAGAAGCGGACGTTCTGGGCGTGTTTCATGGGTTGGGCGCTGGACGCAATGGACGTCCAGCTATTCGCTTTCGTGATTCCTACCTTGCTCGCGGTCTGGGGCATGACCAAAGCCGAAGCCGGTGTCATCGGCACCTCAGCCTTGATCGCCTCGGCCATCGGCGGAGTGCTGGCAGGCTTGCTGGCTGATCGCATTGGGCGAGTGAAGGTCCTGAAACTGGCCATCCTCTGGTTCTCGCTGTTCACTGGCCTTTCGGCCTTCACTGATTCCTTTCATCAACTGTTGCTGACGCGCAGCCTGCAAGGCCTGGGCTTTGGCGGGGAATGGGCGGCGGGAGCTGTACTGATCGGCGAAGTGGTCGACAAGCGCATTCGCGGTCGCGCTGTGGGTTCGGTTCAAGCGGGCTGGCCGGTGGGTTATGCCCTCGCGGCGCTGGCGTATTGGGTGATATTCAACCTGCTGCCTGAACACACGGCCTGGCGCGTGCTGTTTCTGATCGGGCTGCTGCCAGGCTTTCTGGTGCTATGGATGCGCCGCAACATCGCTGAATCCGAAGCCTTCGAAGCCGCTGCGCAATACCGGGAAAAGACGTCGCTGTGGGCCAACTTCGCGCTCATCTTCTCACCGAAAGTCTTCCCGCTGACCGCCATGGCCTCGCTGATGGCCGCAGGCGCACTGGGCGGCAATTACACGATTCTGACCTGGCTGGTGACGTATCTGAGGGAAACCCAGGGCCTGACCGTCAGCATGACCACGCTGTATCTGGCGGTGAACATCTTCGGCTCGTTCTGCGGCTATGTCGGCATGGCCTACCTGAGCGACTACCTGGGCCGCCGCAAAACCTTCGCCCTGTCCGCTGCTGGTGCAACGGTGACCGTTCTGGTCTACACCCAACTGCACCTGCCGATGTGGAGCCTGTTGCTGCTGGGCTTTCCGCTGGGCCTGTTTCAATCCGGCATCGTCTCGGGGATGGGCGCCTGCTTCACCGAGCTGTTCCCGGCGCAGATTCGCGGCACCGCCGGTGGCTTTTCCTACAATTTTGGTCGCGGTATCGGAGCCTTGGTGCCTGCCGGAGTCGGCCTGAGCAGCGCCTCATTCGGGCTGGCGGCGTCGATTGGCGTATGGGCCGCGTGCTCGTACGTGCTGGTCTTCCTCGTCGCCCTCGTTCTACCGGAAACCCGTAACAAGGAACTCGAAATCCATGTCTGATTCCAACCCAACCCGCAACGGCGGCCAGATTCTGGTCGAGGCCCTGATCCGCAACGCGGTCGACACTATTTATTGCGTGCCAGGTGAAAGCTACCTGCCCGTCCTCGACGCGCTGCATGATGCGGCGAGCATTCGCACCATCGTCACCCGCCACGAAGGAGCCGCCTCGAACATGGCCGATGCCTACGGCAAGCTGACCGGGCGTCCCGGCATTTGCTTCGTCACGCGAGGTCCTGGCGCCACCCATGCGAGCAACGGCGTGCACACGGCCAGGCAGGATTCGACGCCGATGATCCTGTTCGTCGGCCAGATCGAGAGCAGCTTCAAGGGCCGCGAAGCGTTTCAGGAAGTGGACTACGTGCAAATGTTCGGTGGTCTGGCGAAGTGGGCGGTGGAAATCGACAGCATCGAGCGCATTCCTGAAATCGTCAGCAAGGCGTTCAGCATTGCGCTGTCGGGCCGCCCAGGGCCTGTGGTCGTCGCACTGCCGGAAGAGGTCCTGTTCGGTTCGGCTGACGTGGCCGACGCAGAAGCAGTCCGTGTCGCTCACGCGGCGCCCGACGCGGCAACGCTCGCTGAATTGCAGGGGCTGCTGGCCGCTGCAACAAGACCGCTGGTGATCGTCGGCGGCACAGGATGGGACGCGGACTCAACCCAGGCGCTCAAGCGCTTCGTGCACGCCAACCATCTGCCGGTGGCGGCTTCGTTCCGCCGTCAGGATCTGTTCGACAACCGCGACCCGCACTACGTCGGCCAACTCGGGCTGGGCACATCGCCGAAGCTGCTGGACCGGGTCAAGCACAGCGACCTGCTGCTGGTCATCGGCTCGCGCCTGAGCGAAACCGTGTCTCAGGGCTACACGCTGATCGAAAGCCCGACCCCGAAACAGCCGATGATTCATGTGCATCCCGACCCACAGGAGCTGAACCGGGTTTACCGTTCACAACTGCCGATTCTGTCGTCACTCGGCGCATTTGCCCACACCGTCGCCGCCCTTGAGCCGGTGGCCAGCGACGCGTGGAAAAGCTGGACGGATGCCGCCCGCGCTGACTATCTGGGGCACTCAACCCCACCGCTGCCTCACCCGCAACTGGTCGGCGTGGACATGGGCGCAGTGGTCGCTCACCTTAACGAGGTGTTGCCCGATGACGCCGTCATTACCAATGGCGCAGGCAATTACACGGTCTGGGTGCATCGTTTTTATCGCTACCGGCAACCGGCCACGGAACTGGCCCCCACCAACGGTGCGATGGGCTACGGGCTGCCAGCCTCCATTGCCGCGAAACTGCACGCACCACAAAAAACAGTGGTCTGCTTCGCTGGCGATGGCTGTTTCATGATGTACCCTCAGGAACTGGCCACGGCACTGCAATACAACGCGCCGATAGTGGTCATCGTGGTGAACAACGGCATGCTGGCGACCATCCGCATGCACCAGGAGCGCGAATACCCGGGCCGCGTCTCGGCCACTGATCTGGCCAACCCGGACTTCATCGCACTCGCCCAATCCTTTGGCGCCCATGCCGAGCGGGTCGAGCGCAGCGAAGATTTCCCCGCCGCCTTCCAGCGTGCCCAGCACGCAGGCGTGGCGGCATTGATCGAGCTGCGCGTCGACCCTCGGCAGATCACGCCCCAGGCCCGTCTCGATTAACAGGTGATGAACACATGCAGATTCTGGGTGAAACGATCATAGGTCAACGTGCGGTACGCGGTCTGGCGGGCGAAGTGTTTGCCATCGCTGCCGCCACAGGTGAGCCGCTGACGCCGGCGTTCGGCGCCAGCACGCTGGAAGACGTCAATGAGGCCTGCGAACTGGCTGAAGCCGCGTTCGACCCTTATCGGCAGCTGGACGACGAACACCGCGCACGCTTTCTCGACGCCATTGCTCAGGGCCTGCTGGACTTGGGCGACACGCTGATCGACCGCGTTCATCTGGAAAGCGGGCTGCCCAAGCCGAGGCTGGAAGGCGAACGGTTGCGCACCGTCAATCAGCTCAAGCTGTTCGCCAGCCTGTTACGTGACGGCCGCTGGCACGGCGCCGTGGTCGATACCGCGCAGCCGGATCGCCAACCGCTGCCTCGTGCCGATCTGCGCCAGCGGCGGATCGGCGTAGGACCGGTAGCCGTGTTCGGCGCCAGCAACTTCCCCTTGGCGTTTTCTGTGGCGGGCGGTGATACCGCCTCGGCGTTGGCGGCGGGCTGCCCGGTCATCGTCAAGGCTCACCCTGCGCACTTGGGCACCAGCGAACTGGTGGCGCGCGTGATTCAGAAAGCCGCCCGCGAGACCGGCATGCCGGAAGGCGTGTTTTCGATGCTGATCGACAAGGACATCACCGTCGGTCAGGCGCTGGTCAGTCATCCGCGGATTCAGGCCGTGGGCTTCACCGGCTCTCGTCGTGGCGGCCTGGCGTTGGTCGCGGCGGCTCAAGCGCGCCCGGTTCCGATTCCGGTGTACGCCGAGATGAGCAGCATCAACCCCGGCTTTCTGCTTCCGGCCGCGCTGTCGGCCCGAGCCGAAACGATTGCCAACGGCTTTGCCGATTCGCTGGTGGTGGGCGCCGGGCAGTTCTGCACCAATCCCGGCATCTTGCTGGCACTGGAAAGCGACGATCTTGAAGTCTTCGTTCGAGCAGCTGCCAAGGCACTTTCCGACAAGACACCAACCACGATGCTGACGCCGAACATCTACGGTGCCTACTGCAATGGGCTGAACAATCTGCACAAGGCTGAAGGCGTGACGCTGGTGGCCGAAGGCCGTGAAGCCGACGGACCTTACAAAGCGCGAGCAGCGTTCTTCCGCACCGACTCTAAAACTTTCCTCGCCAACCCGGCGCTGGAAGACGAAAACTTTGGCCCCAGTGCACTGCTCATCGTGTGTCAGAACGTAGCGGATCTTCAAAAGGTGGCCGCGAAATTCGATGGCCAGTTGACCGTTACCCTGCACTACGATGACGGCGATAAAGCCATCGCCCAAGCACTGCTGCCAATCCTGGAACGCAAGGCCGGACGCATCCTCTTCAACGACTTCCCGACCGGTGTCGAGGTGAGCTATTCGATGGTCCACGGCGGGCCATTTCCGGCGACGTCCGACAGCCGCAGTACGTCGGTCGGCGCCACCGCCATCGACCGATTCCTGCGTCCGATCTGTTACCAGAGCGTGCCGGATTCTCTGCTGCCGCCCGCCTTGCAGCAGAGCAACCCGCTGAAAACCTGGCGTCTGGTCAACGGCCAATTGATCAAGGATTGATCAGCGTCGCCCCTGGCCATGTGCCCTGCTCGACCATGTCAGCGGCACGTTGACGAATGATCTGCGTCACCGCCCACAAACCGTCGGCGGTGACGCGGTTCTTCGGCCAGACAATCGCCACTGTACGGCGAATTTCAGGGTCCCTCAGCCGGTAGCTTTTCAGTCGCCCCGCCTTCACCTCCTCCACCACCGCTGCTTCCGGCAATACCGTGCAGCCGCAATTTTCCAACACCAGACGCTTGGTAATGGAAATCGAACCGTCGCACTCCAACGCAACGTTCGCTGAGAAGCCGTAACGGTTGGCCAACGACTCCACCATCATGCGCAAACCGTGATGGGTGCTGGGCAGAATGAGCGGAATGTCACCCAGATCGCGCACGGCAATCGTGTCGCCGTCGAGCGGGTAATGGGCGGGCGTGATGAGTTGCACCCCCTCACTGAGCAGCGGGTCGAACTGCAACGCGCCGGGATGCTCGGGCAGATAGAGAATTGCGATATCCACCGCGCCATCGCTCAGGCGATTGAGAATGTCGGCTGCCAAACCTTCGATGAAATGCACTTGGGTCAGCGGATAGCGCGCTTTCAACGCGTGCCCGAGACTGCCGAACAGAATACGCGCGATAGTGGGTTGCGCGGCGATGCACAACTTGGCCGGGCCTTGCTCGGCGCTGTCACGCATCGCCCTTTCGGCCTCGATCAGCGTGTCGTTCAGGGTGTTGGCGAATCCCAACAACTGCTGACCTCGCTCGGTCAATGACACACCACGCCCACTGCGGTGAAACAGCCGCACGCCCAACTCGGCCTCCAGTAACCCGACTCTGCGGCTGACCGTGGATTGGTCCGCGCCCAACTCCATCGCTGCGCGCGAGATGCTGCCGTTTTTCGCCACTTGGGCGAAGAGCGCAAGGTCGTCTGAGTTCATTGAGGCTCCCGGTATAAAGGAGTGGTTTAAGGATACGGAGAATTTATCCGATAACTTTCGTTATTGCGGCACCGGATTGCAGCACCTTCCTACAACGCTATCGGCAGTGCTTTACAGAAGTGCCCCACTCGTTTGCATAAAATGCTTGGCGCCCCACCCTGAAAACGCCACCAGCGCCATGAAGGAAGACTGAAAGGAAAGGCACATGCTCAGCAGCGAAGCAGTCGCAAATTACTTCATTCAGAAGTCGTTCGAAAAAGGCGTGGATGTCACGCCCATGAAGCTGATCAAACTGGTGTATATCGCCCATGGCTGGCATCGCGGCTACTTCTCCGAAAGCCTCATCGGCGATGCGGTGCAAGCGTGGAAATATGGCCCCGTAATCCCCGAGCTGTACCGCAAGATCAAGCATCATCGGCGAAATCCTATCGACGCAAGCATTCCTGGCTACGGCATCGCAGGGGATGCAAACAATCCCGTTCCTCATCTGCGCACGTTGGAGCTACTCGACAAGGTCTGGAACATCCATGGCAAGCATGACGGGCTCCAGCTCTCGGCACTGACCCACCAACCCGACACTCCGTGGGACCGTACCTGGCGCCTGGCCGGAGGCGATCAGTATCAAGGGGCAATCATCCCCAATGAGTGGATCGACCAGCACTACAAAGAAAAAATCGAGGCCAGCAAGGCCAATGCCTGACAGTACCGATGACTTGCAAGCAATTGGATCTGCGGACGAAACCTGCTTTTCCACCACATCGCTGAACAAAGCCTACGAAGAAGAAAAAGCACTTGAAGACCCAACGGCCAAAGTCAGAAAGGAAGTCCACGCGCTCACGATCCACGCTCTGCGTTTTGGAGCGGCATTGCTGGCAGCCTTGGTCATCGTCCGGTTCTGGCACATGGCCGGACCGCCCGAATTGCTCGGCCAGCCCACGCGCTGGCTGACTGAAAGCGAACTCCAGTCAATGGACAACATGCTGTTCAGCAGCGCGTTTGGCGGCCTGATACTGGGCTACCTGCGCCAGACATTGAAGCCCTCGTGAAGCATCGATACAGACGATCAGCGCTCCAATACCTTGCCGACGATCTCATCCCCAATCACCAGAAAATGCCCGCCCGCCACGTGGTGCAACGTGCGCAGTTGATCATGCCCATCAAAATGCCAATGGCCATCCGAGAACACGCGCTCATCCGCCCATGCTGCAACCACTTCGCCAATGAAAAGATCGTACTGATTCTGGTTGTGCGGCTCGGGCATCAAGCGGCACTCGAGCCATGCGGCGCAGCCTTCGAGTAACGGCGCATCGACGACATCACCCGCAAACGTCTGAAGGCCGTACGCCTTGAACTTGTCCAGTTCGCGCTCTTGAGAAATCTCCAAGCCCGACGTCGAGCCAACGGTTTCGACGATATCCACCTGGCTAACCGTGGGCACGTTGATCACGAACGTGCCGGAGCCTTCCAGCAGTTGGCGCGTCCAGACGGATTTATCCAGCACCACCGTGACTTTCGGCGGCTGGAAATCAAGAGGCATCGCCCATGCGGCAGCCATGATGTTGCGCTTTCCATCATGAGCGGCGCTGACGAGCACGGTCGGGCCATGGTTAAGCAGGCGATAGCATTTGGAAAGGGGGACAGAACGACGATGAGCAGCGGACATGGGAACGATCCTGAGCGGAGAAGTCTTTGTCCGGAAATTACAGGGTTTGTCGGAACGGGAAAACATCAGCGCCCCGGAAACCCTCAATCTGTCGCAATCCTGAACCGGCGATAAATAGCCCTTCCCTCTTTCCTGAAAATAGTGATGTAATACTATAACAAAACATTTCAGGCATTCGCTCTCGTGAAACCCGCTCCTCGACGTTCCCCGAACATCGCGACCTCCGCCCTCGCCCAATCCGCAGGCAAACGGGTGCTGATCGCTTTGGCTGTGCTCGCGCTTCTGTGGATTGGCATCGCGTGGGCGGTGGCCATTCCATGAGCGCGGCCATCGATCTGCATGACCTGACCGTGACCTACGAGCGTCGCCCGGCGGTGCATCACGTCAGTGGCCGGTTTGCCGCAGGCAGCCTGACCGCCATTGTCGGGCCCAATGGTGCGGGTAAATCAACCCTGATCAAAGCCATCGCGGGCACCTTGAAACCCGCCGTCGGTCGTGTTGATCGAGGCAGCCTCGCCACCCGCCACATCGGCTATCTGCCGCAGGCCGCCGAGATCGACCGCAGCTTCCCGTTGAGCGTGGCCGACACCGTCATGATGGGCGCCTGGCGCAGCATTGGCGCCTTCCGTGGCGCCACACGCAAACACGCCGAACAAGCGCGAGAAGCCTTGTTGGCGGTGGGGCTGGAAGGCTTTGAGCAACGCAGTATCAGCTCATTGTCGTCCGGGCAATTTCAGCGCGTGCTGTTCGCCCGCCTGCTGCTGCAAGACGCTTCGGTCATCCTCCTTGATGAGCCCTTCACGGCCATCGACGCCCGCACGACTCGCGACTTGCTCAAGTTGATCAGCGACTGGCACGGCCAGGGTCGCACGGTCATCGCGGTGCTGCACGACATCGAACAGGTGCGCCAGCATTTCCCGAGCACCTTGCTGTTGGCCCGGGAAACCATCGCTTGGGGCAATACCGCCGACATCCTTCACGCCGACAACCTGCGCCGCGCCAAGAACATGGCCGAGCACTGGAGCCCTGACGCGCAATCCTGTGCGATCGACGAGGAGGAATCGCTGTGACGCTCTACTCGCTGTTGATCCAACCCTTCATCGAATTCGGCTTCATGCGCCGTGCCCTGATCGGGTGCCTGGCATTGGGCATTGGGTCAGGCCCGGTAGGCGTGTTGCTGATGCTACGGCGCATGAGCCTCGTCGGCGATGCCATGAGCCACGCCGTACTGCCGGGTGCCGCCGTGGGCTTTCTATTCGCGGGCCTGTCGCTGCCCGCCATGGGCTTTGGCGGCTTGATCGCCGGGCTCGCCGTGGCCCTGCTCTCAGGACTGGTGAGCCGTTTTACCACGCTGAAAGAGGATGCCAGCTTCGCCAGTTTCTACCTGACTTCGCTGGCGGCAGGCGTGCTGATCGTGTCGTTGCACGGCTCCAACGTTGACCTGCTGCATGTGCTGTTCGGGACGATTCTAGCCATCGACGATCAAGCGATTTTCATGGTCGGCGCCATCGCCTCGTTCACGCTGATTCTGCTGGCCCTGATCTTCCGCCCACTGATTCTGGAATGCTTCGACCCCGGTTTTCTGCGTGCCGTCGGTGGTCGTGGCTCGCTCTATCACGTGCTGTTTCTGTTGATGGTGGTGCTCAATCTGGTCGCCGGTTTCCAGGCCCTCGGCACCTTGATGGCCGTCGGGATGATGATGCTGCCTGCCACCGTCGCACGTTTCTGGTCGACCTCTCTGACCGGCATGATCGTGATTTCCACCGTGGTTGCCACGCTGTCGGGCTTCATCGGCCTGATCGTGTCCTACCACGCCAGCGTCGCCTCCGGTCCGGCCATCGTCCTGACCGCCAGCGCGTTTTACCTGTTCTCACTGTTCTTTGGACGCAGCGGTTTCTTGCGCCGCCTGTTTCCGAGGGTTCACCTGTCCGGCTGATCGTTCGCTTACCTCAAGGAAAACACCATGAAACGTTTGACGCTTCTGACCGCCGCACTGGCGTTGTCGGGCCTGGCCAACTTCGCCCAGGCAAAAACCCTGGAAACCGTTGCATCGTTCACCGTCATCGCCGACATGGTGCACAACGTGGGCGGTGATCACGTCCACGTCACCTCGCTGATCGGCCCCAATGGCGACCCGCACGTCTACGAGCCGACGCCCAACGACGCGCAGGCACTGAAAAAAGCCGATGTGGTCTTCGTCAGCGGCCTGCATCTTGAGGGCTGGCTGGACCGGCTGATCACCGCTTCAGGCTACAAAGGCGAACCGGTGGTGCTGTCCAACGGCATCATGACCCGCAGCATGGAAGAAGACGGCGAGAAGATCACTGACCCGCACGCGTGGAACAGCGCGGTGAACGGCATCGTTTACGTGAGAAACATCATCAAGGCCTTACAGAAAGCAGACCCGGGCAACGCCGCCGATTACAAAGCCAACGGTGAGAAATACATCGCTCAATTGCAGGACATGGACGCCTACGCTCGCGCCCAGATCAACGCCATCCCTGCCCCGCAACGCAAGGTGCTGACGTCCCACGATGCATTCGGCTATTTCGGTGATGCCTATGGCGTGACCTTCCTGTCACCGCTGGGCTTTTCCACCGAAACCGAAGCCTCGGCGGCTGACGTTGGCAAACTGATCAATCAGATCAAACAGGAACACGTCAGCGCCTACTTTTTCGAAAACTCCAGCGACCCGCGCCTGGTGCAACAGATCGCCAAAGCCAGCGGCGCGCACCCTGGCGGCGAGCTGTATGTGGAATCACTGTCCCCGGCCAACGGCCCGGCTGCGACCTACGTGAAAATGTTTCGCTACAACGTGGACAAGATGACGGCGGCGATGAAGGGTAAGTAAAAACTTTTCTACAATCGTGCACTCTTCCCTGTGGGAGCGAATTCATTCGCGATGGCGTCTGCACCCGCGACATCAACGTCGACTGACACTCCGCTTTCGCGAATGAATTCGCTCCCACAGGATCCCGCGTTTGCTGTGCGACAGTGGCGTCCTTGATATCGCCGCCGCCGGCAAGCCGGACCGCTACAGAGGACCTCATAGGATCAGATATTCCAAGACGCCTCGGCGTCCACCTCAATGCCATACCGCTCAATTACCCGAGCCGCCAATCCCGCGTCGACAAATCCCTGCCGAACCAACGCCGTCACCGCCGCCAGCACGATGTGATACCGATCCACTTCAAAAAAACTGCGCAGCATCGCCCGCGTATCACTGCGGCCAAAACCATCGGTCCCCAACACTGTGTAATCGCTCGTCACGTACGAGCCAATCAACTGCGGCAGCGCCCGCACGTAATCAGAAACGGCCACCACCGGCGCCCCCGCTGGCAAGCACGCATCTAGATGACTGCGGCGTTGAACATCCCCGGGATGCAGGCGGTTCCAACGCTCCACTTCACGCGAGTCTCGCGCCAGCTCGGTAAAACTGGTCACACTCCAGACCTCGCTTTCGATCTGCCAGTCCTGCGCCAGCAACTCGGCGGCGGCAATCGCCTCACGCAAAATCGTGCCCGAACCGAGCAAGCGCACGTTGCCTCTCGCGCCTTCGACGCGTTGTTCGCCAAAACGATACATCCCGCGAATGATCGACGCTTCAACACCTTCCGGCAGCGACGGCTGTGCATAACTTTCATTCATCAACGTCACGTAGTAGAACTCGTCGACATCATGCTCCAGCATTTGCCGCATGCCGTGATCGAGAATGACGGCAAACTCGCCCGCAAACGCCGGGTCGTAGGCGCGGCAGTTGGGTACGGTCGACGCCATCAAATGGCTTGAACCGTCCTGATGCTGCAAGCCCTCACCGCCCAGCGTCGTGCGGCCTGCCGTTGCCCCCAGTAGAAAACCTCGGGCGCGCTGATCCGCTGCCGCCCAGATCAAATCGCCGATGCGCTGAAAACCGAACATCGAGTAATAGATGTAGAACGGCAACATGCGCAGGCCATGGGCTGAATAGCTGGTCGCCGCCGCCACCCAGGAACTGATCGCACCCGCCTCGCTGATGCCTTCTTCGAGAATCTGCCCGTTGGTGGCTTCGCGGTAGCTGAGAATCGAACCGATGTCCTCGGGTTCGTAACGCTGGCCGACGCTGGAGTAAATGCCGATCTGCTTGAACAGGCTGGCCATGCCAAAGGTGCGCGCCTCGTCTGCGACAATCGGGACGATACGCGGGGAAAGAGCCTTGTCTTTGAGCAGGTTACCCAGCATGCGCACAAACGCCATGGTGGTGGACATGTCCTTGCCGTCAGCGTGGGTCGCGAAGCGCGCATAGTCGTCCCGAGAAGGCACAGCCACTGTTTGCGCAGCATTGCGACGGCTCGGCACCGAGCCGCCCAATGCCTCACGCCGTTGTTGCAGATAACGCATTTCCGGACTGTGCGCGTCGGGCTTGAGAAAGCTCAGGTGCTCTGCCTCATCGTCCGTCAGTGGCAGGTGGAAGCGATCGCGGAAATCGAGCAAGGCCTCGCGATCGAGCTTCTTCTGCTGATGCGTCGTCATCTTGCCCTGCCCCGCTTCGCCCATGCCAAAACCCTTTTTGGTCTGGGCGAGGATGACCGTTGGCCGTCCTTTGTGCCGCATCGCTGCATGGTAGGCGGAGAAGATTTTCAGCACGTCGTGGCCGCCCCGTTTGAGCCGGTCGATCTGTTCGTCGCTCAAACCTTCGGCCAGCTTTCTCAGCGACGCGTTTTGCCCGAAAAAATGCTCGCGATTGAAGTGCCCGTCCTTGGCCGCGAATGTCTGGAACTGGCCGTCGACCGTTTGTGACAACGCTCGCACCAACGCCCCATCGTGATCACGGGCGAACAACGCGTCCCAATCGGAACCCCAGACCAGCTTGATCACGTTCCAGCCTGCGCCGCTGAACAGCGCCTCCAGCTCATCAATGATCCGACCATTGCCGCGGACCGGGCCATCGAGCCTTTGCAAGTTGCAATTGACCACCCACGTCAGGTTGTCCAAGCCTTCCCGCGCCGCCAGGGTCAGCGCCGACATGCTTTCCGGCTCGTCCATTTCCCCATCGCCGAACACGCCCCAGACATGCCGCGTCGCGGTGTCCTGCAAACCGCGATGTTGCAAATAGCGCATGAACCGCGCCTGATAAATCGAGCTGATCGGGCCGATGCCCATCGACCCTGTGGGAAATTGCCAGAATTCGGGCATCAACCAAGGATGTGGATAACTCGACAGCCCGCGCGCACCCGCCTTGGGGCCTCCGATTTCCTGCCGGTAATGCGCCAGATCCTGCTCACTCAAACGCCCTTCGAGAAACGCTCGCGCGTATATGCCTGGCGCTGAATGAGGCTGATAAAAAACCAGATCGCCGCCCTGACCGCCCCGAAAAAAATGATTGAAGCCGACTTCGAACAGGTCGGCAGCACTGGCATAGCTGGCGATATGTCCGCCCAGTTCGCCATATGCCTGATTGGCCCGCACGACCATGGCCAGCGCATTCCAGCGCATGACCGACGCCAGACGTTCCTCAATGGCCAGATCGCCCGGAAAGGCGGGCTGTTGTTCGACGGCAATGCTGTTGATATACGGCGTGCCATGGCTCGGTTGCCAGCCAATCGACGGCTCCCGCCCCATGGCGGCCAGCATATCGAGAATCTCGCGAGCCCGCTCAGGGCCGGCGTTGTCCACCAGCGACGTCAGCGCTTCCTGCCACTCGGTCATCTCCACCTGATCGTCATGGTTTTGCGCAGCCACGGCTGCGGGAATACGGATATCGAAATGGCTCATAGACACCTCCGGTTGATTGAGGAAAAGTCTATGCTTCAACACGCAGATTTAATGACCGAACTGCGTACGCAGATGGCTCGCTTGCAGCACAAAAAACTCTAAAAACGAAAAGTGGAAGCACGATGAACTTCGACAGCATCGACCTGAAAATCCTCCGCGAACTTCAACGGGACAGCAGCCTGTCCAACGTCGAACTGGCCAAGCGCGTTCACCTGTCGCCCTCGCCATGCCTGGCGCGAGTCAAGGCACTGGAAGCGTCGGGTTGCATTCGCGAGTACGTTGCGCTGCTCGCCCCTGAGCATCTGGGGCTGCGCCTGAACGTGTTCATTTCCATCAGCCTGAAGGAGCAGAGCCGCGAAGCGCTGCAGAATTTCGAGCGGCGCGTGTGCGAATGCGAAGAAGTGATGGAGTGCTATTTGATGACCGGTGACGCCGACTATCTACTGCGCGTGGTCATGGCCGACATGCAGGCGCTGGAACACTTCATCATCGAACGCCTCTCACCGATGCCCGAAGTCGAGAAAATCCGTTCGAGCCTGTCGCTCAAACAGGTGCGCTACAAGACCGCGCTGCCGCTGAAGTCATGACGTTGAACCTCTCACTTCACGAACCTGCCACGAGCTTGAAGGTCAATCTTCTATGCTGAAACCGGTCGACAGCCTGTATCGAAAGGACTCCCGATGAGCACCCTCTCCTTCTCACCGTTCCAGGATCTCGCCGACAAGCTGATCCCCCACACCGTGGCCGAGCGGACCGATGGCTCTCACGACCTGTCGCACCTTCACCGAGTGTGGAAAAACGTCTGCGCGATCCGCAACAAGGAAGGTGGCGACCATCAGATTCTGCTGGCCGCCACACTGCTGCACGATTGTGTGGCCGTGGAAAAGAACTCCCCGTTCCGCTCCAGTGCCTCCCGTCTGGCCGCCGCCAAAGCGTCGGAGTTGCTGGCCGAAATGGGCTGGGACGAAGAACGCATCGACGCCGTCGCCCATGCCATCGAATCCCACAGTTATTCGGCAGACATCACACCGACGAGTCTGGAAGCGAAAATCCTGCAAGACGCCGACCGCCTCGACGCCCTCGGCATGATCGGCGTCGCGCGCCTGTTCTACGTTTCAGGGCGCATGGGCAGCCACCTTTACGAGCCGACCGACCCACAGGCGAAAAACCGCACGTTGGACGACAAACGCTACGCGGCCGATCATTTCACCACCAAACTTTTCATCCTCGCCGAAGGCTTCAAGACCCAAACCGGGAAGCAAATGGCGCAGATCAGGCATGAGCGAGCGCAGCGTTTTTTGCGGGAGTTTATGGAGGAGGTCGGGGTTGACGTCGAGTGACCGCTCGTCGCCAAACTGCCGTTAAACCACAACAAATCTGAAATATTTCCTCTCGATGTCATAAAGACATCACGGAACGTCTCTATAACCAAGTCTCCGATGACTTCGTCGATGAGATTTGTGCTGTGAAAAGGTTATTGCGTGGGTTGTTCCGTCCTTCGTCCAGGCCGATGTTCTTGCGCCGCTTCCGAATTACTCAGCGTCTGGTGCTGTGTTTCGGCATCACCGCGTCGCTGCTGATGGCCCTTGGCGTTTTCTGTCTGCTGCAAATGCAGAGCATTCGAGATCAGGGTGAGGCGGTGCAAAGTGGGGCGCTGCCGAGCATTGCCATGGCCGACGCAATCGCCATTGACCTGATCAAGCTGCGCGGCGAAAGCGCGCGTCTGATTGCCAATGCCGATGACCCTAGCGCTGCAGTGACCAGCAAGATCAACGTGGAGCAGTTGAAGAACGAAGTGGAAAAAGGCTTCAGCGATTACCTTGCCCACGCCACCGACAGCACCGAACGCGACTCCATCAAGGCGTTGCAGGACGCGTACAACGCTTTCATGCCGGGACTGCATGACGAAATTGCCCTGATCGAGCAGAACAAACTCAATGACGCGCGCATGCTGCTCAACACCACGCTGAGCATGCAGGGCGATTTGATGGACATGCAAGTGCAACTGTTGCGCGAGCTGAACAAGCAGAGCGCGGCAGCAGCCGTCGAAGGCGCCGGGAGCCGTTTCCAGCAGACGCGCATCATTGCCGTCAGCGCGATTGTCGTGGCGTTGGTCCTGACCTTGATGCTGGCCTGGCGTTTGAGCGTGAGCATCATCCGCCCGTTGCGCCAGTCGCTACAGATCGCCAGCACCATTGCCGAGGGCGACTTGAGCCCGCAACCCATTCCCGAGGGTACGGACGAAACCGCACAACTGCTGAAAATGCTGGGCCAGATGCGCGGCAATCTGCACGGCACCATCGACCAGATCTACGCGGCGGCCAGCCAGTTGAGCCAGTCCGTCCAGGAAATGGGCGCGATTGCCGAGGCCAGCGCGAAGAACCTGCAAATGCAGAACGACGAAATCGAACAGGCTGCCGTGGCCGTCAACCAGATGAGCCAGGCGGCCGTCGAAGTCGCCGACAACGCCAGCAACACCTCCACCGAATCCAAGGCCTCGAACGAAGCCGCTGCCGAGGGCCGCATGCGCCTGACCGGCACCATCGATTCGATCAAGGAACTGACCGACAACGTGCTCGACTCCTCCCATCAGGCCGATGGCCTGGCTGAGCGCACGTTGAGCATCAGCAAAATCCTCGAAGTGATTCGCGCCATCGCCAACCAGACCAACCTGCTGGCGTTGAACGCCGCCATTGAAGCCGCGCGTGCAGGCGAAGCCGGCCGTGGATTTGCCGTGGTGGCCGACGAGGTTCGCTCACTGGCTCAACGCACCAGCGCCTCGACCACCGAGATCGAAAGCCTGATCAACGATGTGCAAAAGAGCACCCAAGACACCGCCGAGACTCTGCGCGTGACTGCCGCTCAGGCCAGTCAAACACTGGAACAGGCCGCTGCGACCAGCCAGGCGCTGACCGTAATCATCAGTTCCACCTCGACCATCAGCGACCGCAATATGCTAATCGCCAGCGCCGCCGAACAGCAGGCGCAAGTGGCCAACGAAGTGGATCGCAACCTGAGCAGCATCCGCGACCTGTCAACGCAATCGGCCTCCGGCGCGCAGCAAACGACAGTGGCGAGCAACGCGCTGGCGATGTTAGCGACGGACCTGAATTCGATGGTGCAGCGATTTGTGCTGTGACGCGCTCGGAAAACTTTCTCGTACGGATTCCCAGTCACGTCCTTGTGTTTCATTATCGAAACACGCCCGCTCAGACGGGCGCCCACGCCAACAAGGACATGAGCATGAAGAAAACCGCTGCATTGAGCGCCACCCTCGCTGCACTCACGCTGAGCCTCTACGCCCACGCTGACGTCGACGTCAAACTGGGCAGCAAGGAGCGCGTCACCCGCCTTTTCGCTTATCCCAACAACTGCAACGTCATTTGCTTTCGCGACTGGTCGCTGGAAAAAACGGTCGAGCATTACCTGACGCAAAGCGTGCAGCGCGACGGCTACACGAGCGCCACCGTCCACGTGGTCAACGACACCAACGAGCTTCACGCGAAAATAAGCGGCGTACCGGACGACTATGGCAAACCCCTGACCCAGTTACTGGACGCAGGTGAAAAGGCTTATGACGGCGCGAAAAAGCTCAATGCTGACGGTAAATTTGCCTACAACTGGTACCTCTTCCTGCCACTGGGGATGGCCCTGGAAAATCGCAAAAGCGTCGAACTGCTGCATTTCCCGCCAGATTATTCGCTGACTCAGGCACAGGACTACTTGCGCTCCGCGACCACCGACCGCTGGGCCGCGCTGTTAACCGACAACGGCATTGCGGCTGACCAGACGCCCGCGTTCCAGACCATCATCGACATCGCCCCGATCGCCGCTCCGGCCAACGCAGGCAAGGATCTGGAAGGCGTCTATGGCTATTTCAACGACTACCAGACGACGATGGTCAAGGAAGTCAGCCTGAGCGCCAAGGGCACCTCACTGCCGATGGTGGCATTTGGTGCGCCAGTGCGCAGTTGGTTGAAAGAGCAATACAAAGTCGAAGTGCCCGTTTTGGGCCTGGCAACCATCAGCCCTGTGAGCGGCCAGAACGTTTCGGTCATCGGCTCCAACCACCCGAGCTACATCTGGTACGCTGCGGACAAGAGCAATTACGGTGGTGATGAGACCAAGGCCGACGAAGCCGGTTTGAAGGTCATGGGACAGGACTTGAGCGCGGCGTGCTGGCAGGCGGGAATGGGCCAGAAACCGGACAACGATGCTGCGGCATTGCTCAAACAGTGCACGACCCAATGGCAAGTCACCCAAAAAGTCGAGACCTGCAAGTTGTTCTACACCTCCATCCGCAACCTGACGCCTGATCAGGCGGCAGCGAAGTGCCGGACGGGTTCTGTGGGACGCCAGCTGGATCAACTGCGCAAGCCTCTTCCTGAAATGCTGAAAAAGCCTGCTGCGTAAGATTCCTTGTGGGAGCCGGCTTGCTGGCGAATGCGGTCTGTCCGTTAATCTGTCTAACTGATCCAACGCTTTCGCCAGCAAGCCGGCTCCCACAGGAATTGCGCTCGAACAGAGCCATTGCGTGCACTCTGCCCTGCGCTCGGCCACAGGAGGGTCACTCCCCCAGCGGCCGCAACCGATACTGCGGCGGCAATTGCTCAAACCCGCTGATCGTGACGTCCAAACTCTTCCAGCGACCATCCTTGATGCCATAAATGCAGCCATGAATCGACAGCTTCTGCCCCCGATGCCACGCGTTCTGCACGATGCTGGTATGGCCAACGTTCGCCACCTGCTGGATCACGTTCAATTCGCACAGACGATCGACGCGCTCCTCTTCGGTCGGCAACTGGCTCAACAACTCGCGGTTTTCGTAATACAAGTCCCGAATGGTGCGCAGCCAGCCGTCGATCAGACCGAACTGACGATCCTGCATAGAAGCGCGCACGCCGCCACAGCCGTAATGGCCGGTGACCAGAATGTGTTTGACCTTGAGCACATCGACGGCGTACTGGATCACTGACAGGCAATTAAGGTCCGTGTGAAGGACCACGTTGGCCACGTTGCGATGCACGAACAGGTCCCCCGGCAACATGCCGACGATTTCATTGGCGGGAACGCGAGCGTCCGAACAGCCGATCCAGAGATACTCCGGCGTCTGCTGACGCGCCAGTTTGGCGAAGAAGTCAGGGTCTTCTTCCTTGATCGCGGCAGCCCAACGTTCGTTGTTGTCGAGTAGTTCTTTTAATGCGTTCATGGGAGTGAAACCTCGCAGCGGCGATGAGGGATGCAAGGTACTTCGGATCAACGGCGTTCGCCACTACCGGTCGAGAAGCGGAGTGAATCTTCGGCGAGCCTCCCGGTCCACCCAACAAGACCGCCCACAACGAGGATTCGCCATGAACGACTCACGACGCCCTTTCGGCGCGACGCAACCTGAACCCATCGACGACAACGAAGACCGCATGGGCTCGATGGAGGAACTCAACTTCAACGACAGCAACGAGCCCAGCGGTCGCATCGGCGACATGATTCCCGAGGACGAACTGGAGACCTACATTCCCGAGGAGCGGGTTCGCGAAGCCGGACTGACTGGCGCCTCGACCGACGATCACAACCCGACGGACGATGACATAAGTCCGGAAACGTTGATCGATGAAGACGGCGCACGCTCTCCCCGGGAAGAAGGCGAAGGAGGCCCGGCGGATTTTGATTTGAGCATCGTCGATGAAGACGAAATTGGCGCAGGCGGCGGGCTGGACGAAGAAGAAATGGCCATTTTCGACCCGCTGGATGGCAAGCCGGAGATTTAGGCTCAGAACGCCTGCCGTACGGGAGATTCTATGTTGGCCGGCCAACCGCTTCGCCACCAAGGTGGCTCCCACAAAAATCCGCGCGGGCCCTGAATCACTGGTTCGGCGCACATCCCTATGGAAGCCGGCTTGCTGGCGAATACGGAGCTTCAGCGAAGGATGAGCTGACTGATCCACCGCAAGCCGCGCTGCTACAGGTCAATGTAAGTCATTCAATCAATGTGCAAGCCATCACCAGCGCATCTTCACGCCCCCCGACCGCCGGATAGTAGTCGCGACGCCGTCCTACTTCGTTGAAGCCATAGCGCTCATACAGCCGATACGCCGACTGATTACTGGCGCGCAACTCCAGGAAACATTCACGGCCATTCAGCTCGTAAGCGCGCTTCATCAGCTTGTCGAGCAACAGCAACCCAAGACCCCGGCCCTGGCTTTCCGGCTTGACAGTGATGTTGAGCAGATGCGCCTCATCGATGATCACGTTGATCACCCCGTGCCCCACCTGCTGATTGCCTTCGAACATCAGCCAGATTTCGTAGGACTTGAGCCCGTCCAGAAAAATACCGCGAGTCCACGGATGGCTGAACGCGGCATATTCAATTTTCAGCACCGCATCCAGGTCACTTTCTGTCATGCGGCGAAACGTTACGGCATCACTCATTTACGCTCTTCCAACGCCCCATCAGCTTGCGCATGGCACGCCAAACGTCGGCCTTGCGCTGAGGCTCGTCCATCAACAGTTCCAGACCCGGCAGCGCCCAGGCCAACCCCAGACCGTCGATCTGGAGTTCTTGATTGTAGGATTCGGCATCAGACTCTCCGGCAAAACGTATCGCCGGAAGTCCGATCAGCCACAGACAGGTGCAAGGCACTTCTTCGACACGGGCGTAGAGAAACCCTTGAACGAAATCCCGAGCGGCATCCGGCCCCTGATCCATATTCCCCCGCACCAGCAAAGGCCAGCGCACAGGCTCGCCAATGATCTGCGGGCTGTCGGGAAGACCGGCGGCACGCAGCATGTCCTTGAGCAACAGGTAGGAAGGGTCGCGACTCTGAAACGGCTCACCCGTAGCCAGTTCGACCAACAACAGGCAATTGCCCGCGCGCAGCAATTGCAGCGCGAACCGTGGCGGTGGAACCACTGGAGCTTTGGCCACGACCGGCGCGGCGTCCTCGTCCGTGGCGGCTTTGACAGGCGGTTTGGCGGCTGAAGACGGGCGCGGGACTTCGATCTTGGGGCGCTCAACGGTGCGGGTAACAGGCGCAGGATTTGCCGTCCCGACGTCGTTGTTCCCCTGAACGGGCGTCACCGAACACGTTATTTCCTCAACGTCATCAAACACCGGCAACGGCGCAAGCAGTTCCGGACGCGAAGGCGCGGCAAAAGGCAGTTCGGTGCGCGGCAGCCAACTGACCACCTGCATGGCGGACAAAAAGGCGCGGCGGCGAGGCTCGTTGAGCAAGGGACAGCCACCTGTGGATAAAGTCAGGACGGGGATTCTACAGGCCTTCGACGAATCACGCCGCAGTTGATCGACTGAGGGTGAAAACCAACCGCTGCGATGCAGTACAATTGCCGCTTTTATTTGCCAACCAGCGGCCATCCGATGATCGAACCTAAGCGCGTTCTGCGCGCCCTTGCCGAACACTGGGCGCTTCTTGAGCCACTGTGCGAGCACTTCGACCAAGGCACCCTGAGCCTGAGCGAACTGCGTCTGCAACTGGCCGCCCAGCAACTGGAAAGCACACCGCAGGACATCACAAACCTGCTGGACGTGTGGATTCGCCTCGACATTCTGGTTCCCGTGGCCAAAAGCCCGAACCGTTTCGAATTGAATGCGCAGATTCACGACTTCCTGTCGTATCTGCGCCGTGAGCACCGTCTGGGCCTGTGCCTGGAGATCGAAGCCTATCTGCGTCACCTGGAGCGGCTGGCCGGTTACATCCAGGAAGCCTTCGAAGCCCGCGATGCCAACGACCTCGCTCGCCAGTTGCGCCTGCTCGACATGCGCGTGCGCGACGTCCTGAAAAAGCTCGCCAACGACGAACAGGCCCTGGTTTCAGTAGCTGAACGCGCCAAAACAAGCGACCGGCAGATTCCGTTGCGTCAGCGCTACGCGGAAGTGCTCGCCACTTGGGACGAATACGTCGAGCCAATGATCCAACTGGTAAACGCCGACGGTGCCTTCGAGCAAGGCGTGCGCAAGGTCGAAAACGTGCTGCTGCGCATGCTCACCGACCAGCAACGCCTCGGGCATCTGGTCGACGACGACATGCTGCTGCGCACCCACGCGCGAATCCTTGAAATGCAGACAAGCGCACAACTGACCCTGCGTCATGCCCGCGAACTCTTGCTGCCATTGCGCGAAGAGGCTCGTCGCCATAACGCGGTGACCCGTGGCGCCGCGCTTGCCCTGTCGGCCATCCGTCGAAAAGGCATCGACGCCGTGCCACAAGCGGCCATGCCGATGTTCACGCGTCCGCAAAGTACCTTTCTCGGTAGCGCGAACCAGGTCGAGGCCTACGTGTATGCGCTGGCGCGCTTCGAACCCAAACCTGCACGTTTCCCCAAAGCCAGCGTCACCCGCAAGGGCGAGCCGCCTCGGGCGCCGCGCACGGTCAAGGAGATGGTCGAGCGTTGCGAGGAGGCCCTGCCGATGCCGGACTTGATGGTCTGGCTGCTGGAGCAGGAGCCGACCGGCGCAACCGATGAGTTGCTGTACTGGTTCTCGCGGCTATCCCGTGAAAAACGCTTCAAACGCGAGCGTCTCGAACGCCGCGAATACCTGACCCAGGAGCACCGCGTCAGCCTGCGCTCCTTCGCCCTGCTCTCTAGCAAAGACGCCACCCCAGAGAATTCCGAGGGCACCGCCCATGCATCTTGATTTATCCGAAATGTCACAGCTCGCGCCGATCTTTCGCGAGCTGTTCAAGGGTTACCACATCAGCCGCCGCGACCCTGAGCTGTACGCTCAGTTGTCCAACGCGCAGGACCAGTACCGCACGCTGTTCAAGGCGCTGGGCTTCGAGCTGATCTGCGACACTCGCGGCTTCTACTATTTCGTGCCGGAACTGGCCGCCGCGCAGGTCAACAAGACTGCACAGCGTCTGGCGCTGTTCACTTTCATTCTCGTCGAACACCTGGCGGATCAGGGCCGCGACCCGGTCGCAGTGCTCGACGGTGGCAGCCTGGGCCGTGATGAACTGCCATCGCTGCTGGAGAAATACCGCGACCTGTTCCTGCAGGCCGAAGTGCAGACTCAGGAAGAGCTGGAAGAGAAGATCATGCGCCGCATGACACAACTCGGCTTTGCTTCGGAGGAAGTGGGCATCTACCGCTTCCTGCCGCCAATGCACCGTTTCCTCGATGTCTGCCTGTCGGTTCAGCAGGACCGCGACCTGGCTGCAAGCCTGCACAGCGATCTGCCGTTGCCGACGCCGGTGCTGATCGACGACGACAGCGACGAAAAACTGCTGCAAACCGACGACCCGCTCGATCTGACCGAATTTGAAGAAGCCGACGAAGCAGAAGAAACCGAAGAGCAGGCCTTGGCCCGCGCGATCGCCGAAGAACAGGAGCTTGATGCATGACTCAGGAACGCTACGGCATCCGCCGCTTCGCCCTGCTCAACACGGCCGGTTACAGCTTGGGGTTGTTTCCGCTGGAACACCCGTTGTCGGTCTACGGCGCGAACAACTTGGGCAAGAGTGCGTCGATCAACGCGCTGCAATTCCCGATTCTGGCGCGCATGTCAGATATGTCCTTCGGCAAGTACAGCCTCGATCAATCGCGTCGCTTCTACTTTGCCTCGGACACCAGTTACATCCTCGTCGAAGTCGCCTTGCCCCACGGTCCTCACGTCATTGGCGTGGTCGGTCGCGGCCCGGGTGGTGGCTTCGGTCACCAATTCTTTGCCTATGCGGGCAAACTGGATCTGGCTCACTACCAGAAGAACGACACCTGTCTGCGCCAGAAAGAGCTGTTCAGCAATCTGGAAAGCCAAGGCCTGAAAGCCTACGAACTCAAGCCTGATGAGTTGCGCCGTTTGCTGGTCGGCGGTCACACCTCGATTCCGCTGGACCTGACACTGATCCCGCTGCGCTCCACCAGCGAGCAAAGCCTGAAGACCTTCCGCGCACTGTTCATCAACCTGCTGCACATGCGCGAAATCACTGCGGCCAAGCTCAAGCAACTGTTCCTTGATGCCTTCGAGCACAGCCTGCGTTCGGGCAGCGTCGATTACATCGCGGCGTGCGAAGAAGCCTTCCGTGATGTACGTCGCATGGAACAGGACTACAACGCGCTGGTGCTCGCTGGCCCACTGGTCGAGGCCTTGGCCAACGGCGTGAAACAACGCGACATCCTGCGTGGCAAGCTGCATCGTCTGTCGCCACTGCTCGACTCTTTGCTCGGCACTTGGCAGGACTACTCCAACGCACGCAAGGAAGAGCTGGTCATTCAGGCCGAGCACTACCGTGGCGAGCAGGACGCTCTGCAAAACGACCAACGCGGCAGCACTCAAGAACTCATGCGTCTGGAGCGTGAGATCAGCAACATTCAGCGTTGGATCGGCGAACTGGCCGTCCTGAAAAACCGCTTTGCGCTGGTGGACGATGTACGCGTGCTGGAACAACAACTGCTGGCCGCCAAAGACGCTCACGATGAATTGGCAGGCGCGCTGGCCCAGTCTCGTCAATTCAGCGCCGAAGACCTGGACGAGCGCCTGCGCGATCTGGAAAAGCGCCTGAAATCGGTAAAACAACAACTCGATCACGCCGACAACAACAGCTATGCCCGTCTGCGCGAAGAGTTTTCGCAACCGGACGTCGAGCGCCTGATGCGCCTGTTCAATAGCGCGTTGTTCAGCCTGCCATTGGGCGAGCAAGGCATTGCGCTGGACGACAGCGACGCGTGGGTCAAATCCCTTGAAGCGATTCTCGATGGGTTCAAGGGTGAGCGCTTCGAAGTGCCGGGGTTGTCGATCAACTTGTCACACATTGAGCCGCCTGCGTTGCAAGCCCTTGCTGACCGCGCGGCATTACGTGATCAGAAAGAGCGTCTGGAAAAAGAACTCAAGCAACTGAAAACCCAACAAGCCGTCGCAGCTGACCGGGCGGCGAGCAAGACCCAGACCGAAGCGCTTTATCAACAAGTGCTGGATGCGCAAAAGGCGCTGGAAGACTTCCGCCGCACCCAGACTTTGAGCGCTGAAGAAGGCGAGAAGCTGGAACAACTGGCGCAGATGGAAGCCGCGCAGGACGAACTCAAGCGCTCCAGCGATGCGTTTACCGAGCGCGTCCAGCAACTGTCGGCCAAATTGCAATTGGTCGGGCGTCAGATCGGCGATCTGGAGTCCAAGCAACGCACGCTGGATGACGCACTGCGCCGTCGTCAGTTGCTGCCTGCGGACCTGCCATTCGGCACGCCATTCATGGAGCCAGTAGATGACACGTTGGACAATCTGCTGCCGCTGCTCAATGACTATCAGGACAGTTGGCAAGGCTTGCAGCGTTGTGACGGCCAGATCGAAGCGCTGTACGCGCAGGTGCGCCTGAAGGGCGTGGCCAAATTCGACAGCGAAGACGACATGGAACGCCGTCTGCAACTGCTGATCAACGCCTATGCGCATCGCACTGACGAAGCGCTGACCCTCGGTAAAGCCCGTCGTGCAGCAGTGACGGACATCGCGCGGACATTGCGTAACATCCGCAGCGACTACGACAGCCTTGAACACCAACTGGCGTTGTTCAACCGCGAAATCAACCGTCGTCAGGTTTCCAATCTGGAAAGCTTCCGTATCGTACTGGCTCCCAACAAGGAAGCGCTCAAGCATATCGATCAGATTATCCACAGCGCCGGTCAGTACGAAGAAGGCGAGACGCTATCGGTGTTCGATCTGAGCCAAAGCGCAGAACAAGACAACAAGAACGAAGAAGCCAAAGAGTACCTGGCGCGCCTAGTAGCCGCGAACCACAACCAACTGGGTCTTAAAGACCTGTTCGAATTGGCGTTCGAGATAACCAAGGTCAACAGCCAGCCGGTTATCCACACCGACATCGATGGCGCGGCGTCCAACGGCACCACCATGACCATCAAGGCATTGACCAACATGTACTTGTTGCTGCACTTGATGGACCGCGATCTAGCAGGCCGTGTACGCCTGCCGTACTACCTTGATGAAGCGGCGGACATCGACGAGCGTAACCAGTCGGCGCTGCTGGAAACCAGTCTACAACTAGGCTTCGTGCCGATCCTGGCGAGCGTTAAGCCTCAGGTCTCCGCCCATGTGGCCATCGACCTGGAAGGCGGCAGTGGTCCTGCCGGTATCTATATTGATGAAGCTGACTGGAAGTACATTCGTCGTCGCGATGAAGTGAGTAGCGTGAAGGCTGTTGAAGTAGTGGAAGAAGCGGCTGAATAAGCTGGTTTGAGCGATAACAAAAAGCCCCGCAGCGATGCGGGGCTTTTTTATGCAGT
>NZ_JBJDNK010000019.1:0-103524 GCF_044900175.1 Pseudomonas sp. NPDC088444
GCAACAAATACGGCTTCGATGGGTTTACCGGGAGCGCGTTTGCGCAGGCGCCGGATAACAGCTACGGGAATGCGCCGAGTAATGTGGTGTATTTGTATCAACTGTATCCCGACGACACCCAAACACCTACTGGTGCTCAGGCCGATATTGGTTACGTCAAGGTTTATGTAGAGGGCATCGGTACGCGGAGTGGTGGTAAAGATGCCACGGTGATTGGTCAAGGCTTAGGACGAGGTGAAACTGGTGTTGTAGCTAGAGTGGCGCAAGCTCCGGGGTTGCTTGAACGACAGCTAGATATTTTCCAGAAGACAAATTCCGGAAAACCAGTCAGGGATATCCAAATTGATATTTTTGGATTTAGCCGTGGTGCCGCCGCCGCCCGCCATTGCGCCAACGAATTTCTCAAGCCGGGCTGCGGGATTTTCAAAGAATTACTTCAGCCTGGGCGCTTTGGGTTGGTGAACAGTTTTGATCCAGCGGTGGGTGTGAAGCTCAACCTGATCGGTTTGTTCGACACTGTGGCGGCCATCTCTTCGCCTGAGCGTGGCGACTGGAGTCCGGCCAACAACGACAACAACGGTGTCAACCTGTACTTGCCTCCCCGCTGTGCCCGCGAAGTGATTCAGTTGGGGGCCCGGGATGAGTGCAGGCTCAATTTCGCACTGAATGGCGTACTGAGTCATCACCTGCAAATCAGCCTTCCCGGCGTGCATTCGGACATTGGCGGAGGCTACCTGCCTAATGCTTGGGAGCGTCTGTGGCTGGTCGAGCCCAAACGGATTGAGGTCGCAGCGGGCCGCTCATTGGAGTCGCATCCGCAATGGCTGGCCATGGTCGCGCAGGCGGAGGCGTTGCGCGCCAGCGGCCTGAATGGCGACGGACGTATCGAAGCCAAAGCCTGGGCGGCTGCTCAGGCTCATCACCGAAGGGATGGCAACGACACGCAGGCCTACTGGCTCACCGTAACGCTGGAGCGAAGCGTTCGTGGGGAGCTCGCGCTGGTCGCGTTGCGCGTGATGCGCGAGCTGGGCGTGCGCCATGGTGTGCCTTTTGACGAGATCAGCGACAGCGATCAGCGCTTCAAGCTGCCCACCGATCTGGCGCCTGTCGCTGACCACATCATCGAGCAGGTGCTGGCGGGTTCTTCGGTCGTGCTTGATCCCGATCAAGAGCGCTTGCTGCGCTCGCGCTACATCCACCAGTCGGCGCACTGGACACCGACCAAAGGTGTGATGCTTGCCAAACCTGCACCGGATAACCGCCGCAACGTGTACCTCGATCAGCCGCAAAAGGGGTACCCGCAATGAAACGGCTGATGCTTTTGATCGTGCTGCTGATCAGCCTCTGCGCCTGTGCCAGAGGTCCACAATCGATACCTCCTCCCAAGCTGCCTTATCACGCGTGGTATTTGAGTTTGGCTGCACCAAGGCACATGGAGGTTTGGGTTGAAACCGTTGATGTGATCGATCAACGCGGATTGCCGTTTTTTTACATTCATGCGGGCGTTGCCGGCTACCCCCGACAGACAGTGGGGTGGCATGTCGCGGGCTCTGCGAAACCTATCAGCAATGTCGATCTCCCAGAACGTCTTTTTCTGCGCTGGCAATCTCTGGTTGAACCGCAAGCCTACAAGATTCGTATCCCGATACCCCAATGGGTGCGTGACGAGATGGTCAAGCCCGAGCGCGTGTTTTGCACTGGTTCTAAAAAATGGAAAGACGACTATCGGGACATCATCAGCTTAGGTATGGCACCGGGTGGAATTGTAAAAGTATGGGTCGGAGGAGCCTGTTTAAAAGATAAGGAAGTAGGCCGCTACCAAGCCGAAATCGAACCCCGCGGCCCATACCTGAACAACAAGGGCGAGTACTACCGCGCGCCCACGCCAGAAGCTAAGGCATGGATCGAGAAAAATGGAATTCCCTATGGCAGTTGGTAAGCGTTGCTCAGCTTTCCCGCTGAGTGCCAGCGGGCTGAATGGTGACGGAAACATTGAGGCCAAAGCCTGGGCGGCTGCTCAGGCTCATCACCGAAGGGATGGCAACGACACGCAGGCCTACTGGCTCACCGTAACGCTGGAGCGAAGCGTTCGTGGGGAACTCGCTCTGGTCGCGTTGCGCGTAATGCGCGAGCTGGGCGTGCGCCATGGTGTGCCTTTTGACGAGATCAGCGACAGCGATCAGCGCTTCAAGCTGCCCTCCGATCTGGCGCCTGTCGCTGACCACATCATCGAGCAGGTGCTGGCGGGTTCTTCGGTGGTTCTGGATCCCAATCAAGAACGACTGCTGCGCTCGCGCTACATCCACCAGTCGGCTCACTGGACACCGGCCAAGGGTGTGATGCTTGCCAAACCTGCACCGGATAACCGCCGCAACGTGTACCCCGATCAGCCGCAAAAGGGGTATCCGCAATGAAACGACTGATGCTTCTAGTTGGGCTGCTGATCAGCCTCTGCGCCTGTGCCAGTGGTCCACAACCGATACCGCCTCCCAAGCTGCCTTATTACGCGTGGTATGTGGGATTGGCTGCGCCCAAGCACATGGAGGTGTGGGTCGAGACAGTGGATGTGATCGACCAGCGAGGGCTGCCGTTTTTCCATGTGACCGGAGGGGTTGCGAGCTATACGGGTAGCGCTAAGGGCTGGCACAACGGAGTGTCGGGTGGAATGCCCATCAACAACGTCGATCTCCCTGAACGTCTTTTTCTGCGCTGGCAGTCGCTGGTTGAACCGCAAGCTTACAAGCTTCGTATTCATATCCCTCAATGGGTGCGAGACGAAATGGTGAAACCGGAGAGAGTGTATTGCCAAGGAGCGAAGGAGTGGATCGATGATTATCGAAAGGTGATTTCACTGGGCATGGCGCCGGGGGGCATCATTAAGGTGTGGCTGGGGGGACCCTGTCTGGCCTTCAAGGAAATCGGCCGCTACCAGGCCGAAATCGAAACCCGTGGCCCGTACCTGAACAACAAGGGCGAGTACTACCGTGCCCCCACGCCGGAAGCCAAGGCATGGATCGAGAAAAATGGAATTCCCTAGGGCAGTTGGTAAGCGTTGCTCAGCGATCCAGCTGCACCGGTCAGCCGCAGCACGGTGGCCGCCATAGAAATCAACAGGTGATAGGTATTCATGGCTGCACCCAAGAGAAATTCCATCATCTGATCAGACGATGAACTGCAAAGATCCCGTTTTGAGCCGCCAACACTGTCATCTATTCAGTGTTTCGACTGTCTTTCGTACCCTTTTTGATACGTCTTGGCAACCATCCCGATACAAACACGATAAACCCTGCAAACCCCACCCCATAAGGCTTTGCCGAGTGTAAATAGTCTGCAAAGTCGGTCTTTACAACTTGTTGTTGCCCTTCTTGCGCGGCTAAATGTTTTGGCGGCGCGCTGATGTTTCCGACCCTGGAATCTTTTCGCCTGCTGCACGGTCCATTGGCGGCATATGGTCATTTAGCCACTACGCTGATCTCTGATGCAGCTCGTGCTGGCCGTTGCACCCTGTCCCTAGTCCACACAGAAGTTTCCAATGACCCAGAATTCAGCAACCCGTTCTCGCAAGCGCATTGTTGTTGCGCTCCTGATCGTTGCAGCCATTGGCGCTGTTGTGGTGTACCTCAAGCACACGCCTGCGTCGGCCCCCGGTGCCGGTGCCGAGAATCCTGCGCTCGCGGCACCCGGCGGGCGGCATGGCGGGCCGGGCATGATGATGGATGCCGGGGCGCCGGTCAGCGTGGCGGTGGGCACAGCGGGTACGGCGGACGTGCCGGTGATTCAGCAGGCGCTGGGCACCGTGATTCCCAATTACTCGGTGACGGTCACCAGCCGGGTCGACGGTGAGTTGATGGCGGTGTATTTCACCGAAGGCCAGTACGTGAAGAAGGGCCAATTGCTGGCGCAGATCGACCCTCGCGCCTATCAGGCGACGCTGGATCAGTATCAGGGCGATCTGGCGCAGAATCAGGCGCTGCTCAAGAGCGCGCAACTGACCGCCGAGCGTTATAAACGACTGTTCGCCAAGGACTCCCTCGCCAAACAGGATCTGGACACGCAGATCGCCACCGTCGGCCAATATGCGGGTGCGGTGAAGGCCGATCAGGGCCAGATCGACGCCGCCAAACTCAATCTGCTCTACGCCAGGATCGTCTCGCCGATTGATGGCTATGTCGGCCTGCGTCTGGTGGATCCGGGCAACATCGTGTCGTCCAGCAGCACCACCGGCATCGTCACGGTGACCCAGACCAACCCCATCGCCGTGACCTTCAGCCTGCCCCAAGCGCAACTGGCTTCGTTGCTGCCCAAGGTGCGCAAGGGTGAAGCCCTGAACGTGCAGGCGCTGGACCAGTTGGGCACCACGCCGCTGGCCACAGGCACACTGAAATTCATCAGCAACGAGATCGACACGGCCACCGGCAGCATCAAGTTGAAAGCGCAGTTCGATAACCCGGACGAGAAGCTGTACCCCAACCAGTTCGTCAACGTGAAGCTGACCACCGACACCCTGCGCAACGCCGTTGTCGTGCCGTCGGCTGCGGTGCAACTGAGCAGCGACGGCGAGTTTTTGTACGTGGTGAAAGATGGCAAGGCCACGCGCCGCACGATCAAGACCGGCCCGGTGATGGGCGATCAGACCGTCATCAGCCAAGGCGTAGCCCAAGGCGAGCAGGTGGTCACGCGGGGCATCGATCACTTGCGTGAAGGCAGCAAGGTCGAGGTGGAGAAACCGGCCACTGAGACAACGGCCAAAACTGCCAAGCCTGCCCAGGGTGCTGTCGCCCCATGAATCCATCGCGACTGTTTATCCAGCGTCCGGTAGCCACCGTGTTGTTGATGCTGGCGGTGATGTTGGCCGGTATTTTCGCCTATCGCTTGCTGGCGACCTCGGCGCTGCCGGAAGTGGACTACCCGACCATTCAGGTCAGCACCTTGTATCCGGGCGCCAGTTCCAGTGTGCTGGCCTCGGCGGTCACCGCCCCGCTTGAACGTCAGTTGGGGCAGATGGCGGGCTTGTCGCAGATGTACTCGACCAGCTCGGCGGGAGCTTCGGTGATCACCCTGAAGTTCTCGCTGGACTTGTCGCTGGACGTGGCCGAGCAGGAAGTGCAGGCCGCCATCAATGCCGCCGACAGCTTGCTGCCCACCGACTTGCCCAACCCGCCGACCTACAAAAAGGTCAACCCGGCGGACACCGCCGTGCTCACGCTGGCGGCGACGTCTGACAGTCTGCCGCTCACTCGCGTACAAGACCTGATCAACACTCGCGTGGCGCTCAAGCTGTCGCAGATTTCCGGCGTGGGCATGGTCAGTCTGGCGGGCGGTCAGCAGCCTGCGGTGAAGATCGAGGTCAACCCCACCAGCCTCGCGGCCCACGGCCTGACGCTGGAAGACGTCTACAGCAAGGTCAACGCCGCCAACGTCAACGGCTCCAAAGGCGGCTTCGACGGCCCGTCCCATTCGATCACCATCGACGCCAACGACCAGTTGCGCGATGCCGTGGAATACGGCGAACTGGTGCTGGCCTACGAGAACGGCGCGGCCTTGCGCCTGAAGGACGTGGCGACCACCGCCGAAGCCCCGCAGGACCAGTACCTGGGCGCCAGCGCCAATGGCAAACCGGCGATTGTGATTGCCGTGCAACGCCAGCCCGGCGCCAACGTTATCGAAGTGGTCGACAGCATCAAGACCAAGCTGGCGACCCTGCAATCGGCCTTGCCGGATTCGGTGAAACTCACCGTCATCAGCGACCGCACCCAGACCATTCGTGCTTCGATCAAGGACGTGCAGATCGAGCTGCTGCTGTCCATCGGTCTGGTGGTGTTGGTGACCTTCGCCTTCCTCGGCAACTTCACTGCCACACTGATTCCGAGCCTCGCCGTGCCGCTGTCGCTGATTGGCACCTTTGGCGTGATGTACCTGGCCGGGTTCAGCATCAACAACCTGACGCTGATGGCGCTGACCATCGCCACCGGCTTCGTGATCGACGACGCCATCGTCGTGGTGGAGAACATCTCGCGGCATCTGGAGGAGGGCGAAGAGCCGATGGCCGCAGCCTTCAAAGGCTCGCAGGAAATCGGCTTCACCATCATCTCCCTGACGTTCTCGCTAATCGCTGTACTCATCCCGCTCCTGTTCATGGGCGATGTCGTGGGGCGGCTGTTTCGCGAGTTCGCCATCACCTTGGCCGTGGCGATTCTGGTGTCGATGATTGTCTCGCTGACCCTGACGCCGATGCTCTGCGGCCATTTGCTGCGCCATGTGCCGGAAGAGGGGAAAGGACGTTTTGCGGCCTGGGGCGATCGTCAGTACCAGAAGGTGCTCGATGGCTATGATCGGGGGCTGGTCTGGGTGCTGGATCATCAAAAACTGACCCTGTTGATCGCCGTCGGCACCGTCGCCCTGACCGGTTTTCTCTATCTGGTCGTGCCCAAAGGCTTCTTCCCGACGCAAGACACCGGGCTGATTCAAGGCTTCACCCGCGCCTCGCAGGACGTGTCGTTCACAGAGATGGCGCGCCGTCAGCAGGCGATGGTGGACGTGGTGCGTCAAGACCCGGCGGTGGAGTCGGTGTCGTCAACCATCGGCGTCGATGGCAACAACGACTCGCTGAACAATGGCCGTTTGCAGATCGAACTCAAGGGCTTTGAAGAGCGCGATGAAACCGCCAGCCAGGTCATAACCCGGTTGGAAAAATCTGCCAGCGCGGTGGCGGGCATTCGCCTGAATCTGGTGTCGTCCCAAGACCTGACCGTCGACGACCAACTGACCCCCAGCCAGTACCAATTCACCCTCGACGACTCGGAAAGCGCCAACCTGTCGGCGCTGATTCCCAAGTTGATGGAGAAGCTGCAAAACCGTCCGGAAATGCGCGATGTCATCGACAATTTGCAGGATCAGGGGCTGGTGGCTTACGTCGAGCTGGATCGCGCAGCGGCCATGCGTTACGGCATCAGCGCCTCGGACGTAGACACCGCGCTGTACAACGCCTTCGGCCAGCGGTTGATTTCCACCATCTTTACCCAGTCCAACCAGTACCGCGTGGTGCTGCAAGTGCCGGGGCATTTCCAACAGTCGCTGGCGGCGTTCGACAATATCTATCTGGCGTCGGCGAGCAGTACCAACGGCAGCAACAGCAGCACCACGACCACATCCAGCACCTCCAGCTCGACCACCAGCAGCACCACAACGACTGCCACGCAGATGGTGCGCCTGACCGACATCGCCAAGGTCGGCCAGCGCACCGGTTCGCTGTCCCTCAGCCGTCTGGATCAGTTCCCGGCGGTCACGGTGTCGTTCAACCTGGCGGACGGTTATTCGCTGGAGCAGGCGCAGCAGGCGATCAGTCAGGTCATGGCCGACCTCAATGCGCCGAGCAGCATCACCCTGCGCTATCAGGGTGCAGCCGAAGCATTCCAGACCGCGACCGGCAACACGCTGTGGCTGATCCTCGCCGCGCTGGTGACGATGTACATCGTGCTGGGCATGCTGTACGAGAGCTTCATTCACCCGGTGACGATCCTCTCGACGCTGCCTTCGGCGGCCATCGGCGCGCTGTTGGCGCTGCTGCTGACCGGCACCGAATTCAGCCTGATTGCGTTGATTGGGGTGATTCTGTTGATCGGCATCGTCAAGAAGAACGCGATCATGATGATCGACTTCGCCCTGGAAGGCCGACAGCACCAGCGCCTGAATGCCCGCGAGGCGATTCATCGGGCGGCGCTGCTGCGTCTACGACCGATTCTGATGACCACGCTGGCAGCGTTGTTCGGTGCCTTGCCGCTGATGTTGGCGACGGGCGCGGGTGCTGAACTGCGCAGGCCGCTGGGTTTGGTGATCGTTGGCGGGCTGTTGCTGAGCCAGATCCTCACGCTGTTCACCACGCCGGTGATTTACCTGTTGTTCGATCGCCTGTCTGAACGCGCCAAAGCCCGTTTCACTCGTAGCAGTGCGCGCACGAATCGAGGCGGGGCATGAACCTTTCGCGGTTGTTCATTCGGCGCCCGGTGGCGACCCTGCTGCTGATCCTGAGCATCACCCTGGCGGGGATTCTCGGCTACAAGCTGCTGCCCGTGGCGCCGCTGCCCCAGGTGGATTTCCCGACGATCATGGTCAGTGCTTCGCTGCCCGGCGCCAGCCCGGAGACCATGGCCGCGACCGTCGCCACGCCACTGGAGCGCAGCCTCGGGCAAATCGCCGGGATCACCGAAATGACGTCCACCAGCAGCCAGGGCTCGACGACCCTGATCCTGCAATTCGAGCTGGATCGCGACATCAACGGCGCCGCTCGCGATGTGCAGGCAGCGATCAACGCCTCCCGCGCCTTGTTGCCCAGTTCGATGCCGTCGCTGCCCACCTATCGCAAGGCCAACCCGTCTGAAGCGCCGGTATTGATGCTGGCCCTGACCTCCTCGACCCGCAGCCCCGGCGAGCTGTATGACCTGGCCTACAGCAAGTTGCAGCAGAAGGTCGCGCAGGTGAATGGCGTTGGCGAAGTGTCGGTGCGCGGCGGTGCATTGCCTGCGGTGCGCATCGATGTGCAGCCCAACCTGCTCAACCACGCCGGGATTTCGCTGGAAACCGTTCGCGAGGCGATCAACAAGGCCACGCAGGCCAAGCCCAAAGGCATTCTGCAAGGGGCAGGGCAGAGCTGGGTCATCGACGCCAACGATCAGATCGACAAGGCCAAGGATTATCAGGGCCTGGTCATCACCTACCAGAACGGCAGCGCCATTCGCCTGCGCGATGTGGCCAACGTCTATGACTCGGTGGAGGACACCTTCGTCGGCGGTTACTACAACGGACAGCCGTCGGTGACCCTGGGCGTGACCCGTCAGGCGGGCGCCAACATGTTGCAGACCATCGACAGTATCAAGGCGCTGCTCCCGGAATTGCAGCGCGAGATCCCGGCCGACGTGCAACTGATCAGCGTGATCGACCGCGGCCCGACCGTGCGTTCTTCATTGCACGACACCGAAGAAACCCTGCTGATCGCCACGCTACTGGTGATCGCCGTGGTCTTTGTCTTCCTGCGCAACGTGCGTGCCACGCTGATTCCGGCGGTGGTGTTGCCGGTATCGCTGATTGGAACGTGTTCGATCATGTACCTGATGGGCTACAGCCTCGACAACCTGTCGCTGATGGCGCTGATCATCTGCACCGGGTTCGTGGTGGACGACGCCATCGTGGTGCTGGAGAACATCGCCCGCTATCAGGAAAGGGGCATGCGCCCGCTGCGTGCGGCATTGATGGGCACTCGCGAGGTGGGCTTTACGGTGCTGTCGATGACCCTGTCGTTGGTGGCGGTGTTCATCCCGATTTTGTTGATGGGCAGCATTGTCGGGCGTCTGTTCCGCGAGTTCGCGGTGACCCTGAGTATCGCGCTGGGGCTGTCGATGATCGTATCGCTGAGCCTGACGCCGGTGCTGTGCGTGATGCTGTTGCGTCAGTCCGATCACAACGACCGCGACCCGCGTTTGTATCGCTGGATCGAGACCGGTCTGGCGAAGATGCAGGGCGCCTATCTGGCGGCGCTGGCGTGGGTGATGCGTCATCGGCTGTTGACCCTGTTCAGCCTGCTGCTGACCGTGGTGTTCAACGTTTACCTGTACGTCACGGTGCCGAAAGGCTTCTTCCCGGCGCAGGACACCGGGGTGTTGATGGGCGCCGTGCGGGCTGACCAGAACATCTCCTTTCAGGCGCTCAAGCCGCACCTGATGCAGATCGCTCACGACCTGGCCGCTGACCCTGACGTCGAGGCGGTGATGTCCTCCACGGGCAGCGGCAGGGCGGGCTCGCGCAATACCGGTGATTTCTTCATTCGGCTTAAGGACTACACCCAACGCACCAGCAGTGCGGCGGCCATCGCCAACCGGCTGACCCGACAGAACAACAAAGTGGCCGGGATTCAGGTGTTCTTGATGCCTGCTGAAGACATTCGCGTTGGAGGTCGTAGCGCCAACGCGACCTATCAGTTCAGCTTGCAGGCGGACGATCTGGATGTGCTGCGCACCTGGGAGCCGAAGGTCGAAGCGGCCCTGCGCGCATTGCCGGAACTGACCGGTATCGACTCGGACTCGCAAACCGGTGGCCAGGAAATGAAACTGCACATCGACCGCGCAGCCGCCAGCCGTCTGGGCGTCAGTGTGAGCGACATCGACAACCTGCTGAACAACGCCTACAGCCAGCGCCAGGTCGCGACGCTGTACAAGACCCTCAACCAGTATCACGTGGTCATGGGCCTGGATCCGGTCTACACCAGCGACGCGACCATGCTCGAACGCATGTATGTGATCAACAGCGACAACCAGCAAGTGCCGCTGACCGCCTTCGCCACCTTCGCCCCGGACAACGCGCCCCTGGCGGTCGCGCATCAGGGCCAGTCGGCGACCAGCACCATTGCGTTCAATTTGCAGGATGGCGTGTCGCTGGAGCAGGCCACGGTGGCGATCAACAAGGCGGTCGACAAGGTCGGCTTGCCCCGTGACGTGCAGTACGGCTTTGCCGGGACCGCGCAAGCCTATGCGGCGCTAGCGGCGAGCATGCCGTGGCTGATCGCGGCGGCGCTGCTGGCGGTGTACATCGTGCTGGGCGTGCTTTACGAGAGCTACGTGCACCCGTTGACCATCCTCTCGACCTTGCCGTCGGCGGGGGTGGGCGCACTGTTGCTGCTCAAGGCGGTGAACATGCAGCTCACGGTGATCGCCTTGATCGGCATCTTGCTGTTGATCGGCATCGTGAAAAAGAACGCGATCATGATGATCGACTTCGCGTTGATGGCCGAGCGCGACCGCAGGATGTCGCCCGAGCAGGCGATCATCGAGGCCTGCCGCATGCGCTTCAGGCCCATCATGATGACCACGCTGGCCGCGTTTTTCGGCGCCTTGCCGCTGGCGTTGGGCAGCGGTGGTGACGCCGACCTGCGCAAACCGCTGGGTGTCGCCATCGCGGGTGGGCTGCTGGTCAGCCAACTGTTGACGCTGTTCACCACGCCTGTGGTGTACCTCTATCTAGACCGCATGAGCCGTGCCTCCCGGCAGTTCTGGCACACGCGTATCCGTCGCACCCCTGTGCACGGCTGACTGAAAGGTTGAATGAATGAACGCTCCATTGCCGTCCCGCTTGTGCATTGCCGTGCTGCTCGCCAGCAGCCTGTTGACCGGCTGCATGGTCGGCCCCGACTATCACAAGCCCACCGCGCCGATCTCCGCCACCTTCAAAGAGGCCGAAGGCTGGAAGGCCGCGCACCCGCAGGATGAATTGCCCAAAGGCCCGTGGTGGGAGCTGTATCAAGACCCGCAACTGAACGCATTGGTGGCGCAGGTTCAGCTCAACAACCAGAACGTTGCGTTGTACGCCGCGCAGTACCAGCAGGCGCTGGCGTTGGTGCGTGAATCCCGGGCGGATCTGTTTCCGACGCTGACCGGCACGGGGTCGAGCACCCGCAGTGAGTCGGCGACCGGTTCGTCTTCGAGCAGTTCTGGAACGACGACAAGCAGCAGCGGCGGGGTGAGAAAAGAACACTCGGCCAGCCTCGACCTGAGCTGGGAAGCCGACATCTGGGGCAAGCTGCGCCGCACCAACGAACAGGACCGCGCCAGCGCCCAGGCCAGTGCCGCAGACCTGGCCAACGCCACGTTGAGCGCGCAGTCGTCGCTGGCGCAGGACTACTTCCAGATGCGCTTGCTCGACCAGCGCATCGCCCTGTACCGCGAAACCATCGCCGGGTACGAGCGCTACCTGCAAATCATCCAGAACAAGTACGACGAGCAAATCGTCTCGCGGGCTGACTTGGCCACCGGCAAGACCCAATTGCAGAGCGCTCAGGCCTCGATGCTCGACCTGCAATGGCAGCGCGCGCAGTTCGAGCACGCCATCGCTCTGTTAATTGGCAAGCCCCCAGCGGACTTCGCCGTGGCGGTCGACCCCGATTGGCGTTACCACGTGCCCGAGGTGCCGTTGGGTGTGCCGAGCCGCTTGCTGGAACGTCGCCCGGACATCGCCGCTGCCGAGCGTGAAATGGCGGCCGCCAACGCCGCTGTCGGGGTGGCGACGGCCGCCTATTATCCTGACCTGACGCTGAGTGCCAGTGGCGGTTATCAAAGCTCAACCATCAGCCACCTGTTCTCGCTGCCCAACCGTTTCTGGTCCATCGGCCCGAGCCTGACCGGCACGATTCTCGACTTCGGCGCCACCAAGGCCCAGGTCGAACAGAAGCAGCACGCTTACGACGCGAGCGTCGCCACCTACCGCCAGACCGTGCTCACGGCGTTGGGTGAGGTCGAGGACTATCTGGTGGAACTGCGCACTTTGCAGCCAGAGCTGGCAGCGCGGCGCAATTCGGCGCAATCAGCGGAGGAATCGGCGTCGGTCAGTCGTGATCAGTACGAAGCGGGCGTGATCGACTACCTGGACGTCGCGACCACTCAGGCCACCAGTTTGAGCGAGCGCCAGACCCTGCTGAGCCTGGTCGCCACGCAACTGGTGACCAGCGTGCAGTTGCAGGCCGCGTTGGGTGGGTCGTGGAGCAATCCGGCTCCATAGATGATCGTGCGCAACCCCTGTAGCCGCCCGGCCGGACTGTTACGGGGGATTGGTGTGCCCTCCGCAGTCCCGAGCATCCTTCCGAAATGTGAGAAGGTGCTTCCCGAAATCTTTGAATTATCAACTCGCGTGTGAACGCTCATGATCTGGTCTTTTGACCTTGCCCGCACAAGGGCGCATCAGGAGCTTCCCGCTATGTCTGAAGCATTGACCCGCGGTATCCACCATCTGGGCCTGGCCGTTCCCGATCTTGAGGCAACGACCGCCTTTTTTTGCAGCGTGCTGGGCTGGAAGGAAGTGGGGCGCAAACCGGAATACCCGGCTGCGTTCGTCTCGGACGGCAGCGTCACCCTGACGCTATGGCAGGTGGCCGAACCGACCAGTGCGGTCGCGTTTGACCGACGCAAGAACGTCGGCCTGCATCACCTGGCGCTGGCAGTGCCCACTCATGTCGCTTTGCAGGAACTGTTCGAACGTGTGCGTGACTATCCTGGTGTGGTCGTTGAGTTCGAACCCCAGCCGATGAGGCCTGGATCGGACGTGCTGCATTTCATCTGCGCCATCCCCGGCGGCGTGCGCGTCGAATTCGCGACCCGTGCCATCTGATCGAACAGGAGAAGTTTCGATGCCTTACGTCAACATCAAAGTCACCCGTGAGGGCACCGCCCCTGGCGCCAGTGCGACCACGCCCGAGCAGAAAAAAGCGCTGATCAAGGGGGTGAGCGAGTTGCTGTTGGAAGTGCTGGGCAAGCCGCTGGACTCAACGTTTGTGGTGATCGAAGAAGTGGATCTGGACAGTTGGGGTGTGGGCGGTGTGACAGTGCCGGAATATCGAAACCGATAGGCGCGCGCGGGAAGACACTCGGTGATTTCCGCTGTCATAGACCCAGGCGCGCAGGGCGGGATTCTGTTGGGGGCTTTTCCGGGGAGCACTATTCCGTCAGCTTCATGATCGTCTCGAAGTCCGGGAAGCCCCAGTCGGTCAGGGGGGAGAGTTGGGATAAGAAAGCGATGTGCTCGATGATTTTCACTTTCTGAAGGTGTTCGAATTTGCCAGGGCCGCCGAGGGCCATGGCGGGGACGAAGCCGTACATTTCGTCGGATTTGAGTGGGCCGAGTTTTTTCAGGGCTTTTTCAAACATGTCATCGAAGTCGTTGGATTCTCTGCTCATTGTGGAAAAGAAAGATCTGATCTTTCCGTCAACTCCAAGTTTTGAGCTTAGCCTGCTATTTATATGATATCGGGCGTAAAAAATATTTAGCCGCATCAAATGCCCATTAAGGCTGTTCCATAAGTACAGATCACCCAGTGCACCTCTCGCGAAGGTTTGGTAGTGTTCTGAGGCGGCGATGCCAGACTCCATTAGCCAGTTCTGAACAACCTGCTCGTACTCGGCGGGGTTAACCGTCCAGAAAATACCGTCACTGTATGCACTCCAGCCATGTTCAGCCCATTGAGAAAGCAGTTGCTCTGGAAGCTTGCCCTTGTAGTTCAGTAGCGATGCGGGAGGCACTTCAGCGCGAAAGTAAACGGGGCCCATATCATCTAAAAAACATTCGAAATACTCTTCCATAAATTTTCCTATTTGCAGCGAGTCAATTTTGCTTTGAGTTTGATGGTTTTTCGTTGGTTGACATCAATATGCATGGCTGCTTTGTCAAGTCCTGAGATCCTCCCCCTCCATTGTGCGCCGATGCTTGAGTTGACTTGTCGATCTCCAAAGTCTGAGATCTTATCTTTCCCTCCTGCGATGAGATCCGGATTATGTAGAGCGGCTAATGTACTCATCTTTTCTGCTGTGATGCGTCGTGCTAGTTCTTTTGATTCATGCGGCGTCAGGCCGTGTTCCTGAAGTGCACTCTCCACACTCTCAAATATGGAGTCCGCCAGACTTTTACGTGCTTTTACCCCGACCTTCGGATCCCGCACCCCATCCCCCGCCTTGAACGCTTCCCGTCCCTTCAAATACTCATCCACCGTCAAATCATTCAGCCCGCCCTGCTGCCCGCCCAACTGCCGGTCAAACTCCGGAATCTTCTTCTCTGGCAGGTTATCAGCGCTGAAGCACGGCACGTTGTGCTCGGGCATGCCCAATGGCTTTTTAACGGGCGGTTGTTCCTGCTTTGGGTGATGCGGGGAAGGCTTCGGCGCCTCCGCTGAATCAACCCGACCGCTGCTCACTGGCCCGCGAGGCTGCAAATCCGGACGCTGTTTCAGGGCGTCTTCGTGTTTGAGCATCCACTGCCCGAGCTTCGCGCCTCTGGCGCTTTGCTGCATGTCGCTGGCGAGCAGCTGCGCCTGGCCACGCCCGCGTCTCAGGTAGGCGACGATGGCGCTGAGCAGCAGCGCGACCATGGCGACGTGGCCCTGAGCGATTTCGCGGGCGGCGCGGGCGACGACCATGGGGTCGCCACAGCAGTAGGGATCGTGGGGTTGCGGGGCGTCCCAGGCGATGTTGATGCCGCGCCAGTAGTAACCGGCAATTTTCGGCAAGCCGTCGACGAAGAACTCGGCCACTGCCGCCAGCCCCAATACGCCGAGAATCCAGCCGCTGGCTTTCAGAGCGATCGCTGAACCTGCGACAGCGCCGGGCACAGCGCCAATGCCTCCCGCGAATGCGCCGATACCACCGCCAATCACGGCGCCGGTCAGCACGCTGCCCACGATGATCAGCGCGGCCTGACTGACTACGTCGAGCAGTTCGCTCAGCACCTCGTCGATGTCCAGATCGGCGAAGCGCTGGCGCATCATCTGCGCGGCCAGCGACAGCGCCTGATGAAACGCCATGCGCACCTGGTGGGCGCGATTGGCCGGGGAGTGCGCGGGTGGCCCGGACAAATGGGTGTGGCCGTCCGAGTGCTGATGGGTTCGGCGTGCGAGCGTGTCGGCGATCAGCCGCTGGAGTTCGAACCACGACGGGACGATGTTGCGAAAGAACACGTGGCCTCTCTGGCGCCAGCCTTGCCGGGACAAGGCGCCATTCAAGGCGTGGGGGAGAGGGCGTTACAGCGACGGCGAGGGGTGTAAGGCGTGGTTGCGATCCCGGAAACGAGAGGGATTATTCCTACGGAAAAGACGTTTAGAAGGTGGTGTAAGGACGGCGCTAGTCCACAAACAATCCACGCTGTTCTACAAACACACCTTGCAGAAAGTCCGCCACCGTTCGGATGGGCAGGTCTTTCTTGTCCTGGGGACGCATCAGCAACCAGACTTCCCGCGTCGGTGGAACGCGGTCCATGGGGCATATCCGCAAACCGGGTGTTTGACGACCAACGTAATGTGGCAACAGCGCCAGCCCCGAGCCGGATTTTGCCGCCATGGCCTGCGCCACGTGATGGCTGGCGCGAAAGGCAATACGCGCCTGCGGAAAGTGACGCACGAGCCACTGTGCATCCGTCAGGTCCGCGTTTTCTTCATTGAAACTGATGAAACTCGGTTCGCCTCCGTCTTCAACAGCCTGACAGACGGCTTCAGTGCCATAGAACCCAAACGCCAGATGCCCCAGCGCTTTGGCGATGAAATGGCCATCCAGAGGGCGGCCAATACGCACGGCGATGTCGGCCTGATGCCGCTCAAGGCTGACCGAGCGCAGGTCGGTCGCCAGATCGATATCCAGACCGGGGTACTGCGCAGGCAGCTTCGACAGTTGTTCGACCAGAAAGCCCTGCGCCAGCGCAGGCGGTGCGTTGACCCGGACCAGCCCTCGGGGCGATGCGTCAGCGCCGCCGCGCCCCAGCGTCTGAACGGCGGCTTCCATGTCGCCAGCCGCTGTCATCGTGCGTATCCCGGCAGGCGTGAGCATGTAGCCCTCCGGTCTGCGTTCGATCAGCTTTTCACCCATTGTGGATTCAAGAGACTGGATGCGTCTGGCGATGGTCGCATGGTTGACCGACAGCGCCCGCGCCGCCGCCGACAGGCTGCCATGGCGGCCTAGCGCGAGGAAAACCCTTACGTCCTGCCAGTCGATGTCTGTGCGTTTTTTATCAGCCATTGAGAGAAGATAGCGAATTTTTAACCGCTGTAAACCGCCGTAGCATCCCCTCCGAACCCACTCAAAGGTCGGCACTGGAAGGCCTCAACCGCCCCGAACAGGCCGATCCCTCATCGGAGCATTGCATCGTGAATCATGAGCAAAAAGTCGCTATCGTCACCGGCGCATCTCAAGGCCTCGGGGCTGCCATCGTTGCAGGCTATCGCAAGGCCGGTTATGGGGTGATCGCCAACTCCCGCAATATCAAACCCTCCACCGACGGTGGCATCATCGCGATCGCGGGCGACATCGCCAGCCGCGAGGTGGCGCAGCAGTTGATCGACGCCGCTCTGGAGCGTTTCGGTCGGGTCGACACATTGATCAATAACGCGGGTATTTTCATCAGCAAGCCCTTCACCGAGTACACCGCCGAGGACTACGACAACGTGCTGCGCACCAACGTCGCTGGATTTTTTCACATCACTCAACTGGCGATTGAAGAAATGCTCAAGCGCCGAAACGGCCATGTCGTGCAAATCACCACGACCCTGGTGCGTCAGGCCCTGACCGCCGTGCCGTCGGGGCTGGCGTTGCTGTCCAAGGGCGGGCTGGAGGCGGTCACCCGTGGCCTGGCCATCGAGTACGCGACCCGCGGTATCCGGGTCAACGCCGTGGCGCCGGGCATCATCAAGACACCGATGCACTCTCAGGAAAACCATGAGTTCCTCAGCAGGCTGCATCCGATGGGACGCATGGGCGAAGAGCAGGACATCGTCGATGCGGTGATGTATCTGGAAAACGGCGCGTTCGTGACCGGCGAAACCCTGAACGTCGATGGTGGGCAGCACGCCGGCCGCTGGTAACGCTGTGTTCAACGAAGCCCTGCGCACTTGCAGGGCTTTTTCATGTTTGGCCGATTGATGAACCCTGTTCAACAGGGCATTTCGTTTTTCCCGCTACTCGTCATGGCCAAAGTTGAATAAGTTGCCATCCAAATACGACTGTTTCTCACGTCGTAGCGCAATCCTCTCGAATGCTTGCCTAATCCTCCGAGCTTGCCGGTACACATGTGGGAAATTGCCGATTTGGGGGCTAGAGTTGATTCGTTATACCTTCACCATTCTTGACAACCACCGATGCTCTGGACGCCTGCACAAAAGTGGGCACCACGGCCTGATGGCGCGGTCACAACCAAGCCGCGCAGGCGTTGGCGGTCTGCCGAGACAGCCTTTCACGATGACCCGCCCCGATGCAGGTCACGCCCTATAACACGCAATACGACCGATGATCAGCGGGTGAACCATGGAACTACGAATCAACCAGAAGACCTATCAGGTCGATGCTGATGCGGATACGCCCTTGTTGTGGGTGATTCGCGACGACCTGGGCATGACCGGTACCAAATACGGCTGTGGCCTGGCGCAATGTGGCGCCTGCTCGGTGCTGGTCGACGGCAATGTGGTGCGCTCCTGCGTTACGCCGGTGGCCGGTGTGGTCGGGCGCGAAGTCACCACGATCGAGGCCATTGAAAACGACGACGTGGGCAAGCGTGTAGTCGCGACCTGGGTCGATCACCAAGTGGCTCAGTGCGGTTACTGCCAGTCCGGGCAGGTCATGGCGGCCACGGCCTTGCTCAAACACAACCCCAAACCGAGCGATGCACAGATCGAAGCGGCGATGGTCAACCTGTGCCGCTGCGGCACTTACAACGCGATTCACGCCGCTGTGCATGACCTCGCGAAAGGGGAAGCCTGATGAACGCCCGTCTTGATGCCATCGAACAAGCGCTGGGCCAGCGTCTGAGCGAGCCGGTCAATTTCTCTCGTCGCCGTTTTCTGACCGGCACGGCCCTTGGCGCGTTGGTGCTGGGCTTCGGGCTGCCGTTGGGGTCGTCCCGCGTGCAGGCGGCCGTCGCTGGCGCGACCACTGAGCGGGGCACACAAGTCCCGGCTTTTCTGGAAATTCGCCCGGACAACACCGTGCACTTGCGCTGCCCGTTCATCGAAGGCGGGCAGGGCACGTTCACTGCCATGGCGCAGATCGTCGGTGAGGAGCTGGACGTCGATCCGTCGCAGTTCTTCGTCGACGCGGCGCCGCCCGGCGAGGCCTATTACGTCATGGAAAACGGCATGCGCATCACCGGTGGCAGCATGTCGGTGCGCATGAGTTATCCGACCATGCGCCGTATGGGCGCGCTGGCCCGTGCGATGTTCTTGCAGGCCGGGGCAGAGAAACTCGGCGTACCGGTGAGCGAGCTGTCCACCGAGCCGGGCAAGGTGGTGCACGCGGCCTCCGGCCGTTCGATCAGCTACGGCGAATTGGCTGAGCGCGCCATGGACCTGCCGGTGCCGGACCCGGCCAGTGTGAAGTTGCGCGACCCAAGCCAGTTCCGCTGGATCGGCAAGCCGGTCAAGCGCCTCGATGCGTATGACAAGTCCACTGGCAAGGCGATGTACAGCATCGACATGAAGGTTGACGGCATGCTGCATGCAGCGGTTCAGCACGCGCCGCGTCTGGGCATGACCGTGGGTAACCTGCGCAATGAAGAGCAGGTCAAGGCCATGAAAGGCGTGCATTCGGTGCACCGTTTGCCGGGCGCCGTGGCGGTGGTCGCGCAGCGTTGGTGGCACGCCAAACGGGCGGTGGAAGCGATTCAGGTCGACTGGCAGGAAGCGCCTGCGAATTCGAGCATGCGGGTGATGCCGGCGAACTTCTCCACGGAGGCCTACGTCCAGCGTCTGGCCGCCGAAAAAGGCCCGGCCCGCGATGACGAGAAAGAAGGTGACGTTGCAAGCGTGTTCGCCAATGCCAAATCAAAGGTCGAGGCCACGTACAACAACCAGTACCTGAACCACGCGCAGCTTGAGCCGTCTTCGGCGTTGGCGCGATTCAACCCCGACGGTTCTTTGGAAGTCTGGCTGCCCAATCAGGCGCCGGATATGTTCCGCGCCGACATAGCCAAGCGCACGGGCCTTGATCCGGAGAAGATCACACTGCATTCGCCATTACTGGGCGGTTTTTTCGGGCGGCACTTTTTGTACGAATCAGCCAATCCATACCCGCAGGCCATCGCGCTGGCGAAGGCGGTCGGCAGGCCGGTCAAGCTGATCTGGAGTCGCGAAGAGGAGTTTTTGCGCGACGCGATGCGCCCTATTGCAGCGGTCAATTTCCGTGGTGCACTGGATAGCGACGGCTGGCCGGTGGCAATCGAAGCGGTCAGCGCCACTGAAGGGCCGACGGAAGGGCTGGCGGGCAAACAGGGCGAGAAGATCGACCCCACCGCACTTGAAGGGCTGGCGGGCAAGTCCTACGCCATCCCCAACAAGCGGATCGCGCAGATCTATGTGAAGGGCTCGGTAATGCTGGGTTACTGGCGTTCGGTCGGTAATTCGCTCAACGACTTTTTCTACGAATCGTTTCTCGATGAGCTGGCCGAAAAGGGCGGCAAGGACCCGTTCGAGTTGCGCCTGCACCTGCTGCGGGACAATCAGCGGCTGACGACCTTGCTCAACGCGGTGGGCGAATTGTCGGGCGGCTGGAAGCGCGGGCCGTTCACTGCCGAAGACGGCAGCAAGCGCGCACGCGGGGTCGCGATGGCGTCGCCATTTGGTACGCAGACGGCCGTGATCGCCGAGGTGTCGATCAAAGACGGTCAAGTGGTGGTTCACGATATCTGGCAGGCGATCGATCCGGGCAGCATCGTCAACCCGGCGATTGTCGAGGCGCAGGTCAACGGCGCCGTGGCGCTGGGGCTGTCGCAGACGCTGGTGGAAGAGGTGGTGTACGTCAACGGCGTGCCGAGAGGGCGTAACTACGATCTGTATCCGATCCTGCCGCCATCGCGGATGGCGCGGGTGCACGTGAAGGTGGTGGAGAGCGGGGAAAAGATGGGCGGCATCGGTGAACCGCCGTTGCCAGCTGTCGCCCCTGCAGTGGCCAACGCCGTGGCGACGTTGACGGGGCAGCGCGTGCGCAGCCTGCCGTTGAGCCGACATTCTTTCACCTGACCTGCACGGAGTGCTCATGAAGAACAGCCGATTCGCAAGAACCGCTGGCTGGTTGGCCGTGCCGTGCCTGATCGCGGCTGGCCTGCTGGCCTGGTATGTCACCCGCGAGCCTGCCTCGCCTTTGCAAAACGATTCAGTGGCCGTGGCCAATATCGACCCGGCCTTGGTGACCCGAGGTGAATACGTCGCTCGCCTCAGTGACTGCGTGGCCTGCCACAGCGTACCGAATGGCAAGCCGTTCGCAGGCGGTCTGGAAATGGCCACGCCGTTGGGGACGATTCACGCCACCAACATCACCCCGGACAAGGACACCGGGATCGGTAACTACAGCCTGGCGGACTTCGACCGCGCTGTGCGCCATGGTGTCGCGCCAGGCGGGCGGCGGTTGTATCCGGCGATGCCGTACCCATCTTACGCCAAGCTCAACGACGATGACGTCCGCGCGCTGTACGCCTTTTTCATGAAGGGCGTAGCGCCGGTCAAGCAAGCCAACGTCGCGAGTTCGATTCCTTGGCCCTTGAACCTGCGCTGGCCGATTGCGTTGTGGAACGGCGTGTTTGCCGACACCACGCCGTACGTGGCCAAGACCGGTCAGGACGAGCAGTGGAATCGCGGCGCTTATCTGGTGCAGGGCGCCGGGCACTGCGGCAGTTGCCACACGCCCCGTGGCCTGGCGTTCAACGAGAAGGCGCTGGATGAGTCTGGCTCGGCATTCGTCTCCGGCGCGCTGCTCGATGGCTGGTACGCACCGAGCCTGCGCAACGACCACAACACCGGGCTGGGCCGCTGGAGTGAGGGCGAGATCGCACAGTTCCTCAAGACCGGGCGTAACCGCCATGCCGTGGTCTTCGGCTCCATGACCGAGGCGTTCAACAACTCCACGCAATTCATGAGCGATGAGGATCTGGCGGCGATTGCCCGTTACCTGAAATCGCTGCCAGGCGACAGCCAGCGTGACGGCGCGCCTTGGCAATATCAGGCGGTCTCAGCGGCGACCCGCCTCGATGCACCGGGTGCTCATACCTACGTGACCCGTTGCGCGTCCTGTCACGGGCTTGACGGTCAGGGCCAACCTGATGCGATGCCGCCACTGGCGGGGGCGACGTCGACGCTGGCCAAAGAAGCGGCCTCGGCGATCAACATCACCCTCAATGGCTCACAGCGAGTAGTTGCAGCCGGGGTGCCGGATGCCTATCGCATGCCGGCCTTCCGTGAGCAGTTGTCGGACCAGCAGATCGCTGAAGTGCTTTCGTTTGTGCGCGGCACATGGGGCAATCAGGGCGGCGCTGTGGATGCGCAAGCGGTCGGCAAGCTGCGTGAGCACACCGATCCGGCAAGCAGTAGCCCGATCATTTTGCAAATGCGCTGAGAGGAACGCCCGATGGAAAGCATCGACCTGTTGGTGTTGCGCACGGCCCGCGACTGGCTCGCTTCGGGGCATCGGGTGTTGCTGGCGACGGTGGCCCGCACCTGGGGTTCGTCGCCGCGCCCGGTGGGGTCGATGATGGCGCTGCGTAACGACGGTCGCGTGGTGGGCAGTGTGTCCGGTGGCTGCATCGAGGACGACCTGATTCACCGCTACACCACTGCTTATGGCGGCAGCGGGCTGCCGGACGCCACGCCTGAGGTGGTGCGTTACGGCGTCAGCGCTGACGAGGCTCATCGCTTCGGCTTGCCCTGCGGCGGCACGCTGGAACTGGTGCTGGAGTTCAGCCCCTCATGGCGGTCTCTAGATGAGTTGTTGAGTCACCTCGACGCCGGGCATCTGGTGCGCCGCCGCTTGACGTTGGAAGGTAATGAGGTCGCGCTGGAACGCAGCGCGATGCCGGAGCAGTTCAGCTTCGACGGCCAGCAGATGCTCAACACGCTGGGGCCAGGGTATCGATTGCTGATGATCGGTGCCGGTGCGTTGGCCGAGTATTTGGCAACCATGGCGCTGTTCAATGGCTTCAAGGTCACGGTCTGCGATCCGCGCCCCGAGTACGTCGAGACGTGGGCGGTGAGCGGGGTCGAAAAGGTGGTGGGCATGCCGGATGACGTGGTGCGGGATTTTGCGGTCGACCTGCGCACCTGCATCGTTGCCCTGAGTCACGACCCCAAACTGGATGATCTGGCGCTGTTGGAAGCGTTGCAAAGCCCCGCGTTCTACATCGGCGCCATCGGTTCGCGGCGCAACAGCCAATTGCGCCGTGAGCGCTTGATCGAGCATTTCGGCGAGACCGATCGCTCGCTTGAACGTCTGCATGGCCCGATGGGCATTTACATCGGCAGCAAGACCCCGGCGGAAATCGCGGTCAGCGTCATGGCCGAGATTCTCGCCGCGAAAAACGGCATCACCCTGCCGGGCGCGGCCAACGTTGCCGAGGCCAAAAGCCTGCGTGAGCGGGTCGGGGCACGTTGATCTGGTTCCCCAACGTTGCCTGAAGATGAGCCTGAGGCTGCCGTTTCCGTATGGTCGGCAGCTTCCGGCCCTTGATTATTGATAAGCAGCGGATGAAAAAAGTGGGTAGCGCTTATTCCACTTGCGACAGCTTGGCGTCGTCGCAACCCGAAGCGCGGCATTCGCGCTCGATGGCTTTGAGTATCACGATACGCGCTTCGGTCTTCTCGTTGGCACAGTCCAGGTAGAGCAGGCCATCGTTGGAGCAGGCGTTGTCACGAATCTTGATCCACTGGATCTGGGCGTCTTTGACTTTTTTCTTTTGCTCCGGGTTTAGCACGCTCACCGTCTTCTTGTATTGCTCGTTGATGTCCTGATCTGACTGAACCATTTTCAGCGACGCGCAGTAGGTTCGGTCATAGGCGTTGCGAGGGTTGTCGCAACTCAGTGCAAAAGCCGATGCGGATACCAGTGTCAGCATTGCGCCAACCAACAAAGACTTGATCACTTACTTCTCTCCTTGAATGCCCTCTATGGGTTAGAGGTGGCGGCGCAGAATTTATCACGAGTGCGGAGGATCGATGAAGCCGATGCTCGGGTTCGTTTCGTCGCTCACCCGGATTACCCGGACATCGGCATCACCGTTTCACAACGCTCAGGCCCCACTGACGACCCGGCGGCGGACTGGAAGAACGTGGTCACATGGTCACGGGCGACTTCTACCTATGGAGGAGGCAGCGTTCATCGTCATCGATACGGTGCGCTGTGGAATCGCACTGCTGAAAAGCTGGCACAGACAGAGCGTGAACTGCGCGCGTTGAACATTCATGTGCGCATCGTCGACGATCCGAGCCAGGCCGTGAGCGACGCGCAGTCCCTGTCGCGTGCACCGATTGACGGCTGCGAAGTGAGGTCACGCCTGAGTCGAGTTCATGGTGGATTTGAACCACTCAACGATGGGCGCGATCAGGGCGTTGTTGCGATGACGGGTTCGCAACAGATACCCGTGATCCTGGCGGGTGACGGTCGGTCCCAGCGGCAGCAGCAGCCCGTCTTGTATGGCCTGCTCGGCCAGTGCGCCCCACGCCAGCACCAGGCCATGGCCTTGAATCGCAGCGTTCAACAGCAGCGGATAGTTGTTGAACGTGAAGCTGGTCTGTTCATTCAGCTTGCCAAACCCCGCCAGATCGGACCAGCGTGCCCAGTCCAGCCAGCGCGGGTTGCGCTCGTCCATGTGCAGCAGCGCGACAGCGCGCAAATCGCGTTCAGTCACCTCGTTTCCCAGCGCATGCAGCTGTGCAAAGCCCGGGCTGCACACAGGGAAGACGCACTCGGGTGCCAGCATGATTTCGCCTTCACGCCCTGAATTGCGCTGATCGAAGCTGATGGAAAGATCGGCTTCGTGCAGGAGGGCAGCGTCCAGCGTGTCGACAGGGAGGACCTGAAACCGCACGTCCGGAAACGCGCTCTGCAACACGTGCAATCGGGGTAACAACCAGAGGTGTGAAAAGCCGAAGTTCGCCGCGATGGTGATCAGCGGAACCTGCTGCGTCAGGCCGACGCGGGCGCGCTCAAGGGCGGCATGCAGATGGGTCAACACTGGAGAAAGTTCTTCGTGAAAGCGCTTGCCCGTTGGTGTCGGGCGCAAGCGATTGCCCGAGCGGTCAAGTAGCGCACCGCCCACGGTGTCTTCCAGGCTCCTGATCTGCTGGGAAATGGCCGGTTGGGTGGTCCCGGTCTCTTTCGCAGCAGCGGTCATGGACCCGAGCCTCACCGCGGCTTCGAACGCCATCAGTGCCTTCAGCGCCGGGAGGTTGCGGTGGTTATCTTTCATAAGGTTTTTGCATGGTCTGTATAAAGTTTGGGCAGCTACCGGCACTGCCTCTCGCTGGCTAGAGTGCCCACTAAGAAGCAACGAAAAGCGCCAGCGCATCCTCACACACAACGTCGCCTGCTGCCAATTCGCAAAGTGCATGCATTAGAAAGCTGCATGGTGACGCGACGAACCGGCGCTTCAACTCGCGCTTCTTTCCAGGAATGAATGCTTCCCAAACCCTCAGGACTTGCCCCATGCACGCCACCGAACTGGACATTCAACAGACGCCACCCGCCATCAAGTTGCTCACCGAATCCGGCGAGTACGAAGTGCCAGCCCTTTGGCTGCGAGAGAAGACGCAGGACCCGGATGCCACTGATTCGCTCACTCAGCAGCGCTTGTTTGACTCGCACCTCATCGACCCTGACATTCGTCTGATCGATGTGCAGCACGTCTCGGCGGGGCAGGTGCAACTGGCCTTCAGCGACGGCTATTGCGCCACGTATTCGACCAAGGAACTGATGGCAGAGCTGGTCGATGCTGATCACGCGCCGTCAACGGTGGCGTGGGGGAGCGATCTGGATCAAAGCCTGATTCGCCACGACTGGCGCGCGATGAACCACGACCCGGCATTCGAGGCCGCACTGACGGCGTATCTCAAGTACGGCTACATCGTGCTGACCCACGTTCCGAACACGCCGGAGCAGGTGCTGGCGGTGGGCAGCAAGTTTGGTTATGTGAAGGAAACCAACTTCGGACAATACTTCGAGGTGTACTCCAAACCTCAGGCCAATGATCTGGCGTACCGCAGCGTCCGATTGGGGCCGCACACCGACAACCCTTATCGCGATCCGGTGCCCGGTATTCAGTTGCTGCATTGCCTGATCAACGAAACTTCGGGCGGCCTGTCGACGCTGGTGGACAGCATCAAGGTGGTCGAGGCATTGAAAGCGCAAGACCTGCCCGGTTACCTGTTGCTCAAGAACACCCCGGTGCGCTTCCGCTTCGTGGACAAGGGCGTCGAGCTGACCACCCGCAGGCCGATGATCAAAACCGACGAAGCCGGCCAGACCCTGGGTGTGCATTACAGCCCGCGGCTGGACAGTTTGCCGCTGTTGGGGGCGGCGGACATGCGCGCGTTTCATCTGGCCCGCAAGCGCCTGGCCGAGCTGTTCAATCACCCGGATTACGAGGTCAGATTCCGCCTGCAGGCTGGCGAGTTGATGTTGTTCGACAACAGCCGCGTGCTGCACGGGCGCACCCACTACGACCCGGCGCAAGGTCATCGCCATCTGCAGGGCTGCTACATCGATCTTGATGGACCCCGTGAGCGGTTGAGCGAGATCTTCAAACGAAACCGTACATCCGAAGAGGCTGCCTGATATGGACCAGGTCGAATTCATCCGCATGAAAGACGGCACGTTCGAGGAGTATCACTTCCTTGAACACCTTGAAAAAGAATTCAACAAAGGGCTGCCCGAGAGGATTCTGAACGCTTTGCAAGGGTTGGCGACGACGCTTTCGGGCTACCAGATCAACCGCCTGGAACATTCCCTGCAAACCGCCGCTCGCGCTGAGGCGGACGGGGCAGACGAGGAGATGATCGTTGGTGCATTGATCCACGACATTGGCGACGACCTGGCGCCCTATAACCACTCCCAATTCGCGGCGTCGGTGATTCGGCCCTACGTGCGTGGCGAGGTGGCCTGGATCCTTCACCATCATGGCCTGTTCCAGAATTTCTACTACGCCCATCACTTCGGTGGCGATCGTAACGAGCGGGATCGCTACAAGGATCACCCTTGTTATTCGCTCTGCGTGGATTTCTGCGAGCGCTGGGATCAGGCGTCGTTCGACCCCGACTACCCGACACCGGATCTGCAACACTTCGCGCCCATGGTACGGCGGATTTTCAGCCGCAAACCGTTCGATCCCCAAGTGATCGGGAAGGAGTATTCGTTGTCCTGAGGGGCTTTCTTCGCGCGTTCATGGCGCCACGATGACTTCCACCGTGACGCCCGCGGCCAATGGCACCCACAGCTGAAAGTCGCTGCCGTCATCGGGTGTATGGATCTGGTGGTCGAGGCCGCTGGCGTTGACCCGGTCGAGTAGGGCGGTCCACTCGGTCAGGTCGGCGACGCGCAGAGCAATGTGGTCGATGCGCGACGACAACCAGGTCGCGGGCGAGCCGCCCGTGGCCTGGCTCAAGTGAATCAGGGGGCGCTCATCACGGTAGAGCCAGACGCCGGGCACCCGGAAATTCGGGCGATGGCCAGCCCTCAAACCGATTACTTCGGTGAAGAAACGGACCGTCGCGTCGAGGTCCGGGGTAACGATATTGGCGTGATCCAGGTACATGGGAAGGCCTGCTTTGCCCGTGAGGTCATTGATGGAGTGAACTCATTGTGCAAATCAGTCTTGATGTTGAAAATTGGGCTGGTGTTTGACGGATTTTCAAAAAAACCGGAAAGATCGGCTCGCGCAGCGAGCCCAGAGCGCTGAATATCTGCGTGCGCTCAGCCTGCCTTCCAGATGCCGCGTCGTGGCGTAGCTAACACGGTCCCTTGTAGCAGTCCTGCCGACCGGCCGTTAGAGAGCGGTTTCTTGCGCAGCCCGTTCAAAGCGCTCGCGCAGGAAATCCAGCAATGCTCGCACCCTCGGCGGCAGGTAGCGATTGCGCGGGTACAGCGCATGCACCGGCGCCTCGGCGGTTTGCCAATCGGGCATCACCAACTGTAAACGACCCGCCGCCAGATCGGCGTTGATGTCCCAGATCGACTTGAGGGTGATGCCATGACCGTCGATGGCCCATTGACGGGCCAGGGCGCCGTCGTTGGTCTCGCGGGCGGCTTCCAGTGGCACCTTGAATACGCAGCTTTCATCGCCTCGTTGCAGACGCCACTCGCTGGACCAGCCTGACGAGCCCGCGATGATGTGGTCGAAGTTCGTCAGTTGATCCGGGTGATCAGGCATGCCCTTGCGCCGCAGATATGCCGGGGAGGCGCACAGCACCCGGCGATTGGTGGCCAGCGGGCGGGCGATCAGCGAACTGTCCGGCGGCACGCCAAAACGGATCATCAGGTCCACGTCGTCGGCGATCAGATGAGACAGCGAATCAGAGAGCAGCAACGCAGGCACCACCTGGGGATACCGCGCGGTGAACTCGTCAAGCCAGGGGTTGAGCACGTGGCGACCGAAGTCCGAGGTGGCCGAGATACGAATCTTGCCGCGAATTTCCTTCTTCTCCACCGACAGCGCCGCGCGGGCGTCGTCCAGTGCCTGCAAGGCCTGACGGCAATGTTGCAGGTAAATCCGGCCCTCGTCGGTCAGCCGCAATTGGCGTGTGGTGCGTTCGAACAGGCGGGTGTCGAGGGACGACTCAAGTTTGAGCAAACGTGCACTTGCCGCTGCCGGTGACAGGCCCAGTTTGCGACCGGCCGCTGAAAGCCCGCCGGATTGAGCAGCCTCGACGAACAGCCGAATGGCTTCCAGGTTGTCCATGACTTTTCCAGATTTTTTGAAAATCCATCAAAGATTAACCCAATTATCAAATCGGATCGCCAAACGCACACTGAGTCCATCAACCGCCACTGACTCAGGAATCCTTCACCATGCCACCCTCAACGAACCTGTTCACCCCCATTGCCTTCGCTGGCCTGAACGCCCCGCACCGCGTGGTGATGGCCCCCATGACCCGCGCTCGCAGCACTCAGCCCGGCGACATCCCCAATTCGCTCAACGCGCAGTATTACGCCCAGCGCGCCTCGGCTGCGTTGATCGTCACTGAAGCCTCGCAGATCTCGCCTCAGGGCAAGGGCTACTCCTTCACCCCAGGTATCTACAGCGAAGCGCAAGTGGAGGGCTGGCGCGGCATCACCCAGGCGGTGCACGCCGAAGGCGGTCGCATCTTCCTGCAACTGTGGCACGTGGGGCGCATGTCGCACCCGGACTTCCACGGTGGCGAGCTGCCGGTGGCGCCGTCTGCCGAGCCGTTCGAAGGGCAGATCTGGAAAGTCGACCCCGTCACCGGGCAAGGCGCCATGGTCGACAGCCCGACGCCCCGTGCCTTGAGCCGCATTGAAATCGCGCAAATCGTCGACGACTTCCGCCAGGCTGCATGTCGCGCCATCCGCGCCGGTTTCGATGGCGTGGAAGTGCACGGCGCCAACGGCTATCTGGTGGATCAGTTCCTGCGCACCACCTCCAACAAACGCACCGACGAATACGGCGGCTCTCGCAGTAATCGCCTGCGCTTTCTGCGGGAAGTGATCGACGCGATCAGCGATGAAATCGGCGCCGAACGCACGGCCATTCGCCTGGCGCCGTTCCTCACCGCGCGGGGCATGGACTGCCCGGACATTCTGCCCACCATCCTCGAAGCTGCTGAATACCTGCAAGCCAAAGGCATTGGCTACCTGCACCTGGTGGAAGCCGACTGGGACGATGCGCCGGTCTTCACCGAGTCATTCCGCAAGTCCCTGCGTGAACGTTTCAGCCGCCCGATCATCGTCGCTGGTCACTACGACCGTGAGCGCGCCGAATGGGTGATCGCCCAAGGCTACGCCGACCTTGTGGCGTTTGGCAGGGCCTTCGTCGGCAACCCTGACTTGCCAACGCGTCTGCAACACAACCTGCCCCTTGCGGCACTCGATCCGTCGACCCTGTTTGGGGGCGCTGCTGAGGGCTACGTCGACTACCCACCTGCCAACACTGGAGAAATCTGATGCGTGCTTTGATCACTGGCCTGCTGGCCGCTGCTGCCCTGACTTCTGCGCTGACCCAAACGGCCGTCGCTGCCGAAACACCGTTGATTGCACCCAACGTGCTGATCACCGATCCCGCTGCGACGCCAGAACACGTGCAGGCCCAAACGCTGGCTGCGCGCCGTTACGCGACCTTCTGGGCTTCCGGAAACCCGGACCTGGCTCGCGCTGCGCTGGCCCCTGACTTCATGGACCGCACCCTGCCAGCGGGGCGCCCGCAAGGCATCGCAGGGCCCTTGGCCGCGTCCAAAGGGTTTCTGACGGCCGTGCCGGACCTCGCGGTGGAGGTCCAGCAAATGATCGTCAGCGGCGATCGCGTCGTCTCGCACCTGCGCTTCACTGGGCATTTCACCGGCATGTTCAACGGTGTGAAAGGGCAGGGGCAGGCGGTTAACTTCATCGCCACCGACATCTACCGCATCGCCGATGGCCGCATCGCTGAAAACTGGCATCTGGAAGACAACCTGACCTTCCTTCAGCAAATCGGGGTGGTTCATCCCTGAAAAACAAGCGCCGACGTGGCCATGCCGTGCACGTCGGCGCTCGTCTTTCAGGCGCTCGCCACAGCTCAGTGATTGCTCATCAGGACCATCGCCACCACGCTGAAGCTCAGAGCGTTGGTGGATAGCCTGGACATCGACATATGAAGGACAGCGGCCGTTTGACGGAGGAGGGCGTCCATGCCCCTGTAACGTCACCGCAGCGGTTGTCAGCTTCGAGGGTTTTCCCGATCCGCTCGACGGCCCTGCGCTGATGGCTCGCGTTGCGTGCGATGGTCGAGCAGGCTGATCACGGTACCCAGCACCGCGATCACACCCATCATCACCAAACCGATGTCTGAGGCTTGCATCTTTGACTCCTGAACGTTGTGTGCGAAGGAAATGAAGGGGGTTGGTCAGGCCATGCGGCGCAGGGCGACGACCATCCCGGCACCCAGCACTGTCATGCCCAAAACCAGCGCCGGGAACGATATCCACCAGGGCACGCCTGCGGTCATCATGCTGAACTCAGACATGCCGCCAATGCCGGCAATCAGGTTCAGCGGCAAGAACACGACGTTGATCAGGGTGAGTTTGCGCAGCGCCAGGTTCATGCCGTTGTTGGCGAGGTTGCCCCGGGATTCGATGAGGTTGGCGAACACCTTGGCGTGGATTCTGGCTTGCTGATAGCTCTGCTCGTTTTCGATGATCAGGTCGTTGAGTGTGTCCAGTTGGTCGGGGCTGAAACCTTGCCGCTGCCCATGGCTGCGCAACAGGGTGAGTACCGTACCGTTGCCGTGAATCGCGTTGACGTAGTACACGAGGCTTTCGCTGAGGTTGTACATCTGCGCCAGTTGGCGGTTGTCCATCGCTTCAGTGAATTGCTGCTGAATCTCGCGGGCGACCTGTTTCACCACGCGCAAATGCCCCAGGTAGTGATGAACGCTTTCGGCCAGCAGCGCCATGAGCACATCCAGTGGTCCGGTCAGGTCCGGTTCGTCCTTCACGTTCGAGAGCAGCGAGTTGCTGGCGCAGATCACCACCAGTCGCTGCTCGCTCAACACCACGCCGAAAGACGACACATTGAAGGCCCGGCCGTCGAAGCTCTCCGGGCGCTTCCAGATCAGGAACAGGTGATCGGGCTTGATCTCGATTCGGGCCACTTCGTCCGGGTCCAGCGAGGACTCCATGGCTTGTGCGCTGATGCCGAGCCGCGCCTGCAAGGCCACTTGTTGATGGGCATCCGGTGCGATGCACAGCCACACCTCGGCGTTGTGTTCAGGTGCCGCGCGCAGGGCACCGGATTGAATGCAGTAGCCTTCAACCATCGTTCACCACGCCTGTCCACGGTGTTTTCGTTCGAGTCGATGGGTGAAGGCCTGCAACACCCGACGATACAACTCGTCCCCCAGCACGGCGTCTTCGATTCCGGCATCCAGATTGGGGTTGTCGTTCACTTCGATGACCAACACGCGATCGCCGGCCTGCTTGAGATCGACGCCATAAAGCCCATCGCCGATCAGCCGTGCGGTGTCCACGGCCAGCTTTATGACGGCGACCGGGGCCTGCTCCACCGGGACAGCACGACACAGGCCGTTGACTTCACCGGCCAACGCTTTGTGGTTGTAGATCTGCCAGTGTCCCTTGGACATGAAGTACTGGCAGGCATAGAGCGCTTCGCCGTTGAGTACGCCCACCCGCCAGTCGTAATCGGTGTAGCAATATTCCTGCGCGAGCAGCAGCACCGAGTGTTCGAACAGTTCCTGTGCGGCGGCGTGCAGCGCCTGCGCGTCGGCGACCTTGATCACGCCTCGCGAGAAACAGCCGTCCGGGATTTTCAGCACCAGTGGAAAGCCCAGGCGACGACCCACCCGTTCCAGTTCCTGAGGGCGGTCCTTGTAGAGAATGTCGGTGGCAGGCATACCCAGCCCCCGGCGCTTGAGCAGGTCGGCCAGGTAGACCTTGTTGGTGCAGCGAAGAATGGAGGAGGGGTCATCGATGACCACCAGACCTTCGCTCTCGGCCTTTTTGGCGAACCGATAGGTATGGTCGTCCACCCGCGTGGTTTCGCGGATGAACAGGGCGTCGAACTCGGCCAGGCGCGCATAGTCCTTTTTCTCGATCAGTTCGATGTCGATGCCCAACTGCTTGCCGGTTTCGACGAAGCGTTCCAGCGCTCGGGGGTTGGAGGGGGGCAGTGCTTCGGTCGGGTCGTGAAGGATCGCCAGATCGTAACGGGCCACCCGGCGAGAGGCCGGTTGACGCCAGGTACGTCGGTTGAAAGCATCCAGCGCGTCAGCGAAGACGTGCTGCTGTTCGTCGCGAAGCCGGTGCAGCGCACCCGCTTTGATCCCGGCGATCTGCCAGGTTTCGCCGCGACGAAACTCCACCAGCAGGATTGGGCAAGGGAAGCTCTCGAAGAGCTGGCGACCCAGCTCTTGGAGCGAGGCGATGGAAGCCTTGCCGAAATACAACGACAGTGTGAACGCTTCAGTGCTGCCGTAGGGATGATTGGCCAGCGCTCGTTCCAGCGTGCGTTCAAGATCGTCCAGCCCGACGCCATACAAGGCCTTGCGAGCCAGTTCGCTGACCGTTCTCACCGAGGGAAACACCTTGTGGCCACGGGCTTCGGCGAGTAGCGAGCAGTAGTAGCCTTGCCCCAGGTATTTGTAATGACGGCACAGGTTGATGACCTGGGTGCGAGGGGGGAAATCGTCGCTGTGCTCCAGGTAATCCTGCGCCAGCATCAGGCTTTCGCTGGGCAGGTAGTCGGCCCAGTCCTCCTTGCGTTCGACCAGAATCAGCAATCGACTGCCAGAAGGGTGGGGACTGGGAGGTGCCTCGACGAGGGTGATTGTCGAACCTTCGGATTTGTCCAATACTGCGTTCACGTTGGCTGGCACCGCTGACATGAGTAATCGATCCGTATTGAAGAAGACGCCGCTTCAATAAATCACGGGCCTTTGGGCCTGTCCCGGTTCGTTACTCAAACATTACGGTGTTGCCATGCTTTTTGATGTTCACGTTGCGTCGATGGACGATGTGCAGGCTCTGGTCGAGCTGGAGCAGGAATGTTTCACCCTCGACCGCTTGCGTCAGCGCCATTTCCACAGGATGGTCAGCCGGGCGAACGCCAGTCTGATCGTCGTCACCGCGCAGAAAAAACTTGCCGGTTATGCCCTGGTGTTGTTTCGTCGGGGCACCTCCGTTGCACGTCTGTATTCGATTGCTGTCAGCCGGGCCTGGCGCGGGCATGGATTGGGGCAGCGTTTGCTGGATGAAGCGCAGACCTGTGCATTGGCCCGCCATTGCACGCGGTTGCGACTGGAGGTGCGCCCCGACAATCCCGCCGCCATCAGCCTCTACGAAGCCAACGGATATCAGCGTTTCGCATGCGTCGAGCATTACTACGAAGACCACACCGAAGCGCTGCGTTACGAAAAGCACCTTATATGCGATGGCCTGTGAGTGGTCGACCCTTGAAACACCTGTTGATGGCGGGCCTCGTTGCTGCTTCGCAATCGCCACCCTATACCTGAGTGTGGGGTCGCTATGCCAACCGACTATGGCGCACCTTTCCCCGGCGCTGGATCATACGGCCAGACCCCACTTTCATTCATGCGTTGCTCACTTCGGCTGCTCTCGGTGCAGAGGGCCGTCAACGGGGATTCCGATGCGCATTTCATCTGCAAGAAAAATCGTGGTCATACAGGCACATCCCCATCTCTCGTCGACGTGCGCACAGTTGATGCATGCGTCGATGGCGCAACTCAAAGGCGCTGACGGTTGCGTCGACTGTCATGTGCATGTGCAGGGGCAGTCATGGGGGCGTTGGGTGATCGAGTGCGCGTGGTCGACGCTGGAGACCATGGACGCAAGCACCGACGCGATATTCCGGCCTGCGTTCGAGCAGTTGATCGAGCGCAATCTATTACGCTCGATTGCCATCTATGAACGTGACGACGCCACCGAGCATGACCTGCTGTCGTGTCTCTCCTGAGCGGCAGGGGAGCTGTCAGACGGGGCGCTTCAGGCCGGGCAGGGTGATCGTGACCTTCGCGCCCGATGAGCCATCGTCCCGGTTCTCCAGTTGAATCAGGCCGCCCGCAGCCTCGATGATCGAGCGGCAGATCGGCAGGCCCATGCCCATGCCGGTGGTCTTGGTGGTGAAGAAGCTTTCGAACAGTTTGTGCTCAAGGCCGGGAGCGATGCCGGGGCCGCTGTCCAGCACTTCGAAACGCACGTCCTGGCCGTCCGGGCTGGTACTTCGCAGCGTCAGTTCCCGAGACGCAGATGCGGTCGAGGCCATGGCTTGAGCGGCGTTCATCACCAGGTTGACGATCACCTGCTGCAACAGCACCCGGTCGGCACGAACCGGTGGCAGTGCGCCGGCCAGCTCGGTGGTCAGGCGGATCGAATGCTTGCGCAGTTCATGATCGGTGAACTGCAGCGAGTCCTGAACCACTTCGTTGATGGCCACGTCCGATTCTTCAGCGGGGCGACGCAGCGCCATGGCGCGAATGCGGCCGATGACATCGTCGGTCCTTTGTGCCTCGTCTATGATCTGCAACAGCGCGTTTTCGATCTCCTGCAAATCAGGCTGCGGCCGTTTGAGCCAGCGCAGGGCGGCTTGCGCGTAAGTGGAAATCGAGGTGAGGGGCTGTTTGATTTCATGGGCGATCGACGCACTCAACTCGCCCAGTATCGAGATACGTGCCACATGGGCGAGTTCGGTCTGCATGATCTCCAGCGCATGACGCGCTGCCGCCAGTTCGGACAGGTCGATGATGCCGATCAGGATCACTCCGCGCGCCAGATTTTCTTTGGAGAAACAGGCCGTGAACAGGCACTCGAACGCGGTGCCGTCGATGGTTCTCAAGCGTGTGACTTCGATGTTGTTGGGCAATCCCGCCAGGGATTTGACGACGCAGCGGGCGTAAACCTGAATGCTCTCGTCCGGCCAATAGCGATCAACCGTGCCGAGCATTTCGGCGCGGTTGCCACGACCGAAGAGGCGCAGGCTGTGGTCGTTCAGGTCGAGCACGCGGGTGCTGCGCATCATGTCGCGCACCACTTCAGGATGGGCCAGAAAGTAAGGCTCCAGATCACGCACCCCGGCATCGAGTAGTGCACGGATTTTGGGGCCGACGGCGGTGAAGTCCAGCTCCCAGAACGAGGCCGCCATGGCCTGAAACAGATTGCGATAACGGTACTCGCTGGCCTTGAGATGGCGCTCCAGTTCCTTGGCCGAGGAAATGTCGTGGCCGGTTTCCAGCACGCCGACGGGGTTGCCCGCCGCATCCCTGCGCAGGGACCAGCGGACGTTCACCAAACGACGGGAGCCCGTTTCGGTCAGCCGCGACAACTCGCCTTCCCAATAACCGTCCGCCAGCACCTTGGCGTCGGCGCAGGCGTGTGGATCGCGGTGGTGTTCGCACTTCAGCAGGGCGCGCGCGTTGGCGCCCAGCGCGGTGTGCGAGGGCCACCCGTACAGGGCGGCCGACGCAGCATTCCAGAAGTGGATGGTTCCTTCCATGTCACGCACGAACACCGCGTCGTGAAAGCGCTCGAATACGTGCGCTTCGGCGGGCGTGATCGGTGGTGTCATGGCGTGGGCGTTCCCATGACCAGCACCGCGCGCAGCTTCACGTCGGCGCGCATCATGCGGGCGTATGCTTCGGCGGCTTGTTCGAGCGGGAACGTCTCCACCAGCGGGCGAATGGCCTGAAGGTTGGCGAAGGCCAGGGTCTGTTCGTTGTCGATGACGGTGCCGGTGAGGGCACCACTGACCGAGCGCGCGCCGAAGATCAGGTCGGTGGCGTTGATGGCGAGGGGTTCGCCCGGAACTGCGACGACCACCAACTGACCACGCGGCGACAAACCGGGAATGGTGTCGGTCATGCCTTGCGCCGAAGGCGCCGTGCCAAGCACCACCTTCGCGCCACCCAGGCTGCGCAGCACTTCGGCGACGTTTTCGGTGGTCGCATCGATGTAGCGGTGCGCGCCCAAAGACAGCGCCATGTCTGCCTTGTTGGCGCCTCGCGCGATCACCACGGTGTGAAAGCCCATCTTGCGCGCGAACTGCACGCCCAGATGCCCCAGCCCGCCCAGCCCGTGGATGGCGACCACATCACCCGCCTGAGCGCCGGAGTGACGCAAGGCGTTGAATGTCGTCAGGCCCGCACACAGCAGGGGTGCGGCCTCGGCGGCGTCCAGGTCTTCCGGCACGTTCACCAGCCCGCGAGCCTCGGCCACCATGATTTCGGCGTAACCGCCGTCGGTGGTCATCCCGGTGATCACCGGGTTCTGGCAGGTCACCGGGTCGCCCTGTCGGCACGATGGGCAGGTGCCGTCTTCTCCCGCGAGGAAACCAACGCCGACCCGTTGCCCGACGCTCCAGCCCTGAACACCATCGCCCAGTGCGTCGATGCGGCCAATGACTTCATGGCCTGGTACGCGAGGGTAGGGGACGCCTGCGAAGCCCTCCACCGTGGCGCTGTCGGAGTGGCACACGCCGCAGGCTTCGACCCGGATGCGCACCTGGCCAATGCCCGGTATCGGAATGGGGCGTTCGACCAGCTCCAGTTGGCCGGGGGCGGTGGCGACAACAGCTTTGTAAGTAGTCGGGGATGTCATGAATGATCGCTCTCTAAACGTGTTGAATGGGCAGCGGTGAGCGGCGCGTCTCGCCATTGTCGAGACGCCGCCCTCCGTTGCCGTGAAAACTCAGCGGGCCAGCGGTGGGATGTGTGGCCCGGTTGATCGGGTGTCAGTCGTTGTCGGCATTCACGAACGCCGCGATGTGTCGGGCAGCGGTTCGGGGAAACTGCAATTGAGGCCCGTGGCCTGCAGCTGGAAAGGTCACGGTGTGCAGCGTCGGCAACTGGCCGCTCAGCGCGTACCAGTTCTCTACCGGAAAGGCGATGTCGTGGTCCGCGCCCAAGTGCAGCACCGGCACGGTCGTGGTTTTCAGGACCTGCAATACGGCGTCCGCCGGGAACACCGGGTTTTTCGGTCCGTCCCCCAACTGCGCCCCGGCCCATTCGTGGGGCACCTCGGGGCTGGCATCGTCGCGCTTGACCGCGAGTCGTTCCCAGGCGCGTTTGGCCGCGCTGCGGCTGGTCGCGGAGGACGGCTCGAAAAACAGACTGACGAAATCGTCGAAGTCGTTTTCACGGCGAGCCAACTCGTAGAACAGCGGCTCGCCGGTCTTGACCAGCACGCCCGGCGGCGTGGTCGCGATCAACACCAGATGGCTCACCGACTGCGGCGCCTGAGCGAGCACGATTTGCGCGGCCACGCCGCCGATCGACCAGCCGCCAATGACCACCCGCCCCAGTTTCAGGGCGGTGATCAGCTCAAGGGTGTCCTTCGCAAGCGAGGCGGGGTTGTAGGTCTTCTCGCCGGTCGAGCGGCCCAGACCGCTGTAGTCGAAAACGGTGACCTCGAAACCCTGCTGCACCAAGCTGTCGAGAAACACCGGATCCCACGCGTCCATCGTTCCACGAAACCGAACACACAACACGAGAGGAATGCCGTGCCCAAACGTTCGATAGGCGAGTGTTCGGCCACCGATTTCCACGTAACGCACAGGGGCATGAAAACTTACGGATTGCTCAGCCATAGTCATTTGCTCTTCGTGATCAAGCCTATTAAGAAAACGAGGGGCAGAACGGAATATTGTTGCTGTCCCTTGATGATCTTGCGGTTTTTATTAGTACGAGCGAATGAACAGGATTAATAGGATTCTGGTGCGTATTGCATTAGTTCTGTCATGGCGTTTTTTATAGAACTTTTACAGTTGCGCGCCATGGGGCACTGCACATTTCATGCAGTATCAATGAAGAAGTGAATGGCTGGACAACTGTCGATTCACGATGAAATTCATTATAGGATGCGACCCCGATCATCCCCCGATGAGCTGTCACTTCCTTATTCGCATCGTGCCGTGCGTTGACGCGAATTGAAACGACATTTACGGTCATGTTTTCGGACATGGCGCCAGACGGAGCGAACATGCACAGAATCGGCTATTTCCTGACCGATGGATTTCAGGTCATGGCGTTGGGCACCCAGTCGGTGTTCGAATTCGCCAACGTCGTCGCCAAGGAGCAGGTCTATCAGGTCACCAATTATTCGCTGCGCGGGGGCGTGGTCACCTCCTCCATCGGGGCGTCGGTGAATACGCAGTCAGTGACGTCCGAATCCCGGGCGGATACGTGGATGGTGTCCGGCATCGTTGATCCGATCGGCCATGTCAGCACCGCCGAGGAACTGGATTTTCTCAAGCGGGCGGCAGGTCAGGCGCAGCGGGTGGGCGGCATGTGCACGGGAGCCTTCGTGCTGGCGCAAGCCGGTCTGCTCGAAGGCAAGAAAGTCACCACCCACTGGGCCTATGCCAGCATTCTCAAGGACCGTTTTCCGGGCACATTCGTCGAACCGGATTCGATCTTCATCAATGACGGTGCCATCTGGACGTCTGCCGGGCTGTCGGCGGCAATGGACCTGGCACTGGGCATGGTCGAAAAAGACCTGGGCCATGGGGTCGCCAACCGCGTCGCCAAGGTGCTCGTCATGTACCACCGACGCTCTGGCGGGCAATCCCAGCATTCTGAAATGCTCAATATCGCGCCCAAATCCGACCGCGTTCAGGTGGCACTGGACTATGCCCGGGCGCACCTGAGCGATGACTTGAGCGCGGAAGTTCTGGCGCGGACCGTCCACCTCAGCGAGCGGCAGTTCCGCCGGGTCTTTCTGTCGGAAACCGGCCTGTCACCGGCCAAGGCCGTGGAGCAGCTTCGGTTGGAAACCGCGCGGAACATGATCCAGCGCGGTCAGCATTCGCTGGAAATCATCGCCCGCGAGACCGGGTTTCGCGACCGTCGTCATCTGCGCGAGGTGTTCGTTCGCAAGCTGGGTGTCTCGCCGCAATCGCTCAGGCGCGAAGCCAGGGAAGGGGACACGGATTAACCGGAAACAGGCCCTTTATCTGTCTTGAAAAACAGCTCTTTTTTATCGTTCGGTCGTCATGAATGGGGAGGCTAGTTGTTCATACCCTAACCTTAAGTATGAGTTGACCCGTTGTCCGCTCAAGTACACAGTTCGTCGCATACCGTTAATGCACTGTCTCCAGGTCAAGTGGCGCACTTTCGAATTCCCGAACTTATGACAACAGGACAGATGGCCATGCAACTGACCGATAACACTATTTTTATCACAGGCGGCACATCAGGCATTGGCCGTGGCCTGGCGGAAGCGTTCCATAAGTTGGGCAATAAAGTCATTATCGCGGGCCGCAGAAAGGCGGCGGGTCTTGCCACCGACGCACCGGAAGTGACGGTCGCCGCCATTCAGGCGCTGCGCGACAACTCCGCTCTCAAGCGCATGCGCAGGTTCATGGTTTCAACCAGTCGTTGGTCGACAACCCGATTCCGGTGGGCTGATCCAGCAATGTGAGCGCTGGCCGTTCGACGCCCGGTAAAGCTCGAACGGCAGTGATGAGACAGGAGGTTGACATGCACAACATGACCCTGGCGATCACGACCCGCATGAGCGATTCGGTCGTGTTCGTCGTGGACGACGATCCGGTGCTCAGGGAGGCGCTCGCGAGCCTGCTCAGGTCGGTCGGCTATCGCGTCGTTGCCCTGGGTGACCCGGATGAACTGTTCTCGCACCCGCTGGCGAAACGGGCAGGGTGCCTGATTCTGGATGTCCGGTTGCAGGGTTGCAGCGGGTTCGACCTGCAGCAGCGCCTGACGGATTCGGGCAGTCGACTGCCCATCATCTTCATCACCGGTCATGGCGACATTCCCATGTCGGTGCGCGCGATGAAAGCGGGCGCGACGGATTTCCTCACCAAACCCTTTCGCTCACAGGCGTTGATCGACGCGGTCGCGAGTGCGTTGACAGGGTACGCCGAGTACCTGGAACAACAGCGGGCGGTCGATGTGTTGCGCAAGCGATTCGATTGCCTGACGCCCCGAGAACGGCAAGTCATGGGCGGTGTGGCCAACGGCTTTTTGAACAAGCAGATCGCCAGCCAACTGGAGGTCAGCGAGATCACGGTAAAGCTGCACCGCGCCAACATGATGCGCAAATTGCACGCCAGCACCGTGGCCGATGTGGTACGGGCAAGTCATCAACTGCAACTGCCGTAGGGCAGAGAGAAGGCCCATGTCTACACTGCCAGCCCTTGATCTCAACGTCATCACCGACGCCTGCGACGATGGTCCATTCAAACGGCCACAAGAGTCGCTGGCGCCATGGCGCGTGAAAAAGGCCAAGGACCTGATGATTCGTCTCATGGCCCAAGGCTGCTCGATCGAGTGGATCGCCAAGGAATGTGCGATTTCCAGAAGCCACTTTTCCCGTGCATTCAAAAACGCCACCGGCATGGCCCCGCACGACTGGTTTCGTAGGGAGCAGATTCGCCGGGCGGAAGCGCTGCTACGTCAACGCAAATTGCCCATTTGTCAGGTGGCCCACGAGTGCGGGTTTTCGGATCAGTCGTACTTCACTCGGGTCTTCAGGAAACTGAACGGCACCAGCCCAAAGTCCTGGCAATCAAACGCCTGCATGCCCGAGGCCTAGTGCGTGGACCGCGTGCCTCGTATCGCCATCGTCGATGATGACCAATCCTGCCGGATGGCCCTTGCCAGTCTGGTGCGTTCGCTTGGCCATGAGCCTCGTCTGTTTGCCAGTGCCGAAGCGTTTCTTGCAACGTTCGATGTTGAAACGGTCGATTGCCTGATTTGTGACGTGCAGATGCCGGGCATGGACGGTCTGGCGTTACAGCGTGCACTGGCGAGCGAAGGGCGGTCGATGCCGATCATCTTCATCACCGCGTATCCCCGAGAGCCGGCGCGCGCACGTGCGATGGCCGCGGGGGCGCTGTGCTTTCTGGGCAAGCCCTATGACGCGCACATCATCATCGAGTGGATCGAGCGTGCCGTGACGAAGGGCTGAAGCCTCATTAAACTGTCCGCTTTCTTCAGGCAAGGACGCGGACATGCTTCGGATACTGGGCAAAGCCTCTTCAATCAACGTACGAAAAGTGCTGTGGGCCTGCACTGAAGTCGGCCTGCCGTTCCAGCGTGAAGACTGGGGATCGGGTTTTCAGCCTACTCATGTGCCCGAGTTTCTGGCGCTGAACCCCAACGCGATGGTACCGGTGATTCAGGACGGCGATTTCACCTTGTGGGAATCCAACACCATCCTCCGCTACCTGGCGTCACGCTACGGTGAGGCGGGTTTGTACCCGGTCGATCCGCAGGCGCGGGCGCGGGTCGATCAATGGATCGACTGGCAGGCTTCGGACCTGAACAAGTCCTGGAGCTATGCGTTCATGGCGTTGGTGCGGCAGTCGCCCTTGCATCAGGATTTGCAGATGCTTGCCGCCAGTTGCGCGGAGTGGGCGCGCTACATGAACGTACTGGACGCGCAACTGGCATCGACCGGCGCCTATGTGGCAGGCGAGCATTTTACGCTGGCCGACATCCCCATTGGTTTGTCCGTGAACCGTTGGTTCGAGACGCCGCTTGCGCATCCCCCTCTACCTGCTGTTCACGACTACTACGACCGCCTGAATCAGCGTGTCGGGTTTCGTGAGCATGGGCGCAACGGTATACCTTAGCGCCCTGGCCGTTTTTGTCCTCGCTGGTCCTACTGAAATCGGCGAGTCTCATCGTCCCTCATGTTGCCCCTCCGACACCTCCGGCGGCACATCTGCATCCCCCGCCATGCGCTTGCGAAACAACCCGGTTCGGGCCAGCAGCAAGGTGGTCACCGGCACGGTGATCGCCAGCAGAATCGGGATCAGCCATGCATGCAGAATCGGCCCTTCTTTCAGCGCCGAGAAGTAGATGATCGAGGCCAGCGCCACGCACCAGGCGCCGATGGTCGAGGCCAGCGCCGGTGGGTGCATGCGCTGAAAAAACTCTTTCATGCGCAACAGCCCCAACGCCCCGATCAAGGCAAACACGCTGCTGGCGACCAGCAACACGGCTGTGAGCCCCTGTGCCCACATCGGCAACACCACCAGCGTATTCATTCGATCACCTCGCCACGCAGCAGGAATTTGGCCAAGGCGAACGAGCCAACGAAGCCGAACAGGGCGATCAGCAGCGCCGCTTCGAAATAGGTGTCACTGGCATAACGGATCCCCAGCACCAGCATCATCAGCATGGCCAGCAGGTACAGGTAGTCCAGCGCCAGCACCCGGTCCTGGGCGGACGGGCCTTTGAACAGGCGGATCAGGGTCAGCACCATCGCCAGAGTAAACAGCGACAGGCTGAGCAGGATCGCAACGTTGAGCAGCGGACTCATTGGAAGATCTCCATCAACGGGCGTTCGTAAGTGCGCTTGAAGTGCTCGATGAAGCGCGCTTCATCATCCAGGTCGAACACGTGCATCAGCAGCACACTGCGGTCCAGTGCCAGCTCCGACCAAACCGTGCCGGGCACCACCGTACACACCATCGAAAGCGCGGCCAGACCATGGGCGTCATGCAGGTCCAGCGGGATTTTGACGAACGCCGAACGGGGTGGTTTTTGCCCGGCGCGCAACACGCCCCAGGCCACTTGCAGGTTGGAGACCAGCACGTCCCGCCCGACCAGAAAGAACAGTTTGATCGCCACACCCGGTTTGCGAATGCGTGCCGGTTGCGGGCGCAACGGCGCAAACAGGATCGGCGCGAGAAACGCCAGTAACGCGCCTAACAGCAGGTTGCCCGCGCTTACGGAAAGGTTGAGCAATAACCACAGCGCCCAAAGCGACAGCGACAAGAGCGGCGCAGGAAACAGGCGCTTCATGGCTGCACCTCCATATCGGGTGACGGCACGGGTTTGGCCGCCATCACCGACAGCACGTATTGCTGTGGGTCATGCAGCGCTTGAGCGGTGTCCTGGGTGTAGCGCAACAATCCTTCTGCTTTGAACGTCAGGACGATGCAGGTCGCGAGCAGCAGGGTGATAGGGACGCATTCATACATGCGCAGAGCCGGGGACGGGCGATCCTGGGCGGTCCAGAAACGTTTGACGCCGACGCGCACAAAGGCGAACAGCGAGGCCAGCCCCGAAACGATCAACAACGTGACCAGCGTCCAACTGTCGGCCCTGATCGCTTCATCTTTGGCCACGTCCAGCCCCAGCGGATTGAGCAGGGCGCTGATCAGCGTCAGCTTGGCGAGAAAGCCCGAGAGCGGTGGCATGCCGATGATCAGCAGCGCGCACACGATGAAACTCAAACCCAGAAAGGCCATGGTCCAGGGGATCACCTGACCGACCACTGCTTTCTGTTCGTCATCCAGGTTGGTGCCCGGCACCGGGTGCAGAGATTCAAGCGCCTTGGGCAGTTGATCGGCGTCGTCTTCCAGCGGGATTTCGTTGGCCGAACGTGAGCGCTCGATCAGTTCGGCCAACAGGAACAAGGCCGCCAGCGCCAACGTTGAACTCACCAGATAAAACAGCGCACCAGCAGTGAGGCTCGGCTGGCCGAAGCCGATGGCTGACAGAAGAATACCCGCCGACACCAAAATACTCAGGCTGGCCATGCGCTCCAGCCGCTGGGCCGCCACGATGGAGATCGCGGCCACGGCCAGTGTCGCCATCCCGCCCCAGATCAGCCAGTCGCCACCGAAGAATGCCGACGCCCCGGCTTGCCCTGAAAACAGCAGTGTCCACAGGCGCAGCAGGGTGTAGGCGCCGACTTTGGTCATCAAGGCAAACAGCGCCGCCACCGGCGCACTGGCCGCCGAGTAAGCAGGCACCAGCCAGAAGTTCAGCGGCCACATCCCGGCCTTGGCCAGAAAGGCCACCGCCAGAATGGCCGCGCCTGCGTGCAAAAGGCCCAGATCTGCCTCGGAGACTTGTGGAATTTTGATCGCGAGATCGGCCAGGTTCAGAGTGCCGGTCACCCCGTAAATCAGCGCCGCACCAATCAGAAACAACGATGAGGCCAGCAGGTTGATGGTGATGTAATGCAGCCCTGCCGACACCCGCGCACGGCCCGACCCGTGAAGCATCAGGCCGTAGGAGGCAGCAAGCAGGACCTCGAAGAACACGAACAGGTTGAACAGGTCGGCTGTCAGAAACGCGCCGTACAGGCCCATGAGCTGAATCTGGAACAGTGCATGAAAGCTCGCACCTGCCCGGTCCCAACGGGCCAGCGCGAAGAGCAACGCGCAGAAGGCGACGATGCCGGTCAGCACCAGCATCAACGCAGACAAGTGATCGACCACCAGCACGATGCCGAACGGCGCTTCCCAGTTGCCCGGCAAATACACGCCGATGGAGCCGGTCGTGCCGGTTTTCTGCACCCACATCATCAGGGTGATGGAAATGGCCAGGCCGAGCGCGGTGGACAACAGGTTGATCCGCGCCTTCAGCGGCCTGTGTTTTTCGCCCAGCCACAGCATCAACGCGGCGGTCAGGGTGGGCAGCAGGATTGGTGCGATGATCAGTTGGGTCATCAGACTCATTCACTGCCCTCCCGGCCGTCGACGTGGTCGTTGCCGGTCAAACCGCGAGACGCCAGCAGGACCACCAGAAACAGCGCGGTCATGGCGAAGCTGATAACGATGGCCGTGAGCACCAGGGCCTGGGGCAGCGGGTCGGTGTAATTGAACAGGTCTTGAGGCACGCCGTCCTTGATGATCGGCTCCTTGCCGATGAACAGGCTGCCCATGCTGAAGATGAACAGGTTCACGCCGTAGGACAGCAGGCACAGGCCCATGACTACCTGAAAAGTCCGAGGGCGCAGGATCAGCCAGACACCGGAGGCGGCGAGCACGCCGATGGCAATCGCGATGACTTCTTCCATCACTGAATTCCTTGTGAGGGGGTGGGGGCGAGTGCCGGATCAATCGGCTGTGGTAACGACGTCGGGCGATGGCTGCGCACGGATTGGTGAGCCAGCGCGGTCAGGATCAACAGCGTCGAGCCGACCACTACGGCGTACACGCCAATGTCGAAGAACAGCGCACTGGCCACGTGGAAATCCCCGAACAGCGGCAGGTGAAGATGGGCAGTGTGAGTGGTCATGAACGGATAACCCAGCGCCATCGAGCCAAGCCCCGTGGCCAGCGCGAAGAACAGGCCGGTGCCCATCCAGCGCAGCGGGCGCAAGCTCATATGAGCTTCGACCCACTGGGTGCCTGCCACCATGTACTGAAGAATGAACGCCACCGACATCACAAGCCCCGCGACGAAACCGCCGCCCGGTTGGTTATGGCCGCGCATGAACAGGTACATCGAGACCACGAACGCCACTGGCAACAGCAGGCGCACCAGCACGGCGGGCACCATCATGAAGCCCAGCGCGGTGTCTTTGGCGTTACGGGGGTTGACCAGATCGGTGACCACATCCCGCGCCAGCAAACGCTGTTGCGCGGGCAGCAGGATGCTTTCTTTCGGCGGCCGGAAGCGACGTAACAGCGCGAAGACCGTCAGTGCGACCACCGCCAATACGGTGATTTCACCAAAGGTGTCGAAGCCGCGGAAATCCACCAGCATCACGTTGACCGCGTTGGTTCCGCCGCCCTGAGACAGCGCGCGGCTGAGGTAGAACTCGGAAATCACGTTTGGCGTAGGGCGAGTCAGCATGGCGTAGGACAGCAGCGCCATGCCGCCGCCCACTGCCACTGACAATACGAAGTCGCGCACCCGACGGGCGCGAGCACGATTGCGCGAACGAGGCGGTGGGGCGACGTTCTCGTTGCGTCGTGGCAGCCAGCGCAGGCCGAGCAGGATCAACACCGTGGTCACCACTTCGACGGCCAGTTGGGTCAAGGCCAGATCCGGCGCGGAGAACCAGACGAACGTCACGCACGTCATCAAGCCGCAGACGCCGACCATGGTCACGGCTGCCAGTCGGTGGTACTTGGCCTGCCATGCCGCACCAAGGGCGCAGGCGATGGCGATCAACCACAGCATGACGAACACACCCGACCCCGGAATTTTCGGGCGATCGCCCCAGGTCAGGCCACCGTCGTACATCGGCACGAAGCCTGCGATCACCGACACGAACACCATCAGGAATAACTGGGCTTGCAGGCGTCGGGTTGTCAGCAGGTTTTCAAGACCGCGTGCCGCGAGCAGCTTGAGCACCAGCACTCGCTCGAACAGGCGCTTGCCATTCAGGCGCCAGATCAGCGGCGGACCTTTGAAGCGGGCACGCTTGAAGTGAGGGCGCAGCAACAGGTAAAGCAGGATACCCGCGCCCATGGCGATAAGGCTCATGATCATCGGCGCATTCCAGCCGTGCCAGATGGCCAGGCTGTATTCGGGCAGTTCGCCGCCGACGACAGGTTGTGCGGCAGCGGCCAGCAGCGGGCCGACCGACAGCGCCGGGAAAATCCCGACGATCAGGCAGGTCAGCACCAGCAATTCAACCGGCACCCGCATCCAACGTGGCGGCTCGTGAGGCGTGTGAGGCAGGTCAGTGGCCTTGGGGCCGAAGAATACGTCCACCGTGAAGCGCAGGGAATAGGCGACGCTGAAGGTCCCGGCAATGGTCGCGATCACCGGCAACGCCGCCTCGACCCACGCGGTGGAGGAGATGAACACGGTTTCGGCGAAGAACATTTCCTTGGACAGAAAGCCGTTGAGCAGCGGCACCCCGGCCATCGCAGCGCTGGCGACCATGGCCAGTGTCGCGGTGTAGGGCATGAGTTTGATCAGGCCGCTGAGCTTGCGGATGTCCCGCGTGCCGCTTTCGTGGTCGATGATCCCGGCGGCCATGAACAGCGAGGCCTTGAAGGTGGCGTGGTTGAGAATGTGGAACACCGCGGCGACCGCTGCGAGAGGGCTGTTCAGGCCGAGCAACAGGGTGATCAAACCCAGATGGCTGATGGTGGAGTAGGCGAGCAGGCCCTTTAGGTCGGTCTGGAAAATCGCCGAATACGCGCCGATCACCAAGGTGCAGGCCCCTGCGCCGCTGACGATCCAGAACCACTGCTCGCTGCCCGACAGTGCGGGCCACAGCCGCGCCAGCAGAAACACCCCGGCCTTGACCATGGTCGCCGAATGCAGATACGCCGACACCGGCGTCGGCGCGGCCATGGCGTGGGGCAGCCAGAAATGGAAAGGAAATTGTGCGCTTTTGCTGAGGGCGCCAAGGAGGATCAGCGTCAGCAAAACCGGGTACAGGGCGTGGGCACGAATCACGTTGCCGGATGCCAGCACACGATCCAGGTCGTAACTGCCGACCACATGCCCGAGCAGCATGACCCCCACCAGCAGCGCCAGACCGCCCGCGCCAGTGACCATCAGCGCCATGTAGGCGCCGCGTCGGGCGTCGGCGCGGTGGTGCCAATAGCCGATCAACAAGAAAGAAAAGACGCTGGTCAATTCCCAGAAAAACACGATCTGAATCAGGTTGCCGGACATCACCAGGCCCAGCATCGCGCCCATGAATGCCAGAAAGAACGAAAAGAATCGGGGGACGGGGTCTTCGGGCGACATGTAATAACGGGCGTAGAGCGAGACCAGCGTGCCGATGCCCAACACCAGCATCGAGAACAGCCAGGCGAAGCCGTCGAGGCGTAACACGACGTTCAGGCCCAGGCTGGGCAGCCAGAAAAATTCTTCACGCATCACGCCGCCGTGGGCGATTTGCGGGTACCAGAGTGCCACCTGAATCACGCCGATCAGGGCGATCAGGCCAGCCAGAAGGGATTCGCTGTTGCGAGCGTTGTGCGGCAAAAGCGCCGCCAGACAGCTGCCAACAAAAGGCAGAAGCAGTAGAACTATCAGGGACATAGGCTTCTAATCTGCGCAAAAATGTCTAGGATCATACGGGCCGGGGTGTTCATCACCAACCACCAAGATGTCGCAGAATCCTACAAAGAGAGTAGGCAGCAGCGTAGTTGACCGCACAGAGTGGGGATGGTTGATGGCAATTTAGGCCGTTGGCGCGCCGTGGGTGGCAATTCGCTCCCATCAGGTTACGGTTCTTGCCCTTACCCTGTAGCAGTCCGGCTTGCAGGCGGCAGCGGTTTCAAGGACGACAGGGTTTTGTGGTGTCTGCACCCGCTCCGCCAGACTACCAACGGTTGGCGCACTCGCCCATTTAAGCGACAATGCCCGCCAGTTTCCGGAGTGCCCCATGTCTGATTCCCTCGAAAGCCTTGCCGTTGACGCCGTTCTCGACGCAACGGGCCTCAATTGCCCTGAACCGGTGATGATGCTGCACCAGAAAGTGCGCGACCTCCCCGCAGGCGGGCTGCTGAAGGTCATCGCCACCGATCCCTCGACCCAGCGCGACATCCCCAAATTCTGCGTGTTTCTGGATCATGAACTGGTCGATAAACAGGCCGCCGATGGCGTGTACCTGTACTGGATCCGTAAGAAACTCGCCTGATATTCCTCCGCTCCCCGGCACGGTGCTGGCCCTCGCGCGCGTCAGCGCCTACACTGCCGCGACCTCAGGGAGCCCACCATGCGCATAGTTGCTGACGAAAACATTCCACTGCTCGACGCCTTTTTCTCCGGTTTTGGCGAAATCCGCCGTTATCCAGGGCGCACCCTCGACCGCGCCGCCGTGGCCGATGCCGACATTCTGCTGGTGCGCTCGGTGACCAAGGTTAGCCGTGAGTTGCTGGAAGGCTCCTCAGTCCGCTTCGTCGGCACCTGCACCATCGGCACTGACCATCTGGACCTCGATTATTTCAACGAAGCGGGCATTCAATGGTCCAGCGCACCGGGCTGCAACGCCCGCGGCGTGGTGGATTACGTACTCGGCAGTCTGCTGACCCTCGCCGAAATCGAAGGAGTGGACCTCAATCAACGTACCTATGGTGTCGTGGGCGCAGGCCAGGTGGGCGGCCGTTTGATCAAGGTGTTGCAGGGGTTGGGCTGGAACGTACTGGTCTGTGACCCGCCACGGCAGGCAGCGCAGGGAGGCGACTACGTCAGCCTCGACGAAATTATCGCCCGTTGCGACGTGATCAGCCTGCACACCCCGTTGAACAAAAGTGGCGACCTGCCGACTTGGCATCTGTTTGATCGCACGCGTCTCCAACAGCTCAAGCACGGCGCATGGCTGATCAACGCCGCCCGCGGCCCGATTGTGGACAACATCGCGCTGCGCGACGTGTTGCTCGAACGCGAAGACCTGCAAGCGGTGCTGGATGTCTGGGAAGAGGAGCCCAAGGTCGACGTTGAGCTGGCCGACCTGTGTGTCATTGGCACCCCGCACATCGCCGGTTACAGCCTGGATGGTCGGCAACGCGGTACGGCGCAGATCTATCAGGCCCTTTGTACGCACCTTGGCCAGCCTCCGGTGATCCAGCTCGAAGACCTGCTGCCCCGACAATGGCTGGCGCAGGTCTCGCTCGATGCTGCGACCGATCCGGTCTGGGCGCTGAACATGCTCTGCCGAGGGGTTTATGATCCGCGCCGGGATGATGCGGAATTCCGCCGCAGCCTGGTGGGCGACAGCGCGAGTCAGCGCCTGGCCTTCGACGCCTTGCGCAAGCACTATCCACCGCGCCGGGAAATCGAAGGTCTGAAGGTCGGCATCGTCGGTCACTCGGACGTCTTGCAGCGGATCGTCAAGGCTCTGGGCGCCGTTACGGTTTAACGGAACACGTATTTCACCACGTACGCATACAGGTCGTTGAACACCTGATAGGGCACAGGCTCGATGCTGCGCTCTGCCTTGGCCAACGCAATGTGCGAGGCCTTCAGGGTTTCGCCGCGCTCTTCAAGGGACACGATTGGAGTGTTGACGAGTTTGGCGTAGTTGTTGAACGAACAGGGCTTGTTCGCTTCTGGGTTACGTACGATGCGCATGTTGTGATCCTCCGGATTGAGGGTGGCGCCACTGTCGTCGACGATCGCTTCCGGTGTCAGGTCGTCGGGCTTGGTGCATCGGCTCTGACAGACCACGCGACGATTGCGCAGCGTCCCGAATCCGCGTTCGTACATCGTGATGGTCGAACCGACCGAGGTCGCGCAGGCATTTTCAAAGGCGGTGAGGATCGATTGTGCATTGGCCATGCTCTCGTCAATGTTCGACAGCATCACGAAACGTTCCAGGGTCTTGTCGTCGATGCTTTTCAGCGCTCGCTCGATGGTAGAGACGTGAGCGAACTCACGTTTGCAACCGATCAGGTGAACGTCAAAGACGTACCCCTTGCTGGCCGCGTAGGTAGGCAGTTGCGCAAAATCGATACTGTCCAGAGCGGTTTCGATAATGATGTTGTAGTTCTTTTCGAACGCGTCTTGAAAGATTTTTTGCCCCAACTCCCAGATGAACTTTTCGGTGTGCTCATAGGCGTGCAACACGCCGCATTCAATCATCTCCTGATACTGCGGATGATATTCGCGGTATTCGAGCAAGTAAGGCCTGATGAAGTTTTGATAGCGGTTGGTTTTCAGCAGGGTGTTTTCCAGCAGGTAGGTTTTACCTGAGCCCTGAACACCGGCAACGATCAGCATTGAGGGCTGCGTTTTAGCGTTCGGCTCGGAAACTGAGTCGAAAATAGTGGGGGCGATCAGGCTGTAGGCCTTGTTAACGTCGTCGGTTGTGTAGCTATAGAGTGTTGTTTGTGTCATGCGAATGCCTTCCTTGATGAGTAAACAGGTTCAGGTTGAACAGAAAGGCACGTAATCGAAGGTCGCTGTTTCGGTCAATTCAGTCTGGGTAGGACGTTTCATCACAAGTGGTAGGGCGACGAAGATAGACAAACGGATACGCATAAAAAACCCGGCGCGCGGGCCGGGTTTCAAGTCAGTCTGTTCATCAATCTTGTTTTTCAGGTTTGACCCAGTACTTTTCGCATTCCTGACATGCGGCCTGAACCATTTCTTCAGTAATCAGGATTTGATTCCCGTGTTCATCGAGAATGGCGCCGCCCAGTTGAGACTGGGGCTGGGGCCGTACAATCGTTTCTTGATTGCTGCTCTGTAAGCTCATGGCCTGTCTCCTCATCAGGTTGTGCGTTTCAATACACCTATAACGTAGCCGCGCTTGATGAATGCGCCGTGACATCCCTGGACGCATCAAGCGTTCAAACAGTCCACCAGAACACGGTGCAAACTGCCACCCCGCTGTTAGACCGATCCACGCTAACCCTCCCTTGATAACGTCATAACGCATGTGGACACCCTTTACCTGACTCACTGTAATCGCCTGAGTTCAGCCAGGCTCGACGAGCGTGCACCTTCGCGGCGGTGTACGCTCTGGCATCGTGTGGTCTCTCAGGTGCATTTCATGGCTTCAATGTTTTCCGGACGTCAGCGTCATGCCATTCGTCTGGCGCTGCGGATGATCGCGCCTTATCGCAAACAGGCCATCGGCGCATTGGTGGCGCTGATCGTCACGGCAGCGATCACCTTGTCGATGGGGCAGGGGATCAGATTGATGGTCGATCAGGGCTTTTTGACCCGCTCGCCAGCGTTGCTCAACGAGAGCATCGCGCTGTTCATGGCGCTGGTGGTGGCCCTCGCGGTGGGCACCTTTACCCGGTTTTATCTGGTGTCATGGATCGGCGAGCGCGTCGTGGCCGACTTGCGCAAAGAGGTGTTCGACCATCTGGTCAGCCTGCACCCCGGTTTTTACGAGAACAACCGCAGTTCTGAAATCCAGTCGCGTCTGACCGCTGACACCACGTTGCTGCAATCGGTGATCGGCTCGTCGTTGTCGATGTTCCTGCGCAACGCGCTGATGGTGATCGGCGGGGTGATCTTGCTGTTTTTCACCAACCCCAAACTGACCAGTATCGTGGTGGTGGCCTTGCCGCTGGTGGTGGCGCCGATCCTGATTTTCGGCCGTCGTGTGCGCAGCCTGTCGCGGGAAAGCCAGGATCGGGTCGCGGACGTGGGCAGCTATGTGTCCGAAGCCTTGGGGCAGATCAAGACCGTGCAGGCCTACAACCACCAGGAACAGGACCGACAGCGCTTCTCGTTGACCGCTGAAGGCGCATTCGACACGGCGCGCAAGCGGATTCTTCAACGCTCATGGCTGATAACGCTGGTGATCGTGCTGGTGTTGGGGGCGGTGGCAGTGATGCTGTGGGTGGGCGGGATGGACGTCATCGCCGGTCGTATTTCTGGCGGGGAACTGGCGGCGTTCGTGTTCTACAGCCTGATCGTCGGCAGTGCGTTCGGCACCCTCAGCGAAGTCATCGGCGAGATGCAGCGCGCTGCGGGCGCCGCCGAGCGTATCACCGAGCTGTTGCAGGCGCGCAGCGAAATCACCCCGCCAAGCCGTGACCTGCTGACACTCCCTGAGCGCGTCAGCGGCCAACTGACACTGGAAAACATCAGCTTCGCCTACCCGTCGAGGCCCGAACGCAATGCGGTCGAAGGCCTGAGCTTAACCATTGAAGCCGGGGAAACCCTCGCGCTGGTGGGGCCTTCGGGGGCAGGAAAATCGACATTGTTCGACTTGTTGCTGCGTTTTTACGACCCGCAGCAAGGACGGGTACTGATCGAAGGACTGCCCGCCGAACGCCTCGATCCGCTGGACCTGCGTCGTTGTTTTGCCTGGGTGTCCCAAACGCCCGCGCTGTTTTTCGGCAGCGTCGAAGACAACATTCGCTATGGCAATCCAAAAGCCAGCGAGGAGCAGGTGAAGGCGGCGGCGCGCATCGCTCACGCCCATGAGTTCATCGAGCTGTTGCCGCAGGGTTATCAGACGCACTTGGGGGATGGGGGCATGGGGTTGTCAGGCGGGCAGCGTCAGCGGCTGGCGATTGCGCGGGCGCTGTTGGCCAATGCGCCGATCCTGCTGCTCGATGAAGCGACCAGTGCGTTGGATGCGCAAAGCGAGCATTTGATTCAACAGGCGTTGCCGACCTTGATGAAGGACCGTACGACGCTGGTCATTGCCCATCGGCTGGCAACGGTGCAGAACGCGGACCGGATCGCCGTGATGGATCAGGGGAGATTAGTGGCGGTGGGAACGCATGCCGAATTGATTGCAACCAATGCGCTGTACGCGCGGTTGGCGGCGTTGCAATTCAATGTACAAGGAGCAGGTGTGTAAGGGGCTGTACCATCGCTGCGGTTCGATGCAACCTTGTGGGAGTTCTATGTTACTTGGTCAAGTCGCTTTCGCCACCCAGGCGGCTCCCACAGGTTCGTCGAACCGGGGTCTGAATCCGGCTCGGTCAGTGTGGGAGCCGCCTTGGTGGCGAATGCAGTTGATCAGTCGCCATAAAACGCCCACCAGTGCGTTCGACCGGCAGGCGAGTCTCTCGGTGCTTCAATCCTTGCGGTATTCGCACAGGTAAGCGGTTTCGACGCCGACTTCCAGGTCGAACTTGCTGTTGGCCGGTACGCGGAACTGGTCGCCTGCGTTGAAGGTTTCCCAGTCGGAGGCGCCGGGCAGCAGCACTTTCAGCGAGCCGGAGACGACATGCATGATTTCGCGGTCAGCGGTGCCGAAATTGTACTTTCCGGGAGCCATGACGCCGATGGTGGCCGGGCCATCGGCTTGCTGGAAGGCGATGGACTTGACGGTGCCGTCGAAATACTCGTTGACCTTGAACATGGCTGATCTCCTTGGAAGGGCTGAAAAAGGTCGGACAGTATGCCCAACGTACAAAAGGCCGTCATCCGCTTTGATAAATGCGTCGCCTTCAGCCCGGCGCCACCAATGGCAGCAGTCGGGCGGTGTTTCTGGCGTCGCTCAGTGCGCGGTGCTGCTGGCCGTTGAAATGCATGCCCGCCAGTTGTAGCGCCGTGTTCAGGCCGCAGGGCTTTTGCAATTGACGGGCGTGGGCAAAGCGCTGTTTGAGGTTGATGTGCGGCAGGCTGCTCAGGTCGCTGGTCAATTGGTGCTGTTGCCATTGCAGTTCGAACTGCTGGCGATCGTAATCCCCCCAACTGACCCAACCCACCAGACGAGACCGGTGATGGCTCATCCAGCGTTCGAATTGCGGCCAGATCGTCGGCAAAGGTTGCGCACTGTCAATCTGGGCTTGCTGTATGTGGGTCAGTTCGCGACAAAACGGCGTCAATTGCGGCCTGCGAACGGGGCGAACGAAGCGTTCGAAATGATCGACTTCCCGTCCTTCCGAATTGACCACGCAGGCGCCGATTTCAATGATTTCCATCTCTGCCACTGGCCAGCCGCCTTCTTCGGTGGTGGCCTCCAGATCTATCACCAACCAATGGGGCATCTCGAACTCCAGTTTCTTAACCCGTGGCACCGACATGCAGCGTAGCCACATTCACGCGGCGGCGTCCAACCCGCTGCGGGTGTGCGATGTCTGGGACCGTGTGGGTCAACGGTGGTTTGCCGGGCGAAACAGCTTTTTATCGGGCAACGGTCGTAAATCGGGTCCGAGCCCTTGCCTGGTGACAACGCCCATCATAAATTGCGGCGCGAACGTTTTTTTGTAAGCACCTTTGTAGGCCCGGGTGCGGGGCGTCGTCGACACAGGCTACGGACGAAGGATCGGGCTGCATATCGGCCATTTCCCGGACATCCCTGACATCGGAGCCTTGCATGAACCAGATAGCACTGTCGTTGCCCAGGTGACTGGAGCGAGAATCAAGCGGGTTTTGAGTTGATTTGAGCGTTGTCTAATTGTCCGTGAACGCATAGCTTACGCGTACTCCTATTCGCCAGAGGTGCTTTGTCTTGATGTCTACGCCGGTGCGGATGGCTTTGAACACGTTGCTCTTGGCGACGACCACGTTGTGGGCTTGGCAGGCAGGTGCGGCGCAGTTGGTGCGTATTGGTGCGGCGCATTTTCCGCCCTACACGATTCGCCCTGAACGGGGTGAAGACACCGGGCTGTTGCCGCAAATGGTCGATGCGTTGAACGCCATGCAGAGTGACTATCGCTTCGAGATGGTCCCGACGTCCATTCCTCGTCGTTTCCGCGATTTCCAGCAGGAACGTTTCGACATGGCCATCTTTGAAAATCCCGGTTGGGGCTGGAAAGACATCCCGCACGAGGATGTGGACATGGGGCTTGAAGACGCGGAAATCTTTGTCGCTCACCGTGTCGCGGGGCGTACGCAAGCGTATTTCGAAGAGTTGAAGGGCAAGCGTCTGGCGCTGTTCAGCGGCTATCACTACGCATTCGCCCATTTCAACGCCGACCCCAAGTTTCTGGCCGAGCATTACAACGCCACGCTGACCTATTCCCATGACAGCAACCTGGCGATGGTGCTGCGTGACCGGGCGGACATCGCCTTGGTCACGCGCTCCTACCTGAGCACATTCATCGCCGCCAACCCGCAGGACGCCGGGCAGTTTTTGGTGTCGGACCGGGTGGATCAGGTGTATCGACACTTTGCTCTGTTGCGCCCGAATGCACCGATCACCGGGGAGAAGTTCAGCGACCTGTTGCGTCAACTCCGGGAGAACGGACAGATGTTCAAGATATTCCAGCCGTTCCGTATCGCGGTCACGCCACAGGCCAGCCACCATGCAGTGGCATTGGACGACGGTGACAGTCGGGATTGAGAAGAGGGGAAGCAGGCGGTGGTGTTGCACCGCCCGCTGATAACGGCTTCAGCGATCGCGCGCTTCCTTGGCGTCCATTTCCGCGTTGCGCTCGTGCACGCGTCGCAATTGTTCTTCGGTCAGGGGCAGTTTTTTCGCCGAATCCTTGAGCATCAGCAAACCACCGACGATCGAGCCGATTGCAATGACCAGAATTAACCAGGCGTACCAGGGCATGGGGGCTCTCTCCTTCTTGTGATACCGCTTTGAGCAGTGGCGCTGCTCAGTGGTTCCATTCCAGGGGATGCGTGGTTATAGAGTTGGTGTCGTGCTCGCCATTTTGTGGGGCCTGCTTGCTGGCGAACGCGGTGTGTCATTCAACATGGATGTGTGTGACAGACTGCATTCGCCAGCAAACGGGCTCCCACAGGTATGGCGTCGAATAAAGGCTTGGGTCTGGCGCGGTCAATGTGGGAGCCGCCTTGGTGGCGAATGCGGTTGACCCGCCAACATAGAATCTCCCACATAGCGCTTCTTCTAAACCCCCGTCAACATCGAATCGGCAGGCGCCGCCGAGCGCGCATGGCCGGTTACGCCGAAATACACGAAACCTACGGCCATGAACGCCAGGAAAATCAGCCCGATCAGCGCGTTGAACCAGGCCATGGCAATCAGGCAGACCACCGCCAGCAGCAGCGCGATGCCCGGCACGATGGGGTAGCCCGGCGCGCGGAACGTACGCTCCAGCAGCGGCTCGGTCTTGCGCAGTTTGAACAGGCTCAACATGCTCATGATGTACATGACGATCGCGCCAAATACCGCCATGGTAATCATCGCCGCAGTGAGGGTCATGCCACTGAGGTTGATCAGCCCGTCACTGTAAATCGCCGCGATACCGATCACGCCCCCGGCAATGATCGCGCGATGAGGCGTTTGAAAGCGCGACAGTTTGGCCAGCGAAGCAGGCAGATAACCGGCGCGGGCGAGGGCGAAGAATTGCCGCGAATAGCCCAGAATGATGCCATGGAAACTGGCCACCAACCCGAACAGGCCGATCCACACCAGCATGTGCAGCCAGCCGGAGCTTTCGCCGACCACCGCTTTCATGGCCTGAGGCAGCGGATCATTGATGTTCGACAGGGCTTTCCAGTCGCCCACACCACCGGCGAAAAACATCACGCCCATCGCCAGCAACACCAGGGTGATGATGCCGCTGATGTAGGCTTTCGGAATGGTGCGCTTGGGATCTTTCGCTTCTTCGGCGGCCATGGCGGCGCCTTCGATGGCGAGGAAGAACCAGATGGCGAAGGGGATCGCTGCAAACATCCCGGCAATCGCCGGAGCGCCAAAACTGTCAGACCCGGCCCAGCCATTCAGCGCGAAGTTGCTGAAACTGAAGGCTGGAGCCACGACGCCCATGAACACCAGCAGTTCCAGAACGGCCAGCACGCAGACCACCAATTCGAACGTGGCCGCCAGTTTGACCCCGAGGATGTTGAGGATCATGAAAACGATATAAGCGCCGACGGCTGCATGCTTGGGGTCCAGCGCCGGAAATTGCACGTTGAGGTAAGCACCGATGGCCAGCGCGATGGCGGGCGGGGCGAAGACGAACTCGATCAGCGTCGCGAGGCCTGCGATCAACCCGCCTTTCTCACCAAAGGCTCGGCGGCTGTAGGCAAACGGACCGCCCGCGTGGGGAATGGCAGTGGTCAGCTCGGTAAAACTGAAGATGAAACAGGTGTACATGGCCGCGACCATCAGCGACGTGAGTAGAAAACCCAGCGTCCCGGCCACACCCCAGCCGTAGCTCCAGCCGAAATACTCACCGGAGATCACCAGCCCCACAGCGATCCCCCACAAATGCAGCGTGCCCAGTGTGGGCTTCAGTTGCGTATTCATGCGTCACTCCCTGGATTGATTGGCTCATCGGAAGAGAGTGCGTTGCAGTGGTCATGCCAGTAGTGTGCAAATATGTCGCAATGTTTCGAAAAGGGTCGTATACAGGATGCTAGTTCGGCGATCAGGCCTTGATCGTGCGCGATAAGTGGGCGTTCGTTGCTCTCTGTGGGAGCGAATTCATTCGCGATGAGGTCGGTATAGACACTGCATCTCCATCGTCTGGACCTCCGTCATCGCGAATGAATTCGCTCCCACAGGGTGAACCGCGATGCTGGGTCACACTTTACGATCACCGGGTCCCGCGCAGCGGCAGGTTCCGCTACAATGCGCGCCGATTTCGACTTGCCAGAGAACCCGCTCATGTCCGCTTGCCAGACCCCCATCATTGTTGCCCTGGATTTCCCGACCCGCGAAGCGGCGTTGAAACTGGCGGATCAGCTCGACCCGAAACTGTGTCGGGTCAAGGTGGGCAAGGAATTGTTCACCAGCAGCGCATCGGGCATCGTCGAAACCTTGAACGACAAGGGTTTCGAAGTGTTCCTGGACCTGAAATTCCATGACATCCCCAACACCACGGCGATGGCGGTCAAGGCCGCTGCCGAGATGGGCGTGTGGATGGTCAACGTGCACTGCTCCGGCGGCCTGCGAATGATGGAAGCCTGCCGCAATGTGCTGGAGCAGCGCAGTGGCGCCAAGCCTCTGTTGATCGGCGTGACCGTGCTGACCAGCATGGAGCGTGAAGACCTGGCGGCCATCGGTCTGGACATCGAGCCACAGGAGCAAGTGCTGCGTCTGGCGGCATTGGCGCAAAAGGCCGGGATGGACGGCCTGGTGTGCTCGGCACTCGAAGCTCAGGCCCTGAAGGCGGCCCATCCTTCGCTGCAACTGGTGACGCCAGGTATTCGCCCTGCGGGCAGTGCCCAGGACGATCAGCGCCGCATTCTGACACCGCGTCAGGCGCTGGATGCCGGTTCCGATTATCTGGTGATTGGTCGCCCGATCAGCCAGGCGGCGGATCCGGCCCAAGCGTTGGCGGCAGTGGTGGCCGAGTTGGCGTAAAAGCGTTAACACGGTGTGTGGGAGCCAGCAAGCCGGCTCCCACAGTTCTACATCCCCCCTCGCGACTTATGGGTTCAATACCCGATCCGCTTCAGAATCGACTCCATACTCTCCTTCGACGGTCGACCATAGAACTTCAGCAGTTCCGACGCCCGGTTGGTGAAGAAACCGTCGACCCCGCGCGCGCTGATGGCCTTGAAGTCCACCGCATCGTCCACGGTGTAGGGATGGATGACCAGGCCGCGATCATGGGCCATTTTGTTCATCCACGGCTGCACCAGATCCATGTAGCTCTGATCACCGCCGTCTTTCAGCGCCGCCGCAGGTCCCGTGCCGATGGCGCCGTGGGCCTTGGCCCAGTCCATCCATGCGGCGAACTCTTCCTTCGATTTCACTTCCTGTGTGGCATAGAACGCTGCTTTGTCCTTCGCGCCGGAGTCCTTGAACGTCTTGTCGGAGGCGGCCTGAATGTAGCCGTCACCCAGCCACAGCAACAGCACCTTTGGCGTGTTCGGCATGGCTTTCTGCAATAACTCAAGGCTCGGCTTTTCGAACGTCTGCAGCACCACGCGGCCCGGTGTGTGGGCCACATTGACGTAGCCCTTCTCGGCGGCCGGGCGCTGGCTCAGCCAGCCGCGCTGCTCCAGCTTTTTCTTCAAATCGTCTTCGATGCCTGGAAACTGCGCGGGGACTTTGGTCTCGATGTACAGCCCCGGTTTGTTCTTGCCGCCCTCGGCGATGTCGATCACCTCATCCAGCGTCAGAATTTTCAGTCCGGCGTAACCGGTACGGGCGCGATCCGGATGGGCCTTGTTGAACCAGGACCCGGCGTCCAGACGCTTGAGCTCTTCGAGGGTGAAGCTGCTGACCGGGTTCTTCGCACGGTCAGGATAGACCTCGGCGATGTTGGTGGTGCGCTCCAGCGTGTCGTCATGCAGTGCGATCAGCACGCCATCTTTGGTGCGCTGGATGTCCATTTCCAGATAGTCGGCACCCAATTCGCGAGCCAGGGTGTAGGAGGGGATGGTTTCTTCCGGGGCATTGAACGACGCACCCCGGTGGGCGATCACCGCAGGCCACGGGATACCGGCCTTGGCTGCCAACGCCTTGCCTGGCTCACTGGCCGCCATGGCGGGGACCGAAGACAACAGAACAGCGCTCATTGCACTGGCCAACGCTGTTCTGCAACGCAATGATCTGGAGATTCCTCTAAGCATTGATAACGTTCCTTGATAAGCATGATTCATTCATGAAGCGGCGAGAAACCGCTGCGCGTTTCTGCCTGCCAGGCAGCGCTGTGTGTCCGGGCGCATCCGTCAGACCATAAACAGCTATCTTCAGTGCGGGCAACCGATGTGTCGCGACTGGAAAAAACCTGTCGTTATGAACGCCGGTCGCATGGCCGAACGTCACGGCTTTGTGCACTATGGCGGCCCGTGTTGCGCTTTTTCATGACGGTCAGCTGTCAGGTGCGTGAACGTTCTTTTTGCAGGTGGCTTTTATCGTATGGAAACAAACACTTACGCTGCATTGGTGGGATTTGTCGACATGCTGCTGGATGCCATCTGCGTGGTCGATGCAGAGGGTCGCTACGTGTTCGTCAGTGCGGCGGCGGAGCGGATTTTCGGCTATCTGCCCCATGAACTCATCGGTCGCAAGATGATCGAGCTGGTTCATCCCGATGATCGCGAACGCACATTGGCCGAGGCCCGCGACATCATGGCCGGGCAGCCCAACGTAGGTTTCGAGAACCGTTACGTCCGCAAAGATGGCCGTGTGGTGCACATCATGTGGTCGGCGCGCTGGTCGGAAGTGGACAACCTGCGCATCGCTGTGGCCCGGGACATCACCGAGCGCAAGCGTGCCGAGTCGATGCGCGCTGCGTTGTTTCGCATCTCCGAAGCCGCTCACACGGCCAGTGATCTCTCGGCGTTGTTCAAAGACATGCACAGCGTGATCGGTGATTTGCTGCCTGCGCGCAGTTTCTTCGTCGCCCTGCGTGACAAATACAGCGGGCTGCTGAATTTTACCTACCACGTCGACGCCCTCGACCCGACCTTGCAACAGCCGATGGCCAACGCGCTGGCGACCGAAGTGGTGGGGCAGGGGCGCTCCCTGTTACTGGCCCCTGAACATGGCCAACAGGACACGCCACACTGTGCGCCTGACTACTTGCGCGCTCTGCTGGGCGCCGACGGTCTGTCCTGGCTGGCGGCACCGCTGGAAACCCAGCATGGCATCATTGGCGCGCTGCTGGTCAAGAGCCACCCTGATTGCCCGCACTACGACGAACGCGACAAGGATCTGCTGCAATTCGTCTCGACCCAGGTCGCTGCTGCCATTGAACGCAAACAACTGTATGACCGCCTCAAAAGCATGGCCCAGTACGACCAGTTGACCCAGATTCCCAACCGTATGCTGCTTCAGGAGCGATTGCAGCAATCCCTGGAGCGCGCCAAAAACAGCAAGGGCCGCCTGGCGCTGCTCTATCTGGACCTGGACAAATTCAAGCTGGTCAACGATACCCTCGGCCATGCCGCTGGGGACTTGCTGCTTCAGGAGGTCGCGCATCGACTCAAACAGTGCGTGCGCGAAACCGACACCGTGGCGCGCATCGGGGGCGACGAATTCGTGGTCTTGCTGGACCGGGTCAATAGTCGGGACGATGCAGGCAAAGTCGCCGAGAAAATCTGCAAGGTGCTCAATGTGCCGATGGTGCTCAAAGGGCACGACTGGCAGATCCTGCCGAGCATCGGCATTGCCAACTATCCGGAAAATGCGACTGATCTGGCGCAACTGTTCCGGCATGCCGATGATGCGATGTACAGCGCGAAGAAGAATGGGGGGAATCGATTCGAGGGGTAAGAGGGCACGGGCATCTACCGTGTTGAACGTAATTTCCCTGCACAACCGCTCTGACTCGCGCTACTGTCTGTCCCATCGAAAATGACCCGACGGTGTGATGATGACGAAGACGGTGCTGGTGCTGGTCGAGAGCGTGAACGAGTATTTGCCGATTCTGGAGCAGAGCGGGTTTCGCTTGATTCTGGCGCCGACCCCGGCCACGCGGGCTGAGGCGGTGGCCACTCGGGGCGATGAGATCGATGCAGTGCTGACCCGTGGGCCGTTGGGGTTTACCGCAGATGAGATGGCGGCGTTGCCGAAGCTGGGGATCATTTGTGTGATCGGTGCGGGTTACGAGCAAGTCGATCTGCCCGCTGCTGAAGCACGGGGCATTACCGTGACCAACGGCGCCGGGGTTAATGCGCCGACGGTGGCCGATCATGCCATGTCGTTACTGTTGTCGCTGGTGCGCGACATTCCCCTGGCCGATGCGTCGGCGCGGCGCAGCGAATGGCGCAAGGTGACGCGTCCGTCGTTTACCCACAAGCGGTTGGGGATTCTTGGGCTGGGCGCGGTGGGGCTGGCGATTGCCAAGCGTGCGCAGGGTTTTGACATGCAGATCAGTTATCACAACCGTTCACCACGCGCCGATGTGGACTTTCATTACTGCGATTCGCCACGGGCGCTGGCCGCAGAGTGTGACTTCCTGATCATCGCGACCCCTGGCGGCGGTGGCACACAGCATTTGATCGACAAGTCAGCCATCGAAGCGTTGGGTGCAGACGGGTTTCTCATCAACATTGCCCGCGCCAGCGTGGTTGACACCGAGGCGCTGGTCGATGCGTTGCAGCACGGGCGTCTGGCCGGAGCCGGGCTGGACGTGTTCGATGATGAGCCTCACATCCCTGACAGCCTGAAAACCCTGCACAACGTGGTGTTGACGCCCCATGTGGCGGGCCTTTCGCCAGAAGCTTCACGTGACACAGTGCAGATGGTGGCCAACAACCTGCTGGCGTTTTATGCGGGCAAACCGGTGTTGACCCCGGTGCACAGTTAACTTGAGCTCCACCTGTCTGTAGGGGTGAGCTTGCTGGCGATCCAGTCTTCAGGCCATTGCATGGGTGACTGATCGGACCTCGATCGCGAGCAAGCTCACGCCTACAGGTTCGCTCGGATGTATTCCTAATCCATTAACAAAAAGGAGTTCTCCATGTCTTTATCGCCTGCCTTGAAAGTCGCGCTGGTCACCGGCGCAGGAAGCGGCATTGGCCGCGCCGTCGCACTGCAATTGCTCGAAGACGGCTACGCCGTGGTGCTTGCCGGGCGTCGGCTGGAACCCTTGGTTGAATTGGCCGAACAAGCCAAGGCGGCGGGGCAGCAGGCGTTGGCCGTCTCTACCGATGTGCGTGACGCGGCCAGTGTCGAAGCGCTGTTCGCGACCATCGAAAACACCTTTGGACGATTGGACGTGTCGTTCAATAACGCCGGAATCGGCGCTCCGGCGGTGCCGATGGACGAATTGTCGGTCGAGCAGTGGAAAAACGTGATCGATACCAACGTCACCGGCATGTTCCTCTGCGTGCGCGGGGCGTTCGGCCTGATGCGTCGGCAAATGCCGCAGGGCGGGCGGATCATCAACAACGGCTCGATTTCGGCCCACACGCCGCGCCTGTTCAGCTCCCCCTACACCTCCAGCAAACACGCGGTGCTGGGCCTGACCAAAAGCACCTCGCTGGACGGCCGTCAGTACAACATCGCCTGCGGCCAGATCGACATCGGCAACGCGCTGACCGAAATGACCGACCGCATGACCAAGGGCGTATTGCAGCCCAATGGCGAGCTGCAAGTGGAGCCGACCATGAATGTGCAGCACGTGGCCGACGCGGTGAGTTACATGGCCAGCCTGCCGCTGTCGGCGAACGTGCTGAACATGACGGTGATGGCCAACAGCATGCCGTTTGTGGGGCGTGGGTAAGCTCCTTGGAACGCGCGGTCAGTCAGCCAGTTTTGGTGCCTGCCCCGACGCATTCGCCACCAAGGCGGCTCCCACAATGATTGCGTCGGACTGAGAACATCAGAGTTGCCGCAAAATCTGTGGGATCCGGCTGGCTGGCGAATACGATACCTCAGTCACCTCATCCCTAGCTGACCCACCGCTTTCACAACAAGTCAGCTCTCACAAGTGCTGTGTTCACCTGCAGCTCCGTTGCTCCGTCCATAACCTGCGGGGATCTGTCCAACTGCGCCTGCTGCCAAGTCCTCACACTGCTTTCATGTCAATCAACCTTCAAAAGAGAGGACATGACCATGAGCGAATTCGTCATTGCACCCATCGCCACGCCATCGCTGGCGGTGGCTGGAACGTCTGCGCGCTTTCCCATCCGTCGCGTGTTCTGCGTCGGTCGCAACTATTCCGAACACGCCCGTGAAATGGGCCACGACCCCGATCGCGAGCCGCCGTTCTTCTTCGCCAAACCCGCCGATGCCGTGGTGCCTGCCGAAGGCACGATCCCGTATCCGCCGCTGACTCAGGACTTGCACCACGAAATCGAGCTGGTGGTGGCCATCGGCAAGGATGGCGTGAACATCAACCCGCAAGACGCGTTGAGCCACGTCTGGGGCTACGGCGTCGGCCTGGACCTGACCCGTCGCGATTTGCAGGCGCAAGCCAAGAAGATGGGCCGCCCATGGGAGTGGGCCAAGGCATTCGACGCCTCGGCACCCGCCACCGCCCTGTTGCCGGTGAGCAAAGTGGGCCACCCGGACAGCGGATCGATCTGGCTGGACGTCAACGACGAATCCCGCCAGCGCGGCGATCTGGCGGACCAGATCTGGGCCGTCAAGGATGTGATTGCCTACCTGTCGCAATCGGTGGGCGTGAAAGCTGGTGACCTGATCTACACCGGCACCCCAGCGGGCGTGGGCGCGCTGCAACGGGGGGATGTGGTCACGGCGGGCATCGAAGGGCTTGCTGAGTTGACCGTCACGATCGGCTGACACACCTGACAATCTTTTGGTCGAACGGCTGTCGTTGCCCTAAGATGCGGCCGTCCGACCGAGAGTTTGCAGGTGTTTCAGCGATGGCCAATACCTCCCGCATCCAGACCTATGGCATGCAGCAACGCAGCGACCGTATGGATTTCTACATCCGTGACAAGTCCGCTCGCCCGGCCCTGACCTCGCCCCATCGACACGAATATTTCCAGATCCAGATCAACCTGGGGGGCGACACCGTGCAGCACATCGGTGGTGCGATCCGGCCCTTTCCGCGCAACACGTTGGCGTTCATCCTGCCCCATCGCCTGCACGTCATTCCTCACCCGGAAGACGGCAATTTCGTGCTGATCAACTTCTCTCAGGATTTTCTGTTGCAGCACCTGCAATGCGACCCGATGGACCTGGAGGACGTACCGCTGAACGAGGCGCCTGAGTTGGCGCCGTTTCGCTTTCAGGAACATCTGGATTTCATCCTCGACGACGCCCGTTTTGCCGAGATCACGGCATTGCTCGGTCAGATGCGCGAAGTGGATCAAACCCGGCAATTGGGTTCGGCGTCGATGTTGCGGGGGTATCTGCTGCAACTGATTGGTCAGGTCTGCAATCAGTTCGAGCCCGAGTTACGCGCGCTGTCGGCAAGCAAGGCAGAGCGCCGAGGGCGGCGGGATGCGATGGCGCGGGTGATGGATTACATTCGCGAGCATATTGCCGATCCGGCCCTGACCTTGACCGATGCGGCAGCGGCAGCGTTCCTCTCGCCCAACTACCTGACGCACCTGTTGCGCAAAGAGACGGGCAGTACGTTTTCCGAGCTGGTTCTTGAGCGGCGCATGCGCCTGGCGCGCACGTATTTGATGAACAGCAGCAAACCCCTAAGCCACATTGCCCAGATCTGCGGGTTTGCCGATGAAGCGTACTTTTCGCGACGTTTTCGCAAGGCCAATGGCATGCCACCGGGGCAGTTTCGTCGTGAGCAGCGGGGTGGGTGAGAGCGCTGGTCTCTGTGGGAGCGAATTCATTCGCGATGAGGTCCGTGCAAACGCTGCATCTCCATCGTCTGGGCCTCCGTCATCGCGAATGAATTCGCCCCCACAGGGTGCTCGCGGTGTCAGGCATATCGATGCCTTCAGGCCCATTTGAGTGTTTGGGTCAGCTCACTGAACAACGCCGACACCGAACGCAGCGCCCGGCAATCCGGTCGAGTCAGCAGCCACAGTGCGGTGTCGTAGCCTTCAAGCGGGTCCCCAAGTCGCTGCAAATCTCCCTCATGCAGCATGAAGTCCGGCAGCGCGGCCACGCCCATTCCGGCCCTCACCAATTGCGCAACCGCCAGCATTGAACTGCACCGGTAGGCCAGGTTCACGCCCGGCAGTTGCTGGCGACGCCAGGTCACAGTCGGGTGGTCAGGGAGAAAATCGTCCGGCGCAATCCAGTCCATGGCGCTCAAATCGGTCGGTTCGTGTCGTTGCAGGTAGGACGCGTTGGCGCAGACCTGATACGAAACAGTCCCCAGACGCGTACCCACCAGATGCTCCGGCGGGGCATTGGTCAGGCGCAGCGCGATATCGGCGTCGCGGCGGCTGAGGTTGGCGAAGGTGCTGGACGTGTTGAGTTCCAGCTTGAGGCCTGGATAGTCGGGCATGAAGCGGGTGAGGGCGGGCAGTAGCAGGCTTTGGAGGACGGCTTCGGTGCAGGTCAGACGTACTGTGCCGCTGACAATGTGCTGGCCTTGTTCAAGGCTGATCTGCGCCAGACTCAAGGCGTGTTCGGCGCTTTCTGCCTGCTGTGCCAACAGAATCGCTGCGCTGGTGGGGTGATACCCTGAGCGGCTCTTATCGAACAGTGCCGTGCCCACGGACGCTTCCAGCCGACGCACTGCTCGAAACACCGTCGAGACGTCGACTTTGAGTCGTTCAGCCGCCTTGGGCAACGTCTTGCCGCGCACCAGCGCGAGGATCAACGTGAGGTCGGCATGACTGATTCGATATTGCATGGCTGCATTGATCCTTTGCGTTAATGCCAATTTTGATTGCATCACGGCAAGCTTATAGTCATCCCCAGACCGATCGCAAAGCGTTTGAAACAGGGAGCAGGCATGAAGCAGAAACAGGTGATCCGTATCGCGCTGGTGGGTGATTACGATGAAAGCGTCCCCGCCCATCAGGCCATTCCCGTGGCGCTGGACCGAGTGGCAGGGGAGACCGGCATCGTCGTCGAGGGCCTCTGGGTGCCGACGACAGAGGTGGGACAGGGCGCTGAATTGGAGGCGTTCGATGGGGTTTGGTGTGTCCCGGCCAGCCCCTATCGCGACATGGACGGTGCGCTGACGGCGATTCGTTTTGCTCGGGAAAGGCAAATGCCGTTTTTGGGCACTTGCGGGGGCTTTCAGCATGCGCTGCTGGAATATGCGCGCAATCATCTCGACTGGACCGATGCCGAGCATGCCGAAACGGCGCCGGATTCCGATCAGGCGATCATCACGCCCCTCAGTTGCTCACTGGTCGAGGCGTTCGCGCCGATTCGCCTGGTGGCCGGCTCGCGTATCGCCAAGGCCTATGGGGCTGAGGAAACCCACGAGCGTTATCGCTGCCGCTACGGCTTGCGCAAGGAACTGGAAGCGCAGGTTTTCGCCGGACCTCTGAAGGTTTCAGGCTATGACCACGACGAGGAAATTCGCGCGATGGAACTGGAGGGACATCCGTTCTTCGTCGCCACTCTGTTTCAACCCGAACGCGCCGCACTGCAAGGCCGTACTCCGCCGCTGGTGAAAGCCTTCGTGCTGGCCTGCGCGGCAAGCGGAGGCTGATCGCGATGATGACCGATACCTTTGCGGTGCCATATTACGCGGTGGTCTTTACGTCGACTCGCACAAACGAGGACGACGAGGGTTATGCGCACGCCGCGCAACGAATGCTTGCCCTGGTGCGCCAGCAGCCCGGATTTTTGGGTGTGGAATCAGCAAGAGGGGCGGGTGGCGTGGGCATCACCGTTTCGTATTGGCGCGACGAAGCGGCGATTCTGGCCTGGAAAGAACACCCGGAGCATCGGGAAATCCGCGAACGCGGGAGGTCGACCTGGTATCGCCGCTGCACCACGCGGGTGACGCGGGTCGAGCGTGATTACGCCTATTCGCAGTGATGCAGCAGACGTTGTGGGAGCCGGCTTGCTGGCGAAGGTGGTGGATCAGTAATGGCAACGTTAACTGTCACACCGCCTTCGCCAGCAAGCCGGCTCCCACAGGTTATGTGATGTTCCTCAGCTTTGCGGTGCGACCCGCTGCGCCGCGATCTTTCGGCCACTTTGCAGCACGAATACTCCACCGAGGATCGCGGCAATCGCCACCACGTCCAGCACATGAGCGGGTTCGCCTGCCACGAAAATGCCGATCAGCAGGGCGATCACTGGCGGAATGTAGGTGGCCGACGCTGCGATCACCGCGCCCAGCCGTTCGACGATGAAGTAATACAGGATGTACGCCACGCCCGTACCCGACAGCCCCAGACCGAGCGAAACGCCGATCATGGCTTTCGGGCTTTCACTGATGTGTTCGATGCCGGTGCGGTCGGTGACGGCGAACAGGATCAGCATGGCGATGCCGATCTGATAGGTGCACAGCGCCACCGCTGAAATGTTCAGTCCGGTCAGGAAGCGTTTGGCGTAGACGAACGAGCAGCCGATGCTCAGCGAGCCGAGCATCATGTACATCACACCCTTCGCTGAAATGGCGGCATCGCCACTGGCCCAGGGCCGCGCGATCAGCAGCACCCCGATGAAGCCCATCAACACGCCCAGGGTCATGCGGGCATTGAGTTTTTCCTCTCGCAGAAACAGAAATGCACAACCAAAGGTAAACAGCGGAATCACGCCGCTGAGCAGGCCCGCGACGCTGGACAGCAGCAACGTCGTGCCTTGGGCGTAGAGGTAGTAATAGACCGCCGTCGCCAGCAGGGCCATGACCAGAAAATGATGGGCGTGGCGCAGGTGCTTCCAGCTCAGGGCGCGGGTGGCGAGGGCGTAGATCAGGATCGGCAGGAAACCGAACACCGAGCGCACCAGCACGATTTGCGCCGGGGAAATCCATTCCAACGCCCACTTCATGAACATGAAGTTGGTGCCCCAAATCAGCCCCAGGAGGGCGAAGGCAAAGTAGGCGATGTTTTTCATGGGGACTGCCGGGTGGTCGATGAGGGGCAGCGATTGTGCGGGGTTATGTGGTTCGATACAAATTATCGTCAACCAGCCGACACGGCACTGTGGCGCGCCGAATGATTCCGGCCGGATGCGACGCTTGTGGGAGCCGACTTGCTGGCGAAGGCGAAGGGTCAGTAATCGAAACGTTGACTGACACACCGCCTTCGCCAGCAAGCCGGCTCCCACTGAATCAGCGTCGATCACAAATCCATGATTCGACATGCAACCTGTGGGAGCCGCCTTGGTGGCTAAAGGGGTTGATTAGTCAACATAGAATCCCCCACAGGTTATGTGGAGACCCTTACGGCATCACTGGCGGGATATACGCCAGCGTAGTCCCCAACGCCCACAGCAGGAACAGCACCAACGGCGTGTGCACCAGCAATTGCACGAAGGAGAAGCCAATCAAATCCCGCGCCTTCAGGCCCAGCACGCCGAGCAGCGGCAGCATGTAGAACGGGTTGATCAGGTTCGGCAGCGCTTCGGCCGCGTTGTAGATCTGCACCGCCCAGCCCAGGTGGTACTTCAGGTCGTTGGCCACTTGCATCACGTACGGCGCTTCGATGATCCACTTGCCGCCACCGGACGGAATGAAGAAGCCCAGGACTGCCGAGTACACGCCCATCAGCAGGGCATAGGTGTCGTGAGACGCGATGCTGGTGAAGAACGTCGAAATATGGTGCGCGACAGTCTGTGCATCGCCGCCTTTGACGGTGGTCAGCAGCGCGGCAATCGAACCGTACAGCGGGAACTGAATCAGCACGCCCGTGGTGGTCGGCACGGCGCGAGCCACGGCATCGAGGAAGCTGCGTGGACGCCAGTGCAGCAGGGCGCCGACCATGATGAACAGGAAGTTGTAGGTGTTCAGGCCCGAAATCGCGGTGATCGCAGGCTTGGTGGTGAACTCGTTGTACAGCCAGCCGGACGCTAGCACTACCATCAGAATGATCAGCAGTGGGCTGTATTCCAGCCATTCGCCCGGGCGGGTGCGGGCAGGCAGCGGTGGCAGGCTGAATGCCGGGTCGACGCCGCATTCCTTGGCGTCACGGGCGTTGGCCGGGCCAGGGGCGGTGGCGTAGGCGACGATGATCGAAATCACCACCAGCGCCAGCAGCATGATGCCCGATTGCCAGAGGAAGATGGTCTGAGTGAACGGGATCATCCCGGTAATCGCCAGAATCGACGGCGGCAGGCTGGCCGGGTTGGCTTGCAGTTGCGCAGCCGACGACGACAAGCCCAGTGCCCAGACAGCGCCCAGACCCAGATAGGCGGCTGCACCGGCAGCGCGGTAGTCCATTTTCAGATCGGTACGACGGGCCAGTGCACGCACCAGCAAGCCGCCGAATACCAGCGACAGGCCCCAGTTGAGCAGCGAGGCGACCATGGAAATCAGCGCGACCCAGGCCACGGCGGAGCGACCGTTTTTTGGAATCCGGGCCAGACGGTCGATCAGTTTGACGGCGGGTGGCGAGCTGGCGACGACGTAGCCGCCGATGACCACGAAGGCCATTTGCATGGTGAAGGGAATCAGGCTCCAGAAGCCGTCACCAAAGGCCTTGGCGGTGTCGGCGGGTTTTGCGCCAATGGCCAGCGTGGCGAGGGTGACGATCACCACGGCGAGGGCGGCGAACACCCAGGAGTCAGGGAACCAGCGCTCGGCCCACTTGGCGCAGCGCAGAGCAAATCGGGCGGAGCGGCTTTCTTCGAGATCGGCGGCCACGTGTGTTACCTCTTGGAGTTATTTTTGGATGCTATTGGCATAGCTGTTTTTAGTGTTGGCAGTGACGCAAGAAAAGGTGCAGCGCTAGATACGGCAAAGCCCCTTCATTGCTGAAAGGGCAAAGTGGCATAGCGATGTGACATCAGATGTGACACTTGGCTTCTGGCCGAAGGCCGTGGGAGCCGGCTTGCTGGCGAATGCGGTGGGTCATTCACAGTTGTGTTGTCTGACACGCCGTATTCGCCAGCAAGCCGGCTCCCACAGGTGTCGCAATCAGAACGTCATCTCAACCACATCATCCGGCACGATCAATTTACCGGCGGTTTTGGCGACGATCTCTTCGACGCTCACGCCCGGCGCGGTTTCGCGCAGGATGAAGGCGCCGTTTTCGATTTCCAGGTAAGCCAGGTCGGTCAAAACTTTCTTGATGCAACCGGCGCCGGTCAGCGGCAGGCTGCAACGCGACAGCAGTTTGGACTCGCCGTCCTTGGAGGCGTGGGTCATGGTTACGATGATGTTGTCGGCGCCGGCCACCAGGTCCATCGCGCCGCCCATGCCTTTGACCAGCTTGCCGGGGATCATCCACGAGGCGATGTTGCCGTTGACGTCGACTTCGAAGGCGCCCAGTACGGTCAGGTCCACATGGCCGCCACGGATCATGGCGAAGGATTCGGCGGAGGAGAAGATCGAAGCGCCCACGCGGGCTGTCACGGTCTGCTTACCGGCGTTGATCATGTCGGCGTCGATGGTCTCTTCGGTCGGAAAGGCGCCCATGCCAAGCAGGCCGTTTTCCGATTGCAGCATCACGTCGATGCCTTCAGGAACGTAGTTGGCGACCAGGGTCGGAATGCCGATGCCCAAGTTCACGTAAAAGCCGTCTTGCAGTTCGCGCGCCACGCGCTGTGCCATTTGTTCGCGGGAGAGTGCCATGGTTCGGGTCCTTTTATTGTGTTCGGTGGCCCATGCTCTGATGGGGACAGATCAGGCTTTTCTGACGGTGCGCTGCTCGATGCGCTTCTCGAAAGTGCCCTGAATCACGCGGTCCACATAAATGCCCGGCGTGTGGATTTCGGTCGGCAGCAGTACGCCTGGCTCGACGATTTCCTCGACTTCGACCACGGTGATCTTGCCCGCCGTGGCGGCAACCGGGTTGAAGTTCTGCGCGGTGTGGCGATAGACCACGTTACCGAAGTGGTCGGCTTTCCAGCCCTTGATGATCGCGAAGTCGCCGGTAATGGCTTCTTCCAGAATCACGTTGCGGCCTTTGAACTGGCGAGTTTCCTTGCCTTCGGCAACCGGAGTGCCGTAGCCAGTGGCGGTGTAGAAGGCGGGGATACCGGCACCGCCTGCGCGCATTTTCTCGGCGAGGGTGCCTTGGGGAGTGAGTTCGACTTCCAGTTGGCCGTTGAGCAACTGCTCTTCGAACAGTTTGTTCTCGCCGACGTAGGAAGCGATCATTTTGCGGATCTGCCGGTCTTCCAGCAGGATGCCCAGACCGAAGCCATCGACGCCGCAGTTGTTGGACACAACCGTCAGGCCTTTCACACCCATGCGCTTGATCTGCGCGATGAGGTTTTCCGGGATACCGCACAGGCCGAAACCACCGGCCAGTACTGTCATGTTGTCAGTCAGCCCGGCGAGGGCTTCTTCGTAGGTTGCGACGCGTTTGTCGAGTCCGGCCATGGTGCTTGGTCCCCGCTTCGTTGTAGTTGTGTCCGACAATCGCCTTGCCGGAGGGCGTTGGTCTCATCTTCCTCCCGCGTCAGTGATTTGTTAATTTTGTTTTTTTCATGAATTGATAAGTTAAATAAATCAATGAACGTCAAGCAGCTTCGCGCGTTTCTAGCAGTGGCCCAATGCCTAAGCTTCGCTCAAGCGGGGGAACGGCTGCACCTGTCGCAACCGGCGTTGAGCCTGACCATCAAAGCGTTGGAGGACGATCTGGGGGGGCAACTGCTGACGCGCACAACGCGCACCGTCAGCCTGACCCCGGAAGGCGAAGCGTTGCTGCCCCTGGCGCGACAGTTGCTGGCGGACTGGGACAACGCTGAAGAAGTCCTGCGCCAGCGCTTTACCTTGCAAATGGGCAAGGTGTCGATCGCAGCGATGCCGTCGTTTGCCGGAAGCCTGTTGCCGGTGGCGCTCAAGGTGTTTCGCGAGCGCTATCCCCGCGTGAACGTGGCGGTTCACGACGTGATCAACGAGCAGGTGCTGGAGATGGTCGATCATCGGCGCGTCGAGCTGGGCATCGGGTTTGAGCCTGAATCGAGGAACAGCATGACCTTCACTCCGTTTTACCTGGACCGCTTTGTCGCGGTGGTGCCCTCGAATTCACCCTTGGCCGGGCGCGGCGTGGTGAGCTGGGACGAACTGCTGCACCACGATTTCATTACCTTGCAACGGCCTTCGGCAGTGCGTCTGTTGCTGGAGCAGGACTTGCAAACTCAACACGGCAAGTTGTCTGTGGCCTTCGAAAGTCATCAGTTGTCAACGGTGGGAAGAATGGTCGCCAACGGCCTGGGCGTCAGTGCCGTGCCGTCCCTGTGCATTCAGCAAATGGAAGAATTGGGCGCTCGTTGCGTGGCGCTGGAAGGCCCGCGTATCGAGCGGCGGATCGGGTTGATGACCTTGGCCGATCACAAATTGTCGGCAGCGGCGCAGGCGTTGCGGGATGTGTTGATTGAGTGTGCACAACCCGCTTTGGAGGCTGACTGAGATCCCCTCTGTGGGAGCGAATTCATTCGCGATGCGTTAGTACACCCGCCAGAAATGTGTCGGACGTACCGTCGCATCGCGGATGAATCCGCTCCCACAGGCTTCGGCGCTCATCCAGTCATTTGTGAGAAACGGACTTTTTTTGAAATTCATTTAGATGAATGAATGAATGGCACGCCGTTTCGGCCACTTCCTGCGAAAAAAATCACTGCGACGTCTTGCCGCATCCGGTATCGTTCGGCCGTCTGAAACAAATTGTTGCAGACATACCTTCAATAAGAATCGAACGATAAGGGGTTCCGCGTGGATCTGTCGTCTGCTGCGTGGGTGTTTCACGACACCCGCCTGATCATCTGCTGTCTGGTCGCCATTGCCACGATTATCGTGCTGATCAGCGCCACCAAACTTCCACCGTTTCTGTCGATTCTGGTGGGCACTTTCATCGCAGGGATAGGTGCGGGGCTGCCAGCGGAGGCGGTTGCAAAAGCGTTCAGCAAGGGCGCTGGCGGGATTCTTGGCGAGGCCGGGATCATCATCGCGTTGGGTGCGATGCTCGGCGCGTTGATGGCTGAATCGGGCGCGGCGGACCGCATTGCCTCGACGCTGCTCGGGCTGGGCAAAGGCAAGACCTTGCCGTGGGTCATGGCGTTGGTGGCGATGGTCATCGGCTTGCCGCTGTTCTTCGAAGTGGGCCTGGTGATGATGGTGCCGATCATCTTCGTGATGGCACGTCAGTCCAATCTGCCGCTGCTGAAAATCGCCATTCCGGCATTGGCAGGCATGACCACCTTGCACGCCCTGATGCCACCGCACCCCGGTCCACTGATCGCCGTCAGCGCGTTGCACGCCGACCTGGGGCTGACCATGTTGCTGGGTTTCTGCATCGCGGTGCCTGCGGTGATTCTGGCAGGTCCCCTGTATGGCAACTGGCTCTCCAAGCGCTTGCACGTTGAAGAGCCTGCTGAATTGGGCGAGCTGTTTTCGGCCAAGTCGAAAGTCGCGCGCCAGCCGGGCTTCGGCATTTCGCTGTTGATCATCTTGTTGCCAGTGATCCTGATGCTGGGCAGCACCCTGGCCAAAGTCGCCATGGAGCCGGAAAGCGGCATCGCGCTGACCTTGAAGTTCCTCGGTGAGCCGCTGGTGGCACTGGGCATTGCCGTGCTGGCCGCGACGGTATGCCTGGGTTGGGCCAACGGCATTTCCCGCGAGCACGTGGGGGCAACCTTGCGTAAAAGCCTGGCGCCGATTGCGGTGCTCCTGCTGACCATCGGTGCCGGTGGCGGCCTGAAACAGACCTTGCTGGATGCCGGTGTCAGCCAGACCATCAGTAAAGCCGCCGAAGGCGCGCACATGCCGTATCTGCTGCTGGCGTGGTTGATTGCCGTGGCGCTTCGCCAGGCCACCGGATCGGCTACCGTCGCCACCACCACGACCGCAGGCATTCTTGCGCCGATGATGGCGGGGCTGGCACCGATCGAGGCATCGCTGGTGGCGTTAGTGATTGGTGCCGGTTCGGTGTTCTTCTGCCACGTCAACGACGCGGGCTTCTGGATGGTGCGCGAATATTTCGGCCTCCAACTCAAGCAGACGATCTGGGTGTGGTCGGTGTTGCAAACCATCGTCTCGGTGGTCGGCCTGATCGGCACCTCGTTGTTGTGGCATTGGTTGGTTTAACCGCTTTCGAGTGACACAGAGATTACTGTGGGAGCGAGTTTGCTCACGAATGCTGCGTTACAGGCACAAGAGATGTTGTGGCTGGACTGTCCTCTTCGTGAGCAAGCTCACTCCCACAGATTCTGCAGCGTCTCCTCTTTTACCGGTGTGCTCAGGCATCGGTTCTGAAAACCCGATAGCGACTATCAAGACGACTGATTTCTGCTGAAAAGCCCCGGCGCGTAGCCTTGGCTTCATTCCAGAAACGAGCCGAATGGAGGCTCCCATGAATCGTCTTCTCGCCCTCGCCATGTTGCTTTCAGTCGCTGTTCTTTCCGGCTGTGCCGCTGGCAATCATCCTGAATTGCGCCCTTACACCGCTGAAGAAACCCACCAGTTGGCCCTTGAAGACCTGAACCGTCGCGGCCTGTCCTACGACGAATATCAGGCTCGCAAAGCGCAACTGATGGCTGAGCCGCAACTGCAACAAGCCCACGAATTCGACACCCGCGGCGAAGTGAACGCCGACATCAGTACCCCGTCGAAAGCGCGTCAGGGCTAAGCGCTCTGGCTCAAGGGTTTGAACGAACAGTTTCATCTGTTATGCAGGTTTGATGAAACTGTACGGGTAAAAGTCAGCCTCACTGTCCGTGTGTTTCACGCCGCGCTTTCGATAGCGTGAGCGCCAGAAATCAGAAAACACACCGTGGACCCGCATCATGCTGACTGCCGATTTGCTGCTCGCCTTTGTTCTGTTTGCCTTCGTGTCATCGATTACCCCAGGCCCCAACAACACCATGTTGTTGTCCTCGGGCGTGAACTTCGGTTTCAACCGCACCATTCCGCACATGCTCGGCGTGAGCTTCGGCTTTGCGCTGATGGTGCTCGCTGTCGGCTTTGGTCTGGGCGCTGTGTTCAAGGCGTATCCGGTGTTGTACACCGCGTTGCGCTATGCGGGGGCGGCGTATTTGCTCTATCTCGCGTACAAGATCGCCACCTCGGGTCCCGCCAGCGAGAGTGCTGAGCGCAGGGGCAAGCCCATGAGCTGCCTGAGCGCGGCGGCGTTTCAGTGGGTCAACCCGAAAGCCTGGGTGATGGCCGTTGGTGCCATCAGCACCTACACCCCCATGAATGGCTACTTCACTAACGTCGTGCTGATCGCGATGGTCTTCGGGATCGTCAACCTGCCCGCCGTGGGCATGTGGGCGGGCTTCGGCAGTCTGTTGCGTAATGTGCTGCGCGACCCGTTCTGGCTGCGGGTGTTCAACGGGATCATGGCGTTGCTGCTGGTGTTGTCGCTGTATCCGCTGTTGGAGCACTGATCGACTCAGGCATGGGGGAACCACAGGCTGAAGACGGTCACGCCCCCCTCGCTGGCGACCCGACATTGCCCCCCATGCAGTTTCATGATCGAGGCGACGATGGACAGCCCCAGCCCGCTGCGTTCAGAAGACTGTTGCCGCGAATGGTCCGCACGATAGAAGCGGTCGAATAATCGTTCGATCACTGCCGGGGCAATGGTCTCCCCCAGATTGCTGACCTGTACGATGCTGAAGTGCGCCTTTCGCTGTACCTCGACACGGATTTCGCTGCCCGTTTGGGCATGCCGCACGGCGTTGGACACCAGATTCGCCAATGCACGACGAAACAGGGTGACGTCCGCCCACAAGGTGCCGTCGCCGCTCCAGGTCAGGCGCACGCCGCGCTCTTCGGTCAGGTCCTCGAAATAACTGCCGATGCGCGCCAGCTCTTGCGCGACGTTGATGTCGCTTCGCTCGATGGCTTCTTCGGCGTGTTCGGTCCGGGCGAGAAACAGCATGCTGTCGATCATCTTTGAAAGCCGCTGTAGTTCCTCGTAATTGGAACCCAGCAAACGCTGGTAGTAGTCCATTTCCCGGGCTTTTCCCAACCCGACCTCGATCTGGCCCAGCAGGTTGCCGATGGGCGTGCGCAGGTCGTGGGCCATGTCGGCGCTGACCTGTCTGAGATCGATGAACCCTCGTTCGAGCCGGGCCAGCATGGCGTTGAACTGAGCGATGACGGCATCGAGTTCCTGCGGTGCGTTCTCTCGATCGATACGGCTGGACAGCGTGCCGATGCCAATGGTCGCAGTCTGTTCGGCCAGTCGACGCAGCGGCCGCATACTGCGTCGCGCCAGAACATACGCCAGCAGCGCGATCAGCACCGCCGTGACGCTGGACAGCGTGAGGATGTCGTTGCGATAACCCGCCAGAATCCGCGCCCGCTCGTTGAGCAGACGCCCGGAGGTGACTTTCAGCGGCGGCTGATTGCCTGTCGTTCGCACCTCGGCCGCCATGTAGATGAATGGCGTGCCGTCAGCGGCCTGGCCATGCTGAACCTGCTTCAGCGACAGCGGTGTGTCGGCATCAACGGCGTCGACCTGCGGCACATCGCGATTGCCGGGGTTGACCGCAATCAGCTCGGCGCCACCTTGGGTTTGCACGATCAGCAGGGATTCGGAGTTGCCCAGCATGTTGCCGAACAGGCGCGGTTTGTCGCGCACCATTTCCTGGGCGTCGCTGTCTTGCAGCAGATTGCGGATTTGATCGACCCGAGTGACCAGCGCGGCGTCGTCGCTCAGGGAAAGTTGCGCGCGCAGCCCGAAGTACAGCGCCGAGCCGAGAATGGCCATGGCGCCAAAAGCAAAAAACGCCAGCAACAGGGCCAGGCGCAGCGTCAGCGACAGCCGATTCATGCCTCGTACTCGAAGCGATAGCCCACGCCATGCACAGTGTGAATCAGCCGGGTGGGGAAGGGGTCGTCGAGCTTCTGGCGCAGGCGCCGGACAGCGACATCGACCACATTGGTGTCGCTGTCGAAATTCATGTCCCAGACCAGCGACGCCAGCAGACTGCGCGGCAGAACTTCATCGCGCCGTTGAATAAAGCACATCAGCAGGCTGAACTCCTTGTTGGTCAGGCTCAGACGTTGCCCGCCACGGGTCACTCGACGCTTGGCCACATCGACCTGCAAATCGCCGACCTCGATGGCGTCCACAGGGCGTTCTACGTGGCCTCGACGCAGGATGATGCGGATTCGCGCCAGCAGTTCGGCGAAGGAAAACGGCTTGACCAGGTATTCATCGGCACCCAGGCCCAACCCGCGCAAGCGGTCTTCCAGGGTGCCGCGGGCGCTGAGAAACAGCACCGGTGTTTGCTGGCGGCTGCCCAGTTTTTCCATCACCGTCCAGCCGTCCATCTCGGGCAGCATGACGTCCAGCAAAATGAGGTCGTAATGATTTTCACGGGCCATGTGCAGGCCGTCGATGCCATTGCTGGCGTGATCGACGACATACCCCGCTTCGGTCAGCCCCGCGCAGAGGTAGGAGGCGGTCTTGAGTTCGTCCTCGATGATCAGGATGTTCATAGGCGCGATGCACCAACCTCGTCAAGCGAGTGGAGGCCGGAGCGGGCGCCCCGGCCGATGGACTCAGTGTAACGATTAATGAGCGTCCGTCGCGTGGGTGGCCTGCACGATCAGGTCAGCGACTTTCTCAGGCTGGGAAATCAGCGACACATGGCTGGCGGCGAGCTCGATGGTATGGGCCTTCATGCGCTGGGCCATAAAGCGCTCAAGATCGGGGTTGATGGTGCGGTCGTCGGTCGACACCGCGTACCAGCTTGGCTTGTCGCGCCAGGCGGCCACGGTGGTCTTGGCGGTGGTCACCGCCTTGGCGACCGGCTGCTGAACGGCAAAGTAAGTGCGCGCTTCTTTTTCGGGCAGATCCCCTGCGAAGTCATGCACGAAAGCCTGTTCGGAGAGCAAACCGTAGCCATCACTGGACCATTGCAGGCCTGCGCCCGCCGGGGCCGCAGGGAATTTTTTGGTCAGGGCTGGATAGTCCTCGCCAACATCCGGTGCGCGGGCGGCGATGTACACCAGGCCTTTGACCTTGGGATCGTCACCGGCCTGGGTGATCACCATGCCCGCGTAGGAGTGGCCGACCAGAATCGTCGGGCCGTCCTGCATGGCCAGTGTGCGCTTGACCGCATCGACGTCGGCGTCCAGCGAGGTGGTCGGGTTTTGCACGGCAGTCACGTGCAGGCCCTTGGCTTGCAGCAGTGGGATCACCTTGGCCCAACTGGAGCCGTCGGCGTACAGGCCGTGGACCAGCACGACGTTCTTGATGTCACCCGCAGAAGCCGGCGCGGCCTGGGCTTGAGCGACCGCGAACAACGACAGGGCTGAGAAAGCGAGGGCAAGGGGAAGACGCATGTTCATGGTGACCACTCCGATCAGTTCTGTGAGTGGCCACTCTAGAAAGCCCGCTCCCTCAGGAGGGTGACGCAAGGATTACAAAAAACTGACAGGCGATTCACAGCGCCAGCTTCAAGTGCCCCCCGGCTTCCTTGTGCCGCGCGTTGGTCCGGTGTTGCAGGCCGAGGAAGAAATGATCCAGCCCGTCGTGCAGGCGCTGAGTCAGCAACTCATCCAGCTCACCGCCTAACGGACTGTCGTCGACGTAGCTGATCTGGCTGTCGATGGCGAACACGCCATGCAGCACTTCCTGGCACTTGAGCGCGGACAGCACGGGCTTCAGCGCATAGTCGACCGCGAGCATGTGAGCGATGCTGCCGCCGGTGGCCAGTGGCAGCACCACTTTGCCGTGCAGCGAGCGCTCGGGGAGCAAGTCCAGCAAGGTTTTCAAGGCACCGGAAAACGAGGCTTTATAGACCGGTGTGCCGATCAGCAAACCATCGGCCTTGGCCACCGCCTCGATGAAGGCGACGACTTCCGGGCTGTCGAAACGGGCGTACAACAAGTCTTCAGCGTTGAAATCCTGAATGCGCACGGTTTTTACACCGACACCATGATCGGCCAGCCACTGCGCCGCATGTTTGAGCAACACGCCCGAACGGGATCGGGTTGCAGGACTGCCTGAAATTGAAACCACCAGCATGTTCTGATTCCTTGGGGTCAGCGCGAAAATGATGGGCGTTTGGACCCTTTGGTGTTTCAAAGCAGCATGTGTGCCAGAGCGGTTGAGGCCAGAGAGTGGCCAACAAAACCGTGGGTTTCAGCGTATTCGAAGCCTTGACTATTGATACTCCATACTGGCTCGCGATGCTGTAAGTGTTGATCTGCTGTTGCTGTATCAACACCTCCGGTTTCCCATAAATTTCGTGGTAAATGCACATCTGAACGCCGACTTCTCGTCGCGTCAGCTCTCGCTCTCGCTTTTGCCCTTGCTCTTCATACACAAATAGCCCAGACACCGCCGAACGCGACTTGGGTGCTGGCTGAACGGAGGTGTCGTGTAGTGGGTTGAGCCGCATGGATGCGGCGAGAGCCGATCGGCCATGGATGGCCGTCATCGGCGTGCCCACGCAGCGGCGCAGGAGTGAAGGGACCCGGCGCAGCCGGGCCAAACCAGGAGCAAGCGGTTTTCCCCCATTTTGCCAAGACAAAATGGGGTCGCCCGTAAGGGGCGAAACCCTGAATCTCTATATCCCCAATAACGGATCTGCACCCGATTCCAAAGGCGCCAGTCCTTAAAAGCGTGGTCCAGATATCGGGGGCTAATCCGTTCGCGAAGGTGACGCTGATTCACCTTTCCGCTCTTACAGCGGGCAACTTTTTCTTTCGGGAAAAAGTCACCAAAAACCATTGCTCCTGGTTTGGCCCGGCTGCGCCGGGTTCCTTCTCTCCGGCGCCGCTCCGTGGGCACGCGAGGGATGGCCATCCATGGCCACCTCGCTCTCGCCGCATCCCTGCGGCTCAACCCACTCCACGACACCTGCGTTCAGCCAGCACCCAAGTCGCGTCCGGCGGCGTCTGGGCTGTTTGTGTATGAAGAGCAAGAGCGGACGAGGACGAGGACGAGAATATTGAGTCTGTGAAGAGCCAGAATCTCAGGGCAAAAAAAATCCCCGCAGCCACTGACTGCGAGGATTTTGCCGTTGCTTCCAACTTGCCGCTTGAAGCTTGCCGCTGATCAGTTCCGGAACATCGCACCCGTCTGGATGATGTTGTTCGAACCCAACAGTTGGCTCACATAACGGCTCCAACGGGTAATGTTGGCAGGGCCAACGAACACCACGTCCTGAGCTGCCAGTTCGAAGCCCTTGGCCAGCGCGTAACTGGTCGGCTTCTTGGCGTTAAGGTGATACACGGTCGCCGAGTGGGTCGCGTCCTGCGCCCGAATCACGTACACCGCCTCACCGTCCGCCGCATCAGGGCTCAGGCCGCCGGACGTGCCGAGGGCTTCAAGCAGCGTCACGCTGGTGGTGCTGAACGAAATCACCTGAGGGCGCTGAACCTCACCCAACACGTAGATCTTGTTCTTCGAGTTGCTGTTCAGGTGCAGGTAGTCGCCGTCCTTGAGGAAAATCTTGCTCAGTTGTGAATCCTTGCGGTTGAGCGAGTCGACGTCGATCACATAATCCTTGCCGTCGCGACGCAGGGTCAGGCCCGCGAGGTTGGCGTCGGTCAGGTCAAGACCGGCCTGGCTGATGGCCTGAACCAGACTCAGCGGAATGTTGGTGATCGGCTGTGGGCCGGGGGTCTTGAATGCGCCGGACAGGAGCACGCGCTGACTGTTGTAACGCAGCACTTTGACGTCGACCTTGACCTCGGTGTACTGCGGCAACAGGCCCATGCGCAGCTGCTCGCGAATTTGCGAAACGGTCTTGCCCGCCGCCTGGATGCGGCCGACGTACGGGAAGAACACCGTGCCGTCGTTCAACACCTCACGGCTGTTGGCGTCCAGTTGCTCCTGAGAACCGGGGGCCGTCAGTTCAGGGTGTTCGAACACTGTGACCAGCAGGGCGTCACCCGGCCCGACCACGTACTCAGGGGTCTTGTAGTTCAACAGCTCCGGTGGCAGCGGTTTGGCGGCAGCCGCGGCCACTTTCTGTTGCTGGGCCAGGGTGGTGGGCGTGATGTTGACCAACGTGACCGCCGGACCATCCGGGTCTTTATCGGTGACATCGCTGAGTGACATGTACTGACCGGGGGCGAATGCGCAGCCTTGCAGAACCAGACTGGAAAGCAGCACTACCGCGAACGTTACTTTCATATGAGTGTTCCTTCTTAATCCTAAAAGGTGCGTACTGGCACCGCAGTGATTTCGTTGCATCCCTTACTCACACCGAACATCGGATCTCTTTCGCTCATACACCCGTGCACCTCCTGCCGTGCGTAGCTGCGCGGCCAAGTCGTTATTGTTGGCAGTTGTCTTTTTTAGAAGGCGTTCTTGTTGACGAAGCCTTTGAAGAGCGTCAGCAGGATGATTTTCATGTCCAGCCAGACCGACCAGTGCTCGATGTACTGCAGGTCGAATTCCACACGTTTCTGCATCTTGTCCAGCGTGTCGGTTTCGCCACGCCAGCCGTTGATCTGTGCCCAGCCGGTGATGCCCGGCTTGACCTTATGCCGCAGCATGTAGCCCGACACCTGCTTGCGGTATTGCTCGTTGTGCGCCACCGCGTGAGGGCGCGGACCGACGATGGACATCTCGCCGCGCAGCACGTTGAAGAACTGCGGCAGTTCATCCAGCGAGGTGCGTCGCAGGAACGCGCCCAACGGGGTGATGCGGCTATCGTTGCGGGTGGCCTGTTTCACCACGTCGCCGTTCTCCTGCACGCTCATGCTGCGGAATTTCCAGACCATGATCGGTCGGCCATCCAGCCCGTAACGACGCTGACGAAACAGCACGGGGCCGGGCGAGGTGAGCTTGATCGCCAGCGCAATGAGCATCAGCGGCAGGGCGATCATGCTCAGGATCAGGCTCGACAGGACGATGTCCTCAAGGCGTTTGACCAGGCTCCAGGCGCCGTCCATGGGCGAGTCGAAAATGCTGATGCTCGGCAGACCGTTGATGCTTTCGCTGCGAGCGTGCAGCAGCTCGAACATGAACACGTCCGGGATCACATAGACCGACGCAGTGGTGTCGCTCAGGCCCTTGATCAGTTCTTGAAGCCTGGCCTGGGCGCCGAGGGTCAGGGTGATGTAGACCTTGTCGATCTTGCCGTCGCGGGCGTCCTGAATCAGCGCGTCCAGATCACCCAGCACCGGGATGCGTCGGCCGATGCGGGCCAGGTCCATCTGTTCGGGTTTTTCGTCGTAAAAGCCCAACAGGTTCAAGCCCATCCACGGCGCGCTTTCGATGGACATCGCCAGACGCTCGCCACAATGGCCAGTGCCGACGATGGCTACGCGGCGGGTGTTGAAGCCCCGGCTGCGCAGGGTGTGCAGCAAGCTGCGAATCGCCAGGCGATAGCCGCACAGGGCGACCAGCACGCTGGCAAACCAGGCCATCTGGCTGTTGTCGGCCAGATCGGCGGGCTGCAACAGCAGGTAATCGACAAACAGCAACAGGACGAAGGCCAGCCCCCAGTAGTTGGCGACTTTCAGCAACTCGCGCAGGATCCGTTCACCGCGCCATGAGCCGTACAACTGGTGGTACTCGGCCAGCCAGTGGAAGGCCACGGCGGCCAGCAGGATTTGCATCCAGATTTCCGTGCTCATGCCGGTGCCGGCGAGGACGTTCACGCCGTAGCCGCCGATGACGACCACCGCCAGGTCCAGCAGGCGATGAGCAACCGACAACGACGATTGATGAGCATGCAAGATGCCGCGAAGAGGTGTGCGCATGTTTTGTGCTCGCTCAGACAGATTTGATCGGAACAACGCGGGCGGACAGTTCATTGGCGACCAGGCCGGAAGGCGCCGAAGTCGGCCGTGTGGGTGGGGGCTGACGCGTCTGGCGTACGGCGAGCAGGCGGTGCTCGACGAACTGGCGCATTTCCTGTTCGAAGCGCGCTTCGCTGAAACGCTCGGCGTTGGCCCGACAGGCCTGCGCGGTGATGCGCGAGCGTTCCGCTTCGAAAGTCTCGATGGCGGCGATTAACGAGGCCGCGTTCTGCTCCGGGTAGAACACCCCGGTGGGTTGCGGGTGGTCCAGACCACAAACGGTTTCCAGCACACCGCCCTTGCCGAAAGCGATCACAGGCGTGCCACAGGCCTGTGCCTCCACCGGGCTGATACCAAAATCTTCCTCGGCGGCGAACACGAAGCCCTTGGCGTTGCGCATGTGTTCCTGCAACACCGCGAAGGGTTGATAGCCGAGCAGCGTGACGTTCGGCGCGTGGGCCGCAGCGGCTTTGGCTTTTTCCATTTCCGGGCCGTCGCCGACCACCACCAGACGCTTGTCCGGCATCGCCGCGAAGGCTTCGATGATCATCGGCAGGCGCTTGTACGGCACCATGCGTGAGGCCGTGAAGTAGTAGTCCTGCTTCTGTTCTTGCAGAGCGAAGCCACGGGTGTCGACCGGTGGGTAAATCACCGTCGATTCGCGGCGGTACGATTTGGTGATCCGCGCACCGATGAAATGCGAGTTGGCGATGAACTCGTCGACTCCGGCAGAGGTGCGCTGATCCCACATGCGCATGTAATGCAGGATCATCCGCGCCACTTTGCCTTTCAGCCCGGCACTCAGGTTGGCTTCCTTGAGGTACTGGTGTTGTAGGTCCCAGGCGTAACGGATCGGCGAATGCACATAGCTGATGTGCAACTGATCGGGGCCGCACAGCACCCCCTTGGCCACCGCATGGCTGCTGCTGATGATCAGGTCATAACCGGACAAGTCCAGTTGTTCGATGGCCATCGGCATCAGCGGCAGGTAGCGCTGGTATTTGGTTTTCGCGTGGGGCAGTCGCTGGATGAAGGTGGTGGTCGCCACCTTGCCGCCCAGTTGCGCGCGGTCTTGGTCGCTGAGGAAATCGATGACGGAAAACAGGTCCGCCTCGGGCCAGATTTTAATGAGCGAGGCCAAAACCCTTTCGGCACCGGCGTACGTCACCAGCCAGTCGTGGACAATTGCAATCTTCATTGGAGTTCTCTGCTGTAACGGCTCACGTGACCCCCGTACGCCTAGCGCAGCTAGTCTCGGGGCGGGAGCGGTTGTTTTTGCGCAGGCCGACTACAAGCGTTAAGCGTTTACTGGCTGCGTCCGTGCTTTGCGATTGTTCAAGCGTTTGCCGAGTTGAATGAACGGCGATTCGATGCAGTGGAAACACAGGTGCGCGGCACCGAGTGTCAGGAGTGTGGCGAACACCGCGACCACCAGATCAGATGCGCCCGTGTTGTTCAGCAACCACTCGGCGAGCATGCCCATCGAGGGGTGCAGCAGGTACAGCGAGTAACTCACCGCGCCCAGCCAGACCAGTGCGGGATGGTCCAGGCGCACACTGCGGGTCAGCAGCAGAAAGCTGCTGATGGCCACGGCGTAGGTGAAGCAGTAACGGCCCCAGGTTTCACCATTGCCCATGTCCTTGTTGTACGCCATGAACAGGGTCGGTGGCAGCAACACAGCAAAGGCAATCAGCAAGGTTTTCAGGTTGCGGGTCAGTTCCTGGCTGTGTTCGGCCAGCAGCCACTGGCGCCAGATCGAACCGAAGAACATCAGCGACAACGCCAGCGGCAGGGCCACCGGCAACTTGCGTTCGCTCAATGCGCGAACGACACCCATCGCCAGCGCCATCAGCAGAAACACCAGTGAACAGCGCGTGCGAAAGGTCTGGTCGTACAGCTTGCCGCCCATGAACAGCGCCAGGCACAGGGCGTAAAACACCAGCTCGATGAACAGCGTCCAGTACAGACCGATCACATCGTCGAAGCCCAGTGCGGCCTGGACCATCGTCAGGTTCGCGCCAACCTGAGCCAACGAGGGCAGGGGAGCGCCGGTCAGCTTGAGCACCGCGATAAACAGAAACAGCGACAGCCAGTACGCCGGATACAAGCGCATGAAGCGCGACACCAGAAACCGCTGCGCGCCGTCGGGGCCGGGCTTGAGGCTGTAGGGGATCACCACGCCGCTGATCATGAAAAACCACAGCACCCCCAGCTTGCCAGGGTCGATCAAGTAGTCGAACACCCAGACATGCCCGACGACCGGTAAATACAGGTGGGTGAACACCACCAGCAACGCAGCGATGCCGCGCAGCGCGTCGAGATAGGCCAAACGTTTCATGGGCGTGCCTCAGAGCTTGCTGGAGGATTCACGACGCAGGGCGTCAGCGCTGGAAGCGGCGCGGCGGTCCTTGGGGCGGTTGAGCAACGTGTCGATGCGTTGAGACACCCGCCGCGCCGACTCATCCCAGGAAAACCGGGTCACGTTGTTCAAGCCGCGCCGTCGCAAGGACTGGCGCAGCGGCAGGTCGATGAGAATGCGCTCCATCGCCGACGCCATGTGGCTGATGTCCAGCGGGTCGAAATACAGTGCGCTGGCTTGCAGCACCTCTGGGATCGACGCGGCGTTGGCGGCCAGTACCGGGCAGCCACAGGCTTGCGCTTCCAGAGGGGGAATGCCGAACCCTTCATAGAGCGACGGAAACACGAATGCGGTTGCGCCCTGATACTGCTCGATCAACTCGTCATCGTTCAGGCGTCCGAGAAAACGGATGCGTGAGTCGCGGCTGGCCAGGCGTTGCAGGTTGTCATCGGCGAACACGTCGCTGGCGCCGCCGACGATGCGCAGCTGCACGTCGTCGTGGTCGCGCAGCATCAGGAACGCCTGAATCATGCGGCTGAAGTTCTTGTGCGCGCTGGGAGAGGACACCGCCAGCAGGTATTCCGGTTGATCACGCAGGGGCGGCCCCGGCTGGAACGCGCCGCTGACCGCATTGGGCACGACGAAAATCTTCTTTTCCGGGTAGTTGTAGAACTGCGAGATCTCGCCCTTGGAAAAGTTGCTGACCGTCAGCAGCGCCTTGATTCGCGACAGCATGATGGGGGTCATTGTCCGGTACAGCAGGCGAAACAGCCGAGTGTAGCTTTCCGGATGGCGCACATAGGTGACGTCGTGGTGGGTGGCGATTTGGTTGCTGTAGAACAACGGCGCGGTGCTGCACAGCGACACCAGCAGCGGGGTGCCCTGACGGCGCAGGTACAACGGCAGGTCCAGTTGTTCCCACAGATGGCCGCCGTGGCGTCCGATGCATTGCACGTTCAACGCGTTGGCGCTGTCATGCATCTTGATCCCGTGGGGCGCGACGAAAACCACGTCGTCGCGCAACTGCGCGAGCGCCAGACAGGTCTGCTCTGCGAAGCGCTGAACGCCGCGTAACTCCTGTGTCAGAAAGCGTGCATTGATCACAATCATTGTGGTCGACCTGTAAGAGAGGGGGTCTGATATTCGTTGTGGGAGCCGGCTTGCTGGCAAAAAGCGGTGTGCCAGTCACCTCACCGGTCACTGATCCAGCGCTTTCGCCAGCAAGCCGGCGCCTACAGAAAGGGTGTACGCCTCAAAAGCAAGTTAGGTATCAAGGCAAGGCAAACAACGCTGGGCGGGTGCCCAGCGTGATGATTTTCGGAAACTCGTCGATCGGCACTTGCGCTGAACAGCGGCCTTCGTTGCAGTTCCACGGTATGCCACTGTCGACCAGCCCGTTCTGCGGCTCGCGGGTGTCGATGTACTGCACGTTGCCGCGTATCACGCTGCTCGCGTCAACCTTTATCGAGCGGGGCAGACCGGCGGTCCAGGCGACCATGATCTGGTCCGAGCCTTTGGCAAAGCGCAGCAGGTATTGCGAGTCGATTTCACGACTTTTCTCCGCGTCATAGCGAAACTGGTGCAGCGTCGGGCTGATCGCCTTCAGGGTCAGGTACGCCTGTTTGATGCTCAGGTCCTGATTGAGCAGCCCGAAATTCTGTTCAGGGTCGGTGGCGTCCGGGCCGTCGTTGAGCAAGCCGTTCCACCACATGCCCTTGACGTTGGGCATGGTCTGGACCAGAAAAAAACTGCGGGCCAGAAACGCGGCCTGGGTCTTCTCGTCACCCCCGCAGCGCCCGTCGTTGCTGGGCCAGCCCATTTCTGTCAGGTACAGCGGCACGTCCGTCTTGTTCTTCGTCTTGTCCTTGAGGTCTTCGTTGATTCGTCGCAGCCAGGCAATCCAGTTCTCCGGGGTGTTGCGTTCATCCGAGCGGCAATGCACATAAGGGTGCAGCGACAACCCGTCGACATGATTGAGAATCCCCGATTCCACCAGCCGGTCCGCGAAGCCCAGGTCCATCCCCTGACTGGTCACCGCCCCGGCCAGAATCATCATGGGCCGCTGGTTGGTGCGAATACGCCTGGAGGCTTCTTCGATCAACAGGCTGTAGTCCTGAGCGAAGGCCGGAACAACGGGGTTTTCCTTGTCCCACTCGTTCCAGATTTCGTAAAAATCCACGCTGTCGGTGAGCTGCCGAGTCACGAAGCTGACGTAGTTGGCGTACGCATCGCGAATCAGCGGTTTACGCGGTTTGGCGTAGTTGTCGTAAAACGGGTTGCCGTAGCCCAGCACCAACAGGGGGCGTAAATGGTGTTCTTGGGCCTTGCTCAAGTAGGCCTGCCAGGCCGGTTCAATCCTCATCAAGCCTCGTCGGGGCTCGGCGCTGGACCAGTAGGCGTCATCCCGCACCGAGTCCACGCCTGCCGCTTCGAGCAGTTGCAGCGCCTTGGCCGAGGTGGTGCTCTTGTTCATCAAGTGTGTGTCGACGCCAATGATGAACCCGTCGTCAGCCAGGGCCGAGCCACTGATCACCCAGCTCAGCAGCAGGATTTTCAATGGTCGTCGTAACCTCGTCAGGCGCGTGATCGGCATGGCTTGTCTCAGTGAAGAGGCACGGTCCGGAGCGCTTGCTCAGTCAGGTCTCGGGCCGTCGGCAAGGAATGTCGCGTGCGCACGCGGCTCGTCAGACCGGATGCGGCAGGACCGTCGGGTCGCGGTGCACGATGTTGTCGAGCAACGTCTGGGCGAAGATGCTTTCGTAGCTGTCCAGCATCAGGTCCAGATTCAACAATGCCGCCACACTGACCCGTGCCTGGCGGCTCAAGCGGGCCAGCAATTCCGGCTGTTGATGCAGGCGGAGCAACGCATGGCCCAGCGAGTCAGGATCGTCCGGGTTGCACAACAAGCCGTTGAGCGGGTCCTGGATGATCTCCGGCAGCCCGCCCATGCGGCTGGCAATGACCGGCACCGAGTGCGCGCACGCCTCGACGGCGACCATGCCGAACGGCTCGTTCCAGAGCGACGGCACCACGGCCACATCGATCTGGCTGTAGAACGTTTCAGGCTGCTGATATCCGACGAAACTGATATTCGGCGACGTGACCAAGGCTCTGAAGGCGGCCTCATCGCTGGCCTGTCCGCGCCCGGCAATCTGCAAGGTGGCGTCGAACGGCAGGCGCTGAAACTGTTCGATGAGCCAGCGTACGCCTTTCTGCTCCGAGAGGGTGCCCATATATCCGAAACGCAGCGGGGCCTTCTTCAGTGCCGGGTCAAACTGCCGTTGTGTGCTCGGCGAGTTGTACACCGCCGCGTAGGGGCTGGCGTTGTGCACCACATAGCCTTTGGCCGCGTTGAAATAGCCGCGCTTTTGCAACTTGTCGAGGATGAACTGGCTGACCCCGACTACCGCCGACACCTGCGCCGAGCGGGCATCGTGACCTTTGCGAAACTGTTGGCACGTGCCGCAGGGCTGCTGGCAGCACTGGCCGCGTTTGAACATGTTGGCACTCGGGCACATCAAGTACATGTCGTGCAGCACTTGAACGATGGGCAGTTGCGCGGCAGTGATCTCATCCCACACCGACACCGACCAGCCCGCCAGGTTGTGGCACACCACCAGTTGCGGCTGTTGTTCCTGAATCACCTGCTTCACATAGCTGCGCATCGCGCCGTTGTAGCGATCGCGCAGGTGCCAGCCCAACCGGGCCAGACGTCCCGGCCGCTGCGCCCCGAAATGCCAGTAAAAATTGTGCAGACCGGCGCGATAGACCGTTACGCCGTTGACCTTTTCGCTCGCCAGCCCCGCGTCGGGACCGGTCACCAGCACGCTGACCTGGCAGCCTCGTTGTTGCAGGCCTTCGACGGTGCGCTGAAGAATGATCTCCGCGCCGCCGCCGATGTGAGGTGAATACAGGCTGCTGATGAACAGGATATTCATAATGGATACGACTGATTCAGACCCAGTACGCCGGACTCACCGTCACGGATGGCTTTTTCGATCAGGTTCAAACGCGCCTCGGCGCCGCGTTTGCGGGCGATCAGGCGCAACAGCCGGAAGAACACCCAGCGGTTGAGGCTGTACAGCATGGATGAGTTGGCCCAGACGTTCTTGTCGAACCACGCCTGGTTGCGCGCACCGTAATAGGCCCGCAGGTCCGAGCCGCCGAGCAGGAAGCTCTCGTAGATGTTGTTGGTGCGCGCCTTGATGTTCCAAGAGTTCTCCAGGTCATCGAGCACTGCCTCGGGCACCAGGAAAATCCGCCCACCCCCTGCGGTGATGCGCCAGGTGTATTCGCTGTCATCGGCGTACAGCATCAGCGCGTCCAGCGGCAGGCCGATCTTGCGGTACAGGTTGCGATGAGCGAGCAGGCCGCCATAGGTCGCGAACGGCAGTTGCACCATTGGCAAAGTGCCGGGCGCGGCCTGCGGTGCGCCCCAGGGCAGGCGACGCCAGATCTTGTACGGCAACTGGGCGATGTGAAAACCGAAGAAGCTGGAACGGCGTTGAATCGCGAAACGCTTTGGCACCCCGGCAGCGATGTCGGCCTGGTGCGTTGGGCGGAAACCCAGCACGGCGGCCTTGTCTTCGCCGTCGATCAGCTTGCGCTCCTCCAGCACCCGGTGCAGCGTAGCGATGGCATTGATGGTCGGTGCGTTGTCGTCGTCCATCAGCCAGATGTGCTCGGCCCCCGCGTCCAGCGCGGCCTGAATCCCCACCGAATACCCCCGGGCAGAACCGGTGTTCTCGTGCAGGTAAATCACGCTGACCTCGCTGGGCCAGGTGCGACGCAGGGTTTCCAGCGGCGCCGTGGAGGCATTGCTGACGATGATCACCCGATCGATCAGCGGGCTTTCCAGTGAACGGCTGACGAGCGTGTGCAGATAGTTGAAACGGTCACCATAGGTGAGCGTCACCAGCGTCGTTTTCGGGATCATGGTGAGTTTCCGGGCGAAAAGGGTTCAAGAGGCTGAAAGCGTCAGCCCCTATAGAATTCGAGGTATTGAATGCAGGAGTGCGCGGTTTCAGCTCACCCGCGCTTCCATCCGCGACAGGCTGCTGACCGGCAGGGTCACTTTCTGTTCGCGGTGCAGCAGGTTGAGCAGGATCACCGCACGCTCATCGCCATCGGCCGCGAGGAAAATCGCTTCGATGTCGTTGAATCCGTCGGCCGTGATGCGCACCGCCTCGCCTTGCTGGAAGACCACCTTGGGCGGCGGCGCCAGCAGGCGTTCACGAATCTGTTCGATCAACTCGTCCTGCACCGGAATCGGCATCCCGCCGAAAGTCACGATGCGGGCCACGCCACGAGTGGAGCGGATCGGGTACCAGTTATCGTTCGTTTGATCCATGCGGATGAACAGGTAGCCGGGAAACAGCTCTTCTTCGGAAGGGCCGCGAGCGCCGCGTTTTTTCTCGCCATGCTTGACCGGACGGTAGCATTCGAAGCTTTGGCGTTGCAGGTGCTCCTGCGCGCGGGCTTCCTGGCGGGGTTTGGTTTGAATCAGATACCAGCGTGCTGGGTTACTTGAGGTGCTGACGGCTTGAGACATCATTGATCACTCCACTGCAATCCGGTTCGACAGAGTTGATACAAGCTCAGGGTGGTGCGTCATTCGGGCCAGCAATCCGGGCTCGGCAGCGGGCGGGTTCTTGTCCAGCTGGAACTGGGTCAACATGTGTTGAACCTGCTCCACGCAGTTGAACATCAATACGTCGATGATCGACAGATTGGCGACGAAAGGTTGTCTGAACTGCCGGTATTCCACCGGATTCATCCGGAAGAATCGCACCAGCAGGCCGTTACGTGCGAAATGGTCCCGGTCGTACACCACCGAGCCGCCTTCCGGCGTGATGAACGTGGTCGCATCGAAAGTGTGCGCGATTCGGATAATGCGCTCCTGCTTGTCGGCGGGATTGCCAAGAATCAGGTCAGAACTGCGCATGATCGGCGTCACGATGTGCAGATAGGCGCAAAGCTCGCGAATTGCATGTTCGGCACACAGCGCAATGTTCTGCTGTGGAAAACGGATCAACCGTTCAATCAGCGGCATGACCTGGGCGAAATAGGGTGCCTCTTCGTAGCTCTCGGCGATCAACGCGATCAGCCGTTCGGCCTCTTCGGCGAAGCGATCACACAGTTGCCGCTGATTGATCTGTAACTGAAAGCGGTCTTTCTTCAGCGGGAAGCTGATCAGCCGCGCCTCATCGTTGTGCAGGATTCGGTTGCGATTGACCCAGCCGGACCGCACGTACTGCAGGTCGTCTCCCAGGACGAAGACGTCTGCAGCGGCGATCAGTTGAAAATACCCCAAGTAAGGAAAGAGGTAGGGTTGCATCACTGCGATGGTCCTGGCCATATACGTCTCCTTTACTGCTGTGAATCACGCCCCGCGCTCGCGCAGGGCTTTCGGTTATTTCCGGACAGTGGTGTAGTCGTATCCGTAGGCGGCGCAGTCATAGTCGGCCGTCGACGCCTTGCGCAGCACCCCGTTGAAAATCGCGCCTTTGATCAGGATGCCGTTGTGCATCAGACGGCGTTTGCACGCCTCGATTTCCTTGGCACTGCTCAGGCCGAACCGGGTGACCAGCAGGCAAGTGCCCGACTGACGACCCACCAGCGTGGCGTCGGTGACGGCCAGGATCGGCGGGGTATCGACGATCACCAGGTCGTACAGCGGCGACAGGTCGGTGATCAGCTTGTTGAAGTTGTCATGCATCAACAGCTCCGACGGGTTGGGCGCGGCGAAACCACAGGAAATGAAGTCCAGGTTGCGCACTTCGGTGTGGTTGATCACTTCCTTGCTCTTCAGCCGCGCGGCCAGGGTGTCGGACAGACCGTGTTTGGGCGTCAGGTTGAACAGCTTGTGCAGATAGCCTTTGCGCATGTCGGCGTCGATCAACAGCACCCGTTTGCCGGTCTGGGCGATGATCACCGCCAGGTTGCTGGAGATGAACGATTTGCCCACACCCGGCGTCGGGCTGGAAATCATCAGCACGTTGTTGCGCGCCTCCAGCATCGCGAAATGCAGGCTGGTGCGCAGGCTGCGCAGCGATTCAATGGCCAGTTCCGTCGGCGCGCTGACGCTGAGCAGACGCGGTTCCTTGTTGCCCGAGCGGTTGCCGAGTTTGTCCATGCGCTCCTGCTGACGGGAAAACGGCAACGAGGCGTAGACCGGCATGCCCAGGTTTTCGATCACGTCCGGGTTGTCGATGCCACGGTAGAACGCCTGGCGCACGAACACCGTCGCCACCGCCACCAGCAGGCCGACGAGGGCAGCCACCAGTACGATGAGTTTGCGCATTGGCTTGACCGGCTCTTCGACATTGGCGTCGGCATTGTCGATGATGCGCACGTTGCCGATGCTGCCTGCGCGCAGAATGTCCTGCTCCTGGCTCTTGTCCAGCAGCAGGGTGTAGGTCTGCGAGGTGACCTGCATGTCGCGGTTCAGGCGCAGCAGTTCTTGCTGGGTCGCAGGCAGGGTTTCGATTTTCTTCAACAGCGCCGCTTTTTGCGCTTCGACCTGGCCGATCTGCGTCATCAGGCCGCGATAGGTCGGGTGTTCAGGCGTGTACAGACGCTCCACGTCGACCCGCTTCATCTTCAGGTCCGACAGCGTGCCTTCGAGCTTGACCACCTGATCGAGCACCGACTTGGTTTCCACGCTCAGGTCCACCGATTTGGCGCTGGTCTGGAAATTGTTCAGGGCAATTTCCGATTGCTCCAGTTGCTTGCGCACGGCAGGCAGTTGCGAACGCAGGAATTCCAGACGCTGAGCCGCTTCAGCCGAGCTGCGCTCCACGTTCTGACGCACGTACAGGCGGCTGACTTCGTTGAGAATGCGCTTGGCCAGTACCGGATCGGGGTCTTGGATCGACAGGTAGACAATCCCGGAATCCTTGCCCGCTTCGATGATTTTCAGGCGATCCTGATAATCCAGAGCAGCCGTCAGGGTGCGTTGGCGAATCACCCGGAACTCGGTGCCAGGACGGCCATTGAGGGCCGCCACCTGAATTTTCACGCCGCTGCCTTCCACCGTCTGACCGACCGGGCCGCTGAGCAGCTTGTTGTGGTCTTCGTCATACAGGGTGAAGTTGTCAGGTTTGTCGATGACCATGGTCATCTTCTCGCCCAGCAGCGCGTCAGGCACTTCCAACTGGAAGATGTCGATCTTCTCGCCGCCCCAGGCGAAGCTGTCCAGACCGAACATCGGCGCGGCCAGTTCTCCGTCATGATCCGGCTTGAAATGACGGGCCATATAGCCGCCAATGCCAGGCACGTACTTGGGCTTCTGGATGATGTAGAGCTTCAGGTCATCGACCACTTTGCCCAGTACGGCGCGGGATTTGATCAGCTCTATTTCGGTGGTCGCCTGGGAGACCGACAGCGGTTTGCTGCTGACCTCGGTGCGGCCTTCGATGCCGATTTTCTTCGGCTCGATCTGAATCATCGCGTTGGCCTGGAAAATCGGCGTGGCGAGCACGGCGTAGGTGAGCCCCAGCAGAATGCAGACCCCGACGATCGCTGCAATCATTCCCTTGTGATCGAATAGTGTGCGCAAGATAGTCGCCAGATCGATCCGGGAGTCCTGGACGTCGTCCAGGGAAGTACGGTTCATAGCGGTCATTTATCTTGGATCTCCTGACTGAAGATAAGGAAGCCAGTCGTCGACGCAACGCGAGAGCTGCTCGTAGGTCTGTTCAAAGGCTAATTTCGGGCGCCGGTACGGGTCGGCGATTTCCATGTCCTGCTGCCACTTGCCAATCAGAAACGTCTTGCCGCGCACTTCGGGGGCCAGCTTCAGTACGCTTTGGGTCTGGCGATGCTCCATCAGCAGGATCAGGTCCGCGTCGTACAGCATCTGGCGGTCTATCTGACGGCTGCGATGGCGATGGGCTTCAACGCCGTTGACGTGCAACACGGCCCGGGCCAGTGGGTCCATGGTTGAGCTGAGCATGGCGTGGGTGCCTGCCGACGAGATGGCGACGCGATCATTGCGTACGCGTTGTCGGAACATGGCTTCGGCCATGGGGCTGCGACAGATATTGCCGACGCAGACCACTAACACGTTACTGAACATGACCTTTGCTGAAGGTCGTCATCAGTCTTTTGCCGATGTTGGTGCTGAAGTTTCTGCCCACTTGCAACAGGGTCTGAGCCTTGCGCTGGGGCGTGATCGCGGACATGGAGTAACCGACCAGTTCCATCAGGAAATACTCATAGAGTTCGTCGTTGCCCAAGCGGTTGTAGTAATTGGCCAGTGCGCCCGACGTTTGCAGTGCCATGTGCAGTTTTCGCTTGTTGGAGCGCATGGAGAACACGCCACCGGGGTGCATGCGATAGGCCGCCGGTTTGATCTCGCCCATGAACTTGCCCTTGCCATAGGCGCCGAGCAGCGACCACCAGACCAGATCGTTGAGCGGCGCGCCGATCAGCTCTTTGGGCAGCGAGTCGAAGACGTTGCGAAACACCGTGGTCAGCGTCGAGATGGGGCGTGCCTTTTGCAGCTCAAGCGCCGTGGCGTCGCCGCGCAGCTTGCCCTGCAACTGGATGCCGTACTGGCCGTTGACGTCGAAGGGGATCGCGTCGTGGTAGGTCAGCACGTAATCGGGGTGGTTTTCGAGGAATTCCACCTGAATTTGCAGCTTGCGCGGATCGGTCCAGTAATCATCGCCTTCACAGAACGCGATATAGCGCCCACGGGCCTCGCCAAACAGGCGCGGCACCGAGGGTTTGCCTTGCGAATACTGGTTCGTCTCGTGATAGAAGGGGCGGATCAGCGTCGGGTAGCGTGCGACGTATTCCGCGATGATGCGGGCGGTGCCATCGGTGGAGGCATCGTCGTTGACCAGGATTTCCACGTCATACGACGTTTCCTGCATCAGAAAGCCGTCCAGCGTCTGGGCGATATAGGCTTCCTGGTTGTAGGCTGGGCAGACGATGCTGACCAGGGGGGCGGCGGACGCCGACAACGGCGTCTTTTTGCTAATAGCATCCATGGCTTAAGTACTCAATTTGCTGAACAAGACGGAAATCTTCGTCACCAGTGGCTTGTAGCTTGCTGCTACCACCATCAGCGTGATCAGGCCGCTGACGGCCAGACCCATGAACGTATTGAAGCGGTTGTCATCAGCGATCAGGCGCAACACCGGTTCGCTGATCGCCAGGCCCACGGCGGTCATCACGCTGATGCGGATGATGTCGCGCAGCCACAAACCGTGAATCCCCGGTGCCAGTCGTTGGTGCACCACCATCGGCCAGATGGCGAACGACACCGAACGCAGGACGAACCAGGCAATGGCGGCCCCAAGCGCGCCGTAGAAATGAATCGCCAGGACCATCGTCGGCACCGTGATCAGCGCCGAAATCACGCTGTACCAGACATGCAAACGCATCTGGCCGTAGGCGTACTGCAGGTAAAACTGAAACGCGCTGACAGCCATGATCGCGCTGCCCAGCGAGTACCACGGCAGGATCAGTCGGCTCCATTCGGCCGCCGGTCGATCGCCGGACCAGGCATACACCATGTCGTGGGCATGCAAGGCGATCAGCGCGGCCAGCGGGAACAGAAACGTGCAGACAAAACGGTTGGCAGCCAGAAACAGCGCGTGCATGTCATCCCGTCGGCCCTCGGCCATCAACACCGTCAGGCGCGGCAGCAGCGTCTGCGCCAGCGGGTTGCTCAGCATCATGATCCCGGTGGTGATCAGCGCCACCAGCGAGAAGTAGCCGTACTCATTGAGCGGCAGTAGCTCGGAGAGCAGCACCTTGTCGATTTGGGTCAGCACGATCCACAACACTGCGGTGCCCGACATGCTCGCCGCGAACGGAATGATCGGCTTCACCAGGTGCCAGTCGAAGCCGGTCAGCCATGAGGGCGTCGGCATCTGCTGGTACGCGCGAGCGGCGAAGATCAGGGTTTCGATCAGGCCCACCAGCGCTTGAAACTGAAAGAACAGCACCGGATCGCTGGAAATCGTACTCACCAGAAACAATCCGCCGAAGTAGCGCAGGGTGGCGATGATGACGTTGGCCAGGTTCAGCCAGGCGTGCTGCTCAAGGCCCTGAATGCCGCTTTTGTACAGCGTCGAATACAGGCGCAGAGCGATCACGATGCCCATCAGGCCGATGCACTCGACCAGCGTCCGTGTCGACAACTCCTTGGCGTTGAGCCAGTGCACCGCGATCCATTCGCTGCCCAGGTACATCGCCGCGCAGCAGGCCCCGGTCAATGGCAGAAAGATGATCTCGAACGAGCGCAGCAGACGACCTGACAAAAAATCCTGAGTCTGAGCGGCCTGCTGATGCGCCACCGCGCGCACCAGGCTCGGCGACAGGCCCGCATCCAACAGTTGCAGCCAGGCCTGCAAGACCGAAAAAAAACCGATCAGGCCGTAGGCCTCGGCACCCATGTGACCGAGGTAGAACGGCATGATCAGGATGCCCACCAGCAAGGTGTAAGCCTGTCCGGCATAGCTCAACGCAGTGTTGCGTATGACTGAGCGCTTGGTTTGCATGGGGTGTCCTTTCTCGCCAGAAACGTGGGCGTGTTGCGTTCAGCCGGTGTCAGATCACATGCGCCAGATCGGGCACCTGGTACGAGGCATGGCCCAGACTGCACTCGGCGATCACGGTGTTGATCACCCGTTCCTGATCTTCCCGTTGCAGGCCCGGATAAATCGGCAGGCACAGCACTCGTTCGCTCAGTGAGCGCGAAGCGGTTTGCGCCGCTTGCGGTTGCAGGTATTCCAGGGTGTCCAGCGACGGGTAGAAGTAGCGGCGCGGGTTGATGCCGTTGGTGTTCAGGGCACTGCGCAGACGCAACAGTTGCTGCTCGTCGCTCAGGGCGACCGGGTAGTAGCTGTGGTTCAACTCGCTGTTGTTTTCCGGCTTTTGCAGATCGACGTAATCGCCCAGGCGAGTGGTGTAGCAGTGGGCAATTTCAGCGCGCTCCTGAAGAATGTTCTCGATGTCGTCGAGAATGCACAGCCCCATCGCCGCGGAAAATTCGTTGAGCTTGGCATTGATGCCAATGCCGTCGATCTTGTCGACGTCAACGATGCCGAAGTTGCACAGCAAATGGATACGGCGCGCCAGTTCGTCGTCGTTGGTGATGATCGCGCCGCCTTCAATGGTGTGAAACAGCTTGGTGGCGTGGAAGCTCAAGGTGCTGATGTCGCCCCAGTTGAGCACTGACTGACCGGCATGGCGCACGGCAAAGGCATGGGCGCCGTCGTACACCACTTTCAGATTGCGCCGACGGGCAATCTCTTCGATGCGTTCCACCGCACACGGGTTGCCGAACACGTGAGTGCCGACGATGGCGGTGGTGTCCGAGACGATGCGGCTCTCGATGTGTTCCGGGGAAATGTTCCAGGTCTGCGCATCGATGTCGGCGAAGATTGGACGAATGCCTTCCCATTGCAGCGAGCTGCTGGTGGCCACGAAACTGAATGGCGTGGTCACGGCGCTGCCGCTCAACCCCATGGCGCGATAGGCGACTTGCAGGGCGAGAGTGCCGTTGTTGGTCAGAATCACGTGCTTGACGCCCAGATAATCCTTCAGGCGCTGCTCCAGCTCGCACACCAGTGGCCCGTGGTTGGTCAGCCATCCACGCGCGTAGATGCCTTCGACGTACGTCTTGAACTTGTCGATATCGCCCAGGTAAGTCTTGGTTACGTTGATCATCGAAGTCTCCATTTCTGATGCAAAGCGTGAAGGCGTGTGTAGCAGGCTGGCTGTCGAAGCAAGGGCTCAACGCGGATGGGACGCGGGCGGCTGAGTGCCGACCTTGTTGCTCATACGCCGCGCCCGGCCCTGGTTGATTCTGAGGATCAGGCGAGTCGCCAGGCTTCCTGTGTGTGGATCACCAAAATGGAACAGCGCGGTGGCGCGTTTCAGGCCAGGGCTGCATGTCTTGTTGGCGTGCAGCGTGCGATAGCCCCAAAAGAAATAAACGTTGCCGGGCTCCAGGCGCAGGATGTATGGCTTGAGCCAATTGCGCTGCATGCCCTTGATGATCCAGCTGCGCGCCAGCTTGTTCTGTAACAGCGCCTTTTCGAACACATTGAACAGCACCCATGAGCGCACCCGACGAATGTTGGGAAACAGCATCAGATCGCCGCGTTCTTCACCTTCGGTGGGGATGAACACAGGAATAAGTGCCGTTACCAGGCTTGCGTCGTAGTGAAAGGCGTTGGACTCGCGTTTGCCGATGTCGCCCTGTACGCAGCGCAGTACCGGGAAAATCCGGTCGCTGAGTGGGTCGCGTTGCGCGGCGTGCCGATAAAGGCCCGCCAGCAGCGACTTGAAGCGTGGGTCGGCCCAATAACTGGCCAACAGGCTCTCGCCCAGCATGCCTTCGCCGTGGTACGCGAAGTATTCACCGTGATGCTTCTGCGCCTGTTCGTCCGTCCAGGTCCGCAGTTGCTGCAGGTCGGTGTCATTGACGGCACCACTGAGTTTTGCAAAGCCGTTGGCATCGATTTCGTCAGCCAGACGCATGGCCAGCTGCTCATCCGTGTCGAAAGATAAAGGCATTGCCTCGCGCCCCTGTAGTCATGAAGCAGAGCACAGCGTTGGCAAAGGGGGTTCAGGCACGCTACCGCCCGAATCTGCAGATCCTGCCGTGGTGTTCGCTGTCTCTGATATCCGTCGTATGTCGTGAAGGTCGGCCTGAGCGAGTCGTTGGGCAAAGCTACCGCCCGACCGGACACTTTCAGTCATTTCGCAACACTTTCTTTTGGCCAACACTTTCCCGTCGGCGCGAGAAACGCACCGTGGGGATTGCAAACTTCGTTGGCAGATACAGAGTGATGAAGTCTGAATGTTCTCCGCGCACGGCTCTGTGGCCGCACTGCTGAAACAGGAAAACATGAGACAGGCATATATATCGACGGCTGCGCAGAGTCTGTCAATTTATTTCGCCAACATTCTGTTAAATTTTTGATAAACGGGGGATTTGTCTATGTAAGTTATTGATTTTTAATGAAGTCAAAAAAACATCAATGCTCCATCACGGTGCGCTGACGCTTTTCCAGCGGCGATTCGTAATGGCGTTGAGCCCGCAAAAGCGCGTGGATAGACAATTTTATACCGCCAAAAGTCAGTCACCCTCCATGGAAGGCAATTTTATGGCGTTCATTAATTGAACGGGATGCGGGTCCTGTTAGTTAATAATTCTGGAACTAATGACGTGCTGAATGAACAGGGGTAATTACTCGTTTTAGGGTATTTATTTCCATTCGATTAACAGCGAACGCCGTGACGCGTGAGACGGCCATGTCTTGAAGTATTTACCCCTGTGTAATGTCAGGCTATTTCTAACTGTGTGCCTTCAAGCGGTTCTTTGGAGGTGGACTGTCATCCTTCGACACGGGCATGCGGTTGCTCCCGTTCGAGTCGTCCTCCATTATCTGACGGGTACGGTGCAAACCGATCCGGTCAGCAGGAGAGTCAATGAATACGCAGTCGAAAACCACTGGAGTGGTGGCGCAACGCTTGGTGCAGGCACGCGCCCTGATGAGTCGTGAAGGTATCGATGCCTGGCTGGTGCCATCGGCCGATCCTCACCTTTCCGAATACTTGCCGGGGTACTGGCAAGGGCGTCAATGGTTGTCAGGGTTTCACGGATCGGTCGGCACCTTGATCGTCACTCAGGATTTCGCTGGTCTCTGGGCTGACAGTCGCTATTGGGAACAGGCCGCTAAAGAACTGGCGGGTAGCGGTATTGAGCTGGTCAAGCTGCAGCCGGGTCAGCAAGGTCCGCTAGAGTGGCTGGCCGATCAGGCCAGCGCTGATTCGGTGGTCGCCGTCGATGGCGCGGTGCTGGCGGTGGCATCGTCACGGACCCTGGCGAGCAACCTCTATGAACGCGGCGCCCGGCTGCGCACCGATCTTGACCCATTGACCGAGCTTTGGGACGACCGTCCGGCGCTGCCGACGCAAGCCATCTATGAGCATGTGGCACCGCAGGCCACTCAGAGCCGTGAAGAAAAGCTGGCACGGCTGCGCAGCGTGCTCGCCGAGCGTGGAGCCGATTGGCATTTTCTCGCCACCCTGGATGACATCGCGTGGTTGTTCAACCTGCGCGGTGAAGACGTTTCCTATAACCCGGTGTTCATTTCCTTCGCCTTGATCGGCCCGGACAGCGTGAGCCTGTTCGTCGCGCCGGAAAAAGTGAACCCGGCACTGCGCAAGACGCTGGAAGGCGAGGGCATCATCTTGCGCGATTACACTCACATTGGTGCCGCGTTGCGTGAGGTGCCTAAAGAAGCGCGTCTGCTGGTGGATCCTGCGCGCGTGACCTGCGGTCTGCTCGATTACCTGGACAGCGAAGTGAGCCTGGTTGAAGGGCTCAATCCCACGACCCTGTTCAAATCGCAGAAGAGCGAGGCTGATGCGCAGCACATTCGTCAGGCGATGGAGCAGGACGGCGCGGCCTTGTGCGAATTCTTCGCCTGGCTGGATTCGGCGTTGGGCAACGAGCCTGTCAGTGAACTGACCATCGACGAAAAACTCGGCGCTGCCCGTGCCAGGCGGCCGGGTTACATCTCCCAGAGTTTCGCCACCATTGCTGGTTTCAATGGCAACGGCGCAATGCCGCACTACCGTGCCACTGAAGAGGCCTATGCGCAGATTGAGGGTGATGGCCTGCTGTTGATTGACTCTGGCGGTCAGTACTTGGGGGGCACCACGGATATCACGCGCATGGTGCCAATCGGCACGCCGAGCGCGGAGCAGAAGAGGGACTGCACCCGTGTGCTAAAGGGCGTGATTGCGTTGTCCCGTGCGCAATTTCCGCGAGGCATCCTGTCGCCATTGCTCGACGCCATCGCTCGCGCACCGATCTGGGCCGAGGGCGTCAACTACGGTCACGGCACCGGGCATGGCGTGGGGTACTTCCTTAATGTGCACGAAGGTCCGCAAGTCATTGCGTATCAGGCTGCCACGACGCCGCAAACGGCCATGCAACCGGGGATGATCACGTCGATCGAGCCGGGCACCTACCGTCCGGGGCAATGGGGTGTGCGCATCGAAAACCTGGTCATCAATCAGGAAGCGGGCAAAACCGAATTTGGCGAGTTTCTCAAGTTCGAGACCCTGACGTTGTGCCCGATCGATACCCGCTGCCTGGACATCGGTTTGCTGACTCAGGAAGAAAAGGAATGGCTGAACGCTTATCACGCTCAGGTCAGGCACCGCTTGAGCCCGTTGGTTGACGGCGCGGCCTTGACTTGGCTGGAGACGCGCACGGCGGCTGTCTGAGGGCAATGCCGCACCGTCTCAGCGGTGTGGCATCTGCATGGATTCTCGCGGGACTGCCGACAGGGTGCGTCAGCTGCATCAAGGTTGGGTTGGTTTCTTGCAGACTATGATCATGCTGCGGCTGGTGTAACCTGCGGGATTGAGACCCAGCGGAAAGTCACCCGGTTCTTCGGCTGCGTCTCCCGATTTGGCGATGACTCGGTACTGCTTCGACTCGCAAGAGTCGGTTGCCATCTGGTAGCACTTGTCCCAGGAGGACGAAAGGCCGGAGCAATTTATGTGCAGTCCCCGCTTGCTCTTGACTGGCTTTGAAGTGGCCGCGCACCCGGCGACAGTCAAGGCCGCCAGGATTATTAAAATGTACTTCATTCATTTCCTTACCTGACCGGGATCGGACCGCTCAGTCTTCCGCTTGAGTTCGCTCGTTTGCGTTGGCCATCAACTGTTTCCGTCCGAGTGAAGCTCCATACTGGATGAGGGCAGGACGTAAACATGGCGCAACGGCGTTACAAATACCAGCGACATCGTGTAACGAGCGTAAAAAAATCAGTCACTGGGCACGAGTGCGGCGGGTTCCGGGCGTGTGGTCAACGTCGCCCCCGCGGATGCAATGACGATGGCTCCGATGGCAAACCACTGGGTCAGTGTCAGGTTTTCGTGCAGAAATGCCAGGCCGGATAACGCGCCAACGGCAGGCTCCATGCTCATCAGTGTGCCGAAGGTGCGTACCGGCATGCGGGTCAGGGCAATCATCTCAAGGCTATAAGGCAACGCAGTGGACAGGATCGCTACACCCAAAGCGACGGGAATCAGTTCTGTGTCGAATATCGCACTGCCTGCATGGGCCACGCCGAGTGGTGCAATAAAGATTGCAGCGATCAGAACGCCCAATGCTGCCGTTTGAACGCCGTGATCCGCGCCGGCCTTCTGACCGAACAGAATATAAGCAGCCCAGCACACGCCTGCCCCCAACGCGTAGAGCGCTCCGGTCAGGTCCAGACTTTCTGCGTGCCCGGTTGGGATCAGCAGGGCAAGGCCGGTGACCGCCAGCGCGATCCAGATGAAATCGGTCACCTTGCGCGAGTGGAACAAGGCAACCGCCAATGGGCCTGTGAACTCCAGGGCCACCGCAATTCCCAAAGGCGTTGTCCGGATAGACATATAGAAGAGGAAATTCATCCCGCCCAACGCGATGCCATATATAAGCACCGCGCGCAGGGAGGCTGAGGTGAAGGTTGTCCGCCATGGGCGCAGGATGAGCAACATCAGCACGCTGGCGAAAACCAGGCGCAGGGCAGTGGCGCCTTGGGCACCGACGACGGGGAACAGTGATTTGGCCAGCGAGGCGCCGGTCTGGACCGAAGCCATGGCGATCAGCAGCATGGCAACGGGAAGAACGACCGAACTCAGGCCGTTTTGCTTAGCGTTCATTATTAAAGGGGTCCGAAGAGTAGTAGGCAGAGCAAGAGAGGGCGCAATAATGCGGAAGAATTGATCCATGAGCAATATAGTGCGCAATTTTCCGATTTATGGGGATTTGGCAAAAAACGAAATTAATGGTTGACGCCCCTTCAGATGTCTCTATAATTCGCCCCACTTCCGGCGCAGTCGGAACCGAAAACTCCTTGTAGATCAAAGAGTTAACGGTTTCTAGATAGGGTTGGAAGTGCTTCGGTTTTCCGGCTTGTGGCTCGAATCGAAAGCGGTGAAAAAGGGTGTTGACAGCAGCGAGTAACGCTGTAGAATTCGCCTCCCGCTAACGTGAGATACCAAATCGAACGAAGCGCAAGTGGTTGAAGTTGA
>NZ_JBJDNK010000020.1:0-70461 GCF_044900175.1 Pseudomonas sp. NPDC088444
CACCATCAAGTCGATCACCGATTTCGGTATCTTCATTGGTCTGGACGGCGGCATCGACGGTCTGGTTCACCTGTCGGACATCTCCTGGAACGAAGTCGGCGAAGAAGCCGTGCGTCGCTTCAAGAAAGGCGACGAGCTGGACACTGTAATCCTGTCGGTTGACCCAGAGCGTGAGCGCATCTCGCTGGGTATCAAGCAACTGGAAAGCGATCCGTTCTCCGAGTACGTCACTGTCAATGACAAAGGCGCTATCGTTCGCGGTACCGTTAAAGAAGTTGACGCCAAAGGCGCCATCATCACGCTGGCAGACGACATCGAAGCGACTCTGAAAGCTTCCGAAATCAGCCGTGACCGCGTTGAAGACGCGCGTAACGTTCTGAAAGAAGGCGAAGAGATCGAAGCGAAGATCATCAGCGTTGACCGTAAGAGCCGCGTAATCAGCTTGTCCATCAAGTCGAAAGACGTTGAAGACGAGAAAGAAGCGATTCAGAGCCTGCGTAGCAAGCCTGACACCGCTGAGAACACAGGTCCTACCACTCTGGGCGACCTGCTGCGTGCTCAAATGGAAAAACAGAACTGAGTTCTGTCTGACCATTGAAAAGGGCGACTTCGGTCGCCCTTTTTTGTGGGCGCTGGTTTTTCCGCAAGCTTGGAGGGAGTCTTTCAGTCGCCACAAGGCCCGGTGGGCAAGGGTTGTAAAAAATAATGGCCTACTGCCTGGACTCACTGTTCATATATGTGCATGTGCGGGCTGTTCAAATACTTTCGATCGTGCTAAAACCTTCAAAGCGCTTAACCTAGCTGCTTGAAAAAGAAGGGAAAAATATGACGAAGTCGGAGTTGATCGAACGAATTGTCACCCATCAAGGACTGCTCTCATCAAAGGATGTGGAGCTGGCCATCAAGACCATGCTTGAACAGATGTCGCAATGCCTCGCAACAGGCGACCGTATTGAAATACGGGGCTTTGGCAGCTTTTCGCTGCACTACCGTGCGCCACGCGTGGGTCGTAATCCAAAAACCGGTCAATCCGTCAGTCTCGACGGAAAATTCGTTCCTCACTTCAAGCCCGGAAAAGAACTGCGCGATCGAGTGAACGAAGAGGAGGAGCACGGGCTCCAATGATTTTCTGAAGGAGCGCTGAATGCGAAATCTCAAACGCCTGATTTTCTTCGTCGTTGTCGTGCTGATCGTTGCGGCAACGGTGGTCTTCATGCTGGAAAATCAGCAGCCTGTGGCGTTGGTGTTTTTTGGCTGGTCTGCTCCCGAGCTTTCGGTTGCGGTGCCAGTGATTCTGGCGTTGTTGGTGGGTATGTCGATCGGACCGGTTCTGGCCTGGATGACCCGCTTTCGCAAAAAGCCCAAACCGTCTCGTTTCGCATGATCAAGCTGCTCTCAAGGCACGAATTCCCTCTCGTGTCCTGAGGGAAGTGTTCCTGAGTATTTCCGAAAACTCTCGAAAAACTTAACGACTGAAGAAGGTGTTCAGTCCCGTTAAGCTGCTCCGCTTTCCAAGGTAGTGAAGCGAGAGGGAGCCTCATGAAATACCCAGAAATCATCCATCACGGCGCTGGAGAGGGTGTAACAGGGTCTTGCCACGAACTGCGGGTCGACGCTGGCTTCGGTCTTCTAGTTGACTGCGGACTGTTTCAGGGCGATGAAGCTGAGCTGATGGCGCGTTTCGGCGAAACAGCCTCCAGCATTGATTTTGAAGTTTCCCATCTCAAGTTGTTGATCGTTACTCACGTCCATGCCGATCACATCGGGCGTATTCCTGAGTTGCTATCGGCCGGGTTCAAGGGGCCGATCCTGTGCAGCGAGCCGTCGGCCCAACTGTTGCCGTTGATGCTTGAAGACTCACTCCGCGTCGGGCCGGGGTACGATGAGCATCAGATCGAACGATGCCTCAAGCAGGTGCAGCAGAGAATCATCGCGGCTCCATTTGACGCATGGCTGGGTGTGCTCGATACGCCGACAGCTTCCTGTCGAATTCGTTTGCAGCGTGCTGGCCATGTGCTGGGTTCTGCTTATGTCGAGTGCGATGTTGGCTATCCGCAAGCGCAAAAAAATCAGCGGATCGTGTTTTCCGGCGACCTGGGCTCGTCCCATGTGCCCATTCTTCCTGAACCAAAATCTCCCGAAAAAGCCGATCTTCTAGTATTGGAAAGTACGTACGGGGACCGGTTGCATGAAGATCGCGCTACGCGAAAGGCGCGTCTTGAAGCGGTCATCGATAAGGCCCTGGCTGACCATGGCACGGTGCTCATTCCTGCATTCAGCATCGGTCGGGCCCAGGAGTTGTTGTACGAGATCGAAGACATTCTCCATCGCAAGTCGCTGTCTTGTGCGATTGATGAGGGACGTGACGCAGCTCTTCCTGTTAACTGGCCGCAGCTACCAGTATTGCTGGACTCGCCGCTGGCCGAGCTTTTGACTCAGGTCTATCGATCATTCGATGACATTTGGGACGACGAGGCGACCGAGCGACTGAAGGAAGGGCGCAGACCTTTGGGCTTCAAGCAACTGATCACGATCGATACCCACGCCAGGCATTTGCAGACGGTCAATTACCTGGCAAGCACGGGACGTCCCGCAATTGTCATCGCAGGTCACGGCATGTGTGCAGGTGGGCGCATCGTCAATTACCTGAAAGCCATGCTGGGGGATTCTCGACACAATGTCGTGTTCGTGGGGTATCAGGCCAAAGGCACTCCGGGTGCTGCCATCCAGAAACATGGCCCGGTGGGTGGTTACGTGACGCTCGATAAAGAGCGCTATGCAATCAAGGCTGGCGTTGAATCTCTTGGCGGGTACTCCGCTCACGCGGATCAGAGGGAACTGGTGGACTTTGTGACGGGGATGAGTGATTGGCCCTCCGAGATTCGCCTGGTTCATGGGCAGGATCTGGCGAAGAAGAAGCTTGAACAGGTTCTGCAGCGGCAATATGCATCCCGATCCAGGCAGGTTGTGATTCGGTAGTCGGGATGAATCCGTCGTCTTGCGATAAAGTCCGCAGCGCTCTATTTCAACGGGCGGCTGAGAGATTGAACTACCTTTTTGCTATCATCCAGCCCCTGTGATTCAAGGGTAAAGGGATCTCCTTCCGCTCAGCTACAAAGAAATTTATGGTCGCGTGGATAACAAATCTTCGTTTTAAGTGCCTAACCCCTCGCCTCAGCATTGAGCGAGGGTGCGCGCGGCCTGAGGATCGGGCCGTTTTATACTGAGCCAAGAAGCCGATGGGCTTCTTTTGTCGCATAGGTTTTTACACATGAATTCCGTCTATCCCGCTATTCAGACACGCTGCTTCAAGGCTTACGATATCCGTGGCCAGGTCCCCAATGATCTGGATGCCGACATCGCGTACCGCATTGGTCGGGCGATGGTTGTTGAACTGAGCGCCAAAAATATCGTGGTCGGTCGGGACATGCGTCTTGAAAGTCCTTCGTTGGCTCTAGCGCTGACCAGAGGTATTCAGGATGCTGGTGCCGATGTCATCGACATCGGCTTGTGTGGCACCGAAGAAGTTTATTTCGCCACCAGTCACTATGTCGCCGACGGTGGGGTGATGGTTACGGCCAGTCATAACCCTAAAGGGTATAACGGCATGAAGCTGGTTCAGCGCGAGTCGCGTCCGATCAGTGGAGACACCGGGTTGGATGCCATCAGGCAGCGCGTCGATGCGGGGAATTTCGGCAGCGTTGCTGCGCAGAAGGGTGGTGTCACGCACGCTCCGGACAAGTCGGCGTACATCGAGCACTTGCTGGGGTACGTCAAAGATGCTGACCTCCGTCCTTTGAAAATTCTGGCCGATCCCGGAAACGGTGCTGTCGGCCCTGCCTTGGATACGATCAGATCGCGACTGCCGTTTGAATGGGTCATCATTAATGCTGTGCCTGATGGCAACTTCCCTAATGGTGTTCCGAACCCCCTGTTGCCCGAAAATCGCAACATCACTCGGGATGCGCTAATCAAACATGGTTGTGATCTGGGGCTGGCGTGGGATGGCGACTTTGACCGTTGTTTCTTTTTTGATGAAAAGGGCCGGTTTGTCGAAGGCTATTATCTGGTCGGTCTTTTGGCCGAGATGCTTCTCAAGCAGCATCCGGGCTCAAGGATCATCCATGATCCGCGCCTGACCTGGAACACGATCGACCAAGTCAAACTGGCAGGCGGTACGCCGGTATTGTGCAAAACCGGACACGCATTCATTAAAGAGCGTATGCGCAAAGAAGATGCGGTGTACGGCGGCGAGATGAGTGCTCACCATTACTTCCGTGATTTTGCCTACTGTGACAGTGGCATGATCCCTTGGCTTTTGGTAACCGCGTTGATGTCGGTGTCCGGCAAGTCGTTCTCCCAACTAGTGGATGAGCGTATGGCCGCTTACCCTTGCAGTGGCGAAATCAACTATAAAGTCGACGACGTCAAGACCGTCTTGAACAAGGTGCTGGAGCATTATTCGCCTTCGTGCTCCCACATCGACAAGACCGATGGCATCAGCCTTGAGTTTGCCGACTGGCGCTTTAACTTGCGCGGTTCAAACACTGAGCCGTTGTTACGTTTGAATGTCGAGAGTCGACGTAACGCTGAACTGGTCGCGTCGAAGGTGAGGGAAATCGAGGCGTTGCTTAGCAGTAAGTAATCGTTTGCAAGCCACGGGCCTGGGCAGTCTTGCGCCAGGCTCGTGTGCGTTTTAACGGAATGATTGAATATGATCAGAAAGGTCCTGGTGACAGGAAGCGCCGGGCTGGTCGGTCGTGCGTTGGTCAGCACGCTTGCGAGCCTTCCCGAAGCTGGCGTCGTCGCCGTTTCGAGGGGCGGTGAGCACCCTGCCGTGCCGGGCGTGGAGTACCGGAATGTCGGCAATATCGACGCTCAAACTCCATGGGAGTCTCACCTGGCGGACGTGGACTGCGTGATTCACGCTGCCGCTCGTGTGCATGTTATGCGCGATACTGCTGCGGACCCGCTTGTGCTCTTTCGGGAGGTTAACACAGCAGGGACGCTCAACCTTGCAAGGCAGGCGGCGCAAGCGGGTGTACGGCGCTTCATCTTCATCAGTTCGGTCAAGGTGAACGGAGAGTCCACCGAGAAAGACGTGGCGTTTCGCCCAGATGATAACCCCAAACCTTCCGATCCTTACGCCATTTCCAAGTACGAAGCAGAGCAGGGGCTTCTGGCACTTGCCGAACAGTGTGAGATGGACGTCGTGATCATTCGTCCCGTGCTCGTTTACGGGCCGGGAGTCAAAGCCAATTTCCTGCATCTCATGCGGCTTGTGTACAAAGGTATTCCTCTTCCGTTAGGCAGCATAAATAATGCGCGCAGCCTGGTCGGACTGGACAATCTCGTCGACTTCATTCGTGTATGCATTGATCATCCCGCGGCGGCCAACCAGATATTCCTGGTCAGCGATGGACATGATTTGTCCACCGCCGGATTGATCCAAGGGCTGAGAGCGCACATGCCGACATCGGGCTGGTTGGTACCGGTCCCGCAATCCTTACTGTATTTAGGGGCTACGTTGTTTGGGCGGCGGGCTGCCGCGCAACGGGTATTGGGGTCATTGCGCGTGGACATCGCGAAAAGTCGTGAGCTATTGCAGTGGTCACCTCCGGTATCCGTCGATCAGGGCCTGAGAAAAACCGTAGAGCACTTTCTAGCATCGGATCAAAAATGAATCATGGGTCGTTAGTTTTAGCGTTGGTCGGGTTTTCATTCGTTCTCACGTATTACCTCCGGCGGTATGCGTTGCAAAGAAGTTTGCTTGATATCCCCAATGACAGGAGTTCACACACGATCCCGACGCCCCGGGGAGGTGGAGTAGCGATTGTCATCGTTTTTCTGCTGGCGCTGGCAGGGTCGCTGGGAGTTGGGACTCTTGCCTTTCCCGAATTTCTGGCATTGTTTGGCGCAGGCTCGTTCATTGCGGCGCTGGGTTTTCTGGATGATCACGGTCATATCGCCGCGCGTTGGCGCCTGTTGGGGCATTTTTTTGCTGCAGGCTGGGTGTTGTTGTGGCTGGGAGGGTTTCCGGCGATTACGGTGCTGGGCGCATCGCTCGACCTGGGCGTCCCGGGCCATGTGCTGGCGGCGTTTTATCTCGTTTGGTTGCTCAATCTTTATAACTTCATGGATGGCATTGATGGCATTGCCAGTGTCGAGGCCATCAGCGTTTGCGCGGGCGCTGCGTTGATGTATGCAATGAGCGGAGTCTTCGGGCCAGTTTGGCTGCTGGTGATGCTCGGCAGTTCGGTTGCAGGCTTTCTTATCTGGAACTTTCCACCTGCGAAGATCTTCATGGGGGATGCAGGCAGTGGCTTTTTGGGCATCATCCTTGGGGGGTTGTCGCTTCAGGCTGCATGGATTTCCTCGCAGTTCTTCTGGGCATGGCTTATTCTCCTGGGGGTTTTCATCGTAGACGCTACAGTTACCCTCATTCGTCGACTCGTTCGAGGCGACAAGGTCTATGAGGCTCACCGAAGCCATGCTTACCAATACGCCTCTCGCAGGTTCGGTCGGCATCTTCCAGTGACGTCCGCAGTCGGTGTAATCAACCTGTGTTGGCTTTTGCCTGTTGCCATCTGCGTTACCCGTTTTGGGCTGGATGGCGTTGTAGGCGTGGGGATTGCATATGTCCCGCTTGTGATTCTCGCCATACGTTTTAATGCAGGAAAGCTGGAAAGACATGACGTGTGAATGTCAGTTGGGGCGACTAATCGGTTTTAGGCGGCCAGCAGGAATCAAGAGTCGCTTTAAGGGTCGATAAGAGGGAGTTTTGAACGCGTGTTTGAGGGAAGCATGGATAGATTACGCGCATCGTTATTGGGGCTGCCCCGGCGCAGAAAACGTGTCATACAAGTCGCCACCGACATATGTCTGGTGTGGTTCGCCTTGTGGATGGCGTTCGTGGTTCGTCTTGGAATCGACGACCTCATCAATCCGTTGCAAATCCACACCTGGCTGTTCATCAGCGCCCCCATCGTCGCGATTCCGTTGTTCATTCGGATTGGTATGTACCGCGCGGTCATGCGCTACTTCGGTAATGATGCGCTCATTGCCATTATCAAGGCCGTCAGCCTTTCTGCTTTGATTCTGGGCGTCGTCGTCTATCTGTACAGTAACCATCAGCACGTCGTGCCCCGATCTGTGATGTTCAACTATTGGTGGTTGAGTCTGGTGATGATCGGTGGCCTGCGCCTTGCGATGCGCCAGTATTTTCTCGGGGACTGGTTTTCGGCGGCCCAGCACGTGCCGTTCACCACCCGTGATGACGGGCTGCCGAAGGTGGCGGTGTATGGCGCAGGAGCCGCAGGTAACCAACTGGTGGCCGCGCTTCGAATGGGCCGCTCGATGCGTCCGGTCGCCTTTATCGATGACGATGACTCCATCTCGAATCGGGTGATTTCGGGCCTTCAGGTCTATAAACCCAAGCATATTCAGCAGATGATCGACGTGACGGGCGCACAGGAAATTCTCTTGGCGATTCCCTCGTCTGCCAGGGCGCGTCGCCGGGAGATCCTAGGTTTTCTCGAAGGTTTTCCGCTGCACGTGCGCAGCGTGCCGAATTTTTCCGATCTTGCCACCGGTCGGGTGAGAGTCGATGATCTTCAGGAAGTGGACATTGCGGATCTGCTGGGGCGCGATGCGGTTCCGGCGCAAGATGAGCTGTTGGAGCATTGCATCAAGAATCAGTGCGTGTTGGTGACGGGAGCGGGCGGTTCGATCGGTTCTGAGCTGTGTCGGCAGATCATCGCGCTCAAACCCACGACGTTGTTGTTGCTCGATCACAGTGAATTCAATCTCTACTCCATCTTGACCGAGCTGGAGCGGCGGATCGAGCGCGAGTCGTTGAAGGTCACGCTTGTGCCGATGCTCGGGTCGGTGCGCAATCACGGCAAGTTGCTGGACTTGATGAAGACCTGGAAGGTCGATACGGTTTATCACGCTGCGGCGTATAAGCATGTGCCGATGGTTGAGCACAATATCGAGGAGGGTGTGCTCAATAACGTGGTGGGGACCCTGAATGCGGCGCAAGCGGCCCTACAGGCGGGGGTGGCTAACTTTGTGCTGATTTCCACCGACAAGGCCGTACGCCCCACGAATGTCATGGGCAGCACCAAGCGTCTCGCAGAATTGGTGCTTCAAGCACTGAGTCGGGAAACGGCACCGGTCATGTTCGGTGACCGCGCCAATGTGCATCAGGTCAACAAGACCCGATTCATTATGGTGCGTTTCGGTAACGTGCTGGGGTCGTCCGGCTCGGTCATTCCGCTGTTTCACCAGCAGATCAAATCGGGCGGACCGTTGACGGTCACGCACCCCAAGATCACCCGGTATTTCATGACCATCCCCGAGGCCGCGCAACTGGTCATTCAGGCGGGTTCGATGGGGCAGGGTGGCGACGTGTTCGTGCTCGATATGGGCGAACCGGTGCGGATTATCGAGCTGGCGGAAAAGATGGTTCACTTGTCGGGTTTGAGCATTCGCTCCGAAAAGAACCCACTAGGGGACATTGCCATCGAGTTCACGGGGCTGCGTCCGGGTGAAAAACTCTATGAAGAGTTGCTGATCGGTGACAACGTTTCCGAGACTCGTCACCCGATGATCATGAGCGCTCAAGAAGACTACCTGTCGTGGGATGTTTTCAAACAAAACCTGTCGTTATTGTTGAAGGCGCTGGATGAGGATGATTACAACAAAGTTCGTCAGATCCTTCGAGACACGGTGAGCGGATATGCGCCAGACGGTGACATCGTTGACTGGATTTATCAGCAGCGCCGTCGTGAGCCCTAGGCGCTTCATCCTTCGTGAAATGTTTGTTTACGCTGTTTCTTGCGATGTCTGTGTCGGGATCTGCCCCGTATCACTGCGTGATCGCGGTCCTACATAATCGGTAACCGATCACCGCGTTGACGTGATCTCCTCGTCATCTACGTTTGGAAAGCAGCTCAGGAATGCTGCTTTCCAACCCAACGATGACATGGAGCATGACTCAATGCGCACTTCCTATCTCTCGTCCCTCATCTTCGCCCTGTTCGCCAGTACGTCTGTAGCCGTCAATGCCGCGCCGGGAACCTCCGCGCCTTCGCCTTCCTCAACCATTTCCGTTCAAGTCCCATCGCCCGAATCGTCGCACAAGGTCAACATCAACAACGCGACTGCAGAAACCTTACAGAAGGAGCTGTCGGGCATTGGTTCTGCTAAAGCATCGGCGATCGTCGCCTATCGTGAGGAGAATGGAGCCTTCACGTCCGTAGATGAACTGATTGAGGTAAAGGGAATCGGCAAGGCGCTGCTGGACAAAAACCGGGACAAGCTTTCCCTCGATTGACGTAGCGCCGAGCACGAAAAAGACCGATCAGCTGATCGGTCTTTTTTTGCACGTCTACAGTCAAGCGTGTTCCTTCTGTGTTTTCTGCTCTTGACATAAAAAATGTCGGGCGACATATAATTCGCAAAATTACGAGCGTAATATCAGCCCGTTGCTACTCTCAATCCCCACGGAGAAATGCCCCATGAGCACCAACAGCACCCTCGGTACAGCCCTCATCACTGGCGCCTCGTCAGGTATCGGCGCCACATACGCGGACCGCCTGGCCAAACGCGGTTTTGACTTGCTGCTGGTTGCTCGCGATCAGGCACGTCTGGAAACGATCGCGTCCGATTTGCGCGCCAAGGCCTCGGTCAAGGTTGAGGTGCTGAAGGCCGATTTGACGGATGCCACAGACGTTGCAGGGCTTGAGCAGCGCTTGCGCGAGGATGCATCGATCACCCTACTGTTGAACAACGCGGGTGTGGCGTTGAGCACGCCGCTGTCGCAAGCGAATCTGGGGGAGGTGGATCGTCTGATCCAGTTGAACATCGTAGCCTTGACCCACCTGTCCTCTGCGGCGGCGGGGGCATTTGCTGCGAAAGGGGCGGGGGCGATCATCAATATTGCGTCGGTGGTCCCCATGATCCCTGAGCGCTTCAACGCGGTGTATGCGGCCAGCAAGGCCTATGTGTTGAGCCTGACTCAATCGCTCAACGCTGAGATTGGCGAGAAAGGTGTCCAGATTCAGGCGGTGATGCCGGGAGCGACGCGCACCGAGATCTGGGAGCGTTCGGGTCTGGACATCAATGCTTTTCCGGCCGAGATGGTGATGGATGTCAACGAGATGGTGGACGCTGCGCTGAGCGGTTTCGATCAGAAAGAACTGGTGACCATCCCGTCGCTGCCCAACGCCGCCGATTGGCAGACGTTCGTCAATGCGCGCCTGGCGTTGGGGCCGAATCTTTCTTTGCAGCATGCGGCAGACCGTTACAAGACCACTGGCGCTTGATTCGCGTCCGTGACCGTTCTGAAAGTGAAAAGGTGAAGGCATGAGCGAACGTCGCATCGTAGTGACGGGGATGGGGTTGGTGACGCCATTGGGCACTGGCGTCGAAGCGGTCTGGCAACGTTTGTTGCAGGGCCGCTCCGGCATCGTGCGGTTGCCTGAAGAGACCGTGGCGGATCTGCCTGGCAAGGTCGGCGGGTTGGTGCCGCTGTTGGCCGACGATGCTGAAGCGGGCTTCGATGCGGATTTGGCCGCACCGCCGAAAGAGCAGAAGAAAATGGACCGCTTCATTCTGTTCGCGCTGGCGGCGGCTCAGCAGGCGATCACCCAAGCGGGTTGGGCGCCGTCGACCGATGAAGAGCGTGAGCGTACGGCGACCGTCATTGGTTCGGGGATCGGTGGGTTTGTCACCATCGCCGAAGCGGTACGCACCACTGACAGCCGTGGCCCTCGCAAGCTGTCACCGTTTACGGTCCCCGCTTTTCTGGTCAATCTGGCTGCCGGGCATGTGTCGATCCAGCATGGTTTCAAGGGCCCGCTTGGCGCTCCGGTCACGGCTTGTGCCGCCGGGGTGCAGGCCATCGGTGACGCCGCCCGGATGATCCTTGCGGGTGAAGTGGATATCGCCGTTTGCGGTGGTGCCGAAGCCTGCGTCGATCGTGTGTCATTGGGCGGTTTTGCGGCCGCCCGGGCGTTGTCCAGTGGCTTCAATGACAACCCCGAGCGGGCCTCTCGTCCGTTTGATCGCGACCGCGACGGCTTTGTCATGGGAGAGGGCGCCGGAATAGTGGTGATCGAAACCCTGGAGCATGCGTTGGCGCGAGGCGCGACCCCCATCGTCGAACTGGTGGGTTACGGCACCAGTGCTGATGCCTACCACCTCACGGCCGGGCCGGAGGATGGCAGCGGTGCTCGCCGGGCCATGCAGGCTGCCATTCGCCAGGCCGGCATCAAACCGTCGGACATTCAGCACCTCAATGCCCATGCCACCTCCACCCCGGTAGGGGACAAAGGGGAGATGGCAGCGATCAAAACGGTATTCGGTGATCAGAACGGCGTTGCGGTGACCTCGACCAAATCGGCGACCGGGCATTTGCTGGGCGCAGCGGGCGGGATCGAGGCGATTTTCACCGCCCTGGCGATTCGCGATCAGATCGCACCGATGACACTCAATCTGGAGAACCCGGACGAAGCGGCAGAGGGTATCGACCTTATCCGGGGTGAAGCCCGGCCCATGAAGATCGATTACGCGTTGTCGAACGGATTTGGATTTGGTGGCGTTAACGCCAGCGTGTTGTTCCGCCGCTGGCAGCCCTGATGCAGAAAAGCCCCTGAGGTCAGGGGCTTTTTCATTTCAGGCGGTAGCGACTCAGGCAGAGGCCACTTGCTGCTTGAGTTGTGCGCAGGTGGTTTTCAGGATGCGTTCGGCCAGTTGTGGATCTTTGGCACCGCGCGCAAGGACGATGGCACCCACCAGACTGGACATGATCATCACGCACTTGTCGCTGTCTTGCTGATCGGCGGGCAGACCCGCCTCCAGTGTCGCCAGCATCTTTTGAATCAACTCGTCGGTGATTTCGCTCGGCTGGCCACGCTGGCCCAGTTCCGACGACATGGTCGGCAACGGGCAGCCACTTTCAGGGGCCGAGCGATGTTCCGCCGACAGGTAATTTTCAATGAATGCTTCAGCCGACGGAGCCACAGGCGCGGCAGCAGTCTGGGCTTCAGTCAGTTGGTCCACTGCGCAACGCAGTGCCTTTTCGACCAGGTCATCCTTGGATTTGAAATGGGCATAGAACCCGCCATGGGTCAGGCCCAGTGCCTTCATCAGTGGCTGCAAACCGGTCGCGCCGATACCGTCACGACGAAAGCGTGCGGCTGCTTCGTGAAGGATGCGCTGATGGGTCTGGGCTTTGTGATCTTCGGCGTAACGCATTGAACGAGCCTCCCGACTTGGCTCTTGAAATGGTGATCGACATTTTTACATGGTTGGCATGCCGATGCAGTATCCACTTTTCGAGCCAGGTTGCCATTGGTCAGAAGGTCACAGCTCAGCGTCACAGCCCGGCAGCGTTATCTGGGTCCCATCATCTTTGCCAGCACCTCCGGCCTTGGCGCGCCCTGTTGTTGCTGCACCTGGCCGTTCTCGTCCTTGTAGAAAATCGACGGTGTCGCCGAAAGCCCCATGTCATCCATGAGTTTCATGTTGGCGTCGAGTTTGGCCTGAATATCTTTCGGGATCGTTGCCATCGCCTTGAGTGTGCTGCTCTTGCCGGCCTGCTCATGCTTTTGCAGGGCCACTTCGGGGTTAGCGTCGGCCAGCAATGTCGCGGCCTTGGCGGCGCTGTCTTCGCGAATGACGCCGACCATGATGTGGCGCAATTGCACTTTGCCGGATTTGACCCAAGGGCGCGCCTGTTCCCAGAACATATTGCAGTAGGGACAGTTGGCGTCGCTGAACAGGTAGATCACTTTGGGCGCGGTCTTGGCACCGTCGGCGATCCAGGTGCTGTTTTCCATCTGGCTCCACATGGCCTTGGTCATCGGGTCGTAGACGAGTTTTTGCAGCGGCGCTTCGCTGAGGTCCACGCCCTTCTCATCGAACAGGTTGCCTGCCAGCACATGTTTGCCATCCGGTGTCAGATACAGCGCCATGCCTTGACGCTGGTATTCGGCGGCATAACCCTTGAGTCCACCGGGGGCATCGAATGCGCCTTTGATCGTCGCGCCCTTGGCTTGCAGTGCCTTGATCGGCTCGGGCAGTTCTTCGGCCAGTGACAAGCTGCTGTTCATGGCGAGCAAACTCGCGACCGCGAGGGTGGAAAAACGCATGAAACTCATTGAGTACTCCTGGAAGGTAAAGGCGCCTCTGTGGCACTGAATGTGCTCAGCGCGTGCTTCAGGCTGGCGTCGGACAGCTCGCCCACGTGGCTACCGGTCAGACGAGCGTTCGAGGCATAAAAAAGCGTTGTGGGCAGGCCGGACGACCCCACCTGTCGCGCCAGCGTTGCGCTGCTGTCGAACAGAACGTTGTCCAGATGCAGACCTTGCCCGGCGAGAAAAGTCGCGACCTCCCGAGGACTTTCAGCCTGATTCACAAACAGGAACGTCACGTCGGGATGGCCCTGTTGAGCCGCTGCCAAAACGGGCATTTCACGACGACACGGCGGACACCATGCTGCCCAGAGGTTGATCACCAGTGGCTTGCCCCGATAATCGCGCAGGTGAACGGCCTCGCCGTTGGCGTTGCGCAGGATCAGGTCCGGCAGTTGAGTGGCGTCTTGCCGGGCGTTCAGCCCGATATTGCTCAGGCCCCAGAACACCAGTCCACTGGCGACCGCCAAGCCCATGGGCATTCGCTGCGCAGGGTGGTTCCAGCCGTATGTCACGGCGCCGATCAATATCGCAATCACACCGGGCCAGATGAGAAATCCGCCGTCGCGAATATCAGCGATGCTCAAGGGGGCAGGCTGATATTGCGTCCAGTACGCGAGCACGAAAGCGAGTCTGGCGAACAGCAGCCCCAACAGGAACAGACCAAACAGCGCCCGCTCGGGATTGACCTTCCGCCGCCGTCCGCTGAGCCAGCCCACCAGCGTGGCCAGTGCCAGCGCGACGAACAACAGCACGTGGTTCAACGCCAACACGAACGGACCGACCGAAACGCTCAGCATCAGCCTCGCTCCCGGGTCGTTTGCCACTGCCGGAGAAAGCCTGCGTCGTCGACTTCGCCTGTGATCCGCCGCTCCCGGCGTTCGCTGCCGTCAGGTCCCAGCCAGAGCAGTGTGGGAGGGCCGGGCACTTGATAGCGTTTCAGCAACGCGCGGCTGAGGTCGCTATCAGCGGTGACATCCAGGCGCAGCAAACGCACGCCGTTCAAGGCCTGGATCACCTCGGGTTTACCGAAAACGGTTTTTTCCATGATCTTGCAGGACACGCACCAGTCAGCGTAGTAGTCGATCAGCACCCATTGGCCTGCTGCTTGTGCGGTCGCCAGTTCTCGATCCAGCGCGGCGGGGTCCTTGATCGTGGTGAAGGCATCTGAATGCTCGGTGCTTGTTCCAGAGCGTGCGCCGCTGTAGACCTTCAGCGGTTGCCACGGATCGTCCGCGCCACCCGCCGCACCTATCAGCATCATCGAGCCCCACAAACCGAGAATCAGTCCGGCTGGCGCGCCAATCAATGCCACGCGCTTCATTGCCCGTGTTTGCAGTGCGACGCTGAACGCCACGATCAACAGCAGGCTACCGAACAGCGCCAGCCACAGCGGTTCAGCCAACAAAGGTCTGATCATGATCAGCGCGGTGCCCAACAGCAGAAAGCCAAACACGCCTTTGACCATGTCCATCCACGCGCCAGGCTTGGGAAGAAAGCGGTTGCCGACCGTCACCAACAGCAGCAGGGGAAGGCCGATCCCCAGCCCGAGCGCGAACAGTACAAGGCCACCCTGCAGTGCGTTCCCGCTCTGCGCGATATAAAGCAGCGCGCCTGCCAGCGGAGCGGTCATGCACGGGCCGACCATCAGTCCCGACAGGGCACCGAGAATACTCGCGCCCAGCAGGCTGCCGCCCTGGCGCTGACGTCCGGCGCTTTCGAGACGATCCCGTACAAACGTTGGCAGTTGCAGCTCGAAGAAACCGAACATCGGCAGCGAAAGCAGCACGAACAATCCGGCGAAACTGCCCAGCAGCCACGGTTGTTGCAGGGTCGATTGCAGATTGCCGCCCAGCAAGGCCGCGACGACACCAAGCCCGGCATAGATCAAGGCCATGCTCAGCACATAGGCGCTGGCCAGAGCGAAACCTCGTCGTGGACGCGCGCCGCTGCCGACGACGACCCCTGCGAGGATCGGCAGCATCGGCAGTGAGCAAGGGGTGAACGCCAGCAACAGGCCCAAACCGAAGAAGATCAGCAGGCTCCAGCCCAGCGAACGCTCCTGTAGCGTGCTGGCCAACGCCTGATCCTGCGCCTGACCGTCGATGATCGTGGGGTGGGCACCGCCCAGGTCAACAATCTGGCTCTGGGGCGGATAGCACAGGCCGGCGTCAGCGCAGCCCTGCCAACCGACTTTGACCTGGCCACCGGCCGAGGCTGGAATCACCAGTTCCAGACCCTGGCGGTACACCTGCTGCTGGCCGAAATATTCGTCGTTGTGGTCTTCGCCAGCCGGCAAGACAGGTTGCCGGTCGGCGCCAAGCCCTTCGAATTTGAGGCGCTTCTGATACAGGTAATAGCCATCCGCGATTTGCCAGTACAGGCGGGTTTCGCCTGTCGGCAAGCGTTCCGAGCTGAACATGAAGGCCTGTTCGACAGGCAGAAAATCGGGCTTTTTGAACAAGTCCCCGCCCGGCAACGCCTGTGCCCACAGCGGAAAAAACAGCAATAACAGCACCCACAACTTACGCATGCCAACCTCGGCCCAACATCAATGGCGCAAGGATGATGAGCGGTGATTAAGGGGCTATTAACGGCCTGCGAATACCTCCGCGTTCCGAGTCCATGCATAATCCACCCTTAATCCCGCCCTGATTCAATCGCCTTTTTTATCGAGGCCGCCCATGCACGTATTGCTTTGTGAAGACGACGACCTGATCGCCAGTGGCATTGTGGCCGGGCTGGACGCCCAGGGGCTGACCGTGGACCGGGTGGCGACGGCGTCGGCCGCACGAGCGATGCTGTCGGCGGCACATTTCGACGTCATGGTGCTCGACCTTGGATTGCCCGATGAGGACGGACTCAAGCTGCTGCGTCAGTTGCGTCAGCAGGGCAACGACATTCCCGTGTTGATTCTGACGGCGCGAGACACCGTCACCGATCGCGTCGACGGCCTGCAGGCCGGGGCTGATGATTATCTGCTCAAACCCTTCGACCTGCGCGAACTCAGCGCACGTCTGCACACGCTGGTGCGGCGCATGGCCGGACGCAGCGTGAATGTGATCGAGCACGGTCCGCTGACGTACGACCCCAGCAGCCGTGAAACCCGTCTTGGCGGGCAGCCGGTTGATTTATCGCGACGCGAGCAGGCCCTGCTGCAAGCGTTGCTAAATAACCACGGCCGGGTGCTGTCCAGCGAGCAACTCAAGGACTGCGTGTACGGGTTCGGCGACGAAGTGGAGAGCAACGCCCTCAACGTTCACATCCATCATCTGCGGCGCAAGCTCGGCGGCGGCATCATCGAAACGGTGCGTGGCCTTGGTTATCGGCTCGGGCCTGCGGGTGACCTGTCGGAGTCACAGGGATGATGAGCCTCAGAACCCGCTTGAGCCTGACCCTGGGCTCGGCATTCATCGTGATCTGGGTGTTGGCCGCTGCGTGGATGCTGCGTGACCTGCGCACACAGATGATGCAATCCCTCGACCAGCGTCTGGAGGCTTCGGCGCGGATGGTGGCCGGATTGCTTGAACAAATGCAGATGCCTGCCAATGACAGTGACGGCAAGTCGCTGCGTGCTGGAGATCTGGGCATTCCCAATGGCATGGCCTGCCAGCTCAGTTCGTTGCGCGGCCAAGTACTCGCGCGCACTGAAAGCTCGCCCGCCGAACCCTTGAAGGCGGATTCCAGCGGGTTTGTCGACCAGATGATCAACGGCGAGCACTGGCGGGTGTACACCATGATGCACGGCAGTGTGCGGGTCAGTACGGCCGACCGCCAGATTGAGCGGGACGTGCTGGGCCACTCGGTGTTGCTGGCAGCCTCGGTGCCGGTACTTGTGGCGTTGTTCGGCAGTTTGATTCTGGTGTGGTTCGGCATTGGGCGAGGGCTGGCGCCGCTGAATCGAATGCGTGACGCGCTCAATAGACACAGCGCCGATTCGGTCGAGCCGCTGGACGTTCCGAACCTGCCCAGCGAATTGCAACCATTGTTAAAGAGCCAGAACCAGCTATTCCAGCGCATTGCCCAGACCCTTGAGCGCGAGCGCAGGCTGACCGGCGACGCGGCCCATGAGTTGCGCAGCCCGCTGACCGCCATCAAGACTCACCTGCAAGTGGCGCGCATGACCGAGGGTGACAAGCGCGACAGGGCACTGGCTCATGCGGAAGAGGGTGCCGACCGGATGCACCGGACCCTTGAACAGTTGCTATTGCTGGCGCGAGTCGAGGGCAGCCTTTCGTTCGATGATGGTGTGCAATGTGATGCCGAAAAGGTGGCCCGGTTGGCGATTCACGATGCCAATCACGGCGACGATGAGCGTATCGAGTTGATCCTGCCGTCGCAGTTGTCCACCGCGCCCGTCGAGATGCCTGCGGCGCTGGCAGTGGCGGCGCTGCGCAACTTGCTGGACAACGCGTTGCGCCACACGCAAGTAGGCGCGCGGGTCGAATTGAGCCTGGAAACATTCGACGGTCAGGCGCATTTTCGGGTGCGGGACTATGGGCCGGGGATTCCCGAGCCGGATCTGGACAAACTCACCCAGCGTTTCTGGCGCAATGGCAAGAGTCCGGGCGCAGGGTTGGGGCTGGCGATCGTGCAGGCCATCGTTCAGCGCTGCTCCTGCTCACTGAAATTCGACAGCCGCAGCGACGGCTTGCGGGTAGAGCTGAGTGTGCCGTTGCGACAAACGCAGATTGAAGCCTAGCCCCGTGTCGTCCGAAAGCTGCCACTGACCTTGGCCGGGCACGATTTCGACCCAGGAGTGCTCATCCAGATCGACACGTTTGGCCGTGCGGAAAGAGGTGTCGAGGGCAAACTCGGGTTTGCTGTCGCCAAACGGGTCGCTCTGGCCGTGCAACTGCCCAAGGGGGTGAGTCAGTGAGTTCATGGGGCGGTGCAAGCTCCGTTCAATAAAGATGACCCCGTCCGATCACGGTGCTCGGGATGAGCTGTGCTGGGCTGTGATGTGATGTGGAACGTGGTTGACTGTCGGCTAGGCTGTGCCAGGCACGCAGCACCGCATAACTTCGCCAGGGGCGCCAGCGTTGCGCAGCCTGTTCGGCCGCTTTGGCCGTGCCGACCTTAAGAGCTTTTTGCAGCGCCACGTCGCCTGCGGGAAATGCATCGGGCCAGCGCAGAGCGCGCATGGCGATGTATTGCGCCGTCCAGTCGCCGATGCCGGGCAGCTTGCGCAAATCGGCACACGTCATCGCGACATCGCCCCCGGGGCTCAACACCAGTTGTCCACTGAGTACCGCTTCCGATAGTCCATGCAGTGCAGCCTGACGTTGCCGGGTGATGCCCAGTCGACCCAATGCGTCCGGGCCTGCCGCTGCCAGCGCGGCAGGTGTCGGAAACAGCCGATTCAGCCCTGCAACGGGCGTCTCGACAGGTTCTCCGAACGCGCCCACCAGACGCGCGCCGAGCGTGCGGGCCGCAGCCACCGTGATTTGTTGCCCCAGCACCGCGCGTACCGCCAGTTCGAAGCCGTCCAGTGTGCCGGGCACGCGCAAGCCGTCACAGAGGGGAAAGTCGTCATGTAGCGTGGCATTGATCGCTATCGGATCGGCGTCCAGATCGAATGCGGCCCGCACGCGGTTGATCAGCGCAGGCAGGGCAGCCGCCAATGAGTCGCTGAGGGTGACCACCGCCATTGCACACGCCTCATCGAAGCGGACACGTATCCAGCCTTGGCGGGTTTGTCCATCCTGAATCACGTGCAGCGTGCGCCAATAGTCCTGACCCTCTACGTACTCGACACCGGCAAGGCCGCGAAAGTGGAGGAAATTCAGCATCGCGGCCACATCATAGGGTGGGCGCCACCCCAGCTTGACGCTGACGCCTTGACCGTCAGGTGCTTGCTTGGCACGTCGAAGGGCGCTGGGGTTCAGGCCGTAATGCTGCGAAAACGCATCGTTGAAGCGCCGCACACTGGAGAAGCCACTAGACAAGGCCACCTGGGCCATGGGCAAGCGGGTGTCGGCAATCAGCTGTTTGGCCGCCAGCAAGCGACGAGTCTGCAAATATTGAAGCGGCGAGACACCGAAGTGGGCCTCGAAAATGCGGCGCAAATGCCGATCGCTTACCCCGAGCCGTTGCGCCACGCGGGCCATCAGGCCGCCTCTTGTGGGCATCGAAACGTCATCCGCAGGGGATGACGTGCTGCTCCAGACCTGTGGCTCGTCCATCATGCGGGCCGCCTGCAACGCGAGTATGCGGGAGGCATCCTCGGTGCTCCAGGACACCGCGTGCGGCGCCAGCTCCGGGCGGCATCGCAGACAGGGCCTGAACCCTGCCGCCTCTGCCTGGGCGGCATGACGATAGAAATGAATGTTCTCGCGCCGCGGGGTTTTCACGCGGCACACCGGTCGGCAGTAAATGCCAGTGCTTGTGACGGCCGCAAAGAATGACCCATCGAATCGCGCATCGTGCGCTTTCAATGCCAGGTAGCAGGCGTCACTTTCAGGGGAGGCGATGATGTTTTGCATGAAAGGCATCATACCGGTGACCGATCATTGCGACTGGCCATTTTCGGACATCTGCGTAGGTTTTCATTATTGCGTGGAACGACACTCATGACATTAGGGGACAGATAGCGCTACCGGTCAGCATTCTTGGAATCGGTTTTCAAAAAAATTGGTACCAGCTCTCAGATTTTTGCAATAAATAAACATGAGAGCGTCGTCCCTCGTCTGCCCACCGCACAGACGAAATCAGTCCAGGCCAGACGACGCGTCGGTCAAGCCAGTTGAGACTCGATAATTCAGACATTCTCTCCGATAGTATCCAAGGGATTAATGCTGAGTGGGGGAGACGAGGACATACCAGGTCGGGGGAGTTTTGAGCCGTCAGATAGAAGCTGAGACTAAGCTCGTCCATTGACCTCAGACGCCGGAGAATAATGAAAACTTAGTTTGTTTGTGCTGAGATAGCGGTTGATGTCGCCATCATGCCCTGTTGTAATGTCGTGCACGTTAACACCGCCAGTTCTCTCAGGCATGCCGAGCTCTCGATCCAGCGACAGCCCGTTATTGTGAGCTAATAACAGACGACCGTCCGGATCCCTATGAACGTATGCAGTGTGCACCAAGCGTCCTTCCGTAGCGCTGTGAAAGTTTAAGAAGCCTGATTCCGGGATGTCTGTGGAATTAAAGTCCAGTCGCTTCGACTGTTCGCTTATCCCCATAAGCTTAAGGTAACTGGGGGGATAGTTTTTCCCTTCATTAAGAGCTTTCTCCGCATCTTTAGTGATCGCGTTTCCGGCACGTGCGGCATGAACCGCGGCGCGGTAGCAGATGTCAGGCTGCTGATCACGGCCCGCAAGTTTATCGAAGCGAGGCTGTAAGTTGGCTTTGAACTCTTGCCCGCTCACTGGACCGTCGGAGACTTTATGATTAAGACGGTAGGTAGAAGACGATGGGATCATCCCGCCGGTAATTTTGGATAACGCTTGCATTGTATTTTTCCCATTGATGTTTTTCCTTGAGTGGGCTCAGGCTTGGATTTGGTTCCCAAGACATTCCGTAGACGACGTTGCTGACAGCTGACATGTCTGGGTTTACTGATGGACATCAATTCGCGACCCTGGCTTATGCATAGGCCCTAAGGGTGGAGATGCTGCTGTATTGAGAGCCCGAGCGGGTTGCTGCTCTGGACAGAGCGACTGACATCTAGATGCGCTTCTTAAGCCGTGATGTAGCCTACTGCCGACATCCATTGAGTTTCCGGCTGGAAAAGCGCACTCCATTGGCCCGGTTAAAAAAATCTAGCCAGCGATCGGGGAAATAATGGGAAATCTGGTGGGTTATGCCTATTTGATCGATGCCATGGGGCTGAAGGTGATTGGGGTAAAGAAGCCCGCACGCGTTCAACCGGTTACCCGCATTGAACGGCTCAACGGCGCGCTTGCAGTGCCACGGGCGGTCGCCCCAGAGGCCGGCGATTTTCTCGCCCACATCATTTTTGCGCTCAAACATGAGGGCGTTAACCTTGCTATCTTGGCTCAGGCTCTGCCTCGCATTGAAGATCGAATCCTTATCCAGGCCATGCGTTGTTTGGTTCGCATCTCGGGGTCTTTTTTATGCTTGAGTCGGTGTCAAACAGACCGCTCGGCTGTGCCAAATCCAGCGCCTCCTTACACGATCTGGTGCCGCACTCGCTCGTCGGAAAATGCTGATTCGACGACCATCTCTCCGACAACCCTTTGATTCTGCTCGCCAATCCCGGACAATCGCGCCCCTTTCCCTGTAGAGAACCGGTCAGGGGCGCTGACTGCCGAGCTTTTCGACGCGCTTTTGACCTTGTAGCTATCACCGGCAACGGAGAAATCGACCGGATGAATGATCAGGCCAACAGCGTCGAGCAACCCATCGACGCCGCGCCCGCGAGCGTGACCCCGAACATCACCCAATGGCAGCGCCAGGACACCACCTGGATGCTTGGCCTTTTTGGCACCGCCATCGGCGCAGGCACGCTGTTTCTGCCGATCAACGCAGGCATTGGCGGCTTCTGGCCGCTGCTGATTCTGGCATTGCTGGCGTTCCCCATGACGTTCTATGCACACCGGGGGCTGACCCGTTTCGTGCTGTCCGGTCGCGAAGGCGCCGACATCACCGACGTGGTCGAGCAACATTTCGGCAAGAAGGCCGGTGCGTTGATCACCCTGCTGTATTTCTTCGCAGTGTTTCCGATCCTGCTGATCTATAGCGTGGCGCTGACCAATACCGTGAGCAGCTTCCTTGAGCACCAGTTGCACGTACAGCCACCTCCGCGCGCCCTATTGGCCTTCTTGCTGATCATCGGCCTGCTGACCGTGGTGCGTTGCGGCGAGCAGATGATCGTCAAGGCGATGAGCCTGATGGTTTACCCGTTCATTGCCGCGCTGTTGTTTCTGGCAGTGTTTCTGATTCCGCACTGGACCGGCGGCATCCTGACCACCGCGACCAGCGTGCCCGCGCCTTCGGCATTGGTGCACACCCTGTGGCTGGCGATCCCGGTGATGGTGTTCTCGTTCAACCATTCGCCGATCATTTCCGCGTTCGCCGTGGATCAAAAGCGCCAGTACGGCGAACAGGCCGATGCGCGCAGCTCGCAGATTCTGTCGCGCGCCCACCTGCTGATGGTCGTGATGGTGCTTTTCTTCGTGTTCAGTTGCGTGTTGACGCTGTCGCCTGAACAACTGGCCGAAGCCAAGTCGCAGAACCTGTCGATCCTGTCCTACCTGGCCAACCATTTCAGCAACCCGACCATCGCGTTCGCGGCACCGCTGATTGCCTTTGTGGCGATCACCAAGTCGTTCCTGGGCCACTACATCGGCGCCAGCGAGGGCTTGAAAGGCCTGGTGATCAAGAGCGGCCGACGCCCGTCGCCCCGTGCGCTGGACCGTTTGACCGCAGGTTTCATGCTGGTGGTCTGCTGGCTGGTGGCAACGCTCAACCCGAGCATTCTGGGCATGATCGAAACCTTGGGTGGCCCGGTCATCGCGGCATTGTTGTTCCTCATGCCGATGTACGCCGTGCGTAAAGTGCCTGCGATGCGTCAGTACGCAGGCAAGCTGTCCAACGTGTTCGTTGTCGTGGTTGGGCTGGTGTCGATTTCGGCGCTGATCTATTCGTTGTTGGCGTAAGCCTGGCGGCGGTGATCACGGTCGCAGTTCGTGATCACCGCGCGTCAGTGACCGGGTCAGCCAGTAGTAATTGAAGCTGAACCGCTGAAAGATCACCGTCATGTTGCCCGCGTGCGGCGACAATACCGGTTTCGTCCAGATGAGCGATCGGTTCGGTGTGTGGGGTGACGTTGGCCCGATTCAGGGCCGGATACATCGGGCAGGCGAGCAGCCAGCGCTCCAAACGATTGAATGCATGATCAGGGCGCTGCAGCACCCAATGGGCGGTGCGCTGAGGTATTTCAGGCAACCAACCGTCCGAAAAGTCCCCTTTCTCCTGAGTCTGACCATTGCGCCCTGTCGATAGTGGCAACATGCTGTCGCCACCTCCTTTTCCTGTAAGAAGTGGTCGCCCATGAGTGATGAATCTCTGCCGTCCGGCACTGACAGCGATGTGTACAAGACGCTTCTTGAGTCGACCAAAGCCATTCCATGGCGTATCGACTGGCAGACCATGACGTTCAGCTACATCGGGCCGCAGATTGAAGAGCTGCTGGGGTGGGAGCAGGGCAGTTGGGTGGGGATCAATGACTGGGTCGAGCGGATGCACCCCGACGACCGGGATTACGTGGTCAATTTTTGTGTGTCCCAGTCCAAGGCCGGGGTCGACCACGAAGCGGACTACCGCGCGCTGACCAAGGATGGCGAGTACGTCTGGATTCGCGATGTGGTGCACGTGGTGCGCAAGCAGGGCGAAGTCGAGGCGCTGGTCGGCTTCATGTTCGACATCAGCGAGCGCAAGAAGACCGAAGAACACCTCGTTCGTCTGCAAAAGCAGCTCGAAGCGTTCTCCTATCAGGATGGCCTGACCGGTATTGCCAACCGGCGGATGTTCGACACCGTGCTGGATCGTGAATGGGCCCGCGCACAGGAGACGCGCCAGCCGTTGTCGTTGATCATGATGGATATCGACTATTTCAAGCAGTACAACGACCACTACGGCCACATCAAGGGTGACGAAGCGCTGCGCACGGTGGCCAAGACGCTGTCTCAGGCGGCGAACGATCCGGCTGATTTCATCGCGCGGATCGGCGGCGAGGAGTTCGTCTGGCTATTGCCCGAGACCTCTCAGGACAAGGCCCGCAGGGTGGCGGAAAAGTGCATGCAACTGGTGCGTCAACAGCAGATTCCCCATGAAAAATCCGAAGTGTCGCCGCTGCTGACGTTAAGTCTGGGTGTCGGCACCGTCGTGCCCTCTGTGGGGGAGAGCGCGGTGTCGTTTATCGAGAAAGTCGACGGGCTGCTCTATCACGTCAAGCGCAATGGGCGCATGCGTGCGGAGTATGGGGAGTTCTGATGTGTGCTCGCTATCCGGCGGCAGGACGCAGATCTTGTGGGAGCCGGCTTGCTGGCGAAAGCAGTGGGTCAGTTGCCGAATGAGGTGACTGATGTGTCGCATTCGCCAGCAAGCCGGCTCCCACAGATTCGGCGTCGAACAAACGGCCTGGGTCCGGCGCGGTTATTGTGGAAGCCGCCTTGGTGCGGGCGGCGTTCCGACGAATGCAGTTGATCAGACAACATAGAATCCCCCACAGACACTCGCGAGCCAACCGTGGGTCTTCTGTCTGAAACGCAACGGGCTTCGATAAAACTGGAGATGACCAACGGGTCTCGAATCGACGAGCGGTTCACAGGGCTGGTCTATAGTGAACCGGCGTTGAATCGCGACGCGCATCTTTGGACAGGGAGGCTCAAACATGGCTGACAAATCCGTTGTATTGACGAGCGCTGACATCATGGACTCGTCCGTGTCACAGAAACCCACTGACTTTCCCCGCATCGGGAGATTCAGAGCGGAGTCAGACAATTTCGAGCTGAGCGAACTGAAACCCTGGTTTACCTTAGTGGACGACGAGGAAGAAGAGGAGGAATAGGCACCTTGATACCGCCGAGAAAGGCCAGGGGTGTCACGCGTGTGATCCCCTGGTCACCGACGTTCCGTTTGACATCGTTCAACCGCAGCCTCCATCATCCTGCTCGTTTTTGATCGATTCCGCTTGATGTCGAGGGCTGTATGTCTGCCAACCCCGAAGCGTTTCCCGGTGAGCGCCAGCGTCTGATTACCGAGCGGCTGGCCGCCCATGGCCGTGTGATTGCGGCTGATTTGGCCGCCGAATTCAATGTCTCCGAGCATTCCATTCGCCGCGACCTTGGCGCGCTGGCCGCTGCCGGGCTGTGCAAGCGGGTGTATGGCGGGGCGATTTCACTGGCGTCCGACGGGCCGATCACGGCCCGTATCGAGCATGAACCCAATCGCAAACGTACGCTGGGTGTGGCGGGAGCGGGGTTGATCAGCGCAGGGCAGCATGTGTTCATCGACGGCGGTTCGACCAACCTTGCCATTGCGCGGGCCATCGATCCGCAGATGGCGTTGACGGTGACCACCAACGCCCCTGTCATTGCCGTGGAGCTGATGAAGTTGCCCTTGGTGGAGGTGATTCTGCTGGGCGGGCGACTCAGCCCGGTGGCGGGCAGCACCTACGGTTTCACCACGATCCAGCAACTGACCCATTTCAACTTCGACCTGTGTTTTCTCGGCGCCTGTGCGCTGGATGCCATCAAAGGGGTGACGGCTTTTGACATGGACGTGGCCGAGTTCAAGCGCGCGGTGGTAGCGCGCAGCGGGCAAGTGGTGGTGGCGGTGATCAATGAAAAGCTGGCGAGCATCGCCCACTATCAGGTGGCATCATGCGAGGAGGTGGGCGCGCTGGTGGTGGAGCACGACGCGCCGCAGGACCGGCTGGAGCTGTTCAGGGGCAAAGTGGCGCAGATCGTCAAGGCTCAGGCCGGACTCTGATCATCAGGCGCTTTGCCAGAGCGCCGTGCGGTTACGGCCGTCGTGTTTGGCCATGTAGAGCGCGGCGTCCGCCCGCTCGACGAACTCTTCCATGGTCGGGCACTCCTGCGCCGAACAGCCATAAACCCCCAGGCTGATGCTGACGATGCCGTTGGGGTTGCCCTGATGCTCCAGGCCCCGCGTCAGCACCGCCACGCGAATGCGTTCAGCTAATGCAAAGGCCCCTTGGGCATCGCTGTAGGGCAGGAACACCGCCATCTCCTCGCCACCGTAACGGACGGCCAGGTCCCCCGTGCGATTGAGATTGCCGCGAATGCATTCGGCCACCGCAACGATGCATTTGTCGCCCGCTACATGGCCATAGTTGTCGTTGTAGCTTTTGAAAAAGTCGATATCGATCATGATCAGGCTCAACGGGTGTAGGTTGGGCAGGCCGTTAGGAAACTCCAGCCCCAGAATTTCCTGAAAATGACGGCGGTTGGCCAGCCCGGTCAGGCCGTCCTGCAACGCGAGTTTTTCCAGAGAATGGCTGGCGATGCGCAATTGGGATTCGGCGTTCAGACCGAAGCGGATCTGCTGAAAAAGCAGCACCCCAAACAGCAGATTGGCGACCACCACGCACACAATAATGGCCAGTGAGCGCCACGCATATTGCCGCCATTCATCGAGCACTTCCTGCTCTGACAACCCGGCCAGCACCACCAGAGGATAGCGGTCCAGACGCTTGTAACCATAAATACGCATTTCCTGATCGAGAATGGAGCGCACGGTCGCGGTGCCCTCGTAACGCTCTTTCAGGTATTTGCGAAACAGCTCGCCATCGGCAATCGACGCACCTCTGACGTTTTCCAGCGCGGGGCGGCGGGCGAGGACGATGCCGTCGGCCATGGCCAGAGTGATGACACCTCGCTGACCGATGTCGAAGCGGTCGAAGAAACGGTCGAAATACGCCAGTTCGATGGTCGCCAGCACGACCCCTGCGAAATGACCGGCCGAATCGTTGACCCGTCGTGAAAGGGGGATGATCCAGTCACCCGTGGAGCGGCTGCGAATGGCCTGGCCAATGTGGGGGAGTGTGCTGTCGATGGCTTTGTGAAACTGAAAATACTCGCGGTCGGCGTTGTTGGCGTTGCTCGGCGCATGGCTCAACGAGGTGGCGGCCCAATTGCCGTCTTTGTCATAAATGAACAGGCCTTGGATCTGCTCGACGCTGGCCGCCGTGATGCGCAGGTATTCGTGCATGCGCGAACTGCTGGCCGCGCCGAAGCCGTCGTAATACAGCCGTTCGACGATGCCTGCCACGGGGATGTCCGCCTGATCGAAGGTGTCGTCGGCCTGTTGCGCCATCGAGCGCGAAAGGTTGGCGGCAGTGGTTTCGGCAATTTCCAGTTCGTGGGTGCGTGTCTGGCGCAACTGCCACAGGGTGATGCTGGTAATGGAAAAACACACCAATACGGTAAAAAATCCCGTCAGCCACAGCACAGGCATGCGCTTCAGGCGCCGATGCCTGGCGTCGAAGTCCGTCGCTTCTACTTGTCTCAAGCCCAACCCTCGCTGACGTCTACGATTCAGACCCGCCGTGGGGACGGACGCTTCAAGGTCCGTTCACACGGTATCGCAACAGCGACCGTCTGACACAGAGCGTAGGACAAGTCAGGGATTTTGAAGGGAAATTGCAAATGACTTTCACGATCTGCGGGCACGGATACACCCATGTCGCAGGCGAGGCGGGCCTTTCGTGGTGATGACCGGTATGATCGACGGCATCTACCCGACCTCGGTGCGACATGAACTCTCCGGATTCCGGCAAAGTCCCTTCTCCTGATCGTGATCGTCTGTCCTCGTCCCTGTTGGGCGGAGGTTGCGAACCCGACCCACGTTTTACCCTGGCCAACGAGCGCACGTTTCTGGCGTGGATTCGCACCGCGTTGGCGTTTCTGGCCGGAGGCATTGCCGTCGAAGCGTTTACCGGCGACGTGTTCAGCCCGGGGCTGCGGCGGGCTGTAGCCTTGTCGTTGCTGGTGCTGGCGATGCTGGTCAGCGCCAGCGCCTGCGTGCGATGGCTGAAGGTCGAGCGAGCGATGCGTCTGCGCAAGCCGCTGCCGTTGCCGGTGCTAGTGCCGATTCTCTCGCTGGGTGGTGCACTGGTGGCGGCGGGGCTGATCGTGTTTCTGATTTACGGCGCGTCATGAGCCGTCGTGGTCCCGTTACGCTGAGCCACGACGACCCCGGTCTGCAACCGGAGCGCACGCTGCTGGCCTGGCGCCGCACGCTGATGACGTTGCTGGTGGTGTGTACGATCTTTCTGCGCTGGATTCCGCATTTCGGCTTGATCGCATTGCTGCCGGTCATCGTCTCGCTGATGGCAGGTATCCTCATCCAGATCGGCCTCAACGCCCGTTATCGCAAAAGCGCGAAGGGCTTGAAGCAGGAAAGGATTCCCGCACCGCTGCGTGAAGTGGCGGTACTGGGTGCGACGGTGATCGCATTAAGCGTGGTGGGGATCTACGCGGTCGTGTTCGGCTGACAATCAGAGCGGTGCGGTTGTTGTAGAAGGAGCATGCATGACAGAACGCTGCGCTCAACCTGGAGTCTTCCCCCGTTCTGCGTGGATCACGACATTTGGGGCTGGCGTGATCCTTGTGGGAGCCGCTTTCTGGCGAAGCAATAACCCAGACTGCATCGTTAGCAAGACAGCCACAGGGCACTTGCTCTCAACGAAAAATTTTCCGCAGCCTTGCAATCATCCTGTCGAACACCCGCTAACCTTCGGCATATCGATGGAACCCGGATAGTCCGTGCGCTCTAACCTGACATGAGCCGGGAGCTTGATACGTCATCACGTCAAGACACCACGGAAAAAGATGACAACCTGCAATCCCCTGCTGGTACGTATGATGCTGTGGTGAAAGCGGCTGGCTGCAGGTGCCACAACTGCGGGTGACTGAATCGTGATGGGGCTGCGGCGGACACACCGCTCGCACGTGGGATTTCCTCAGAGGTTCACTATGATCGGGCGCTGTCTGTACGGATTCATGTCCATAACAATCGCACTGCTGCTTCCGGGTGTCGCGATGAGCGAGCCGGCGTGCGATCACCTCACGGCCACCGGCAACGCCGAATACCCCCCCTATCTGTGGCGAGACCCACACGCTCCCGAGCAGCTCATCGGTGCCAACGCTGATCTGATCAAACAATTGGGCAAGCGCCTGGGTCTGCAAATCGAGGTCGTCTATGGCGGGCCGTGGTCGCGAGCGCAGGAGGAGGTGAGGGCGGGGCGCATCGACATGCTGGCCGGTTATTTCCTCACCACCGAGCGGGCGCAAACGCTGAATTTCGTGGATCCTCCGTTTTTGTTCACGCCAAGCATGATCTGGGTGAGGAAGAATGACGGGTTTGCCTATCACCAATGGTCCGACCTGATCGGCCACAGCGGTGGAACGCTGGTCAATAACAGCTACGGCCAAGCCTTCGATGACTACGCGAAGGCGAACCTGTCGCTGGAGGCCGTGCCGACCGCCAGCCAGGCGTTCCAGAAGCTCATGATGAAGCGCAACGACTTCGTGATTTTCGAGCAGTATCCCGGCATGGCGCTGGCCAAAAAACTGGGGATCGACCATGCCGTTCAGGCACTGGAGCCGCCGGTCAGCAGTGAGGGCCTGTATCTGGCGCTGGCGCCTGACTCTCAATGCCTTCATCCGGGCATGCGCGATCGGATCAGTGACGAGATGAAGAAAATGGTGGCAAGCCCACTGCCGCAAGCGCTGGTGAAGTCGAACCTTGAACTGTGGAGCGCGCAGCAGCAGGCCGGGTTGAATCCGTAAATCCAGACAACGCCCGCGATGACGGCTCGCTCAGCGCCGTGTATTTGCCTGGGACCAGTCTGCTGCGTAGAATGCGACTAATTATCACTTATGTATTTGCTGGATTCTCATGCGCAGCGACGATGTACTAGGCACTGTAGATCCAGGGCTGCTCTACAGCACTCACCATTCGTGGTTACACGGCTGGCTAAGCCGACGCACGGGATGCCGTGACCGGGCCGCCGATCTTGCGCAAGACACCTTCGTGCGCGTGCTCAAATCCCGTCAATCAAGCCCTCTGCGTGAACCCCGTGCGTATCTGAGCAGCATCGCCCGCGGGTTGATGATCGATCAGTTTCGTCGTCGTGAACTTGAACGCGCCTACCTTGAGAGCATCGCGCTGCTGCCGCAACGAGAGGTGCCCTCGGAGGAGTGCCGATTGCTGATTCTGGATGCGCTTGAGCGGATCGACCGCATGCTTGACCTGCTCAAACCCCGGGTTCGTCAGGCCTTTCTGCTGGCCCAGCTCGACGGTTTGACCTGCCCGCAAATCGCCGAGAAGCTGGGTGTTTCCCGTGCAACGGTGGAACGCGATCTGGCCAAGGCGCTTCAACATTGCTACCGCTTGCGCTATGCCGAGGGGTGAGCCGTCGCTGGACCCGGCGGTTGTCGATCAGGCGATTCACTGGACGGTGCGCCTGCGCTTCAATCAGGCGGATGAACATACACAGCGTACCTTCGAGCACTGGCTGCAATTGCGCCCGGAGCACGCAGTGGCCTGGCAACGTGTATCAGCGCTTGGGGACGACTTCGCCGGTATTCCGACGCAGCTGGCTCGACGAACGCTGCGGGGCACCCGTCATGGCATGCGTCGCCGGGAAAGCCTGAAACTGCTGGGTCTGCTGGCGACAGTGGGAGGGGCAGCCTGGCTCGGTCGGGATTACACGCCGCTGGCCGCGATGCTGGCCCAGCAACACAGCAGCACTGGCGAGCAGCGGCGTTTCCAGCTCGATGATGGCAGCCAGATACAGCTCAACAGCGACAGCGCCGTCGACAGCGATTTCGATGCACAGCGACGTCTGATCATTCTGCGCCGAGGGGAAATCATCGTGAATGTCGGCGCGGATGCACAGGCTGCACAACCGCGACCGTTCTGGGTGCAAACGCGAGATGGGATCGTACAGGCCAACAGTCCCCGTTTACTGGCCCGCGAGCGCGACGACGGCACGCTGTTAGCGGTGCAGGGTGGCTCGGCGGCGGTCTTTCCCGGAGGCAGTCAGCACCTGACCGACAGCGCCAGCAGCATCCTGACCCGAAACCAAGTGCTGTTTTCTTCCAGCGGTGCCCGTGAGTTTCGTGACAATGGCCTTGATGTCTGGGGTTGGAGCGCGGGGGTGATCAGCGCGCGCAACATGCGTCTGAAGGATTTCATCGGTGAGTTGTCGCGCTATCGCCTCGGTGTAATGCGCTGCGCCGACGAGGTGGCTGAGCGACGGGTCTCCGGCACTTTTCAACTCGCCGACCTCGATCAGGTACTGGCACTGGTCGCGCAGTCGCTGCGTTTGCGCATCGATTATCGGACCCGATATTGGGTCACCGTGACCGCTGCCAACCTGGCCTGATGGCACGTTATCGAAAGCTGAAAAAATATTTGAGGTGATTTCTCATTCTCGTTCGACCTGTAAGGAAGGCCGGAATACAGGCCAGTTTGCCGATACCTTTCTACGGAGCGAGAGAGAGAAATGAGTGTGTCCCCGGTTCCACAGCGCCACCGATTGAATCAAGCCCTGAACGGCGCAATGTTGGGTCTGATCGTCAGCAGCTATGCGCTGCCGTCGCTGGCGCACGCCGCGAGCGTTGAACACAGCAACCCGATTCAGCAGTGGAACATCGCTGCCGGTCCCTTGGCACCGGCGCTCGACCGTTTTGCGCGCGAAGCGGGCATCAGCCTGTCTTACGATGCCTCCAGCGTCGCCGACCGCACCACTCGTGGGGTAAAGGGCGCGTTCGACACACCGACCGCGCTGTCTTCCCTGTTGCAAGGCAGCGACTTGCAGATCGAGCAGCAAGGCCCGAACGCTTACTTGCTCATTCCTCAGCCCAAACCCGCCGCTGCGCTCGAACTGGGCGCCACCTCGGTCGATGACTATCGCCTGGCCCCGGTGATCATCAACGCCAAGGTCAAGGTCAGTGCCGACGACGACGCCAACTCGGTGGTGGCTCAGGAACTGTGGGTCGGCGGCAAGGTGGCGACCAGCATCCTCAACACGCCCGCTTCCGTGTCGGTGGTGACGCGCAAGGAAATGGAACAACGCAGCGTCAGCACGACAGAAGAGGCGTTGCAATACACGCCCGGCGTGGTCAGCGACTATTACGGGTCGGATGACCGCAACGATTACTTCCAGATTCGCGGCTTTCAGGCCACCACCTACCGTGACGGCCTGACGCTGAGTTCGATGCGCGGCGTGCGCGAAGACCCGTTCGCCTACGAGCGCATCGAGATTCTGCGTGGCGCCAACTCCACTCTGTTTGGCCCCGCCGATCCGGGTGGCTCGGTGAACTTCGTGACCAAGCAGCCGCGCTTCGAGAAGTTCGGCGAGGGCTATGTGACCTACGGTTCGTATAACCATGCCGAGACGGGCATCGACGTCGGCGACGCGCTGAACGACGATAAAACCGTGGCCGGTCGCTTCACCGCCAAGGTGCAAAACAGCGACCGCGAGTACGACCATTCTCAGGACGACAGCCGGTTGGTAATGGGCGGCCTGACTTGGGCACCGACCGATTACACCTCGGCCACGATGATCGTCGATCACCTGAAAACCGACAGCTCGCCCAACAGCGGCGGCTACCCGCTGGACAAGGAATACAGCCGCGGCAAGTTCTTCGGTGAACCCAGCTTCAACTACCACAACGTCGAGCGCACCAGTGTCAGCGGCAACGTCACCCACGACTTCGACAACGGCTTCGTGCTGCGCGGCAACCTGCGCTACAGCGAGCTGACCGACAACTATGGCTACGTCTACCTGAGCGATTCCGCCTCTCGCGTCGGTACCACGATCCCGCGTTACCTGCTGGGCACCGACAGCGATGCCGACCAGTTCAACGGCAACCTGATGCTGCAATACGATCACCGTTTCGAGAACATCGACAGCAGCACGCTGGTGGGGGTCGAGTACCTTGATTCGTCGGCCAAGGAAAGCTCCATCTACAACCTGGTGTCTTCCATCGACATCGCCAATCCGGTGTTCACCGGCGTGCCCGCTGCGCTTGCGCCGTACACTGAAAAGAAGACCGACACCAAGACCAAGGCCGTTTTCCTTCAGCAAAACCTGTCGTTCTATGATCGCTTCATCGTCACCGCCGGTCTGCGCAACGACAGCATGGACGTGAGCAGCAAGGGCTATAACCTGTACTCCAGCCCGACCCAGTTCGATGACAAGGACAACTTCTCGAAAACCTCCTACCGTGGTGCGCTGACCTACATGGTCAACGATGAACTCTCCACTTACGTGAGCCTGGTGCAATCCGTTTCGCCTCCCCAAGTGGGCGTGAAACCGCAGACCGGCGAACAGTACGAAGTGGGCGTGAAGTACTCGCCGATGGGGATGAACGCGCTGTTCTCGGCAGCCGTGTATGACCTCACCCAAAAAGACGTCGCCATTGCCGTCGTGCTGCCGAGCGGCATCATCGAACAGCAGACAGTGGGCGAGTCGCACATTAGGGGGCTGGATCTTGAGGCCAAGGCGCAAGTGACCCAGAACGTCAGCCTGATCGGAGCCTATTCCTATATGGATTCCGAGGTGATGCGCGGTTCGTTGTATGACGGCACTTCGTTGAAGGGTAACGAGTTCACCACGGCACCGAAGCATTCCGCCTCGCTGTGGAGCTACTACGACATACCCGGCACTGACGTGAGCGTGGGACTGGGCGCGCGTTACGTGGGTTCGTACTACCTGAACGCCGCCAACACCAGCAAAAGCGATGGCACCACGTTGTTCGACGCTGCCTTCAAGTACAAGATCGCGAAGGGCACCGACCTGGCCGTGAACGTCAGCAACCTGTTCAATGAGCAGCACGTGGTCGGTTCCGGCACGGCGAACTACTACAACCCGGCCCGCGAGGTCACCGCCAAGTTGAGTTACAACTGGTAAACCGTTCCAGTTAGCCAGTGGTGCCCACAGGACCGTGGGCATCATTCGGCCGCCAGCCGTGGACACCCACACCTTCAGTTCCGGTCAGACCGTCTCCCCCCGTGGGGCGGTGTCTTCGCGCCGTCTTACTTGACGAACTTGAGGCACGCAAACCCGGTCTTGATTTGCAGCTGTTGAATCGGCTCGAGGCTCTCCTGATCACCGACCGTCTTCACAACGCCCACCCCGCAGAACTGCTCGTCGTGGCTGAAGGTCGACAGAATGCCGGTTCTGGGTTTGCTCCAGGCGCCTTGAATCAACGTGTAAGTGGCGCCGTTTTGTGGCGTGAATGAGAAGGGGATCTTGCACGCATTGCTGCCTGCGATTTGCCAGTAGGTCAGGATCACTTCCTTGTCTGCCGCCACCCGCGATTCGATGTAATCGCCGTTGGAGGGCAGGACCGTGTAACCGGCGTAGCATCCGTCGTCGCTGAACGTCATAGCGTCGAGCCTTGCGCCATTTCCCGCCTTGAGGCGTACGGTGGCAGAGGGTTCATCGGGGCCTGGCACCGCGTACTGTTTGCCCTGTAAAAATGACGTGCAACCGCTGATGACCAACGCACCGGCCAGCAAGACCCAACGGCCGGACTTCTGATTCACGTACATCCATCGCTCCCTGATTTCAGCGGGCACCCTGGCCATTCCAGAGGCCTGAGGCTGTTGAACAGGGGGCGATGGTACTGGATGGGGCAAGACCTCAACCAGTGTTCGGTGCGTGAGACTGGCGTTCAATCAGTGGTGGCTGACCACAGCGGCCTGATCGGCCGAATCGCCTGCGAGGTGATTGCTGACGTTACGGCCCAGCACCAGCACCGTCACCAGACCGCAGCCCACCAGCGCCGTGGCCAGGCTCATCAATACCGAGCTGCCCAACTGGTCGACGATCTGGCCGCCGAAAAAGGACCCCAGCGCGATGATGACCTGGAACATGGCCACGAACAGCGGCATGCCGCGTTCGACATCCTTGGGTGCGACGACGAACATCCAGATGCTGGCGCAGGCCGGGAACGCGCCGAAGGCGAAGCCCCAGAGGCCGATCAGCATCGCCGCGCCGGTCAGGTTCGTGGCGAAATACGGGAACAGCACGGTGCTGATACCGATCATCAGACCGACCAGCATCAAGGTGTGACGCACGCTGCGGTTGGCCGCGAAGCCGGCGAAGATGTTGCCAAACACTCCGGCGATGCCATAGAGCAACAGCAACGAGCCAATGGTCGGCCCGTCGAAACCGGCACTGTGCTTGAAGAACGGTGCAACGTAGGTGTAGGCGGCAAAGTGTGCCAGGCCGATCAGCAACACCGCGATCAGGCCGACTCGCGCGAGTGGATTGATGAACAGCGCCGGAAGGTCACTGACGCGAATCGCCTTGTCCGGGTCAAGCCGTGGCAGCAGGAAGATTTGCGCCAGCAACACCGGCGCGCCCAGCAGAGCGGTGACCAGGAACGTCATGCGCCAGCCCATCAGGTCGCTCAACCAGGTCCCGACCGGTACACCGAGCACGGTGGCCAAGGTCACACCGACCATGATGATCGACGTCGCCTGCGCCACACTCACGCCTCTGGGTGCAAGGCGTCCGCTCAGGGCAATGGCCGTGGCCCAGAAACCACCGATGCTGATGCCCAGCAAAATGCGCCCGAGCAGCAACAGGTTGAAGTTGCTGGCAAAGGACACCGTCAGGTTGGCGATGATCATGATCAGCGTCAGGCTGGTCAGCAGATAACGACGGTCCTGTGCACCGATGATCACCGAAAGGAAAGGCGCAGCGAGGGCGGCCATGATGCCGGGCAGGGTCACCATCAGACCGGCGTGACCGGCACTGATGTTCATCTCGGCGGCGATGTCGTTGAGTACGCCTACCGGCAGAAATTCACTGGTCACCAGCGCAAAGGCGCCCACGGCGACCGAAAGGATGGCTAACCATTGCTGTTTGAGATTTTGCTGGTCATGTTCGGGACGGCCTTGAGTGGCCTGGCTGGCGCTTGGCATGGTGTCGGATTCCAAGTAGGGATGTCGCCTGAAAAGGCGCAGGAGCGGGGGAAAATCGTGGGGCGATTGTAAGAGTCAGATTTGCAGGCCCGACAGGCGGGACGTTCGATAGTAATTATCAGTGTGAGTGATAAGACGGTCTTGATAGAGGTGGATGACGACACCTGTCGAGGCCGCTTATACCTTCGCAACCGTCGCGCGGTGCACGAATTCGCGGCGACCGATTCGGAGTTCGACCTGATCACCCGCCATTTTCTGGCTCCGGATGAGGGGGAAAGGCTTCAGATTGAAATTCGCCGGGTTTGACGTGGCAAGCATTCGGGATTGAATGGTCGGTAACTGCCGTTTGTGGTCGATAGCGCTCCCTCAAAACCACACTTGTTCTGTAATTTTCAGCGGCAAGCTCATCCATTACGCTTCGTTGCCGTCAGGCTGGATTTGACACTGCTGGCCTGGGCCACTCGTGGATTGGCCGATGACTTCGGACTCGGTAAAACAACGGCAGCCCCCACCAGCAGTGCTTCAGCCTAATGACGGCGCTTCTGTCGGTCGATCAAAACACCGACCAGCCAATCCGCGCACTCAGCAACTCCAGCGCCGCCATCCCGGCGAGGGAGTTGCCCGCTGCGTTCAATTCCGGCGACCACACGCACACGGTGAATTGCCCCGGCACGATCGCCACGATCCCGCCGCCCACACCGCTCTTGCCCGGCAAGCCCACGCGGTAGGCGAAATTGCCCGCTTCGTCGTACAGCCCGCTGGTGGCCATGATCGAGTTCACCTGCTGGGTCTGGCGTCGGCTCAGAATCTGTTCGCCGCTGTGCTTGCAGAACCCGTCGTTGGCCAGGAAGCAGAACGCCCGGGCCAGATCCAGGCAACTCATGCGCAGGGCGCAATAACTGAAATAGCTGCGCAGCACGCTTTCGACTTCGTTGTGGAAGTTACCGAACGACTGCATCAGGTACGCCATGGCCGCGTTGCGCGCGCGGAACTGATACTCCGAATCCGCCACACGGGCATCCATCAACACGTGGGGGTTGCCCGACAGCCGCCGAACGAAATCGCGCATCGACAAGGTCGGCGCCGCGAAGCGCGACTGATTGATGTCGCAGATCACCAGCGCACCTGCATTGATGAAGGGGTTGCGCGGACGCCCGCGCTCGAATTCCAGTTGCACCAGTGAGTTGAATGGCTGACCCGACGGTTCATGGCCCAGCCGCTCCCAAATTGCCTCGCCGGAATGACCAATCGCCTGAACCAGACTGAACACCTTGGAAATACTCTGCACCGAGAACGGCACCCGCGCGTCACCCGCGCAGTAGTAACTGCCATCGTTGCCATACACCGCGATGCCCAGTTGCTGCGCCGGCACATCGGCCAGCGCCGGGATGTAATCGGCCACTTTGCCCTGGCCGATCAAAGGACGCACTTCGTCGAGAATCTCGTTCAACAGCGTTTGCATGGGAGGCCCTGTTATTCGTCCCCCATGACGGCTGGGGGTTAGGGTTCTTGACGACGTTGGGGCGGGGGAGATCACACATTTTGCAGACAGGACGAGTGATGGTTCGCGCCCTGTGCGAAGCGTCATTTGAGTGAGCGAGCTATGCTGGCGGTTCGCTCAGGCGTAATGTCTAGCGTCTTTTTCGCAAGTAACATGAGGGTGTATCCGGTCCAGTTCGCGGGTAGCCGGTGCGAGTTGTGCCCCCCTCTCTGGAGCGCTCATGCTGGACAGTCTCAGTGGCATCATGGCCTTTGTGCAGGTCGCAGAAACACGCAGTTTTACCGAAGCAGCCCGTTTGATGGAGATTTCGTCCTCAGCGGTGGGCAAGAGTGTGTCGCGCATGGAAGAGCGCCTGGGCGTGCGTCTGTTTCACCGCAGCACCCGCAGCGTTACCCTCACCGCCGAGGGGGAGCTGTTTCTGGAGCGTTGCAAGCGCATCATTCAAGAGGCCGAGCAGGCGGAAATCGAGCTGTCGCAGTTGGCGGATGAGCCACGCGGTAAATTACGCATCAGCGTACCGTTGCAGAACACGCTGATCTTTCCGCTGCTGACCGGTTTCATGCAGGCCTATCCGCAGATCGAGCTGGACGTGGACCTCTCGGATCGGATGGTGGACGTGATCGAGGAGGGCTTCGATGCCGTGGTCCGGACCGGGCAGCCATCGGATTCGCGGCTCATGGCGCGCAAGTTAGGGGAATACAAGCTTGAACTGGTGGCCTCACCGGCCTATCTGGCGCGTCGTGGTCGACCGACGCATCCGGACCAGTTGCGCAATCACGCCTGCCTGCTGCACAAGTTTCCTGCCACCGGTTCCCTTGAACGCTGGCCGGTGCGCGACCCGGACGCCGATAGCGATCCGGAACTGGGCAGAGTCATCGCGTGCACCACCACCGACGCGCTCACCCACATGGCGCTGGAAGGGTTGGGCATCGCTTGCCTGGCGGACTTCTCGACGATTCAAGCGCTGCGGGACGGCAAGCTCGAACGTGTGCTGCCGGAATTCACCGACCATCGGGGTTCGCTGTGGATGCTCTGGCCGTCCGGCCGCAACGCCACGCCCAAGCTGCGGGTGTTGATCGACTATTTCAAACAGCACATCGCAGCGGTGCCTCAACCCCGACGTGAAGATTCGGTAACACCCTGACGATGTCACCGATAGAGGGGATTACAGCCGAATAGTCCGAATTGTTGTGACGGTTGGGCTGTTTATCTCGTTCAGGAAAAGCCTTGTACTGGCGGCCAGCGCCCGACCCGTGAAAGCCATGCTGACTTTCGGGCGGGCAAGCGTCTTTTCCCTATCCGAACGAGGCAATCATGTCCAAGCTCCATTCGCCGGTCACCATCGGCCCATTCACGTTTTCCCACCGCGTCGTACTGGCGCCTTTGACCCGCATGCGTGCCGAAGAGGGTGCACGTCCCGGTCCCTTGATGGCTGAGTACTATGCACAGCGCGCCTCCGAAGGCGGCCTTCTCATTAGTGAGGCGACCATCGCGGCGCCCAATGGCAACGGCTATCTGGGCGCACCGGGCCTGTTCGACGACAGCCAGATCGCCGGCTGGAAACAGGTCACCGACGCCGTGCACGCCAAGGGCGCGAAGATCTTCTTGCAGCTCTACCACGCAGGTCGTCAGTCCAACAGCGAAGTCCAGCCGCAGGGCAGCATTCCGGTCGGACCATCGGAAGTGCCCCATGGCGGCGTGGCGTACACCCAGGAAGGTTGGGTGCCGAACACGCCTAACCGTGCACTGACGATCGAGGAAATTGCCGAACTGGTCGAGCGCTTCCGCACCGCAGCCGAACGTGGCGTCAAAGCCGGTTTCGACGGCGTCGAACTGCACGGCGCCAACGGTTATCTGGTGGACCAATTCCTTCAAGACAACAGCAACAAGCGCACCGACCGCTACGGTGGCTCGTTCGAAAACCGCGCGCGCTTTTTGCTGGAAGTGACGAACGCGCTGATTTCAGTCTGGGGCGCCAACCGCGTCGCCGTGCGCCTGGGTCCAAGCGGGACGTGGGGAGATATGGGCGATGCTGATCCGGAGGGCCTGTTCACCTACGTCGCTCAGCAATTGGCGCCGCTGAACCTGGCGTACCTGCACCTGATCGAGCCGCGTATTCTGGGCAACGTCGAAGATGAAAACGCCGACCCTGCCCCGGTGGCCGCACGAATGATACGCAAGCATTTCCCGGGCGTGATCATCGCGGCGGGTGGTTTTGATGGCGACGGCGCAGAGGCGATCATCCGTGCTGGCGATGCCGACCTGGTGGCGTTCGGTCGTCACTTCATCGCCAACCCTGATCTCCCGGAAAGGCTGCGTCTCAAACTTCCGTTGAACGCCTATGACCGTCCGACCTTTTTCGGCGGCACGGAAGTCGGCTACATCGACTATCCCTTCTACGAAGCTGCCACTGTGGTGTGATCCAACAGCGGTACAGCCCAGCCGACGGCGATCTATCGCTGTCGGCTTTTTTGTGCGTGAAGGACAAGCGCAATCACCCGCCAGATATCGCCCAATAAAAAGCCCGATGGTGTGCATCGGGCATTGAAAGGGAGGCGTGGGATCGCGTTAGCTCACAGTGACCACGATACGGCCAAGGTGCAGATTCTTCTCCAGTTCACGGTGCGCCTCGACCATCTCGTCGAAGGCGAATGTCTTGGCAATCACAGTGCGCAGTTCGCCCGACTGCAAACTCTTGAATACGTACTCAGTCGCCTTGCGCTGACGTTCGGGGTCGGTGGTGGTGCCGAACAGGTTGTAGCCACGAATCACCAGGGACTTGGCGATCATTGTCAGCAACGGTAAAGGTGTGATGTCCTCGCTCAAGGCGCCGTAGATGAACACCGTGCCCCCGACGCGTAGCGCTTCCAGCAGTTTGGGAAAATTGGCGCCCCCGACAGCTTCGAACACGATGTCCGCCCCGCGACCTTCGGTGATGTGGTTGACCGCTGACACCAGGTCCTCCTCATCGGTCACGATCACGTGACTCGCACCCGCGGCCAGCAGTTGTTCGCGTTTGGCGCGGGTGCGTGTCAGCGCGACCGGAATGCCGCCTGCGGCGCGAACCACTTGCAGCGTGCCGAGGCCGACCGAGCTGGAGGCCGCTGGCACCAACACCACATCGCCGACGTTGAGCTGGCCGTTCTCGATCAGTGCGCCATAGGGTGTGATGAACACATTCCAGATAGCAGTGGCCTGTTCGAACGACACCGAATCAGGCAGCTTCACCACGGCATGAGCGGGCGCCAGCACTTCTTCGCCGTACAGGCCGTAATCGTTCAAGGAGAACGACGGCACGGTGCTGACCCGGTCGCCCACAGCGAGGTGTTCGACGCCCGCACCAACGGCGGCGATCACGCCCGCTGATTCATACCCCAGGCGAGCCGGGAGTTTGACCGGTTCGACATAGTTGCCTTGTCGCCACATGGATTCGGCGCGGTTCAAACCGATGGCGCGGACCCGGATCAGCACCTCGTTTGCGGCCGGGGCCGGCGTCTCAATGGTTTGATAGCGCAGCACGTCTGGGCTGCCGTATTCGGTGAAATGGATAATGCGAGGCATGAGAATCTCCAGGGATGGACAGAAAGGAAGCGACGGTTCGCCCAGAACAAGGCGAACCGTCAGGGTGCCCTCGGGGTGGAGGGCGATCGCGAACGCGGGTGTGCTTCAGACGGCACACACCAGCGCTGCACTGCTCGACACTTTTCGACGAATCAGCAGGTGCAGAATCAGACCGGACACTTCACAGCCCGCCGCCACCCAGCCCAGTGCCGTCACGGAGGCGAAGCCCAATGTCAGCGAACCGAGCGCGGCGCCCAGCGAAAAGCCCAGGTACATGAATGAGGCATTGAGGGACAGCGCAATGGGCGTCCCTTTGATACCGGCGATGCCGATCAGGCCAGCTTGCTGCGCCGGATAAAACGACCAATGGGCCACGCCCCACACCAACACCCCGACCACGACGGGGACCAGTGCCTGATCAACGGAAAACGTATCGGCGCTCAGAGACAGGATCACGAACGAGATGATCATCGCCGTCAGGCAATGGGGAATGACCCGGCGCGCGCCGAGACGATCCACCAGTTTGCCGCCGACGATCACACCGACCCCGGCGGCCACACCCCAGGCAAAAAACACATACCCGACTTGACTGCCCGTCAGTGACGTCGTATCGACGATGAACAGCGCCAGGTAGGTGTAAACCGTGTACGCGCCGGTCGCCCAGAGCGTGGTCACCAACAGGCTGAGCAGAATGACCGGGCGGCGGGCTGTTTCGAGTCGTTCGCGCAATGAGGCCACTGGCAAGCCGTGGCCGATGTCGGCAGGCAGCCCCACGATCAGGCCAAGGCTGGCCATTGCGGAAAGCGCCGCCACCCCGGCGAACGTCATGCGCCAGCCCAGATACTCACCCACGACGGAACCCAGCGGCACACCGAACGCAACGGCGAGGGTGATGCCGCCGTTGACGATGGCCAGCGCCGTGCCGCGTTTGTCAGGACCGGCGATGGCGCCCGCCAGCGCGTTGGCCCCCGGTACGAACAGCCCTGCCGTAAACGCCAGCAGCACCCGGGCGAACATCAGCACCCAGTAGTCAGGTGCCATGAAGGCAATCAGGTTCGCCAGGGTGAAACCCAGCAGGGTGAAAATCATCAGCGTTCGGCGGCTGACCCGGCCCGTCAAGGCGGTCAATATGGGCGAGCTGAAGGCGTACGCCAGGGCGAACACGGTCACCAGTTGGCCGGTGGCGACGACAGTCGTTGCCAGGTCGGTGGCAATATCGGGTAACAGCCCCGCGAGCATGAAGCTTTCCGTACCCACGGCGAAGGTGCCCAGTGCTAGCCAGTACAAGGGCACGAGTGAAATCGATGAGCTGTTCATCGGTGTGATCCTTCTGAAGAGTCGGTGCTAGAAAATGGCGGTCACCGGCCATTTTTTTCAGCGCCGTAATCGGGAAAGTCGATGTAGTGCTGTGTCGTGCCACCCCAGAACGCGTCGCGCACATAAGGTGTCAGCGGCCAGTCATGGCGCAGGCGCTCAGGCAGGTCCGGGTTGGCGCTGAAGTGACGACCGAACGCCACCAAATCAGCCGCCCCGGATTGCAGAATCGCCTCGGCACCTCCCCGATCGAAGCCGCCGGCCGCGATGATCGGTCCGTCGAAAAAGGGGCGCAGAAAGGCCGCTGCCACGGGTGGGCGGTCGGGCTCGATTTCATCGGTGCCTTTGATGCGCGGCTCAATGACGTGCAGGTAGGCCAGCCCATATTCATTCAGCCGGCGCGCGAAATATTCGAAGGTGGCTTGCGGGTTGCTGTCGGAAATCGAACCCCACTGACCGCTCGGCGACACGCGAACGCCCACCCGATCCGCACCCCAGACCGACACCAGTGCATCGAGCACCTGCAACGGGAATCGCACGCGGTTTTCGATGGGGCCGCCGTACTCATCGGTGCGTTTGTTCGTGCCGTCTTGCAGGAAGGTGTCCAGCAAGTAGCCGTTTGCGTTGTGCAGCTCGACGCCGTCAAAGCCTGCGTCCAGTGCCCGCTGGGCGCTTTGCCGATAGCTTTCGACCAGCGCCGGCAGTTCGTCCTTTTCCACTGCACGGTGCGGCGAGACCGGCACCCAGCCGTTTTGAGTAAAGGCGTTGGTTTCAAACGGCACGACCGAAGGTGCAATGGGCGGTTTGCCGTTGCTCAAGTCGCTGTGAGACTGACGGCCGTCATGGCCGAGTTGCAAAAACACCACGCCGCCCTTGGCGTGCACGGCCTCGACGATAGGTTTCCAGGCGTCCCGATGGGCATCGGTGTAGAGGCCCGGCGCCCCGAGGTAACCCCGGCTGTCCGCTGAAGGGTGAGTGGATTCGACGATCAGCAGACCGCCTCGGGAGGCCCGTTGTTCGTAGTAGCGCTGCATCATTTGACTCGGACTGTCATCGCGGTCCGCGCGCAGCCGGGTCATGGGCGCATGCACCACGCGATGGTTGAGGCGATAGGGGCCAACAATGGCGTCGGATAACAGCTTCAATGGCGATGAAGAGGTCATGGGGATCTCCAGAATGGGTCAGGCAACCGGGGATAGAGAATTCAAAGGGCGAGCAGTGCTCGACGGCCGGTCTGCGATGAGGTCAGCACACCATCGAGCAGCTTGTGCATGCGCACGGCGTCCTGAAACGTCGCCGCCGCATGAGTGCCTTCGGCAAGGTCCTGGGCATAAACGTGATACAGCTCGGCCAGTTCAAGCACCGACGAAGGCAGGTCCGCAGACGGCAGGCGCGAATAGCTGGCGGGAATGGGCAGCACTTCCAGCGGTAGGTGATCGCCGTGCGCGCCTTCGATCACGTAGTCCTGCCCTGTATCACCGAACGCCGAGACGTTGGTGATGCGCAAATCGCCTTCGTGGCCGGTGATTTCGATCTGTACCCCGGAGCCGTTGCGCTTGCCGCCTTCGATATGAACCGAGAGCAAGGCGCCGTCTTCCAGTTGCCCGGCGAGGACCATTTGATCCGGTGCGGTACTACTCAATCGTTCGCCGGTTTCTTTGATAGTGACGGTGTCGAACTGGTTGACCATCAGTGCGCTGACACTCACTGGCCAGCCCATCGCGGTGAATAGCATGTCGAGAAAGTGACCGGCGTAGATCGAAATCACGCTGGAGAAGTTCTCCACCGGTACGGTCCAGCGCAGCGCGTTGGGGCGCAGCGCCTGGAAGTAATTCATGCTCACGTGGATGCGCACCGAGCGCACTTTTCCGACGTAGCCTTGTTGCAGCAAATCCTGCAAATAGCGGTTATGCGGTGCATGGCGACGCTGCAAGCCGACGAGGGTTCGCACACCTGCCTGCCTCGCCAGGCAGGCCAGCTCCTGAGAGACCGCAGTGCTGGTGGTCAGCGGCCACTCGCAATACACGTTCTTTCCAGCAGCGATAGCGGCGCGTACCGCCTCTTCGTGCTGTGGGGCAATCGTCAGGACCACCACCAGATCGACCTCGGGGTGGTTGACCAACTCATCCAGAGATTCAGCCACATAGGGAATGTCCCACTGCGCCGCCGCGACTTGCGCACTGTCCAGCCGCTGGCTGTAAACGGCACTGATGGAGTATTGAGGCAGCAACGAGAGCACGCGGACATGGCCGTGCATGGCCCAGTTGCCAAGACCGACCAGGCCGACGCGGATGGGGGAAGCAGAAGGGCGCATGGCGAACTCCAGAGATTCACGGAACAGGCTTCGAAGTCTAGGGAGAGAGAAGAAGGGGAAAAACAGGCCAGATATCCAAACATTCCGGACAAAATAGCTTTAATGGATGACTGCTGGGTCGATAAGCAGCGAAGCGGAGCGCGCAGGTCGGCGGGCGATTGCAGCCTTTTTGTCCGATGTGTCTGGAGACATGGCCGGTTTTTCCGGGCACGTCGATTGCCTACCCTGCGGGCTTTCTCACCTGATGGGACGAGACCTGAATGCGCATGTCATGTTTCTTCTCCGCTTCGCAGGAGGCCTGCCCATGGACCTGTTCTTCGCCATGAAAGTGTTCACCCGAGTGGTGGAGTCCAACAGCTTCACCAAGGCGGCGGACACGCTGCACATTCCCAAGGCGTCAGCGACCATCGCTATTCAGCAGCTCGAAGCCCACCTGAAGATTCGGCTGTTGCAACGCACCACCCGCCGCCTCGGACTGACGCCGGACGGCGCAGCGTATTACGAACGTTGCGTGAGGATTCTGGCGGACATCGAAGAGGCCGAACATGCGCTTGTGGCAAAAGCGGACACGCCTCGCGGCACCTTGCGCATCGACATGCCGACATCACTGGGCAAGCTGCTGGTGTTGCCGGGTCTTTACGACTTTCATCAGCGCTACCCCGACATCGCGCTGATGGCGGGCTTTGGAGACAAGCCCGTGGATCTCATTCAGGACAGCGTCGATTGCGTGATTCGCGTGGGCGAACTGCCGACATCCAACATGGTGGCACGACGCATTGGCCTCTACCGGCCAGTCACGGTGGCCAGCCCGGATTACCTGACGCGCTACGGCATGCCCACGGCGCTGGACGACCTCAAGCACCATGTCGCCATCAATTATTTCTGGGGACGCCATGGCAAGCTGATGAACTTCAGCTTCACCGTCGATGGCCAGTTCGTCGAGACGCTTTTGCGAGGCAACCTGGCTGTGAACGACACGGAAGTGTGGATGAACGCTTGCTTGAGAGGGGTGGGGATTATTCAGGCGCCGCGGTTTATGGCAGCGCCTTATCTGGCGTCCGGTGAACTGGTGGACGTATTGAACGCCTACGTTCCACCGTCCATGCCGATTTCAGTCGTCTATCCGCAAAACAGACACCTTTCACCGACGGTCAGGGTGTTCGTCGACTGGATCGCCGAGCGGTTTGAGCATCATCCGCTCTTGATGGAATGAACCCTCCCTCCAACGCAACGACTTCGCTGATCTGATACACCGGCAACGCGTTTGTGAAGTTGGCGATGTCGTTTTCCAGTTCCGCGCCATGGGGCGCAATACCGGCTTGAAACGCTTCGACGGATTCACAGTAAAGGTGACACATGCCGACGTACAAGGGCGTGCTGTCCGGCTCCATGCCCGACAGTCCCTTGTCGATGCTGTAGGAGAGGAGGTAGGTTCCCAGTCGCTTTTTCACCAGCGGCATGTGCACGTCACGGTAATAACGGTGATTGAAGTGAACGTCGCGGCCGATCGGGTACATCACACTGATTTTGATCACGTCAGCACCTCTGGGTCAGCGGCTTTTATAAATGGCGGCGAAACGTTTGGCGAACGCTTCGATAGAGGTGCCACCAAACGGCGCCTTCGTTTCGAAGAAGTGTTCGAACAGAAGGCCTTTGTCGAGGGTGTCGAACATTTCGACGTAATCATTTGCCGCCCCGTTGGCGAAACCGTAACCCAGCAGCACCTGGCGGAAATCCTCTTTCTCGAACTTTTCCCATTTCAGGTGTGGGATACCGATTTCCTGACCGATCAGCGCAGCAATTTCATCGGTGCCCGTGAGGTCGCTGATCACGTACTGATAGGTATGGCCCTTGAAGTTTTGTGTGGCCAGCGCCGCCGCCGCGATGCGGGCGATGTCTTCGGGGTCGACGACCGTGAATCGCCCCTGAGGGATTGCGAACATGTTGCCCATGTGACCGGATTTTTTGATCAGGTCGATGGACAACAGCAAGTTAGTGTAGAAGTAGCCCGTGCGCAGGCTCAGCACGTTCACGTCGGAACCCAATGTGTTGAGCACATCTTCCGCCAGGCCCATGCCGCTGATAGGGCCGGCATCCGTCTGGCGATCAGCACCGTAGCTGCTGAGGAACACCACGTTTTTAACGCCCGTCGCTTCGATGGCAGCTTTGAAGTTGTGCGCGTACTCGGTGCTTTGTTTCTTCTGGTCTTGCGAGTTCCACATCGGCGGCAACATCAGGTAAACCCCATCCGCCCCTTTCAATGTGTCTGTCAAGAAAGCCACATCTTCCATGTCGCCAATCGCGGCGTTCGCGCCTTGTTTGACTAGCGCGGCGATGTTTTCGGCGTTGCGACTGACGACACTGACTTGATGTCCAGCCGCCAGAAGCAATTCGGTCAATGGCCTGGAGACGTTACCGGCGCTGCCTGTTACGACGATTTTCATATGGAGTATCCCGTAGTGAGAGAAGGTTGCCGCATTCACTGTGATGAGTGCGGCAGAGGTGGAGCGACGATACGGGGACGATGAATCGGGATAAATCGACGTACACGTTAAACAGAATTCATTCGGGCCAAACAATGTCTTGATCGTCGGATGGACAAAGCGACGATGGAATAACAGACAAAAACGCCGAAGTGACTGGACCATTACACCGTTTATTGCGAATGGGGCATCGCTCATTCTGCAGGCCGTTACCTTCTGATCAACGGGGTCCTCATGAACGGTCTGTTTTCAGCATTGCAAGTGCGCGGTCTCACGTTGCCCAACCGCATTGTCGTCTCGCCCATGTGCCAGTACTGCGCAGTCGATGGTTTGGCTAACGCCTGGCATGTTGCACACCTTACGCAACTGGCCATTTCCGGTGCCGGTATGCTGACCATCGAGTCCACAGCGGTTGAACCCGAAGGGCGAATCACCCCCGGTGATCTCGGGTTGTGGAGCGATGACACCGAGGCGGCTCTCGGCACGGTCATTCAAGCGATCAGGGACCATTCGCAGATCCCTGTCGCCCTGCAGCTGGCCCACGCCGGCCGCAAGGCCTCCAGTTACGAACCGTGGCGCGGTGGCCAGCTCATCCCTGTTTCAGAGGGCGGGTGGAAGACCGTCGCACCGTCCGCGATACCTCACAAAGAGGGCGAGGCGGCGCCTGTCGAACTGACGAAAGCCGACATCGTGCGCCTTCGTGATGCTTTCGTCGCCTCGACCCGGCGCGCCGTCCGTTTAGGTGTGGATGCGCTGGAACTGCACGGCGGCCATGGCTACCTGATCCACCAGTTCCTCTCTCCGATCGCCAATCAGCGCACCGACGAGTGCGGTGGGTCGCTGGAAAATCGCATGCGCTTTCTGCTGGAAGTCTTCGACGCCGTGCGCGACGCCTGGCCGGAAGATCGCCCGCTTGGCGTGAAACTCTCGGCGTCCGATTGGGTGGAGGGCGGGCTGGACATCGAGGCGACGGTGGCCATTTCTCACGCCCTGAAAGCGCATGGGGCGGATTGGGTGGTGTCGTCCTCGGGCGGTATTTCCCCGATGCAAAAGATCGCGCCTGCCCCCGGCTATCAGGTGCCGTTCGCTTCAAAAGTGAAGCAAGAGACCGGGCTGCTCTCGACCGCCGTGGGCCTGATCACCGACCCCCGTCAAGCCGACGAGATCGTCCGGTCGGGCAAGGCCGACCTGGTGGCCATCGCCCGCGCGATGCTCAATGACCCCCGTTGGCCATGGCGGGCGGCGGCAGAGTTGGGCGCCAAGGTTGCAGCCCCCCCGCAATACTGGCGCGCACTTCCCCAAGGTCACGCCGACATTTTCGAGAACCCCGTATTTGGCGCCCGTTGAGCGGGTGCGAGACGCTGAACCCAATCTGGAGAATCATGATGAGCAGCCCTGTGAACAACAGCAACGATACGCCGGTAGCACTGATAACAGGCGCGCTGGCAGGCATTGGCCGAGCGACAGCCATCGCCTTTGGGCAAGCGGGCTACCGGGTGGTGATTTCGGGGCGTCGCGACGACGCGGGGCAAACGCTGCTCGCGGAACTGCAAGCGCTGGGCGCGCAGGCAATTTTTCAGCGTGCGGATGTGCGCGATGAAAGCGAGATCGAACGTCTCGTTGATGTGACCGTTTCCACATTTGGTCGATTGGACGCGGCTGTGAATAACGCGGGGGTGGACGGCAAGTTCGCACCCATTCAGGAAGTGACACCTGCCGAATACAAGCAGGTGTTTGCCGCTAACGTGCTGGGCACACTGTTGTCGATGAAGCACGAAATGCGCGTGATGCGAGCGCAAGGGTTCGGCAGTATCATCAATCTGTCATCGAGCATGGGCATCAAGGGCGCGCCCAATGCGTCCCTGTACGCCGGCAGCAAACACGCGGTGGAAGGGATCACTAAATCGGTGGCTCTGGAAGCCGCGCCGTTTGGCATTCGGGTCAACGCCGTGGCACCCGGCCCTGTGCAAACCGAAATGTTCGATCGGATTGCCGCTGATGAGGCAGGAAGAGAACGCATGATCGAAGGTGTGCCGATGAGGCGCATCGGCACAGCGCAGGAGATTGCTCAAATGATCGTCTTCGTGGCCTCGGGGGCGGTACCTTTCCTGACCGGCGAGATCGTGCGCGTGAATGGCGGCAAGACGGCTTGAGGGTGACAGGAGGCCAGCAGATGGCGAATGCCGAATGGATCGTGTTGGGCAGTCAAACAATGGGTTGCTTGCTGGTGCGTGCTACTGCGTTAGATCTGAACATGTCTGCAAGGCCACACTTCGCCCCCAACAGGGCACGCGATTGCTGGCACCCCATCTGTGATGCCACAATGCCGCTCCTGCCTTGCTCGCTAAACGATAAGCGCGATTCACGGACCCTCCACTATGCCCAGCCTCCGTAGCGGCTCTAATACGCCAGGTCAGCCGGATAAACGTCTGTCGGGTCGGCTGCGTCGGCTACTGTGTTTCGTGCTGTTGTTCCCGGCTCAGGCGGCGTGGGCGAGCCCGGTTACCCAGCAGAATGGTGCCGTGCAGGTGATTGATATGCAGCTGCGCTGGAAACATCAGTTTCAGTTCGCCGGCTACTACGCTGCCGTGGCGCAAGGCTATTACCGCGAAGAGGGGTTGGACGTACGCATTCACGAAGGTGGTCCTAACGTCACACCCGTCGAAGAAGTGCTTTCCGGGCGTGCGCAGTACGGTGAGGCCAACAGCGAGTTACTCTTCGCTCGCCTGCATGGAAAGCCTCTGGTGGCGCTGGCGGTGATTTTTCAGCATTCGCCCTCCGTGCTTCTGGCGCGCACCGACAAAGGTGTTCGCACCGTGCACGACCTGATCGGCAAGCCTGTGATGTTGATGGATGCCCAGACCGATGCCGACTTTCTAGCGATGTTCCGCAGCGAGGGGATACCCCTCGAAAAAATGCAACTGCTGCCCAGCAGCTACCAAATTGAGGACTTGGCCAGCGGCAAGGTCACGGCCTTCAACTCGTACCTGACCAACGAACCCTTCTACCTGCAACAGCGTGGTGTGGACTACAACGTGATCTCGCCCGTCACCTACGGGATCGACTTCTACAGCGACATCCTGTTCACCACCCAAGCCGAGATCGATGAGCACCCTCAGCGGGTCGAGGCTTTCCGTCGCGCGACGCTGCGCGGCTGGCGTTACGCGATGGATCACCCCGAAGAAATCATCGACCTGCTGCTCAAGCACTATTCGGTGGAGAAAAGCCGCGCTCACCTGGCGTTCGAAGCCCAAGCCATGCGTCCACTGGTGCAGTCCGACTTGATCGAGATTGGCCATATGAATCCGGGGCGCTGGCAACGTATGGCTGAAACCTTCCTCGGACTGGGCATGGTCGACAGCATCGACGGTCTGGAAAACTTCATCTACGACCCCAACCCGCCACAGCTCGTCGAGCGGCTGCGCAAGACGATTATCCTGATCAGCATCGGTGGCGTGTTGATCCTGATGTTCACGCTGGTGCTGTTGAATGCCCAGCGCCATCTGCGCAAAGAGATCAAGTTGCGCAAACTCGCTGAAGAGGAGGTCCGCAAGCTGGCGTTCTATGACAGCCTGACTGGCTTGCCCAATCGCAACCGTTTTATTCCCTTCGTCACCCAGAAATTGCTCGGCGCCAAGAGCCGAGGAGAGCATCTGGCCCTGTGTTATATCGACTTGGATAATTTCAAGCAGATCAATGATCGTTTTGGCCACCAGGCGGGCGACGCCGTGCTGATCCATGTCGCCTCGGCCATCAAACCCCATATTCGCGAGTTCGAAATTGCCGCGCGCATGGGCGGCGATGAATTTGTCTTGCTGCTCGACGGCGCGCATCACAAACACGATATCCAACGCATCACCCAGGACATCTGCAAGGCTATCGAGCGGCCCATGCCTTGGAGGGACAACCAGATCCAAGTCAGCGCCAGCCTTGGTGTGGCCTGGTATCCGGAAGATGGCGAACTCCTCGACGAGCTGATGTTCAAGGCCGATGCCGCCATGTTCCAAAGTAAAGCCAGTAACGCTGCGCAAGCCTGAGGCTTGTTTACGAGCTGTTCTGCGGTATGGGCGCTGACAGCGAGCACGGCAAACGAAGACACGTTATACATATCCCCCGAGACTTGCCCTGAAGGGTGTCCAACGGACCATCCAGAAAGAAGGGTTTCAGCAGTTTCTCACGGCAAATGCAGGCCCAACGCAGGGGGAGAACCTCTCTGGCTTCTTTCGTCCCATCATGAGCGTGACTAATATTTTTTTGAGATAAATTCGTTTTTGTTCATGTAGCCCCCGCTTTAAGCTGCCCCCAGCTCTTCACCAAGGCCAGGCTTATGGTCATCGAGTGAGGAAACCGACGATGGGCAGAAGCTGAAGCAGCCAGAAGCTGATTCAGATTTGCCTGAAAAATTAGGGTGCCAGCTACGATGAACAACGAATTCACATTTGCGATCAAGAGCATTTGTTTCGACGAGCATTACGCTCCGTCAAACAACACGCGGATCACCACTAACTTTGCCAATCTGGCTCGGGGTGAAAGCCGTCGGGAGAACCTGCGCAACACATTGAAGATGATCGATAACCGCTTCAACGCGCTGGCCCATTGGGACAACCCTACCGGTGATCGTTACACGGTCGAGCTGAACATCATTTCCGCCGAGATGAATATTGATGCGGGCAGCAGCGAACATGCCATCCCGTTGATTGAAATTCTGAAAACGACGATTGTTGATCGCCACACCCACGAGCGCATCAGTGGCATCGTGGGGAACAACTTCTCCTCTTACGTACGGGACTATGATTTCAGCGTGCGTCTGTTGGAGCACAACAAGAACCAGGCCGGTTTCAGCACGCCAGAAGATTTTGGTGATCTGCATGGCAAGCTGTTCAAGTGCTTCGTCAATTCCGCCACTTATAAAGAGCATTTCGACAAGCCGCCGGTCATCTGCCTGAGCGTGTCGAGTACGCGTACTTACCACCGCACCGAGAATCAGCACCCGGTATTGGGCTTTGAGTACCAACAGGATGCGTATTCTCTGACCGACGAATATTTCCGGAAAATGGGCATGACCGTGCGTTACTTCATGCCGCCGAACAGTGCTGCGCCGTTGGCGTTTTATTTCTCGGGTGACCTGCTGGCGGACTACTCCAACCTTGAGTTGATTGCCACCATCAGCACCATGGACACGTTCCAGAAGATTTACCGGCCCGAGATCTACAACGCGAACTCGGCAGCAGGCAAATCCTATCAACCGAGCCTGAAGCATCAGGACTACTCCTTGACCCGAATTGTGTATGACCGGGAAGAGCGCAGTCGTCTGGCGGTGGAGCAGGGCAAGTTTGCCGAAGAGCACTTCATCAAGCCTTATCAGGCCGTGCTCGAGCAGTGGTCTGTCAGTTGCGCCTTTTGATCAATTCAAAGCCAAGGTTATTTCCCATGAAAAAGTTGTTGCCCACATCCACGGCGGGTAGTTTGCCCAAGCCCTCCTGGCTCGCTCAGCCCGAGACACTTTGGTCACCCTGGAAACTGCAAGATGAAGCGCTGATTGAAGGTAAGCAGGATGCGCTGTGTCTGGCGCTGCAAGAACAGCAACATGCCGGTATCGATATCGTCAGTGACGGCGAACAAACCCGTCAGCACTTTGTGACGACGTTCATCGAGCACCTTGAAGGCGTTGATTTCGAAAAACGCGAAACCGTTCGAATTCGTGATCGCTATGACGCGAGTGTTCCGACCGTCGTGGGTGCTGTTGAGCGTAAAAAACCGGTGTTCGTCGAAGACGCCAGGTTTCTGCGTTCGCAAACTCATCAGCCCATCAAATGGGCCCTGCCTGGCCCGATGACGATGATTGACACCCTTTACGACGCTCACTACAAGAGCCGTGAGAAACTGGCGTGGGAATTTGCCAAGATCCTCAATCAGGAAGCCAAGGAGCTGGAGGCTGCCGGGGTCGACATCATTCAATTCGACGAACCTGCTTTCAACGTGTTCTTCGATGAGGTGAACGAGTGGGGCGTTGCCACGCTGGAGCGCGCCATCGAGGGCTTGAAGTGCGAAACCGCCGTACATATTTGCTACGGCTACGGCATTAAAGCCAATACCGACTGGAAAAAGACATTGGGTTCAGAGTGGCGCCAGTACGAAGAGGCGTTCCCTAAACTGCAAAAGTCCAGCATCGACATCGTTTCGCTGGAATGCCACAACTCTCACGTTCCGATGGGCCTGATCGAGCTCATTCGCGGCAAGAAAGTAATGGTCGGGGCAATTGACGTGGCCAACCATGCCATCGAAACGCCTGAAGAAGTCGCTAACACCCTGCGCAAAGCACTGCAATTCGTCGATGCCGACAAGCTCTATCCGTGTACCAACTGCGGTATGGCACCTTTGCCGCGCCAGGTTGCCCGGGGCAAGCTGAATGCGTTGAGTGCTGGCGCAGATATCGTTCGCCGAGAACTCTCCCGTTAGGATCAGGATCTGCCATGTCGCTTTCTGCTAAGGCCATCGAGCCACTGAGCTTTCGCGAGGCGCTCGGGCACTACGCCTCGGGCATCACGGTGATCACCTCGCAGGTCGATGGTGAGCCGATCGGCTTCACGTGTCAGTCGTTCTACAGCGTGTCGATGAGTCCGCCGCTGGTGTCATTCAGCGTCATGTGCAGCTCGGCCAGCTACCCGAAAATCCGTCAGGCCGGTCGCTTTGCGGTCAACATCCTGTCGGGTGAGCAGGTGGATATTTCCAACCAGTTCGCCCGTAGGGGGACAGACAAGTGGCAGGGTGTTGACTGGCATGCGTCGCCGCTGGGCAATCCGGTCATCGCCGGAAGCCTGCACTGGCTGGATTGTGAGATTCACGCCGAACACGCCGCAGGTGATCACCTGATCGTGATTGGTGAAGTGAAAGCATTGAACCTGCAAGAGGTGACCGCAACTCAGCCATTGCTGTACTTCAAAGGGCATTACCGCAATCTCGCTGCGCATGCTCCGGCGTGAGCACATGGAAGCAGCGAGGTTGAGACAGCATGGACAACGGAGTGGCCGCAGCTCACTCCATTATCCGGTTGATCGCTGCGCTTAAATGCTGGAAGCCTTGCGTGACGGGAACAGCGCCTGTTCGGCGACCTTGCCGAAGATCAGGCCCAGACTGGTCCAAAGGACGACTTGAATGCCCAGCGACGCTGTACGGAATTTCTACAGCAACACGGCAGAGAAGTTTTCCGGCACTTCGTTGATGGTCGGAAACAGGTACGCAGCCACCGACACGATGACCAGATAAAGTGCAACGCCACTGATAGCGCCGCTCCAGGTGCCATGGCGTGCGATCAGCTTGCGTCCGGCATTCACCGAAATGACTGCGGCAATGATCGATACCAGCATGATCAGGAAGAACAGCTGGGTGCGCAGTCCGATGGTGTCCGGGTTACCCACTGAAGGTGGGTTGGGCGGATACTTCAAGCCTGGGATCAGAAACACCACTGCAAAAGCGGCCAGCGCCAGCAGTGCAGCCAGGCCACGAGGGCCAACACGGCCAATACGGCCCAGCGCATAGGCGAAAACCAGCGAAAAAATGCCGCCAAGCGATACGCTGTACACGACCACGCCGGTCAACAGACCCACGCTACCTTGCACCTAGCGGCTGACCAGCTCTTCCTCTTCTTCTGCATCACCGTGCACGTGCGCCATGCTTTCTTCAAAGGCGATTGCCTTGTCCACCTGAGGTTCACCAAACACCTTGGCAAACCCAAATGCCAGAAGGCCTGCAATCAGACCGACGAGCATGCCCCTGACGAGTAAACGACCAGTCATGTGAAAGACCTCAAGCAATCAGTGGCAGGGGAAACCCAGAAGATGGCGACCGTCGTGCACGAACTCGTGAACGTACGCACCGGAGAAGATCGCGGTGGCACCTTGCTCCGCGCCGACAAAATAGATGGCCAGCATCAGCAGCAGCCCACCAAAGATTGCCCACGGCAGCACTTCACCCACGGGAATGGTGGGAATGGAAACATCGGTATCGGTTGCAGCGGTATAAGCCATGACGACCTCTTGGGATTTCGCGTCCCGGTGACGGTGGGGAAGATCAAGGTAAGGTCGGGCTTTCGGCGTTGAGCCGACTACAGTGGCGCGACCGCGTCGGAATTTGATCGACTTCTACTTCCTAACATAAAGATACAGCTCGGCTGGTGTAGCCTGAGTGCATCCAGGCACCACAGGAATTTCGATATGGCTCTACGCTTGACGCTGATCGCTCATGCCAGGACTCTGGCTCAAAAACAGGCACGCTTCCCCCTGGACGAGCCTGTGGAGATCGACTGGGAGCAGAAGAAGGGCGAGTGGTCAAAGATGTTTGGTCGGCAGACCCGGTTTGTGTGCGGGCCTGAACTGAGAGCCCGACAGACTGCTGCGCTGTTCTCAGGCACTGTCGAAATCACCGAAGCCCTTCGCGATTGTGATTTTGGGGACTGGAAGGGACGGCAGGTTGAAGCGATAGGGCCCGCCGCGATGGGTGCCTGGATTCAAGACTGGCAGGCAGCTCCCCACGGAGGCGAGTCCATTCATGGCGTGTGCCTGCGCGTTAACGACTGGCTGGATTCATTGTCAGGCACCGGCCATATTGTTGCTGTCACGCATCCGTTCTTGATGCGTGCAGCGTTACTCAAGGTGCTGCGTTGCCCACCCGCCTCATTTCATGCCATCGATATCGAGCCCCTTTCGGCAGTGGATCTCAGGTTTAACGGGATCTGGAGAATGAGAGCGGTTGGCCTGGGTGCCTTACCGCAGGCTCTTTGCTAACTCGTATCTCATGGCTCGCCCCCGGCTGAGTACGTGGTGGCGCAATTTGCACCGCTGATTGCAGTTTCCTCCAGCTTGGCAGCAACCGAGTTGCTGCGTTTCACATGGTGCACGCGGGGAGATGACTGAGCGCGAGTGTTCGATTTTGGCCGATTGCAGCCAGTGACGAACGCAGATTCCCAGCACTGCATCTGCCCCCTACCAGAGAGGGCAGATGCCTCTTCGCTTCACTTTTGTGGCGCGCCGCGCTCTACCATTGCTCGCCACTCTTGGACGCTTGGTCTCTCTTGCATTCTTACATGCCATGCTCGCAACGCTTCACATTCGTCCGGTATGGGAAGCTTAACCAGAGCGGCGAAAATCATGCCGCCCAGGACCGCGATATCGGCCATGGTGAACCTGTCGCCCGCAACGAACGGTTGATTTTTCAGGACACTGTCGAAATAACGCATGCCTCGTACTGCTTTGTCGCGCATGTGATTGCCCCATTCGGGGTTCTGGTAAACCTCTACCTGCGGGCCCAGCCCCGGCGTTGCGTGATGAAAGTAAACGCTGACCGCGTCGAGAAACTCGATTTCGGCGCGCTTGGTCATCATGTGGATGAGGCCCTTTTCTACCGGGGTTCGCCCGCTGCGGTTCTCCGCCACGCTGGTTGATCGGGCTGAAGTCCATCAGCATCTTGCCCGTCGGGCCAGGACCGTAGCAGATGCTCAGGATGATCACGTCGCGCTCATCCCCCTGAACGTTCTCCAGGTTCTTGAGGAACAGTCCGTTGAATTGCCCGGCGGGCTCATCAACCAGATGGGCTTGAGATCGTTGATGACCTTGCCACTGTCACCACTGGCCAGTTCGCGGATGGCGCGATAACGCATGGTCTTGCCCAGTTCATGTTCCAGCTCGCGGCGGCCTTTGGCGTAGGCTTTCTTGAACTCCCGAGCTTGTGGGTCCAGTGAAAGATCGCGCGGTGCATGACCTGAGCAGCGGCCAACAGAATCGCTCAAGCACTGCCGTTCAGGTCTTTCACCCCACCGACACCCCTCGCACCCGCGAATGATCGGCATCGATATGCAGCAGCCGCCCTTGATGATCGAACAGCACCCATTCGTTGCCTACCACGCGCAGTTGCGCATGTTCCGGCGGCCATGTCAGTTCGGCACACAGGCGGTCGCTGTTGCGGTGGATGAAGTGCCAGCGGGTCTCATCGTTGGCGACGGCGTAGCACACCACCAGCCATTGCTCGAATGGGTAAACGTGTAGCGGGTCGACGTCATCCTGAATGAAACCGGGCAGGCGATAGCCTTTGCTGGCGCCGCTGGCGTGGACCATCAGGATGGAATCGGCGTCATCACTGTTCTTGATCCAGAACTCGGTGGTTCTGCCGGTGGCGTTGAACACTTGCCAACTGTGCGCCTGGCTTCTGGCGGGCGTTGGCTCGCGGCTGAGCAGGCGGCGACTGGGCAGCAGGTAATGCCAGATTTGGGTGTCTTCTGGCGTGCTCAGCAGTACGGATTCGTTGTGTTCGTTGTCGCGAATGTAGGCGACTTTTCCGGGCAGATCGCTGATGTGCCACAGCGTTTCAAACCGGCGATCGACGTCCACGACGCGCAATTGCGAACCTCGGCCGATGGTCCAGGCGGTGCCATCGAAGGTGCTTGCGAAGGCGTCCAGCATCAGCACGCCCAGATCGTGGGCACTGCGGTTGACCAGATCCAGTTTGCTGATGCGCCAGACGTCGCCGCGCTGTGCCAGGGCCAGCGCGACCTGACGGCTGCGGCCCAGCACGAGGGTCTGGGTGGGCACTGGAAAGTGAAAGACGGTCTTGCCGCTGGCGTCGACCACCAGCGCACCGGCTTCTCCCAATGCCAGCAGGTAGCGCTCGTCGGTCAGCGGCACCGCGTCGAGGATCGCGCGGCTGCCTCGCTCTGGCGCTGTGAACGTCAGCGGGTCGCTGACCCGCTCAAGGGCCGGATTGGGCTGTTTTTTGCGGGGCAGGGCGCTGCCGGGCAAGTCGGCCTGCAGCAGTTTGTCCTTGCTCATTCTGACCAGCGCCTGAAGCTGCTTATGGCTGAGCTGTGCGTGCGGCCCGGTTTGATCGCAGATGACGGCGCGCACGGTCGCGGCCGCAAGCCAGGCCAGCGCCGGGCTGTGGGTTTTGTGGGCCAGCAGCGCGTGGGCGAGGGTGGCCCGGTCCAGTGCTCCCGCGGGATCGTCGCGCAGTTGTTCGACCCAAGGGCCATAAGCGGTCAGCGTGTCGGGCAGCAGGATGGCGCGTTTTACCAACGCGCTGATCGCCAGACTGCCGCCGGCCGCTTCGGCAGCGAGCAACCATTGCCCCGCGCGTTCGCGCTCTTGCGGCAGGCTCCAGATCACGTCCACCGCTTGCAACCACAGACCCTTGTCGATCAGGGCCAATGCCCATTCCAGGCGCAGGCGCGGGGCGAGGTCAGATCCGCTTTTCTCCAGCATGAGGACGGCATCAGAAAATGCGCTGTCACGCCTTGCGACCTGCAATGCCCGTTGCCAGTCGCCCGCCAGACACAGCAGGCGCACGATGGTCGAGGCGGGCATGTCCCAGGCCAGCGCAAGGTCGGCGGCTTGCTGAAAGCGTTGGTGCTTTTCCAGATAGTCGAGGGCTTCCTGACGTGCTCTGAGCAGTTCCGCCAGCACGAACACGGCCTCTTCGACACGCCCCTCACGGTCCAGCCGTTCGAAGGACTGCCGGTAGACCTGCTTGAGATGGGTCTCCAGATCGTCGCTGAAATACAGGCTGCTGCGCGGGCCGGAACGCTGGCTGAGCGTCAGATCGTCGCGTCGGTTGGGAGTGCCGAATGCCTGTCCGCCATCGCTTGTACCGCCGCCCAGAGGAATGGCGTGGCGCAGCGCTTCGTGCAGGTCGCCGTTCTCGAACATCTCCAGCATCCGCTGCATGTACGCCGCCTGGCGTTTGCCGTAGAGCGCAGACAGGCGCGAATGGTGAGCCAGGCGCGTGAGCCAGCGTCGCCACCTGGCCGGGCCACGGGGTTTGCCCGATGCCCGTGGCGGTACGTTTGACGGCGCGGGGCGGGCGGCTTGGGTCGATGGTTGTGCAACCGCCGTTGCGCCGCCGCGCCGCCAGGCACGTATCGCCATCAGCACCAGGGTGAACAGCACAACGCCCATGACCGTCCAGAGCACCGTATTGCCCCAGTCGAACGTGGCAGGGGCGGCAGGGGTTTTGTGCCTGACGGGGTTCGCCGTGGAGGTCAAGGTCGGCAGTTGCGCACCATTGAAGGCATGAATCGCGTAGAGGCCAATGCCCACCGCGACCGCGATAAAACCTGCCATGCCGTCTTTGATCGGGGGCGCGTTCTGCTGATGGCTCCCGTTATTGCGGGGGCCTCGAATGGAAGGTGCTTTTTGGGCGCCTGCCAGGCGCTGCCGCTCCAGCAGCGCTTGCATCACCGCTTCGCGTTCGGGGCTGACGGGCGCGAGCGAGTCCCCAAGGATTTCCCGTATGTCAGTCGGTGGGGAGGGTGGTTCGACGAGAGCGTCTGGCAGTACCTCGCGGCAGTCATAGGTGTCGAGCAGCGCGCACTGGCTGATGTCGATCCAGTGCTCGGGCGAGAGCGGTGTGGCGTCGCGCAGGTGCAGGGCGCTGACGTGTGTGCCCAGTACCAGCCAGACATCGGCATGGGCCAGGCGCTGCATCTCTGCCGGGGTCAACTGCGCCGAGCACAGCGTTCTGCCCTGACGAATCAGGGGCCAGCCCGCGACGCCTTCGCAGAGCATCGCCCTGGCCTTGGGAAAGCGCAGCAAATCGCCGCCAGCGAAGCGAAAGGCCGTGGCGTCGGTTTGCCAATGGGCGACGATCAGCCGGGCGCGTTCCTGTTCGCTGAAGCGCTCGACGGGAAACCACAGCCCCTCGATTTGTTGATAGCCCGTCAACGCCGGGCGGCGAATGGTGACCGCGTCAGGTCCGGACATGGGTGTTGTCCTCTGTCAGTGCAGGTGCCTGATTGCACATGATCTGCAGGACCCGGCGCTCGTCTGGCACGCAATACACCAGCAGTTCGCGGGTCTTGGTCAGTGCGGCGACCAGCTTGCTCATCGGGCAGAAACTGATTCTTGCGATGGGATCGGGGGTGGTGAACAGCACCTGTTGCTCGCCCAGGCTCCAGGCCGCGACAGATTGCTGGTTGGGGCTGAGCAGGATCATGCACAGCGCGTCGTCGTCCCCGATCAGCAGGCCGATGCCTTTCCAGCCAGGTGCCAGATCCACCTGCTCGGTCTGACCGTTGGGCGAGACGAGTTGCCACTGTTGGTGCTCGTCGATCTGACTCATCCAGGCGCAGCCCCCAAAGGCTTGATGCCAACGAGGGCTGGCCGGGAACAGCACCTGATCGACGTGGTTGGCCATGCCGACCAGATGCCCCGTTGAACTGCTCTGCCAGGGGCTGAGCCGGTGCACGTACAACCGACCGGCATCCTTGCGCAAGTAGGCCAGGGTGCTGTGGTCGACCTTGGCCATGCCCACGACGTTGTCGGCCATCGCGTGGGTGATGCCCGGCTGATGCGGGGTGGGCAGTTTGCCGTTGTCGATCACCCAGAAGACCAGATGCCCCTGAGTGTCGAGTAGAAAGACCCGGCCGTAGGTGCCGTTGTGCAGCCAGACCACCGGCAGCAGCGCGGCAGTGCCCACGGGCACTTGCAGTTGCTCCCGTTCAGGCCGACGTACCGGGTTGACGCCGGGCATGTTCCAGAACACCAGCGTTTCGTCGATGCTCAGCACGGCGCCGGGTGTGCGACCCGGAAAGTGGATCGCCAGCGGTGTGGCAAATTTGCTCCAGAGCGTCTGACGAACATCCAGCGTCTTCTTCTGTTTTGGGGCGGGCAACTTGATCACCACCAGTCCCGGCTCATCGAGCATTTTCAGGGCGACATGGCTGCCGGTGCTGGAAATGACCGGCGCCAGCGTCAGAGCGACCCTTGGAATGCGGCCCTTGACCGACCGGTGGGCCATCTGTTGCGAGGTGTCGAATTCGCCCTTGATCAATTGCAGGGCCAGGCGCTCATCCGGGTTGGGCAGGGTGATGTTTCGCGACGTGGCGCCCTGCAGCGCGAACGTCAGGCTGTGGCCATCGAGGCTGCGTTGTACCTGAACCCGATGGGTACAGGCGCGGGCGTCCGTGATGGGTAGACGCGGACCGACCAGCCAGCGTTCTCCGTGGTCGTGCCCCTGCTGCGCCAGCCAGTCACGCCAGGCATCCCAGTGCGGTTCGCTCACGGTCTGGTAGGTGCGCGCCTCCAGCAGTCGCTTCAAATGTGCGGAATGCTTGAATTCATGCAGTTGTGGCGTGTTTTGCAGAATGCCCCAGCGCAATTCGGCACCGGACTCGCTGGCGCGTCGGGCGAGCAGGATCAGCAGCGCCAGGTGTACCAGACGCGGTCCGCCCCATTGCAGGGGGCCTGCGTCGAACAGCACGACGATCATGCGGTTGGCTTGATGGGTTCGGTACTGCGGGGCGAGAAACAGATGCTCGCCCACTGCTGCCCTGCGCAGAAATTCATCGGGCAGTTCGTCGGCCAGCAGCCATTCGCTGGTCAGCAGGCGTTCATAGGGACCACGGCGTTGCAGGTCGCCCAGGCCGTCGGGTTCAGGCACACCGCCCTGCTGCATGCCGCGCAACGGGCCGAGGATCGGGTTGAGGCGTGCGAACAGATCCGCCAGCAGCGGCCATTGCTCTGAGTCGAACCCGTGCAGCCATTCACTCCAGGGTTGTAAGGCGGGTGGTAATTGCATCAGCGACCTGCCCACTCATCCTGAATGTGTTGCAGATGCCGGGCCGTGACGGGCAGGCATCGATCAAGCGGCAGCACGGCGTTCGGCGCATGCCACAGCAAAAGCGGCGCGCGGGAGAACCTGCGCAGCAGGGCCTGTCCCATCAAGTCCAGCGGCGCATCCGGTTCCCAACTGGTGGGCAGCCACAGGCCGGGCGCAGCGGTTTCGGCGCAGGCATATTCGACACCCTCGACCCACGGCAGGTCGTCGACATGGCCCATGACGATCAATACCTCTCGGTTGGCGGTGGCGTGCAGGCGCGACGTCTGATCCTCGCTCATGCGCAGCAGCCGGGTGTGCAGGCGGGCTGCGACCGCGCCCCAGGCCACGGCGGCCTGGGCCTGTCCGGGGTCGCGGCGCGCTCGCCAACGCCAAGGAATGGCGGGGGCAGTGGCCATGTTCGTCATGCCTGGGTGGTCAGCAGATGGGCCACCTGGCTGCGCACCTCATGCAGACGCTGAGGGAGGGTCTGGCTGTTGAAGTTGGCATCGATCTCCCGCAGCAGCGCCTCCAGCAACGGGCTGGCGGGCGGTTCAGTGCGTGCCAGGTAATCCTCGGCAGTCTCGATCAGCCGATGCAGGCGCGCCATCGGTTGCAGCGTCGCCTCTTCGACGGCACTGAACAGATGGCTGTTGTTGCACTGGGCAAACAGGTCTTTCAGCACTTCACGGCCGTGTTGCTGAATCTCTTTGGTCGGCAGCACGTAGAGCAGCGGCCAGAGGTCGGTTTCGCTGGCTTCGAGCTGCCCGCGCAGCAGCGCTGCCGCCGCGATCAGGCGCTGTGATTTGACGATGCGCCGGTCAGACAGGTGAATACCGGCTTCGCGCAGCCGGCGGATGGCCTGGGCCAGTGCTGGCCGCACGAGGGCGAGGTCGACGTCCTTGAGCGCGTGGCCCAGGGTGTCGAGTTGAGTCAGGCCCAACAGGTGGGGAACCGGACGCTGCTCCGACTGCCAGCCGCCCGCCAGCATCGCTTCCAACTGGTTGTCGGGCACGGCGTCCACGAACAGGTGCAGCAAAAAGCGGTCGCCGAACGCTGCCAGCGACTCGTCGTCAGGCAGCCCGTTGGCCGCACCGACACAGACCCGCAACGGGCACTGCACCTGCGTGTGACCCCGGCGGAAGCGCCGTTCGTTGAGCACGCCCAGCAAGGTGTTGAGGATGGCCGTCGAGCCGAGGAACACCTCGTCCAGAAACACGATGTCGGCCTCGGGCAACATGCCGCTGATGTCGGTTTCCACCGTGCCTTCGCGCAGCTTCTTCAGGTCCACCGTGCCGAACAACTCCGACGGCTCGGTGAAGCGCCCCAGCAGGTACTCGAAATAACGACCGCCCATGGACTGCGCCACACGACGCACCACCGCGCTTTTTGCGGTGCCGGGTGGGCCGACCACGAGAATGTGTTCCTGCGCGACAGCCGCCAGCACGATCAACTCGGCCAGTTGCTCACGGCCCACCAGCCCTTCGGTGGCAGCACGAACGGCATGACGGATCTGAGTAGCGGCGAGGTCGAGCGAAGCGGACATGGGGCATCTTCCTTGAAACGGCGGTGGCACATAGTGCCTGAAGGCGAAGGCGAACTGGGAAGTTCATCGGCAGGGAGGGCGCGAGCTTGAGTTGAGAGTGTTCGAGGTTGAACCTTGGGCGGTGTCACGGCCCTGCTGACCGTGTTCTGTGTCGCGTTGAATCCGACAGTCTGTCGGCAGGGTAATGGAGGATCACCCCACCGACGGCTCAGAGAAAGGAAGGTGGATCAGAACTTGAACGCCTGACGACCAATCAGCAACCACTGGCCTTTCTGCTTCTGCCAGATCTGGAAGTTCTCGATCTCGGTCGGGACTTCCACGCCGCTGTTCACCGCCTGGGCGGAGAAGTGGTTGCGCACCAGCGCAACGTCGCCGTCCATGGTGATTTTCTGGTTCAACATCTGCAACGTTTTGAAGCCGCTGCGGCCGGTTTCGATGTCGGCGATGAACTCATCCTTGTTCTGAATCTTGCCGCTCGAATGGCCGTAGGTCACTTTGTCCGACGTCAGGGCAGCGAGGGCCTTGGTGTCCTTGTGCAACATGGCCTGGGTCATGTTGTCGACCGCTTTGGCGACAGCTTGCTCATCGGCCGATGGCGCGGCCAGGACGTACCCTGAAAACGCACCCAAAAAGCCCACTAGCAGTTTCAACTTGGTCATCGATATTTCCTTTTTGTTGTGGTCGGGGCGCATCACGCCCCGCATGTGTTTGAGGTTCAGAGGTCGGTGATTTCTTTGTGGCGCGGCACCAAGGCTTTCATCACGCTCCACGCCACCAGATAGGCCAGCGCGCAAATGGCGAACATGATCATGTAGCCGGTGTGAATGTCGTTGATCGACTTGTAATAGTCGAACACCCAGCCGCCGATCTTGGTCATGACCACGCCGCCCAGGCCGCCTGCCATGCCGCCGATGCCGACGACCGAGGCCACGGTTTTCTGCGGGAACATGTCGGAAACGGTGGTGAAGATGTTGCAGGACCACGCCTGGTGCGCCGAGGCGCCAATGCCGATCAGTAACACCGGCACCCAGAAACTGATGTAGCCCAGCGGTTGTGCCAGCAGCACCAGCAATGGGAACAGCGCGATCACGAACATGGCCTTCATGCGGCCATCGTAGGGTTTGTCGCCACGGGCCATGAAATAGCTCGGGAACCAGCCACCGCCGATGCTGCCGACCATGGTCATGCTGTACAGCACGAACAGCGGCATCACGATGGCCGCGCCTTTCATGCCGTACTGCGCGGAGAGATAAGTGGGCAGCCAGAACAGGAAAAACCACCACACGCCGTCGGTCATGAACTTGCCGAAAGCGAAGGCCCAGGTCTGGCGATACGTGAGCAGTTTGAACCAGGACACTTTTTTGGCGGACGTGTTCGCAACCGGCGCCGCCTTGACCGACTCGGCCTCGTCACTGCGGATATAAGCCAGCTCTTCGGACGTCAGGCGCTTTTGCTGATCCGGCTTGGCGTACAGCGCCATCCAGAAGCCCAGCCAGACGAAGCCCAGCAGGCCGATCACGATGAAGGCCGATTCCCAGCCCCACGCCGCAGCGATCAAAGGCACGCAAATGGGCGCAGCGATGGCGCCGACGTTGGCACCGGAGTTGAAGATACCGGTGGCCAGCGAGCGTTCTTTCTTGGGGAAATATTCCGCCGTGGCCTTGATCGCGATCGGGAAGTTGCCCGCCTCGCCGATGGCCAACACGGCGCGCGACAGCATGAAGCCTGCGATGGACACCGGAATGGCGGCGAAACCCAGCGCTGTGGTGATCGCACCAATGCCTTGCCCCAGCGGCACTGAGAACGCATGCATCACGGCCCCCGTGGACCAGACGCCAATGGCCAGCGTGTAGGCGGTCCGGGTGCCGATTCTGTCGACCACGCGCCCGGCGAAGATCATCGCGATCGCGTAGACGAACTGGAAGACCGAGGCGATGTTGGCGTAATCGGTGTTGCTCCAGCCAAATTGCGTCGAAAGATCCGGGGCCAACAGGCTGAGCACCTGACGATCCAGATAGTTGACGGTCGTGGCAAAAAACAGCAGCGCGCAGATCGTCCAGCGGTATTTGCCGACCGTCCGGGTCGCCGCCTGGGTACGGCTTTGCGCAGGCGCAGATGATGAATGGGTGGACTCGTTCAGGCTCATGACATCACTCTTGTTCTTGGCGGTGTGATGGTCTCTCGGCGATTGGGCGAGAGTGCATATGTACGTCTCCGAGGCGAAGCGCCTGGAGTCGGACGTCTAACAAGTACAGGGCGGCGGGATCGAAAAGATACTCACGAGCGATATCGACGCAGCGGACGTGCAATCAGCCGAGAACAGCGACAAAGGCAGGGTATGTGGGGTGATGAGCAAGCAATTCGCTTTCATGTGAGTGACCGACGGGTGTTTTTATTGTTAGTCGTGATTCGTAACGAATCATATGTTGTCGTACAACGAAATACGTTATAGCCAGCGACTCATCAGGCTGTCAATGTCCGCGCTGATGTCGTGAGAGCAGGATCAAACGTTGCTCATGCCCCTTCATCCCGCTAAAGTCCGCATCCAGGCGTCTGCTACGCCCGCGGTCCGCGCGAAGGGGTCTCCCGTAGCCTGCTTTTCCACATTCTTCATTCCAGCTCCGGCTTGTCGGCGGACCGAGCCCTGTAAGGAGTTGGCATGCCTGCCTCTAACACGTCCGGTCTTCTTGATGTCCCTGCGCTGCGCAAACGCGCCAAGCGCCTGTTGAAAGCCCTGAACAACCACGAAGCCGACGACGCTCGTGTCCAGTTGCACACACTCGGTATCCCTGGCCCTGACTATCGACTCGCCGATACCCAATGGCTGGTGGCGCGCGAAGCGGGGTTCGCCAGTTGGCCCAAATTGATTGCCCACACCGACAGCATCGAGTTCGCTGCCCGTCATCCGGATTTTTCCACGACCGGCGAAGCGAACGTCCAGCATTGGCGCTGCGGCAACGACATCGAACACGGCCTGCGCATTGCAGGGTTTTCAGGCTCGTTTCAGATGTTCGACGATCCGATGGTCATGGGGCCGGTGCCCGTTTTGCCGGACGATGAATACTGGGCCGTGCGCGCGGTTTACATCGAGCAGGCATTCGGGCTGTCGATGCGGGATGTCGAGCAGCGTCAAGTCGTGCAGCGCAAGGCGCTGGCGCAACTGAATGCCGACAGTGAGCTGGTGTTGTGGTGCGAGGCGGACGCCTACGATCAGTTGTTTCTGATCCGCTTGCTGGCGAGCCTGCCGGCGATGCCGCGCAGGCTCGAACTCATCGAAATCAGCCGGATGCCTGGTGTGGAGCGCTTCATCGGCATTGGCCAATTGGCGCCGGACGTACTGGCCTGGCTCTGGCCGCAACGGCGACCGCTCGGCGAAGACGCCGTGGCGCTCGCGCGCAAAGCCTGGGCGGCCTTCACTGCGCCAGACCCGCGCGACTGGGCACGTCTGGCCGCAACGCATCATACGGAACTGCCGTTGCTCGGCCCTGCGCTGGCGAGGCAGTTACAGGAACTGCCCGGCGCAGACGACGGCCTGAGCCTGACGCAGCGTTTGATCCTGCGCATCCTCGCTGATGCGGGGGAGTTGCCCGCCGGAAAAGTGTTTGGCCAACTGATGCTGCGTTACGAACCACTGCCGTATCTGGGCGACATGATGTTCCATGCGTTGCTGCGCCCGCTGATCGATGCGCCCCAGCCGTTGGTGCATGAAGAATCGGGGGATGCGTGGTCCAGGCGGGTGATTCGCATCACTGAGCTGGGCGAGCAGATTCTGCGCGGGCAGGTCAACTGGCTCGACTGCACGCCAGCAGAGCGTTGGGTGGGCGGGGTGCAGATCATCGTTGATCAGTCACCTTGGGTGGTGAGTGGGGAAGGGCAGGTGTGGCGGCGTTAATACCTCGCTTCAGTCCGGTTCTGCAGCCCGCTTCAGCGTGATACGTGTCAGCTCCGACGGCACGCCCAGACGCAAGGCAAACCCCGGCCAGAGCGCCGTGCCGTTGTTGACGTAGAGCTGCATGCCATCGACGTCATAGAAGCCGGATACAAAACCTTCGTTGGCCCGGGCGATGAAGAGGTCGAGCGGGCGGATCATACCGCCGTGAGTGTGCCCCGACAGCTGCAATGCCACGCCCTGGCGGGCAGCCTGCCGGGCGTTGCGCGGCTGGTGGTCGAGCAGGATGATCGGCGTGTTCGCAGGTGCGCCGGACAGCGCCTTGCTCAGATCGGGACCGGGCAGCCCCGCACGCGGTGCACTCAAATCTGTCACGCCTGCCAGGGTCAATTGCGCGCCGTCACGTTCGATCACCGCATGGCTATTGTTCAGGCGCTTCATGCCCATCGAAGCAAAATGCTGCATCCATGTTTCGTTGTCGAAGAAGTATTCGTGGTTGCCTGGAATCACGTACACCCCGTCGGGCGCATGCAGATCGCGCAGCGGCGCCACGCCCTTCGTGCGTGCACTGAGAGGGCCATCGATCAGGTCGCCGGTGATCACGATCAGGTTCACCCCGAGCGCGTTCGAACGGTTGACCACCTCCCGCGCCCACGGCTCATCGAACAGCCGACTGATGTGCATGTCCGTCAACTGCAATACGGTGTAGCCGTCGAACTGCGCAGGCAGATTTTTGATCGCGACCTCGATGTCCTTGACCGGCGGCACGCGCATCGCTTGATGCACGCCGATAGCGGCCAGCACCAGTGCGGCAGTGCCAGCGGCGTATCGGGCCGCAGCGGGGATGGTCAGCCAGCGCTGTCGAATCAGCATCGTCAGCAACGTGCCCAGATCCAGGACGATTTGCAGCACCGCCAGCAACAGGATCGCACCGAATGCCCAGTTGAACAGCACCACCACGGCGCGTGGAAACTCCGGCGAGAACACACTGCCGGACGAGAACCGCGAATACAGGTGGTACTGCGAGGCGAGCAGCAGCAACAGCGCGCTGGCCAACCTCGCAGGCAGTGGCCAGGGCATCGGCCAGATGTATCGAACGATCACGTAGAGACACGGGCTGCTGAACATTAGGTGGAACATCAGTTGGCTCCTGTGAGCTGGGTTGCCTAGGCCTTATGGTTGATGGATCGCCTCACGAATCTCCGTCACCACGTACCGCGATGAACCCAACACCGCACAGGCCAGAACGCCGGAAAATTCCAGGCTGCGTACTGCAGACTTCGAACGCGCGGGCTCGTTCAGCGATCGGGCCAGCGTGAAGCCAATCAGCATCTCCCGCCAGATACCGCTGTGGGTGAACACTATCTGGCCCTTGGGTTGTGAAAACAGTCGGGAGACAGGGCGTTCGCCCCGTTTGGGCTGAACGGCAAAGCGAACGTTGAACGTGGCAGGAGAGGGTGGCGCATCGAATGTCCGGTGTTCGGTCTGGCTGAGAGGTGCTTTCATTGGCTCCGTCCGATCCATCGGGACGTCCCTGAGCGTGCGGGGGGTATTGAAAAAGCGTTATAGCGGACTGCCACACGCATTTGCGATCCCTTTCGGGCAGGTGAGTGAATCGGCCAGTCAGGCAGGTGCTTGAACACCTGATTCAGCGCCTTCAATAGCGCGGTTGAAACATGCCTGTTTCTGGCCGAGGGTACTCGTTTCTCTATTTCAACGGCACATAAATATCTGTTTGCCATTGGTCCAGCGGCGTCTCGGGATAGACGCTCAGGTAATGGAAAAACAGCGGATGATCACGAAGCTCCTCAGCGCTGGCGGGTAACCAGTCGCGGTAGATCGGGTAGATGCTTTCGCCGATGTAATCCGGTGAGCCGACATGGCGAACCACGGCGCAGCGGCCCGCGGGGATGACCAACTCGCCCACGCCAAACGCATTGGGTGCTACGTCTTCGCTGATCTCGCCACATATCGCAAAACGGAAATCCTCGGCGGGCGTGGTGTCGGGGTTGTCGTAAGGCATGCCGAACGTGCGGCTCGTCACCACCGGCGATTGCCCGCTCTGCATGCGCCACTGGCGAAAGCGCTCGACACTCTCATTGATTCGCCCCGGTGCCCCGCGATGCTCAAGCGCGGCGAAGCGGGTTGCGGTAAATGTCACGATACGCACCTGCATGGTGATACTCCTGGAAAAGTGGGGGACAACGAACGCCGCATTCCAGACCTGCCAGTTCGGGGCCCTGGCGAACATACTCGGCGCCACGCCGAACGCGCGCTTGAACGCCCTTGAAAAGGCTTCGGGGCTTTCGAAACCGGCACTCAACGCGGTTTCCAGCACGGACTGTCCCGGCCGTTCGACCAACCGATGCGCCGCACGCCGAAGCCTCATCAACTGCACATACTGCGACACCGGCACCCCGACATACGCCGAGAACTGGCGATGAAAATGAAACGTCGAAAAGTTCGCGATCCGGCTCAATGTGCTCACCGACAGATCGCCTTCAAGGTGCGTATCGATGTAGGCGAGCACGGCCTCGAAGCGCTTGCCGTAAGTGGGGTTGTGCAGGACGTCGGACACCGGGTGAAAACTCCTGAAGATGCGGTGAGCGGTAGCATCCCGTGTTTCGCAGGCGGGATGCCTAGCCGAATTTGCTGCGTTGACGCTGTTTCCGCCCTCCCGTCTAGGGCCATGTAGGAAACATCCCGACATTAGGTAATACCCCTCCTGTTCTTGGCTTGCCCTCTGGCATTGCCCAGCAAAATCACTGACTGTTCGCAACGATACTCTGCGCATGGACGCGCCGGGCCTTTCCATTGCCACGGATGTCAACCATGCATAACGCGCCGCCGCTGTTCTTCGACCACTCCCGCCACACCCTCTGGGTCTGCAGCCTCGACACCACCCTCGACGTCCTGACCTTCACCGGCACCGAGCGCCTGAGCGAGCCGTTCACCTACCAGATCGAATTCACCTCGTCAGATCAGGACATCGCCGCCGAGCGCGTGCTCAACCGTCAGGCCCGTTTCAGCCTGCACGCCGTGCCCGACCCGCTGGACAAGCCGTTCCCCGGCTTTCCACAGCCCGAGATCAAACCACTGCGCACCGTGAACGGCGTCATCACCGGCTTTCGGCGTCTGTCCGGCTCCCACGACGAAGCGCGCTACGCCGTGACCCTGCAACCGCGTCTGGCCCGGCTGGCGCGTGGCAGACAAACCCGTATTTATCAGCACAAATCCGTGCCGGAAATCGTCGATCACGTCCTGCGCAGCCGCCACGACATGCTCGGTCAGGATTTCTGGTTCAACACCGTGCGCGAGTACCCGCAACGCTTGCAGGTCATGCAGTACGACGAAAGCGACCTGGCCTTCATCGCCCGCCTGCTGGCCGAGGTCGGCATCTGGTACCGCTTCGTCAGCGATGACCGACTGGGCATCGACGTGGTGGAATTCCACGACGACCAGCGCCACTACCGCTGGCCCCGCACCCCATTGCCATGCCGCCCTCCGTCGGGCCTGAGCGGTGGCACTCAGGATGCCGTGTGGAACCTGCAAGCCCGCCACGAAGTGGTCGAGAAGAACATCCATTTCCGTGCCTACGACCCACGCAACGCCCGCGTCGGACTCGACGACAACGT
>NZ_JBJDNK010000021.1:0-53116 GCF_044900175.1 Pseudomonas sp. NPDC088444
GAAGGGGCGTCAACCCCTTTTTTCACTTATTTTGTCATATCGGTCAGAAACAGCCCAAAAGCAAAGGGGCGAGCCTTGCGGCTCGCCCCTTTCTTGCATCTATATAGCCAATGCCTTTCTCACTTCAACGTGACGCGCCCGAATGCCTTCTTGCCAGCCTGGCAAACATGGGTCGCGCCCACTTTGAAGATAAAGCCACGATCAACCACCTCGCCATCGACACGCACACCGCCAGATGTCAGCAAATCGCGAGCAATCGCAGAGTTCTTCACCAACCCGGCCTTATTAAGAACGGCAGCAATTGGCATATCCTCGGCAGCCTCCACGGTAATCTCTGGTAGATCCTCCGGCAGCTCACCATCCTTCATTCGGTTGCCCGCCGAGCGATGCGCCGAAGCGGCCGCTTCTTCACCATGGAAACGAGCAACGATCTCTTCCGCCAGCTTGATCTTGATGTCCCGCGGATTCGCACCCGCCTCGCAATCGGCCTTGAAGGCATTGATCTCTTCCATTGAGCGGAAGCTCAACAGCTCGAAGTAGCGCCACATCAACGCATCCGGAATGGAGACCAGCTTGCTGTACATGACGCCCGGCGCTTCCTGAATACCGACATAGTTGCCCAAGGACTTGGACATCTTCTTCACACCATCCAGACCTTCGAGCAGCGGCATGGTCAATACGCACTGCGCTTCCTGACCGTAAGCGCGCTGAAGCTCACGCCCCATTAGAAGGTTGAACTTCTGATCAGTACCACCCAGCTCCACATCAGCGCGCAAGGCAACAGAGTCATAGCCCTGCACCAATGGGTAAAGGAATTCGTGGATAGCGATGGACTGGTTCGACTTGTATCGCTTGTCGAAGTCATCGCGCTCAAGCATGCGCGCAACGGTGTATTGGGAGGACAAGCGAATGAAGTCGGCCGGACTCATTTGATCCATCCACGTGGAGTTGAACGCCACCTCGGTCTTGGCTGGATCGAGAATCTTGAAGACCTGCGACTTGTACGTTTCGGCGAAGTCGAGCACTTGCTCGCGAGTCAGCGGAGGACGGGTCGCGCTCTTGCCGCTTGGGTCACCGATCATGCCGGTGAAGTCGCCAATCAGAAAGATGACCTGATGCCCCAGGTCCTGGAACTGGCGCAGCTTATTAATAAGCACCGTATGCCCGAGGTGCAAATCCGGCGCCGTAGGGTCGAAACCGGCCTTGATGCGCAGAGGCTGACCACGTTTGAGTTTCGCGACCAGTTCGGACTCGACCAGGAGTTCATCCGCGCCGCGCTTGATCAGCGCCAACTGCTCTTCAACCGACTTCATAACCGCCCCGTAATGCCCTATTTCAAAGGGAAACAACCATACAAGATCACCGCCCAAATACAAGTTCCGGAAACAGCCATGCGACGAATCGGGGAGCGATCCGCACGCGAGCTTGCCTCAGGCATGATTTGGTTATATTTTATACAGTTATTTCATCTTCATCATGTCATTCATCTTTTCCATTTCATCTTTTTTCAAAGTCAAAATCACTTATGAACGACACTCCGCCTAAAGCGCCCCCGCTTTATCCGAAGAGCCACCTGCTCGCAGCCAGCGGTATCGCGGCCCTGCTGAGCCTGGCCCTTCTGGTTTTCCCATCCAGCGATGTCGAAGCCAAGAAAACCAGCCTCAGTCTCGAACCAGAAACCCCGATTGAGCAGTTGAAGCAAGAACAAGACGCTCAAGATCAGTCTCAGGCCACAGAACTCCCCGCTGAATCTCCATTTGCACAAATCGAAAATGGCGACGACGCGACTGACGACACAGCCAAGACGGAACCTGAAACTGTGCCCGCCAAAAAGGCTGTCGCCGCCGCAAAAGGCCCCAACCATAAGGAAGTCGTCGTCGCCAAAGGTGACACGCTCTCGACCCTGTTCGAGAAAGTGGGTTTGCCGCCTGCGGCTGTCCATGAAGTCATGGCCAGCGACAAACAGGCCAAACAGTTTAGCCAGTTGAAAAATGGCCAGGTCCTGCAGTTCGAGCTGACGCCAGACGGCAATCTCAAGCAACTGCACAGCAAGCTGAATGATCTGGAAAGCATCAGCCTCTCCAGAACGGAAAAGGGCTACGCGTTTACTCGCGATGTCAGCAAACCTAACGTGCGCACAGCCTACGTTCATGGCGTGATCAACAATTCGTTGTCGCAATCGGCCCAGCGCGCTGGCCTGAGTCACAGCATGACCATGGATATGGCCAACATCTTCGGCTATGACGTGGACTTCGCGCAGGACATCCGCAAGGGTGACGAATTCGATGTGATCTACGAGCAGAAAGTCATCAACGGCAAGACTGTCGGCACTGGCAACATTCTGTCCGCCCGCTTCACTAACCGCGGCAAGACCTACACCGCCGTGCGTTATACCAACAAGCAAGGCAACACCAACTACTACACCGCGGACGGCAACAGCATGCGTAAAGCGTTCATCCGCACGCCGGTTGAATACGCGCGCATCAGTTCGCTGTTCTCGATGGGCCGCAAACACCCGATTCTGAACAAGATCCGCGCCCACAAAGGGATCGACTATGCTGCACCTCGCGGCACACCGATCAAGGCGACTGGCGACGGCAAGGTCATTCTGGCGGGACGTCGCGGCGGCTACGGCAACACGGTGATCATTCAGCACGGCGAAACCTATCGCACCCTTTATGGGCACATGCAGGGCTTCGCCAAAGGCATTCAGAATGGCTCAGTGGTCAAGCAAGGTCAGGTCATCGGCTATATTGGAACGACCGGCCTGTCGACAGGTCCGCATGTACATTACGAGTTTCAGGTAAACGGCGTTCACGTTGACCCGCTGGGTCAGAAGCTGCCCATGGCAGACCCGATCGCCAAGTCCGAAAAACAGCGGTTCATGCAAGAGAGCCAGCCATTGATGGCACGCATGGACCAGGAAAAGGCCACCATGCTGGCCTCGAGTAAGCGCTGACCCATGACTTTATATGTAGGTGTAATGTCCGGAAGCAGTCTTGATGGACTGGACTTCGCGCTCGTAGAACAGAGTGACCGCCCACGCTTGCTCGGCACTCATTACATTCCCATGCCGGATGATCTGCGCGCCGAACTGCTCGGGTTGTGCGCCAGTGGCCCGGACGAACTGGCCCGCGCGGGTATCGCCGAACAGAAATGGGTGCATCTCGCGGCCCAGGGCGTGCTTGCGCTACTGGACAAACAGAATGTTTCCGCCGGAGAGATTCGCGCCATCGGCAGCCATGGTCAGACTATTCGTCACGAACCGGCGCGCGGCTTCACCATTCAGATTGGTAACCCTGCCCTGCTTGCTGAACTAACGGGCATTACCGTCGTCAGCGACTTCCGCAAGCGTGACATCGCGGCGGGTGGCCAGGGCGCGCCTTTGGTGCCCGCGTTCCATGAAGCACTGTTCGATGACAACAAAGACTATCGTGCGGTCCTGAACGTCGGCGGTTTCAGCAATCTCAGTCTGATCGAGATCGACAAACCCGTATCCGGTTTCGATTCAGGCCCGGGCAACGTGTTGCTCGATGCCTGGATTCAGGCCCAACGCGGATTGAGTTATGACAAGGATGGGGCTTGGGGTGCGAGCGGGTCGGTCAACGCTGACCTGTTGAAGTCGATGCTGAGCGATCAATTCTTCCAGACCCGTGGTCCGAAAAGCACCGGTCGTGAGGTTTTCAACCTTGGCTGGGTTCATCACCACATGTTCCAGTTACCGACATTGAAGCCTGAAGACGTGCAGGCCACGCTGTTGGAAGTGACGGCACTCAGCATCACCGAGTCGCTACAGTCGGCTCAGGCTCAGACCAAAGAGTTGCTGGTCTGTGGTGGCGGCGCTCACAACAAGGCACTGATGGCTCGACTGGCTGCGCTGCTGCCAAACACCAAAGTGTCCAGCACTGCCGAGTTCGGTGTTGATCCTGACTGGGTCGAAGCAATGGCCTTCGCCTGGCTGGCGCATTGCGCGCTGGAAAGCGTCCCGGCCAACCGCCCAAGCGTCACTGGCGCCAAAGGCCTGCGGGTACTGGGTGCTATCTATCCCGCCTGACCTCAGTGCAAAATGCAAAAAGCCCGCAGCGATGCGGGCTTTTTTGTGCAGACACGATTCAGATCGAGAACGACGACCCGCAACCACAGGTTGTGGCAGCATTTGGGTTTTTGATCACGAAACGCGAGCCTTCCAGCCCTTCCTGATAATCCACCTCTGCGCCTGCCAAGTACTGGAAGCTCATCGGGTCGACCACCAGGCTGACGCCTTCACGCTCAACGATGGTGTCATCATCGGCCACATCTTCATCGAAGGTGAAGCCGTACTGGAAACCGGAACAGCCACCACCGGTCACGAATACACGCAACTTGAGGCGGTCATTGCCCTCTTCATCGACCAGGGTTTTCACTTTGTGCGCTGCACCTTGCGTGAATTCCAGAGCCGTAGGTGTGAAGGATTCAACACTCATGCTCGATATCTCCCGGCGGTAAGCCGTCATAATGCGTAATGACGGCCATTATCCGCTTGTCCTAGAAAACCGGTCAACTATTCCGAGTACAGCTGGAAGCTTCAAACGACAAGCTGCAAGCGAAATGCATACGACCTGACGTTCTCCTGAAGCTTGCCGCTTACGACTTGAAGCTGCCGTCAGGGCAGCATGCCCGCATGAGACAAGCCCAGGCGCTCATCCAGTTCGAACATGATGTTCATGTTCTGCACCGCTTGCCCCGACGCACCTTTGACCAGATTGTCGATGACCGACAGCACAACCACCAGGTCGCCATCCTGCGGACGGTGAACGGCAATACGGCAGACGTTTGCGCCACGAACGCTACGCGTCTCCGGGTGGCTGCCCGCAGGCATCACGTCGACGAACGGCTCATTGGCATAGCGCTTTTCAAACAGCGCCTGCAAATCGACGGACTTGTCGACCACGGTCGAATACAGTGTCGCGTGAATACCACGAATCATCGGAGTCAGGTGCGGCACGAAAGTCAGGCCAATATCCCCACCCGCTGCGCGGCGCAGACCCTGGCTGATTTCCGGCAGATGGCGATGCCCCTTCACAGCATAGGCCTTGAAGCTTTCGCTGGTCTCGGAATAGAGCGAACCAATGCTGGCACCACGACCTGCGCCGCTGATGCCGGACTTGCAGTCAGCGATCAGGCGTGTCGGATCGGCCAGCCCCGCTTCGAGCAACGGCAGGAAGCCCAGTTGAGTCGCCGTCGGGTAGCAACCCGGAACGGCGATCAGGCGAGCACCCTTGATTTTTTCGCGATTGACTTCAGGCAGGCCGTACACCGCCTCAGGCAGCAACTCTGGCGCGCCGTGAGGCTGGTTGTACCATTTGGCCCATTCGATCGGATCTTGCAGACGGAAGTCGGCGGACAGGTCGATGACCTTGGTGCCCGCCGCCAGCAGTTCGCCCGCCAGCGCGTGGGCGACACCGTGAGGCGTGGCGAAGAACACCACGTCGCAAGCGCCCAGCACCTTTACATCAGGAACACTGAACGCCAGCCCGTCGTAATGACCGCGCAGGTTTGGATACATGTCGGCCACTGGCAGACCTGCTTCGGAGCGCGAAGTGATCGCAACCACTTCAGCTTCTGGATGTTGTGCCAGAAGACGCAGCAACTCGACGCCGGTGTAACCCGTGCCACCGACGATACCGACCTTGACCATAACCTGCCCTCAACGAAACCACTGGAAAGCCGCTGATAATATGAGCCAGACGCCCTTGGGACAACCGTGAACGTGACGTACGGGCACACGAGCCACTACTATTTGCGCCACCGTGATCCTGGAAAAAACCAAAATGCTCTATCTGTGGATAAAAGCACTGCACATCGTTTCCATCGTCTGCTGGTTCGCCGGCCTCTTCTATCTCCCCCGCCTGTTCGTTTACCACGCCATGAGCGAGGACGCGGTCAGCCGTGAACGTTTCTGCACCATGGAGCGCAAGCTGTATCGCGGCATCATGGGACCGGCGATGATCGCCACGCTGTTGTTTGGTATCTGGCTGATTACACTCATCCCCGGCTATCTCCAGCAGGGCTGGCTGCACGCCAAGCTGACATTGGTGGTGATCCTGATCGGCTATCACCACATGTGCGGCGCCCAAGTGAAGCGCTTCGCTCGGGGCGAAAACGGCCGCAGTCACGTTTTTTACCGTTGGTTCAATGAAATCCCTGTACTGATTCTGCTGGCGATCGTCATTCTGGTAGTCGTCAAGCCGTTCTGATCTCAGACAAGAGACGCATTTAACCCCTGACAAGGAAGCCAAGCATGGCCGAGCACTTCAAGATCGTTTTCGAGGGACAACTGCGAACGGGTGTCGATTTGGAAACCGCGCGCCTGAATCTGGCGCAACTGTTCAAAAGCGACGTTTCCAGCGTAGACCGGTTGTTCACGGGCAAGCCGATTATTGTCAAACGTGGCCTGACTCACGATGATGCGCAGCGCTACCTGAAGGCGTTGAACGACGCGGGCGTGGACGCGCGGATCGAGTCCGAGCAGCCTGTCGCCTGGACCCTTGAAGAAATCGAAGAACCCGCGCCAGTGAAGCCGTCCCTCGAACCTGCCGCATCGCCTTACGCACCACCCCGGTCATCTGTCACCCCGGATTGGCCAACCGAGGGTGAACTCAAGGTGTTCACCGTTCAGGGTCGAATTGGTCGGCTACGCTACCTGGCCTGGACCATGGTACTGACGTTCGTGGGTCTGCTGCTCGCCGCTCTGTGCTTCGGCATCATGAGCCTGTCACTGGTGGCGGGAGGCCTATTAGGCGCAGTGCTGCTCGTTGCGCTGATCGTCGTCAGCATCCAGATGGGCTCACAACGGCTGCACGATGCCGGTTGGTCGGCGTGGCTGCTCTTGCTCAACCTCGTGCCCTTCGTGGGCAGCTTCTTTCCGTTTCTGATGATGGTCATTCCCGGCAATAGTGGCCCGAACCGCTACGGCCCATCGCCGCCACCCAATAATAAAGGCGTAAAGTGCCTCGCCGCGCTCTGGCTGATCTTCCTGGTGCTGGTGTTTATCGGTGGATTGACAGGCGGCTTACAGAAAGTCAAAGACGAAGTCGAAATCACCACCGGCGAATACGAACAATCGTTGCCGTATGACGATGACGCCGACAGCGCTGCACAGCCGGTCGTTCCGGTAGACCCGGCCGACGACCCATCCGACACCGACGATAATCAATAACTGCCTGGCAGCAAGGATGCTGTTTCGACACTCGCAACACGCTCATTGGAGAACTGCATGACCCGTTACGCCTTGGTCACAGGCGCATCCAGCGGCATTGGCCTGGCCATTGCCGAAGCCTTGGCCCGTCGTGGTCGCCCTTTGATTCTGGTTTCCCGCCACCGGGACATGCTGGAAAGCATCGCGATCGAATTCACCCAACGCTTTGGCGTGGAGGTGCTGTTTCGCGCCTGCGATCTGGGGGAGCCGCTGCGGCTGTCCGGTTTCTTGTTGGAGCTGGAGGATGGCGAACGGCAAATCGACCTGCTGGTGAACTGCGCAGGCATCGGCAACAGCGGACCGTTTCTGGCTCAGGAATGGGCGCAAGAACAGGATTTGCTCGACTTGAACGTGCTGGCGCTGACTCGTCTGTGTCACACCGTCGGCAACCTGATGGCAGTGCAGGGTGGCGGACAAATCCTCAACGTTGCCTCAATCATGGGTTTTCAACCCGGCCCATGGATGAGCACCTACGCGGCGAGCAAGGCGTTTGTGCTGCACTTTTCGGAAGGCCTGCGCGAAGAGCTGAAAAAAACCGGGGTAAAGATCTCCGTGCTGTGCCCTGGCCCGACACGAACGTCGTTCTTCCGGACCGCCCAGTTGAACGCTGATAAATTCACCGATGACAAGACCATGACCGCTGAAGAGATCGCGCTCTATACCGTGCGCGCGCTCGACAAGAATCGGGCGATCATCATTCCGGGCTGGCGCAATCGGTTCATGACCCGCCTGCCTCGGCTTGTTGGCCGCTGGCTCACGCGCAAAATCTGGGGCTCGATGCTGAAATCCCGGACACCGATCTGAACGCACGACCGCAAAGAAATGGCTGGGCGCAGCAGGAGCTGCTCAGTACACTCGGCTCATTCCTCTCATAAGGAGACACACGGCTGTGACAACTCTGTTCACCAAGATCATCAACCGGGAAATCCCGGCAAAGATCATTTATGAAGACGACCAGGTACTGGCCTTCCACGACATCGCCCCTCAGGCGCCGATCCATTTTCTGGTCATCCCGAAAAAGCCCATCGCGACCCTGAACGACGTCACTGAAGAGGACAAAGGCCTGTTGGGCCACATCTTGTTCACCGCGCAGCGTCTGGCCAAAGAGCAAGGTTGCGAGGACGGATTCCGCGTGGTCATGAACACCAATGAGAAAGGCGGCCAGACCGTCTATCACATTCACATGCACGTGTTGGGCAAGCGTCAGATGACCTGGCCGCCGGGCTGAGTCGCGATTTCAACGAGTTACATCCGCCGAGCGTCTATCTGGCGCTCCGGCGGGCTGACGCAAGACAAGCCTCGTCACATTGATTGAGGTAGACTGGCCGCCGTGGATTTATCCGGAGGTGCCCATGGCTACCGAACGTCACTACTCCCCTATCGACCGTTTCCTTCTGCAAGCCGATGCCGCGATGAAAACGCTGCTGCCTGCCAGCGCGCATTCCCATCGTCCGTCGCCGGCCATCGTCCAGCCTGATTCGAAGATGAGCGAGACCGACAGCAAACATGTCGCCGGCCTCATGCGCATCAACCATACCGGCGAGGTCTGCGCTCAAGCGCTGTACCAAGGCCAGGCCCTCACGGCCAAGTTGCCCCATGTGCGCAAGGCCATGGAACACGCCGCTGAGGAAGAGATCGACCATCTGGTGTGGTGCGAGCAACGTATTCGCCAACTGGGCAGCCACACCAGCGTGCTCAATCCGCTGTTTTACGGGATGTCGTTCGGGATTGGCGCAATGGCCGGTCTGATCAGCGACAAAGTGAGCCTCGGTTTTGTAGCCGCTACCGAAGATCAGGTGTGCAAGCACTTGAACGAGCACTTGGAGCAGTTGCCGGTAGAGGATGAAAAGTCTCGGGCGATTCTGGAACAGATGCGCACAGATGAAGAGCAGCACGCTGAAGGTGCCATCGAGGCAGGCGGTTACCGCTTCCCGGCTCCAGTCAAATTCGGGATGAGTTTGCTGGCCAAGGTGATGACCAAGAGCACGTATCGCATCTGAAGGTAGTTCTGTGCGGCCAACGCAGCTCTTGTGGGAGCCGGCTTTCGCCAGCAAGCCGGCTCCCACAGCATATCAACAAGAGCCCTTAACCCAGCTCGATGATCTCGTAGTCGTGGGTGATCTCAACGCCCGCCGCGCCCAGCATGATCGACGCCGAGCAATATTTCTCGGCCGACAGCTCGATCGCACGCTTCACTTGCGTCTCTTTCAGCCCACGCCCCTTGACCACGAAATGTAGGTGGATCTTGGTGAACACCTTGGGGTCTTCGGTGGCGCGTTCGGCTTCCAGAAACGCTTCGCAGCTTTCAACCGGCTGACGTGCTTTCTTGAGGATGCTGACGACGTCGAAGTTGCTGCAACCGCCCAGGCCAATCAGCACCATTTCCATCGGGCGCACACCCAGGTTGCGGCCACCGGCTTCAGGCGGGCCGTCCATCACGACCACATGGCCGCTGCCCGATTCGCCGAGGAACATGGCCTCACCCGCCCATTGAATACGCGCTTTCATCCCCAGGACTCCCATGTTTGAAAAAGGCGGCCAGCTTAGCACAAGGTCGAGGTGTCGCTGAGCGGGTCAGAAAATGCCGATAAGCGACAGAAATGTAGGAAATTTCTGAAAAAATGGCTAATTGCCGCTGCCGAACTGCGACAAATCGGAAATACTGCCGATACCTATAAGAATGCCGCAGGGCGCAGTTTTTTACGGGATACCTCTATGGTTGCCATGACCCCTCCGAACAAAGTGAAGCTGGTCGACAAACTTCTTCCCCACGCCCAACGGCGTCGCTGTCCCGCCAAGAGCAACATCATTTGTGCGGGCGAGCAATCCGAATCGCTGTATCTGATCATCAAGGGCTCGGTCACGATCCTGATTGAAGACAGTGACGGACGCGAAATGATCGTGGCCTACCTCAACAGCGGGGATTTCTTCGGTGAATTGGGCCTTTTTCAACCCGTGAACAGCGGTTCACGCAGTGCCTGGGTGCGTGCCAAAACCGAGTGCGAAGTGGCTGAAATCACCTACGCCAAATTCCGCGAACTGAGTCAGCACGATCCTGAACTGATGTACGCCATGGGCGGACAAATGGCTGAACGCCTGCGCAATACCACGCGTAAAGTCGGCGATCTGGCGTTTCTCGACGTCACCGGTCGTGTCGCCCGCAGCCTGCTGGACCTTTGCAAACAGCCCGATGCGATGACTCACCCCGACGGCATGCAGATCAAGATCACACGCCAAGAGATTGGTCGTATCGTAGGTTGTTCGCGTGAAATGGTGGGGCGCGTGTTGAAGTCGCTGGAAGAACAAAAGCTGGTGCACGTACGTGGCAAGACCATGGTGGTCTACGGCACTCGCTGACCGCGCAGTTACAAGCGGGCGAAAACGTCCGCGTAGCGCTCACCCAACCGGTCGAGAAAATCGGGGGCGGCGAACAACTCATGCAAGGCAATGTGACTGTCAGCGCGGCAACGCTGCTCAAGGTCGCACATCTCGTTGAAGCGGTTGACGGCATTGACCATGTCGACCCGCTCATTGTCCAGCAGCATCGCGCCATGGGCGAGCACCACAGGGCGCTGCCCACCTTGACTCTGACGCCAGCGCTGAGCGGTGCCCACCATCTTGCGACCATTCAGGTTGACATTGAAGCGACCGTCACAAAACGCCCCTTCGACTTCACCCAAAGACGCGGCGCCACCCAATTCGCTCAACACGTCGAGCATGGGCTGACACAAACGCATGTAGGCATTTTCGATGCGATCGCGATCGTGGTCGGTCGTAGGCTGAACATAGACCAGCGCGACGTTTACAGTGGCCGGGGATTGCGGAACCGGTTCGCCGCCGCTTTCGCGCAACAGAATGGGCCAGCCGATGTCGGCCAGTGTTTCGCTGGCTTCGGTGAAGCCTTCGAGGCGGCTGAGGCGACGAGGCATGACCAGCGCATGAGCGGTGGGGCGCCAGAACAACAGCCCGTAATCGGCATCACCGGCGCAGACGGAAGCCAATAGATCCTGTTCGGCCTTGAGGCCTGCTTCTACGCAGATGTCGGTTACACGCATGTTCATAGAAATCCTTGATGAGCCTCAACGCGGTCTTGAGTGAGCGGGCTCTCAGAGGATTACTCCGTTACTGATCCACCGCATTCGCCAGCAAGCGGAGCGCCGCCCGGCCGGCTCCCACAGATTCAGTGTCGAGCACAACCATTGAAGTCGGCGTGGCGTTTGTGGGAGCCGCCTTGGTGGCGAATGCCGTTAAGCAGCCACCACAGAATCTCCCCTTTGGCACGGGTCGTCTTGGCGAATGCTCCAATCACTCAATCCAGCGTGCTGGACTTGATCGCCGCTGTGCCCTTCTCCGGGAAAAACAGACGCTGCAATTCCACACCCGGCTTCTCGGCGCGCATGAACGCTTCGCCAACGAGGAAGGAATAGACCTCGTTGATTTCCATCAGCTCAACGTCTGCGCGGTTCAAAATGCCGCTTTCGGTCACGACCAAACGATCACGCGGGATGCGCGGCAGCAGGTCCAGTGTGGTCTCCAGGCTGACGTCGAACGTGTGCAGGTTGCGGTTGTTAATGCCGACCAGCGGGGTGTCGAGGGTTTTCAAGGCCCGCTCCAGTTCGTCACCGTCGTGCACTTCCACCAGCACATCAAGTTTGTTGGCCTTGGCAACGGCGGCCAACTCCGCCATCTGCACATCATCAAGGGCCGAGACGATCAGCAGGATGCAATCGGCCCCCAAGGCGCGAGCTTCGACGATCTGATACGGGTCGATCATGAAGTCCTTGCGAATGACCGGCAGCTTGCACGCCCCACGGGCTTCTCTCAGGTAAGCATCGGCGCCCTGAAAGAAGTCGATGTCGGTCAGCACGGACAAACAGGTCGCGCCGCCCGCTTCATAGCTCTTGGCGATTTCGGCAGGCTGGAAGTTCTCCCGGATCACGCCTTTGCTCGGCGACGCCTTCTTGATTTCGGCAATAACCGCAGGTTGCTTGCGCTTGGCCTGCTCGATCAAGGCGTTGGCGAAGCCGCGTGGTGCGTCGGCGGTGGCGACCAGGGTTTCCAGCTCGGACAAGCTGACGCTGGCGCGGCGCGCCGCAACTTCTTCGGCCTTACGGGCCAGAATCTTTTCCAGTACCGTCGGCACGCTCATCCTTCATTCTCCTGTTTGAATACCGCTGTAAAAGCACCCAGCTCTTCCAGTTTTTCACGGGCAAGCCCGGTGTGCAGCGCATCGTGGGCCAGCTCGACGCCTTCTTTCAATGTAGAGGCATGATCAGCAGCATAGAGCGCCGCGCCCGCATTGAGCACGATCATTTCGGCCGCTTTCTGACCATGTTCGGTTTTGCGGCGACCCAGCGCGTCCCGGATCAACTCCAGTGACTGCTGCGGGCTGTCCACCACCAGACCGAACAGGCTCTGGCTCTTCATGCCCAAATCTTCCGGCTGCACCCAGTATTCAGTGACTTCGCCGTTCTTAAGTTCGGCGACGAAGGTCGGCGCGGCGAGACTGAACTCGTCCAGACCGTCCTGCGAATGCACCACTAGCACGTGCTTGCTGCCCAGACGCAGCAACACTTCCGCCAACGGGCGGCACAAGGCCTGATTGAACACGCCGACCACCTGGTGTTTAACACCTGCCGGGTTGGTCAGCGGACCGAGCATATTGAACAGAGTGCGCAGCCCCAATTCCTTGCGCGGTCCCGCCGCATGCTTCATGGCTTGATGATGGGTCTGAGCGAACATGAAACCGATGCCGACGCTGTCGATACAGCGTGCGACCTGAACCGGCGTCAGGTTCAAATAAACGCCTGCCGCCTCCAGCAAATCAGCACTGCCGCTCTTGCCCGAAACCGCGCGGTTGCCGTGTTTGGCGACCGTGCAGCCTGCTGCCGAAATCACCAGAGAAGCGGCAGTGGAGACGTTGAAGATATTCGCGCCATCGCCACCGGTGCCGACGATGTCGACCACGCGATCCAGCGATTGCAATTGAACTTGATCGGCCAGCTCACGCATCACCGAAACGGCACCGACGATTTCGTCGATGGTTTCGCTCTTCATGCGCATACCCATCAGGAAAGCGCCAATCTGCGCCTGAGTGCACTGACCGGTCATGATTTCGCGCATGACGTCGCGCATTTCGTCGGTGGTCAGGTCCAGTTGATTCACGACCCGGCCCAACGCCGTTTTGATATCCATTGCCATATCGAAGTGTCCTTAACCCTGACGCGTGCCGCCGGTCTGTTTGAGGAAGTTGGCGAACAGCTCATGGCCCTGCTCGGAAAGAATCGACTCAGGGTGGAATTGCACACCCTCGACGTTCAGGGTCTTGTGGCGCACGCCCATGATTTCGTCGACAGAACCGTCTTCAAGCTGAGTCCAGGCGGTGATTTCCAGGCAATCGGGCAGGGTTTCGCGCTTGACCACCAGCGAATGATAGCGGGTCACGGTCAGTGGGTGCTTCAGGCCTTCAAAGACGCCCTGATCTTCGTGGATCAGGTCACTGGTCTTGCCGTGCATGACCTGACGCGCACGAACCACATCGCCACCAAAGGCCTGGCCGATGGCTTGATGCCCCAGACACACGCCCAGAACCGGCAACTTGCCCGCGAAATGTTTGATCACGTCGATGGAAACGCCCGCCTCGTTCGGCGTGCAAGGGCCTGGCGAAACCACGATTCGCTCCGGGTTAAGGGCTTCGATCTCAGCGACGGTCATTTCGTCGTTGCGGATCACTTTAACATCGGCGCCCAGCTCGCCCAGGTACTGCACGACGTTATAGGTAAAGGAGTCGTAGTTATCGATCATCAGCAGCATGGTGTGCTTAACCTCTTGAATTCTGACTTGGTGCGAACCTTCGAAATCCGTGCCCGATTTCATCGCAGCGTGCCCGATCACTGAAATGATCATCCGGCAGCGGGGGCGTCACGGTTTGAAGGCAGGGTATTGCGAAGCCGGAGGGTCCGGCAGGAGAAAAGTCAGGCGCGCCAACGCCAGCGGGCGTGGGCCTTGATAACGCGCATCAAGAGTTTGCTGACAGTCGTCACGGAAGGTGTCTCATCTAAACGTTTCGGGACATTAGCGTACCGGGTCACACGGCGCAACCGCATTCTACGATAGAAAAATCCCATTGGATGCAGTCAGAACAGCGCACAGAAAGCGGATCAGCGCACATCGAGACAAACGGCGCGCGAGGCGCCGTTCCCGGCAGCGATCAGGCCTCAGGCGTCTGCTCTGCCAACGCCACGGCGCGGAACATCGCACGGCGCTTGTTGAGGGTCTCTTCCCACTCCAGCGCAGGCACAGAGTCGGCCACGATACCGCCGCCCGCCTGCACGTGCAGTTCGCCATTTTTGATCACAGCGGTCCGGATGGCGATGGCGGTATCCATGTTGCCGTTCCATGCCAGATAGCCCACCGCGCCACCGTAAACGCCACGTTTGACCGGCTCCAGTTCGTCGATGATTTCCATCGCCCGAATTTTCGGCGCACCAGACAACGTGCCCGCTGGCAGAATCGCCCGCAAAGCGTCCATCGCACTCAGGCCTTCCTTCAACTGGCCGGTGACGTTGGACACGATGTGCATCACGTTGGAATAACGCTCGATGACCATCTTCTCGGTCAATTTCACCGAACCGATCTCGGAGACGCGCCCGGTGTCATTACGGCCCAGATCAATGAGCATCAAGTGCTCGGCAATTTCCTTGTCGTCGGACAGCAGGTCGACTTCCAGCGCGTGGTCGGCTTCTTCGGTCGCGCCGCGAGGGCGTGTCCCGGCAATAGGACGCACGGTGATCAGGTTGTCTTCGACCCGCACCAGCACTTCCGGCGAACTGCCGACAACGTGGAAGTCGCCGAAGTTGAAGAAATACATGTACGGCGTTGGGTTAAAGCAGCGCAGCGCGCGATACAGATCGATCGGCGCGGCCTTGAAATCGATGGACATGCGCTGCGACGGCACCACCTGCATGCAGTCGCCCGCCAGGATGTATTCCTTGATGGTGTCGACGGCTTTTTCGTAGTCGCCCTGAGTGAAGCTGGAGCGAAATACCGGATCGGCCGCCTGTGGACGAGTCAGGTCCAGACCGCGACGTGGCGTGATCGGCTGACGCAATTTATCCATCAATCGATCGAGGCGCGCGCGACCATTTTCAAAGGCTTCCGGTTGCGTCGGATCGACCAGCACGATGGCGTGCATCTTGCCCGCCAGGTTGTCGAACACCACCACGGCGTCGGACACCATCAGCAGAATGTCAGGCACGCCCACTGGATCAGGGTTCGGGCATTTGCCCAGACGCGGTTCGACGTAACGCACGCAGTCATAACCGAAGTAACCCACCAGACCGCCGTTGAAGCGCGGCAGGCCAGGGATGGTCGGCACGTTGTAACGCGCTTTGAAGGTCTCGACGAAAGCCAGCGGGTCTTCAACCTCCAGACGCTCGGTCTCGACACCGTCATGGGTCACGCTGACGGTATGATCGTGCACACGCATCACGGTGCGGCACGGCAGGCCGATGATCGAATAACGCCCCCACTTCTCGCCGCCCTGCACCGACTCCAATAGATAGGAGTTCGGCTCATCGGCAAGTTTCAGGTAGATCGACAGCGGCGTGTCGAAGTCAGCGATGGTTTCAAGGGCAAGCGGAATGCGATTGTAGCCTTCAGCGGCCAAACGCAGGAATTCTTCGCGGGTCATGATCAGCCTCGTGGTCTGAGGGTAAAACGGTCAGGTGTGCAAACGCGCCGCAGGTGCGGCCAGATTCAAGTCAGGCGCGCCAACGCCAGCGGGCCAAGGCCTTGATGACTTTCATCCAGAGTTTGCGAGTGACCACCACGATGGATTCTCTAAAGGAGGGGGCTTGAACGTCGGGCAACGTTATCTCAGCCCCAGCCTCTAAGCAACCGGGAATCAGTTTGCGCAAGTCGTCGATGACCAGCGCCGGAGATTCTTCGGCAATCGGGCGTCCATGGTTGTAGCCGTAGCTCAACGCGACACACGCTACGCCAGCGGCCTTGGCCGCCAACACGTCATTGCGCGAGTCACCCACGAACAGCGATTGCGACCCCGGAATACCGGACATTTTCATGACGAAAAACAGCGCAGCCGGATCGGGCTTCTGCTGGGGAAGCGTGTCGCCGCCGACGATCCAGCGGAAGAATCGTCCCAGCTTCATGTCATCCAGCAGCGGCGCGACAAAGCGTTCCGGCTTGTTGGTGATCAGGGCCATTTCGACACCCTGCTTTTGCAGCCACTTGAGCGTCTCACGCACGCCCGGGTAAACCCGGGTCAACGAGTGATTGTCGCCGTAGGCTTCCATGAAGATGGCCAAGGCTTGCTCGGTCTCGGCCTCATCGACCGCCGAGTGATCCATGTCGTTGGCCAGCGCGCGACGTACCAGTACCCGCACGCCATTGCCGATCCAGTCGCGAACCCGCTCGATACCGGCAGGTGCGCGACCGAGCTGGATCAGTGTCTTGTCTACAGCTGCGGCCAGATCCGGCACCGAGTCGACCAGCGTGCCATCCAGATCGAACATGATCAGTTTGGGCAGGCGACCTGGAAACAGCTGTTCGAAGCCGCTCATCAGCGCGCCAACGCCAGTTCTGCACGCATCTTTTCAATGACTTCTTTGTAGTCAGGCGCATTGAAAATGGCCGAGCCTGCCACGAAGGTGTCCGCGCCAGCGGCGGCGATTTCGCGGATGTTGTTGACGTTGACGCCGCCATCGATTTCCAGACGGATGCCACGACCGGACGCATCGATCAGCGCGCGGGCTTCGCGCAACTTGTTGAGCGTGCCGGGGATGAATTTCTGACCGCCGAAGCCTGGGTTGACGCTCATGAGCAGGATCATGTCGACCTTGTCCATGACGTACTCAAGCAGGTTCAACGGGGTCGCCGGGTTGAATACCAGACCGGACTTGCAGCCCGCTTCGCGGATCAGTTGCAAGGAACGGTCGATGTGCTGGGTCGCTTCCGGGTGGAAAGTGATGTAGGTCGCACCGGCTTCGACGAAGTCGCCGATGATGCGGTCGACCGGGCTGACCATCAGGTGCACGTCGATCGGTGCAGTGATGCCGTATTTACGCAGTGCCGCGCAGACCATCGGGCCGATGGTGAGGTTGGGGACGTAGTGGTTGTCCATGACGTCGAAGTGAACGATGTCGGCGCCAGCGGCCAGAACATTGTCGACTTCCTGCCCCAGACGGGCGAAATCGGCGGACAGAATCGACGGAGCAATAGCGAAGGGCTGCATGACGCACCTTTTTTGAGCGAAATCACGGTGGCGCGCATTGTACTCCAAGAGTTTGAAACATGGTGTGTGTGGCGGATGAATGCGGGGGCATGTAGTCGCAATGTAACTGATGCGCACGCCCCTGCAGCAGTCCGCCGGACTTGATCGTACCCACGCTCTGCGTGGGCACGATCAACATGCGGTGGTACATCCGAAAGAGATGGATTGGATGTACCGGCCAATCGCGAATGAATTCGCTCCTACAGGGCCCGTGTTTATAGCTCACAGGGGATGTGTCTCGATCAATCCACCAACGCTTCTTCCTTTACGCGCTCAGCCTTGGCCGCTGGCTTGGCATCCACCGCTTTCAAGTCCTTGCTGAACGTGCCGTCCACTTCGCCCTTGAAGAAATTCTTGCCGTAGATCAGCAGGCACAGCACCACGCCAATCCCGAACGCCCAGCTCGCGCCCTTGATCGCCAACACTGCGCCGATCACGCCCGCGATCCCCAAGTCGCGCTGGCTACGGGCTTCGAGGATACCCAAACGCACGCTTACGTAACCTTGAATCAGCAGAGTCAGCGACAACGCCACACCCAAAATTGGCTGCACCAGCGTCACGACTGGCAACAGCAGCAAACCGGTGTTGGTGCCCCAACGGAACGAGCCCACGCCGCCGATGATCGACTGCATGGCTTTCGGGCCGCCTTTGAAACGCTCGATCACCACGACCAACATCGCCGCCCATTTCGGTCCACACATGGCGACATCCGGGCCAAAGATGCTCATGAAGGCGTTACGCGCGCCAAAGATCCAGTGAGCACGATCCGGGTTGTAATCGACGACTTCGTCGGTACGCACCGTTTCCGCCTCATCGAGCAGCGATTTCGCACTCAGCACGTCGCCAAACACGATGATGTACACCGCCAGCATGGTCGGCAGGGCCGAGATGAACATCGACAGTGGCGGCATGCCCAGCCCAAAAACGGTGTAGTTGTGCCACAGCCCGGCGAAGTCCGGCTTGCTGATGCCCCATTGAATGGTCGGCCACGGCGCTTCGCCGAACAACGGTGCAATGACCACGGCCAGCAGGATGATCGGCAGAATCCCCAGTTTGGCGAAGTTCCACCAGAAGCGGTTGCGCTGTTTCAGCTCGTTGAAGTGCTGCGAGAAGATCAGGTAGAACGCGATGCCGACGGCGATGGAAATGGTCCAGGGCAGTACGTTGAATTTGCCGCCGACCTGAAATACTGCAATCACCGCACTCAGACCGGCGCCCACGATGATTCCGGACTTGATCGCCGGGGGCACGTATTCGACGACCTTCCTAGCCATGCCCGTCGCGCCGAGTGCTATCGAGAACACCCCGAGCATTAACTGAAAGGCAATCAGCGCATGAACACGCTCAGGTCCCATGGGGAATTGCGCGCAGTAGGCCATCAGCAAAGGAACGGCAGGGGTGATCCAGCCGGGAACGGTCGGGTCGCCCAGCAGGTGGTGTGTCAGGTAGAGCAAACCGTTGAGCATGACGACCGCCAGCGCCACTTCGAATGGCATGCCGAGCAGTTCAGTCATCAACGGAATGGCCGCCAGGTCCACTGCACACATCAGCAGACCTTGCAGGTAATCCGGCATCTCGAACTTGTAGTGAATGAACGGCAACCGGACCTTGAATGGGCCGAGCGGGATGTACGGGCTTTCGCTCCGCTGTTGAGGAGAGTTGGACATGCTGTGTACCTGTTTTATTGGTCTTATTTCTGGGTCGTGTCGCGGCATACGCCCGAACCGCTGGATCGGGCGTTGTGTTTCTGGGATCAGTAAGCGGCGCGGTAGATCTTCTCGATATCAGCGGCGGTCAATTTGCGAGGGTTGTTGCGCATCAGGCGGTCGATTTTACTGGCCTCTTCGGCCATGGCCGGGATCGCGTCTTCCGGCACGTTGAAACTGCGCATGCCTGTCGGGATATCGACGGCGGCGCACAGGTCGGCCATGGCTTTGACGGCCTGATCGGCGGCGTCTTTATCGCTCAGATCAGCAACCCGCACGCCCATGGCTTCGGCGATGTCACGGAAACGCTCGACGCAGGCCATCTTGTTCCACTCCATCACGTAGGGGAGTAGCAAGGCATTGCTGACGCCATGGGCGATGTTGAAACGACCGCCCAAGGGATACGCCAACGCATGCACAGCGCCTACGCCCGCGTTGCCGAAGGACATGCCCGCCATGAGGCTGGCAGTGGCCATGTCTTCGCGGGCTTGCAGATTGGCCGGGTTGGCGTAGGCCTTGGGCAGAGCCTTGGCGATCAGCTTGATGGCGCCAAGGGCAATGGCGTCGGTGATCGGCGAGGCGTTGACCGACAGGTACGACTCGACCGCGTGCACCAGTGCGTCCACGCCGCTGGCCGCCGTCACGCTGCGTGGGCAAGTGAGGGTCATGACCGGGCTGACGAGGGCGACATCCGGCAGCAGGTAATCGCTGACGATGCCCTTTTTCAGTTGGGCCTCTTTATCGGAGAAGATCGCCACGTTGGTCACTTCCGAACCGGTGCCTGCGGTGGTCGGGATCGCGATCAGCGCAGGGCCTTTGCGTTTTACCAGATCGACACCGAACAACTCGGCCAGCGGCCCCTCGTGACCGGCAAACGCCGCAACGCCCTTGGCGATGTCGATGGCGCTGCCGCCACCCAGACCAATGAGGCCATCATGACCGCCTTCGCGAAAGGCGCGGGTACAGTCTTCGACGATGGAAATTTCAGGCTCGGGTTTGACTTGATCGAAGATGCCGTAACGACGACCACCCAGTTGCGCCAGCGCAAGGTCGACGGTGCCGGACTTGACCAGAATGGCGTCTGTGACGATCAGGGGGTTATTGACGTTGAGGCGAGTCAGTTCGCCAGCCAACTGTTCGATGGCGGCTTGGCCAGTAATCAGTTTGTTGGCGATTTTGAAGGCGCTGATTTGAGAGGCAGAGAGGCTCATCGGGCTCGTCCTGTGTGCGTTGTTTTATTGGAAGACGTGCCGAAGGAAATAGCTAAAGCTGTGCCAACCCTCGCAAAGCCGCGTGCTAGAAGGCTTTGCGAGAATCACGCGGTGTTTGAAGGGGTTTGACCGGCCAGTCTTGATCAGCTTTCTGATCGAATCAGACGGGCTTGATTGAAATGCTAATCAGAGCGTTCCCAGCGCTTCATCTTCTGCACCACGGTTGCCTGACTTACACCCAGCGCCTTGGCCGCAAGCCGCGTGGTCTTGTGCATCTGCAACGCCGCCTTGATCGCCGAGCGCTCGGCGTTCTCCAATACTTTGCGCAGCGGCAGACGGCTGTCGTCGGTGCTCTGCGGATTGAGGTTGAGGATCTCCTCGGGCAGATCCAGCGCTTCAATGGTGCCGCTCTGGTTAGTGACCACTAATCGCTCAACAATGTTGATCAACTCGCGAATGTTGCCTGGCCAGGCGTACTCGCACATCAGGTCGAGGGCTTCGAGGCTCCATTGCACCTGCCGTTCGTAGCGGGTGTTGAAGCTGTCGAGGTAGTAATGCAGCAATGGCGGGATCTCTTCGCTGCGCTCGCGCAGGGCCGGGATACTGATCGGCACGACGTTCAGGCGATAGAACAGGTCGGCGCGAAACTTCCCTTCGGCCACCAATTGCTTGAGATCGTGATGCGTGGCGCTGATGATGCGTACGTCCACTTCCTTCAGCTCCAGCCCACCGACGGGGATGAAGCGATTTTCTTCGATGACCTTGAGCAGCTTGACCTGCACCGGGAGCGGCAAATCGCCGATTTCGTCGAGAAACAGTGTGCCGTGATGCGCGAGTTCCAGCAGGCCGCGCTTGCCCTTCGGCCCCGCCCCGGTGAACGCGCCGGGGGCATAGCCGAACAGCTCGGCCTCGATCAGGTTCTCAGGCAGCGCACCACAGTTCAGCGCCAGAAACGGCTCGCTGGCCCGGGGGCTAGCGTTGTGGATGAACTGCGCGACGAGGGTTTTACCCACGCCGGTCTCGCCTTGCAGCAGGACTTTGACCGAGCTGCTGGCGACTTGACGGGCCAATGCGAACACGCGACCAAACACTTCCTGATCGGCCATCAGTGGCGAGTGCAGCAAGTTGTCCCGCTGACCGGCGTGAAGCTTGGCAGTGCTGTTGCGCAGTTGTTTGAGCTGTTGAAGCTCATCACGCTCGTGCTTCATGCGCAGCAGTTCGGTCATGTCGCGCACGGTGCTGACGACGTAGGAAATGCGGTGATCAGCGTCAAGAATTGGCGTGGCACTGACGAGGAGCTTTTTCCCCTGGCTCAGGCTCTGCATCACCGAGACGGGGCGGCCTTCCTGCAAAACGCGCAATGACGCCGATTGCGAGATGACGCCCTCCTTCACCAACGCCTGCATCGAACGGCCAATGAGGTCCGCGCCACTCAGGCCAGTGAGCCGTTCGTAGGCGTGGTTGACCTTGAGCGTCGTGCCCTGGCCGTCGGTGATGTACACGCCATCGTGCAAAGCGTTGAGCAGTTCTTCGAAACTGGCATCGTTGACGTTCACCGAGGGGCTCCGTGGCGAGGTGAGGAGCGGTGAAGTTTAACGGATTGGAGGGCGACGCAGAGCGTCACGGGATGCATGCCCACGCAGAGCGTGGGCACGATCAAAACGTTGTGGGAGCCGGCTTGCTGGCGAATCCGGCGAGTCAGTCACCAAAGTCGGCACAGACATTCCGCTTTCGCCAGCAAGCCGGCTCCCACAGGGGAAAGCATTTCAACTCAAACGGATCACTCCGCCGAGGTGCGCAACTTCTCACTACGCCCGCGCAGCCATTCCAGCAGCAGAAGCAACAGCACCGAGAAGCCAATCAGCAGGGTCGCCGCGGCAGCAATGGTCGGGCTGAGGTTTTCGCGAATGCCGCTGAACATCTGCCGAGGCAGGGTCGCTTGCTCAGGACCGGCGAGGAACAGCGTGACCACGACTTCATCGAACGACGTCGCGAAAGCGAATAGCGCCCCCGAGATCACACCCGGCGCGATCAGTGGCAGGGTCACGCGGCGGAAGGTGGTCACGGGCGACGCACCGAGGCTCGCAGCCGCACGCACCAGGTTATAGTTGAAGCCTTGCAGCGTGGCCGACACGGTGATGATCACGAACGGCACACCCAACACGGCGTGCACCAGAATCAGCGAGATATAGCTGTTGCCCAGCCCCAACGGCGCGAAGAACAGGTAACTCGCCACGCCGATGATCACCACCGGCACGACCATTGGCGAGATCACCAACGCCATGACCAGCGATTTACCGGGAAAGTTGCTGCGGGTCAGGCCAATCGCCGCCAGCGTGCCGAAGCCCATGGCGAGTAGCGTGGAGGCCGGAGCGACGATCAGGCTGTTTTTCAGCGAACGCATCCATTCGGCTGAGCCGAAGAAGTCCTGATACCAATGCAGCGAGAAACCTTGCAACGGGTACACCAAAAAACTGCCCGAGTTGAACGACAGTGGCACGATGACCAGCACGGGCAGCACCAGAAACAGCAGAATCAGCCCACACAGGATGCGCAGCGTGTAGTACCAGACCCGCTCAGTGGGCGAGGAATAAGGGCTCAACATGGTCATTCTCCTCAGCTCAGGCGCAGGCGGCTGGCGCCAACCAGCCAGCTATAAATCAGGTACAGCACGACAGTTGCCAGCAGCAGCAAGCCACCCAACGCGGTCGCCATGCCCCAGTTGATACTGGTGTTGGTATAGAAAGCGACGAAGTAGCTGACCATCTGATCGTTCGGGCTGCCAAGCAGCGCCGGGGTGATGTAGTAACCAATCGCGAGAATGAATACCAACAGGCAGCCGGCGCCTACACCTGCATAGGTTTGCGGGAAGTACACCCGCCAGAAGCTGGCGAACGGGTTGCAGCCCAGGGAAATCGCGGCACGCATGTAGGTCGGCGAGATGCCCTTCATCACGCTGTAGATCGGTAGAATCATGAACGGCAGCATGATGTGGACCATCGAGATGTACACGCCGACCCGGTTGAATACCAGTTCCAGCGGCTTGTCGATAATGCCCATGGCCATCAGCGCGCCGTTGATCAGGCCGCCGGATTGCAGCAATACGATCCACGCTGCCACCCGCACCAGAATTGACGTCCAGAACGGCAACAGCACCAGAATCATCAACAGGTTGCTCTGGCGTGCAGGCAGGTTCGCCAGCAGGTAAGCAAGCGGGTACGCGAGGAACAGGCAGATCACGGTGATCACCAGGCCCATCCAGAAGGTGCGGGCGAAGATGTCGAGGTAGATCGCTTGATCCGGGGTCGCGGGGGCGATTTCGCCGAGGTCGTCGATACGATGATCGACCGACGCCAGCAGATAATAGGCGGTGAAGCTTGAGGTGTTACGACGGATCGCCTGCCAGTACGCAGGATCGCCCCAACGCTCGTCGATGGCCTCCAGACCTTCTTTATAAGAGGCGGGTTCTTCGCTGAATGGCAGGGCGCGAGCGGTTTTGGTCAGCAGGCTGCGATAACCGGCCAGCTCCTGGTTCAGACGTTTGGACAGGTCGCCCAGCGTCTGGTTTTTACGGGCTTCGGCCAGATCCTGGCTCGCTGCCTTGTAGACCGCTTCAGGAGGTAAGCCTTTACCGTCCCACTTGGCCACTTCAGTCACGGTGAGCGGCATGCCGCCGACCACTTCGGGGTTGTTCACGCTCTTGTAGAGCAGTGCCGCAATCGGCACGAGAAAGACCAGCAACAGGAAAATCGCCAATGGCGCGATCAGCGCCTGAGCCTTCCAGCGGTTGACGCGCTCGGCACGGGCCAGGCGTTGCTTCAAGGTCGGGCTGGCGCCTTCAGTCAGGGGCACGGCGGTGGCCATAGCGAACTCCGAAATCTTTCAACAAAGGATGGGACTGTTTACTCGATGAGAAAGAACAGTCACATCCGGGTCTGACGCAAAAATGGCATGGACGAAAATCCGTCTGTGGGAGCCGCCCGCAGCAAGCGGCTCCCACAATTTCTGTCCAAGCGGTTTACCGCATGGGTCTTACTTGGCAGCCCATGCGTTGAAGCGCTGCTCCAGTGACTCGCCGTTGTCGGTCCAGAAGCTCACGCTCAACTGCACCTGATCCTTGATGTTCTCAGGGGTGGTGGGCATGTTTTTCTGGTTGTCGGCGGTCAACAGGCTGACAGCCTGGGAGTTGGCCGGACCGTAAGCGATGTTCTCGGAATAGGTCTTTTGTTGCTCTGGCTGGAGGGTGTAGGCCAGGAATTTCTTGGCTTCTGCTACGTTTTTCGCGCCCTTCGGAATGGCCCAGGAGTCGAAGTCGTAGACGCCGCCGGTCCAGACGATTTTCAGGTTGCTTTCTTTTTGTACCGCAGCGATACGGCCGTTGTAGGCCGAGCTCATTACAACGTCACCCGATTGCAGGAATTGCGGCGGCTGAGCACCGGCCTCCCACCACTGAATGTTTGGCTTGAGCTTGTCGAGCATCTTGAAGGCGCGGTCCTGACCGTCTTTGCTGGCCAGCACTTTGTAGACGTCTTTCGGTGCAACGCCGTCGGCCATCAGTGCGAATTCCAGGGTGTATTTGGCGCCTTTGCGCAGGCCACGCTTGCCCGGGAATTTTTCAGTGTTCCAGAAATCAGCCCAACTGGTTGGTGCGGTTTTCAGTTTGTCGGCGTTGTAAGCCAGCACGGTCGACCACACGAAGAAGCCCACGCCGCAGGTCTGAATGGCGCCTGGTACGTAATCTTCTTTCTTGCCCAGAATGGCCGGGTCGATCTCTTCGAACATGTCTTCGTCGCAACCACGGGACAGCTCTGGGGATTCAACTTCTACCAGGTCGTAGGTCACGCTTTTGGTGTCGACCATCGCTTTGACTTTGGCCATTTCACCGTTGTACTCACCGGCAATGATCTTGCCGTTGCCCGCTTTTTCCCAAGGTGCATAGAAGGCCTTTTCCTGAGCCGCCTTGTTCGCACCACCGAAGGAAATGACAGTCAGGTCGGCCGCCATGGCTTGCGCCGCGCACATCATGCCGACCGAAAGGGCGGTGAGCTTCAATGTCTTGAGCATTTGTTTTTCTCTCCACGAACAATGTTGGTTAAGCAATGGGGCGATTCGTTCGCCTCTGGGTGCATCGGGTTACGCATACCGCAGGTGAATCAATGCGCTTCCTGCAAAGGGTCCAGCGCGCGTGCGTGCTCGACCTGCCATCCAATGGGCACAACGTCGCCAACGCTCAATGCCGGGTCCAGCTCGGCAATCGGCTGCTTGACGAAGAAATCGGTTTTACCGGCCACTTCCAGACGTACACGCACGTGGTCGCCCAGATAGATGAATTCAGCGACGCGGCCGGAGAAGCGGTTCACGCAACTTTCGCTGCGACCGTTCAGATTCACGCGTTCAGGGCGGATCGACAGCGTCACCGGACTGCCCGCAGCGCCCACGTTGACTGCCAGCGCCTCAACCTTCTCGCCGCGGCCCAACGTCACCAGGCAACGGTCACCGGTCTGGCTGAGCAAGGTGCCGTTGATGCGATTGTTTTCGCCGATGAAGTTGGCGACGAAGGTGTTCTTCGGCTCTTCGTAGAGGGTACGCGGCGGGGCGATTTGCTGGATTTCGCCTTGATGGAAAACCGCCACGCGGTCCGACATGGTCAGCGCTTCGCCCTGATCGTGGGTCACGTAGACCACAGTCACGCCCAGGCGCTGATGCAGGTGTTTGATTTCCATCTGCATGTGTTCGCGCAATTGCTTGTCAAGGGCGCCGAGGGGTTCATCCATCAACACCAGTTGCGGCTCGAACACCAGCGCGCGGGCCAGGGCCACACGTTGCTGCTGGCCCCCGGACATCTGCGCCGGATAACGATGGGACAACGCGCCGAGCTGCACCATGTCCAGCGCACGTTTGACCTTCTCGGCGACGTCAGTTTTGCTCATGCCACGCACCGACAGCGGGAACGCCAGGTTCTCGGCCACCGTCATGTGCGGGAACAGCGCGTAGTTCTGGAACACCATGCCGATGTCGCGCTTGTGCGGCGGCACGTTGTTGATCGAACGACCCGCCAGCAGGATCTCGCCCGCAGTCGGCGTTTCGAAACCGGCGAGCATCATCAGGCTGGTGGTCTTGCCAGAACCCGACGGCCCCAGCAGGGTGAGAAATTCGCCTTTGCGAATGTCCAGGTTGAGGTCTTTGACGATCAGGGCTTCGCCGTCGTAGCTCTTTTGCACACCACGAAAGCTGACCAGAACATCATTCGCCCCAGCGCTTGAATCGACGTTGCTCATTACCCACACCTTTGTTTAATCAACCGTGGAAACAAGCCTAGATGAGGCTACAAGCCGCGCAAATCGGGGCGTAGGAGAGATTGGCCTAAGCGAGATGGAAGGTTCTGTGTAGGGATTGCCCTACACGGATGGCGGGAATAGATACGTTAGCTTGTAGGCCTTTTTTGTATCTCTTGTCAGACGGATTACCTCGCTGGAACAGACACCGTACCTGTGGGACCGAATTCATTCGGGATGACAGATGTTCAGACGCCACATCTGTGTGATCAGAACCAACGTATCGCGAATGAATTCGCTCCCACAGGGATAAACAGCGTCGGCGAGGATGTCGCTTTCAGACCAGCTTATGCTCCATCGCGTACTTCACCAGCTCGGCCAGCGAGGTAATGTTGAGCTTCTGCATCAGACGCGCCTTGTGGGTACTGATGGTCTTGCTACTTAGCGCCAGTTGCTGGGCGATGTCGTTGACGTTGGCGCCCTGGGCCAGACGCTCGAACACCGAAAACTCGCGTTCGGACAACAGCGAGTGCAACGGCCGACTGTCGGTCAGCCCCACCTCGAAGACCATGCGATCGGCCAGGTCTGGATCGATGTAACGCCCGCCCGACGCCACCCGTCGGATCGCCGTCAGCAACAATGCCGGGTCGCTGTCTTTGGTCGCATACCCTGCCGCGCCGATCTTCAACGCGCGGGCAGCCATCTGGGCCTCATCGTGCATCGACAACACCAGAATCGCAGGCGGGTTGTTCAACGCTCGGATTCTTGGGATGGCCTCAAGCCCGTTAACGCCCGGCATGGAAATGTCCAGCAGCACAACCTCGCACTCGGTGTGACGCAAGGCCTCCAGCAACTGCTCGCCGTTGCTGGCCTCCCCGGCCACTTGCAGGTCTTTGGCCAGACCGATCAACTGCTTGATGCCTTCACGAACGATGGTGTGGTCTTCGGCGACCAATACGCGAATCACTGCACGTGCTCCTGAGCGACCTGTTCCAGCGGAATGTAGATACGCAAGGTTGTGCCTTCTCCCAGCGTGCTGTCCAGTTGCAATCGTCCGCCCATGATCAACACCCGCTCGCGTATTCCCACCAGACCGAACGATGCAGGCCGTTCTTCTCGTTGATCGAAACCCCGTCCATCGTCCGCCACACTCATGCACAACACGTCGTGGCTGAGGCTCAGATTCAGCTCGACAGTATGGGCTCGGGCGTGACGCATGACGTTGGTGAGCGACTCTTGAAGAATACGGAACAGACCAATGGCCGTCGCGTCAGGCAAGGTCGGCAGGTTTTCCGGGACTTGGACGAGACAGGGAATTTGTGTGCGCGCTTCAAAGCGTCGCGCCTGCCATTCGATAGCTGACGCAATGCCCGCATCAAGAATAGGGGGGCGCAATGCCGTGGCCACGTCTCGCACCAACTGAAACAACTGGGCAATCAAACGCTTCATGCTGTTCAATCGGTCACGCAGTCCAGGATCGAGATCGGCGTAGGCCAGTTCACACATCGACGTTTCCAGCTTCAGCACCGTCAGCATCTGACCCAGTTCGTCGTGCACTTCCCGCGCAATTCGCGCCTTTTCCTCTTCCCGAACCGTTTCCAGGTGCGCCGACAGCTCACGCAGTTGCTCGGCCAACACCTGAAGACGCGCCTCGCTTTCTTGCAAGGCCGCAAGGGAGCGGCGCCGTTCGGTGACATCGGTGATGAAGACCACGAGATACTCGGCATCCCGGAATCTCAAAAAACTCAGTGACACGTCGGCGGGCAAAATGCTGCCATCGGCGCGCACGCAATTGCTCTCGAAGTTCTGTGGGGTCTCATCGCTGGAGCGCGCGTTCTTCCACAGGTTGAGCCAGCGGTCCATATTCAGGTTGGGCTCGAAATCGATCAACGGCCGATCCACAACACCACCCGGCGCATACCCCAGCATGGTCTCGGCGGCCTGATTGGCGTAGCGCACGTGGCTGTCCCAGTTGACCCAGAGAATCCCGACCGTGCTTTGGTCGATGGAGAACTGCGCCAGACGCAACGCTTCCTCATTGGCCAGGCGCTTGGCGATGTCTTCGCGAGCGGCCAGCAGATCTCGTTCCAATATTTGCTGTTCTTTGCGCTGCCAGAACACGATGGCGGCGCTGGCCATCAGCAGCACCAGCAGCAACAACGAAATGTTTTTCCACAGGCCAGGCATCTCGCTGACCTGCGGGTACTTGGGTTGCAGCCACTGGGCGTGCAGTTGGTCCAGATCCTTCGGCGCAATAGCGCTCAGTGCCTGACTGATGATGTCAGCCAGTATGGGCATGTCACGACGGGAGGCCACTCGCAGCAGTTGCGGAAAACCAATGTCGCCCACGACCGCCAACCCGGCGAATTCGCTTTCGCGAGACAAACGGCTGAGCTGCGCCTCGTCGACCACCGCATAGCGCGCTTGCTGGCTCAACAACAATTGCAGCGCTTGTCGCTCCAATGGCACGCCTTGCACATTCAAATGAGTGTAGTTGGAGCGCAAATAGTCGGCAGTGGCACTGGGCATGCGCACGGCGATCCGCACCTGGCTGTCGAGCTTCTCAAGGTCCACGGCGCCCGAGCCATCACGCTCACCGACCACCAGTTGCGGCACCCGCATGTAGGGGTCTGAATACAGCCACATGCGCAGGCCCGCAGGCGTTTGGGTCAGCCCCGGCGCGAAATCGATCTGCCCATCGGCCAATGCTTTTTCAAGCTCGGCCTGATCGCTGAAATTACGCCACAGCAATTCAACTTGCAGGGTTTTGGCCATCAGATTAACGAGGTCGACGTTCGCACCTGACAGCACCTGTGCGCGTCTGTCGTATTGCGCGTACGGCGCCTGCAACACCAACCCCACACGTAACTGGCCGCGCTGGTTGAGCCACTCACGCTGAGCCGTGCTCAAGGCGTCCGGAGGCACTGTCGGCACGCCCGCAAACGCTGTGGAGAACAACGTGCTTATGACCATCGCCATCAAGAGCACAATTGGACGGCCGATAACCCAAAGGCACCGCACAGGGATTCTCAACCTGTCATCTCCACTTTTCTGAATCCTGATCAAACGTGTGGGGTGCGCGGCACGATTGGCCGACGCCATTCGCTTGCCTGACAAACCGCCATGAACCCATTAGGCTGCCAGAATTGTTTCTGGCCTTTGGAATATTCGATGTCCTACACCTTTCGCGCAATGTTTCCCGCGCTCTGTCTGACGCTGATACTACCTTGCTCGTCGCTTGTGATGGCAGCCGATCCCGCCCCTGCCAAGGATGACAAGCCTGCCGAGGCGCCTGTCGAACGTGCAGCGCTGCCGTCACGCAGCCAGGAAGACGCGGTAGCGCTGGAACGCCAGGTGCCGCCGTCCGAGCAGCAACAGTTGCAGGCCGGTGACGAAAACTTTCTGGCCCTGTGGAAACAGGCCAATACGGACGACCCTAAAGGCGCGGTGATTATTGTGCCGGGCGCGGATGAGTCAGCGGACTGGCCAAACGCGGTGGGTCCGCTGCGACGCAAACTGCCGGACGTGGGTTGGGCGAGTCTGAGCCTAAGCCTGCCAGACGCCTACAACGACGGCGTTTTCGCACGGGAAGCGGACGCGCCTGCGGCGGACGACAAGGCTGCGGCTGACAAAGATAAAACCAAGGCACCCGACCCGGCAGCCGCGGCCGAGGCAGATGCCGCAGCGACAGCGGCACAAGCGGCAGCGCAGGCTGAAATCGCCAAGGCCAATGCCGAGAAAATCTTCGCACGCATCGACAGCGCCATCGCGTTTGCACAACAGAACAAAGCCCGTAGCGTGGTTCTGTTGGGGCACGGCACAGGGGCGTATTGGGCGGCGCGGTATTTAAGCGAGCGTCCGGCGCCGGCCATTCAAAAGCTGGTAATGGTCACCGCCGTCGAGAATGGCAAGGACACGCCGTCCTTGGTCGACATTTTGCCGACGCTCAAGGTGGCGACGGCGGACTTCGTCAACAAGGAAAAATCAGTGCCCCGCCAGCAGGCTCAGGATCGCCTGGACGCGAGTAAACGGGTGAAGAACTCGCGTTTCACGCAAGTGGCCTTGAGTGCGATTCCGGGTAATTCGGCGATGGAACAGGATCAGTTATTCCGCCGGGTTCGTGGGTGGCTGGAGGCGGAGTAACCCCGACATTGCTTTTGAGTCTGCCCTGTGCCCCCCCTTATCGAAACCCGCGCCTGTCGCGAATCACCGCATAGGCGTTGTGCAACTCACGGGTTTTCTCGGTGGCGTCACGCACCTGCACCTGACTGGCCCCCGTCCCCGCCACTTTGTCGGGGTGATGACGGCTCAACAACCGCCGGTACGCGCGTTTGATCTGCGCAGGCTCCGAATCCGCCCTGACGCCCAACAAACGCAGCGCTTCCTGATATTCCCCTCCGCTGCTGGCAGGCGCTCGTGCACGTTGATCATCTTCAGTCGCCGATAGCGCCTGGACCTTGTCTGCCGTCCAACCCAGCCACTTCCCCCACAGTACGATCAGCTCACGCTCGGTGCGGGACGCCTTGCCGTCCGCCCAGGCCATGCGCCAGCACGCTCGCAGCAACCCTTCCGCCGCGTTGGGCTGTGGTTTGAGGCGCGTCAGGTGAACCCGCAAATTGTCGCGGCCATCCTTGCCTCGATTGAACGCGGCAATCGCACGACGCGTCGCAGGCTCGCTCAGGTCCAGACGACGCATTTCGACACGCGCCTGCTGGATATGGCCATCGACTACCCGCCCTTCACTCTTTGCCAGGCGGCCCAGCAAGATGAAAATCAGCTCGTCGTCCCGTGGGACTTTTCGCCCACTGGCCCGCTCGCGCAACTCGGCCAGGCTCTGCACGTGCAGTCGCCGGTCGAGCGCTTGCCCCAGCAGCGCACCCAGCATTGCGCCGGGGATGCTGGCAATTGCATACCCGGCGCCACCGCCGATCACTGTGAATGGCCAGAGCATCTAGGATTTCACCGCAAGGATCTGCTCGACTTCCGCCAATCGTTCATGGGTTCCGACGTCCACCCAGCGACCGGTGAAATGCTCACCAGTCACCTGCCCTTTCGCCATCGCTTCACGTAACAGCGGCGCGAGCTTGAACGCGCCATCACTGCAACCGGCAAACAACTGTGGATGCAGTACAGCGATACCACTGTAGGTCAGCCGTGAAAGGCTGGCATCGTCGCGTACTTCACCACCCACCAGGGCGAAATCACCCGAGGGGTGATGCAGCGGGTTGTCCACCAGCACCAGATGGGCCAATCCGTTGATCGGCGCATTCAACGCCGTGAAGTCGCAGTCGGTCCAGATATCACCATTGACCACCAGAAACGGCTCGTCGCCGAGCAGTGGCAGCGCGCGAAAAATTCCGCCACCGGTTTCCAGCGGCTCGCCTTCGGAGGAATAGCGAATGCTCAAGCCCAGCCGCTGACCATCGCCCAGATACGTCTCAATCTGCTGGCCCAGCCAGGCGTGGTTGATCACCACCTCGGTAAAACCCGCTACCTTTAACGCGTGCAGGTGATATTCGATCAGCGGAACACCACCGGCACGGACCAACGGTTTGGGCGTGTGCAGGGTCAACGGGCGCAGGCGCTCGCCCTTGCCTGCTGCCAGAATCATCGCTTTCATGCATCCCTCTTAAAAACAGTCGTCACATCCATCCCTTCACGATGGCTTTTATTTTGGCTGGGCGAGGCTGATCAACAAATGGCTCAATTCAACCAGCTCAGGCCGGCGCGCCAGGACCGCCTCTATATAAGAGAAGAAGCGCGGGACATCGGCGACATAACGCGGCTTGCCGTCACGATGGCAAATACGCGCAAAGATACCAATGACCTTCAAATGCCGCTGCACGCCCATCAGGTCACTGGCACGACGAAACTCCTCGAAGTCATCCTGCACCGGAATTCCGACAGCCGCGGCACGTTCCCAGTACGCCTTCAACCAACCGACGACACGCTCTTCCGGCCAGCTCAGGAAGGCGTCCTTGAACAGGCACGTGATGTCATACGTCACCGGGCCATAAACCGCATCCTGAAAATCCAGTACACCAGGGTTCGGCTCGCTGACCATCAGATTGCGCGGCATATAGTCGCGATGCACCAGAACCTTGGGTTGCGCCAAGGCACTCTCGATCAACACATCACTGACACGCTGCCAACTCGCTTGCTGCGAGGCGTCAAACTCGATACCCAAATGGCGCTTCACGTACCACTCGGGAAACAGCTCAAGTTCGCGACGCAACAGGGCGACGTCGTAGCTGGGCAATGGCGTATCCATCGGCAATTGCTGATAGGCCAGTAACGCATCGATGGCATCTGCGAACAGTTGATCGGCATTTTGCTCATCAATCACGTCGAGATATGTTTTTCGACCCAGATCATTGAGCAGAAGAAAGCCTTGAGTCAGGTCTTCGGCATAAATTTTCGGAACATTAATACCCGACTTGCTTAATAAATGAGCAATGTCCACGAACGGTTTGCAGTTTTCCTGAGGGGGTGGCGCATCCATCACGATAAAAGTTCGGCCCTCACCTTCCCAACGAAAATACCGACGGAAACTCGCGTCACTGCTGGCCGCGGTCAATGTGGCCGGGGGAATCGCGCCCCAGCCCTGGGCTGCGAACAATTTTGGCAACTGCTCATCGAGCCAGACTTTCAGGTGTTGCAGACGTACATCTTGATCTTGCATTACAAGGGTCTCCGACGGCGCTAGCCGTCAAGCGGGTCATGCTTTATTATCCGACATCTTTTTCAGCCCATCGAGAGGCGTGCGGCCCCCCCGCGGGCAGATGGCGCGCAGGAAGCCCGGACTAATAAGATGGCATTGAAATCCCCCGCGTTTCGTAAAAAATTTCCGTTGCTGGTAACCGGCAGTTTGCTGGCGATGCAACCTCTGGCCACCCAGTTCGTGTTTGCGGCTGAACAGTTCGACTGTGCGGCGTCGGCAACGGGTTCCTGGGATTGCTCCCCGAAAACCAATACTGCCCAGTTGCCTCCGCGCCCTGTGCACGACGCCAACAGCGTGTCGTCCAACAGCAGCACGGCGACGACCGAGTCGACGACGACCACCGAAAGCGGTGAGGTCGTGCCCAAGACGATGCTGGTCACCGAAGCCAAGGGCCGTGGCCTGAAATCGCGCAGCGCCGACTACAGCCACCTGGACTGGGTGCCTCGCGAGAAGCTGACCGCTGCCCAGTTGGCAGAGACCGGCCCTTATTGCTCCGGTGCCTACATCGAGCCGATTCGCCCTGGCATGGACGACAAGACCGCCAAGAGCGACGCGCCGACCTTCATCGGTGCCAAGGCTTCGCGCTATCAACAGGACGAACAGATCGCCAGCCTGGCCGGTGATGTCGTCATGCGTCAGGGTTCGATGCAGGTCGAGGCCGACGAAGCGAGTCTGCACCAGGCCGAAAACCGTGGCGAGCTGAACGGCGATGTCCGTCTGCGTGACAACGGCGCCCTGATCGTCGGCGACCACGCCGAGATCCAGCTGGACACCGGCGAGGCGAAAGTCGACAACGCCGAATACGTGCTGCACAAATCCAACGTGCGCGGTAATGCGCTGTACGCGCGTCGTGCAGAAAACGCCATCATCCGCCTGAAGGACGGTACGTACACCACGTGCGAACCGAGCAGCAACGCCTGGACGGTGAAGGGCAACAACATCACCCTGAACCCGGCCACCGGTTTCGGTACGGCGACCAACGCAACCCTGCGCGTGAAGGACATTCCGATCCTCTACACGCCGTACATCTATTTCCCGATCGACGACCGTCGCCAGTCCGGCTTCCTGCCACCGACCATCGGTGCCAGCAGCGACACCGGCTTCTCGTTGCTCACCCCGTACTACTTCAACCTGGCGCCGAACTACGACGCCACGTTGTACCCGACCTACATGGCCAAACGTGGTCTGTTGCTGGAAGGCGAGTTCCGTTACCTGACCAAGAGCAGCGAAGGTCAGTTCGGTGCGGCTTACCTGAACGACGACAACGATGATCGCAAGGACCAGTCCGATTACAAGGACACGCGCTGGATGATCAACTGGCAGGATCGCAGCGGGCTGGATTCACGCCTGACGTCCAAGGTCGATTACACCAAGGTCAGTGATCCTTACTACTTCAAGGATCTGAAGAGCGGCCAGGAAGGCGTCAGTCAGCATGACTTCCTGAACCAACAGGGCGCATTGTTCTATCGCGGCGACAGCTATAACGCGATGCTCAATGTCCAGCAGTATCAACTGACGACAGTGACTCAGATCACGCCATACGGCCGTCTGCCACAGCTGACCCTGAACGGCGTATTGCCCTACAACCCGGGTGGTCTGAAGTTCGGTTATGACACTGAGCTGGTTCGTTTTGATCGTGATTTGCGTACGGGCAACTACACCGACGAAGACGGTAATTCAACCGCTCGCCTGGACAGATCCATTTTTGGCATCGAACGCGCCAACGGCAACAGATTGAACCTGGCGCCTTCGATCAGCTTGCCGCTGACCGCCAGCTATGGCTATGTCACACCAAAGCTGAAGTACGTTTACACGAAGTATGATCTTGATCTGGATGGACAAGGCAAAGCGGACCTCCTTACCGCAAGGAACCAGACTGCTGGCTATCAGGAAAACTTCGACAGCGGTGTCGACCGTTCCATCCCGGTTGCCAGTATCGACAGCGGCCTGTACTTCGATCGCAACACCAACTGGTTCGGCACAAACTATCGCCAGACGCTCGAACCGCGGGCTTACTACCTGTACGTGCCTTACAAGGATCAGACCGACATCCCGATTTTCGACTCGGGTGAAACCACGTTCGATTACGCCTCGCTGTTCCGCGACAACCGTTTCGTCGGCTCCGACCGTGTCGGCGACGAGAACAAGCTGTCGCTGGGCGTGACCAACCGCTGGATCGAAGACAACGGCTTCGAACGTCAGCGCTTCAGCATTGGTCAAGCGTTGTACTTTGCAGATCGCAAGGTTCAACTGCCAGGCATCAGCTATCAGGACCGTAAAGACGCACAGTCTGACGTATCGCCTTACGCGCTTGAATACGAATACCGCTTCAACCGCGACTGGCGCCTCAACTCGACCTTCAACTGGGACCCGGACAGCCGCAGCACCCGCTCGGGCAGCGCGATGTTCCATTACCAGCCTGAAGACGAGCCGGGCAAAGTGTTCAACGCCGGTTACCGCTACCGTAACGACCAGGTTCGCTACGACCAGACCACCGGTCGCTGGAGCGTGGGCGGTGGTGACGCAGTCCTGCCAGATGGTTCGGTCATCAAGGACTATTACAAGATCGAACAGCATGACTTCTCGGTCATCTGGCCGGTCGTACCACAGTGGAGCGCCATTGCTCGCTGGCAATATGACTACAACCGTAGCCGCACGCTCGAAGCCTTTGGCGGCTTTGAATATGACAACTGCTGCTGGAAGCTGCGTCTGATCAACCGTTACTGGGTTGATTATGACGAGTCCACTCAAGAGGTCGCGCAGAACGAAAAAGGCGACCGCGGCATCTTCCTGCAAATCGTGTTGAAGGGGCTTGGCGGCGTTGTTGGCCAGAAAGTTGAAAGCTTCCTCGACAAAGGCATCCAAGGTTATCGTGAACGTGAAGACCAAGCTTTCTGATTGTCTGCGCCCGCTGATGCTGGGCGCTCTACTCATCGGTACCGTGGTGCACGCAGAAGTGCGCCCCATCGACAGTGTCGTTGCCATCGTCGACAACGACGTGGTCATGAAAAGCCAGCTCGATCAGCGGACCCGCGAAGTTCAACAGACCATCGCCAAGCGCGGGCAAGGCGTTCCGCCTGCCAGCGCGCTGGAGTCTCAGGTTCTGGATCGTCTGATTCTGGAAAACCTGCAACTGCAGATCGGCGAACGTTCCGGCATTCGCATCACCGATGAAGAACTGAACCAGGCCGTTGGCACCATTGCTCAGCGCAACAACATGAGCATCGACCAGTTCAAGGCCGCACTGGCTCACGACGGTCTGTCGTACCAGAGCGCCCGCGAACAGATTCGTCGTGAAATGATCATCAGCCGCGTGCGTCAGCGCCGTGTGGCCGAGCGCATCCAGGTGTCGGAACAGGAAGTGAAGAACTTCCTGGCTTCGGATCTGGGCAAGGCGCAATTTTCCGAAGAGTACCACTTGGCCAACATCCTGATTCCTACACCGGACAGCGCAACTTCGTCGCAGATCCAGGAAGCAGCGGCCAAGGCCAAAGACATCTACGGCAAGCTGCAACAAGGCGCGAACTTCGAGCAACTGGCCATTTCCTCTTCTGCCAGTGAAAGCGCACTGGACGGCGGCGACATGGGCTGGCGTAAAGCCGCGCAACTGCCTCCGCCGTTCGGCGACATGCTGAACTCGATGAGCCCTGGCGAAGTGACGCCTCCAGCCCGCACGCCGGGTGGCTTCATCATTCTCAAGCTGTTGGCAAAACGCGGCGGCGAGACAGAGACCCAGATGCGCGACGAAGTTCATGTCCGTCACATCCTGATCAAGCCAAGCGAGATCCGTAGCGAAGCTGAGACCAAAATGCTGGCTCAGCGCATCTACGATCGTATTCAGAACGGTGAAGACTTCGCCGAACTGGCGAAGAACTTCTCGGAAGACCCGGGTTCGGCGCTCAATGGCGGCGACATGAACTGGGTTGACCCACGCAACCTGGTCCCTGAATTCCGCGACGTGATGAACGAAACGCCACAAGGCGTGGTGTCCAAACCGTTCCAGACTCAGTTTGGCTGGCATGTTCTGGAAGTTCTGGGCCGCCGCGCTACCGACAGCACCACCCAGGCTCGCGAACAGCAGGCCATGACCGTGCTGCGCAACCGCAAATACGACGAAGAGCTGCAAACCTGGCTGCGCCAGATACGCGACGAAGCCTACGTTGAAATCAAGCTGCCTGGCGCTGACCAGGCTGCCAAGTGAAGCCCCGGCGCTTCGCGCTGACACCCGGCGAGCCCGCCGGCATTGGTCCTGACCTTTGCCTGCTGCTCGCCGCGCAGTCCCAGCCCTACCCCCTGATTGCCATCACCAGTTGCGACCTGCTCAACGAGCGGGCCGCGCAACTGGGCGTGGCTGTTCGACTGATTCCCGTCACGCCGGACGCATGGCCTGACGCCCCAGCACCGGCTGACAGCCTGTATGTCTGGGATACCGCTCTTCAAGCGCCCGTGGTTGCCGGGCAATTGAACACAGCGAACGGCCCGTTTGTGCTCGAAACCCTGACCCGTGCGGGTCTAGGCTGCATGAACGGCGATTTTGCCGGAATGATCACAGCGCCCGTTCACAAGGGCGTGATCAACGAGAGCGGCATCGCGTTTTCAGGCCATACCGAGTTTCTGGCTGAACTGACTCGAACCGAACAAGTGGTGATGATGCTTGCCACAGGCGATCTGCGTGTGGCGCTGGTGACCACTCACCTGCCGCTGCGCGACATCGCCGACGCCATCACCCCTGAACGACTGGAGCGCGTTACACGTATTCTTCACGCCGATCTGGTCAACAAGTTCGGCATCGCCCAGCCGCGCATTCTGGTCTGCGGACTGAATCCGCACGCGGGAGAAGGCGGTCATTTGGGCCGCGAAGAGATCGACATCATCGAACCCACTCTGGAGCGTCTGCGCAACGACGGCCTAGATCTACGCGGCCCGTTGCCCGCCGACACTCTGTTTACCCCAAAATATCTGGAGCACTGCGATGCAGTGCTGGCGATGTACCACGACCAGGGCCTGCCCGTGCTGAAGTACAAAGGCTTCGGCGCGGCGGTCAACATCACACTGGGTCTGCCGATCATCCGTACGTCTGTCGATCACGGCACCGCGCTGGATCTGGCGGGCAGCGGAAAAATCGACACCGGCAGCCTCAAGGTCGCTCTGGAAAACGCCTATCAGATGGCCGAGACCCGTACGTAAATGACTGAGCAATACCAACACAAGGCGCGCAAGCGCTTCGGCCAGAACTTCCTGCATGACGCGGGCGTGATCGACAAAATCCTGCGCTCCATCCGCGCCAGGGCCGACGATCGCATGCTGGAAATCGGCCCGGGTCAGGGTGCGTTGACCGAAGGTCTGTTGAGAAGCGGCGCCAAGCTGGACGTCGTCGAACTGGACAAGGACCTGGTGCCGATCCTGATGGGCCAGTTCAGCCATTTGCCGAACTTTAACCTGCACCAGGGCGATGCCCTGAAGTACGACTTCAACACCCTGAACGCAGCGCCCAATACACTGCGCGTGGTCGGCAACCTGCCCTACAACATTTCTACACCGCTGATCTTCCACCTGCTCGATAGCGCGCATCTGATTCGCGACATGCACTTCATGCTGCAAAAAGAAGTTGTCGAGCGTCTTGCTGCCGGTCCGGGCGGTGGCGACTGGGGCCGTCTGTCGATCATGGTTCAGTACCACTGCCGCGTGGAGCACTTGTTCAACGTTGGGCCTGGCGCGTTCAATCCGCCGCCGAAAGTCGATTCGGCGATCGTGCGCCTTGTACCGCACGAGACCCTGCCGCATCCGGCCAAGGATCATCGCGTACTGGAGCGCATCGTGCGCGAAGCCTTCAACCAGCGCCGCAAGACCTTGCGCAACACGCTCAAGGCGCTGCTGACCAGCGACGAAATCGCTGACGCAGGCGTGGACGGCAGCCTACGCCCTGAGCAACTGGACTTGGCCGCTTTCGTACGTCTGGCCGACAAGCTTGCGGATAAATCTGTCGCAAGCTGATGCACTCAGGACATGTCCGGTCAGAACCGCGATTGGTCTTTTACCTGCGACATGTCCTAGACTCTTTCATCTCCGGGCTTTTCCGGCTTTTTCCGCCCCAGCTTCCAAGGCCTTTTGCATGTCTGATCCTCGTTACCAGGTCGACGTCAGCGTCGTGACCCGCTTTCTCGCAGAACAATCACAGCCTGAGCAAAACCGCTTCGCTTTCGCGTACACCATCACGGTACACAACAACGGCGAGCTACCGGCCAAACTGCTCTCGCGGCACTGGGTGATTACCGATGGCGACGGCAATGTCGAAGAAGTGCGCGGCGAAGGCGTCGTGGGTCAGCAGCCATTGATTCAGCCCGGGCAAAGCCACACCTACAGCAGCGGCACGGTCATGAACACCAAAGTCGGCAACATGCAGGGCAGCTACCAGATGCTCGCGGACGACGGCACCCACTTTGATGCCATCATTGCGCCGTTCCGTCTGGCGGTGCCAAGGGCGCTTCACTGATGGCGGTTTACGCAGTCGGAGATCTGCAAGGTTGCCTTGAACCGCTGAAGTGCCTGCTCGAACGAGTAGCGTTCGACCCCGTCAACGACAAGCTGTGGCTGGTGGGTGACCTGATCAACCGTGGCCCGCAATCGCTGGAAACCCTGCGTTTTCTCTACAGCATGCGTGACGCTGTCGTCTGCGTACTGGGCAATCACGACCTGCACCTGCTCGCAGCGGGGCGCAATATCGAACGCCTCAAAAAAGGCGACACGCTGCGAGAGATCCTCGAAGCGCCCGACGCCAACGACCTGCTCGACTGGCTGCGCCAGCAGAAGCTCATGCATTACGACGCCGAGCGCGATATCGCGCTGGTTCACGCGGGCATTCCGCCCCAATGGAGCCTGAAAAAAGCGCTGCGTTGCGCGCAAGAAGTCGAGGAAGCCTTGCGTGACGATAACCGCTTCGAGCCGTTCCTCGATGGCATGTATGGCAACGAACCGGCCAAATGGGACAAAGACCTGACGGGCGTCACCCGGCTGCGCGTGATCACCAATTACTTCACCCGCATGCGCTTCTGCACCAGCGACGGCAAGCTCGACCTCAAGAGCAAGGAAGGCCTGGACAGCGCACCTGCTGGATACGCCCCCTGGTTCAGCCACAAGGATCGCAAGACCAAAGGCCTGAACATCATTTTCGGCCATTGGGCAGCCCTTGAAGGCCGCTGCGACGAACCTGGCGTCTACGCCCTGGACACCGGTTGTGTGTGGGGCGGCGCGATGTCGATGCTCAATGTCGACACACGGGAAATGATCCGCTGCAAGTGCGACGACCGAGGCAACATCGCGACAGCATCCCCCGCCCAAGCGACCGAGCACTCGACCGCATCCCCGCGCTAAAATCCCTTTTTCGTTCTCGACGGGTCGAGAACCCACTGGCCCAGGAGCCCAATGCCATGACCGACTTCAAACGCATTCCGCCGGAGCAGGCCCATGCCTTGCGTGAAAAAGGCGCCGTGCTGGTCGATGTCCGCGACGCGCAGACGTTCGCCAGTAATCACATCCCTGACTCGCACCACCTGGACAACCATTCGGTCGCCGATTTCATCCGCAATGCCGATCTGGACAAACCACTCGTCGTCGTCTGCTATCACGGCAACTCAAGTCAGAGCGCGGCGGCCTATCTTGTAGGGCAGGGCTTCTCTGAGGTCTACAGCATGGATGGCGGTTTCGAGCTTTGGAAAACCACGTTTCCGAGCGAAACCGCGCAAGGCTGATCGAAAAATATTTTTTCCGAGCGCAAGCCCGCGTCCTACGCGGCTTCGCGCATCCAACTGACGAACGGTTGCCTCACATTCACACGCCTTCCTTCTTTCTGTGTGCGAATCCGAACTATCCTTGTCCTCAGGCCATCCGAATCAGGGGAGAGCCGGTACACCGGCGCGTGGGTCATCGGTAGCTACTTTTATGGTGTTTGGGGGGTAAATGGCGACTGACTGATCAGCCGTCATCCAGCATCGACTGACGATCCGCCGCCGGCTCCACGTATCGAGCGAGGTGACGTCATGAGTATTTTTAGCCACTTCCAACAACGCTTTGAATCGACCCGCCAGGAAGAGCTCTCGCTACAGGAGTACTTGGAGCTCTGCAAAACCGATCGCAGTGCATACGCCTCAGCCGCAGAACGTCTTCTGATGGCCATTGGCGAGCCTGAACTGTTCGACACGTCGACCAACTCCAGGCTGTCCAGAATCTTCTCCAACAAGGTGATCCGGCGCTATCCGGCGTTCGAGGATTTCCACGGCATGGAGGACTGCATCGAGCAAATCGTCTCGTACTTCCGCCATGCGGCCCAAGGCCTGGAAGAGAAGAAACAGATCCTTTATCTGCTCGGCCCGGTAGGCGGTGGTAAATCGTCTCTGGCTGAAAAACTCAAACAGCTTGTCGAAAAAATACCTTTCTACGCCATCAAGGGCTCGCCGGTTTTCGAATCGCCCTTGGGCCTGTTCAAACCTTCCGAAGACGGGGCGATCCTCGAAGAGGACTACGGCATCCCGCGCCGGTATCTGAACACCATCATGTCGCCTTGGGCGACCAAACGTCTGGCTGAGTTCGGGGGCGACATCAGCCAGTTCAAGGTGGTGAAGCTGTATCCGTCGATCCTTAATCAGATCGCCGTGGCCAAGACCGAACCGGGTGACGAGAATAACCAGGACATCTCGGCACTGGTCGGTAAAGTCGATATTCGCAAACTTGAGGAATACCCACAGAACGACGCCGACGCTTACAGCTACTCGGGCGCGCTGTGCCGGGCCAACCAGGGCCTGATGGAATTCGTGGAGATGTTCAAGGCGCCGATCAAGGTCTTGCACCCACTGCTCACGGCCACTCAGGAAGGTAACTACAACAGTACCGAAGGCCTGGGCGCGATCCCCTTCACCGGTATTCTGCTGGCCCACTCCAACGAATCGGAATGGCACAGCTTCCGCAACAACAAGAACAACGAAGCCTTCATCGACCGCATTTACATCGTGAAGGTGCCGTATTGCTTGCGCGTCAGCGACGAAATCAAGATTTACGACAAGCTGCTGTTCAACAGTTCGCTGTCCAAGGCCCATTGCGCGCCCGACACGCTGAAAATGCTGGCGCAGTTCACTGTTTTGTCACGCCTCAAAGAACCGGAAAACTCGAACATCTATTCCAAGATGCGGGTGTACGACGGGGAAAACCTCAAGGACACCGATCCGAAAGCCAAGTCGATTCAGGAGTACCGCGATGCGGCGGGTGTCGACGAAGGCATGAACGGCCTGTCGACCCGTTTTGCGTTCAAGATTCTGTCGAAGGTCTTCAACTTCGACCCGCACGAAGTCGCCGCGAACCCGGTTCATCTGCTGTACGTGCTTGAGCAGCAAATCGAGCAGGAGCAGTTCCAGGCCGAAACCCGTGAGCGCTACCTGCGCTTCATTAAGGAATACCTGGCGCCGCGCTACATCGAGTTCATCGGCAAGGAGATCCAGACGGCTTATCTGGAGTCCTACAGCGAATATGGTCAAAACATCTTCGACCGCTATGTGCTGTACGCGGATTTCTGGATTCAGGATCAGGAGTACCGCGATCCGGAAACCGGCGAGATCCTTAATCGCGTTGCGCTCAACGAGGAACTGGAAAAGATCGAAAAACCGGCCGGCATCAGCAATCCGAAGGATTTCCGCAACGAAATCGTGAACTTCGTGCTGCGTGCCCGCGCCAACAACAACGGCAAAAACCCGACCTGGCTTGGCTACGAGAAGCTGCGGGTGGTGATCGAGAAGAAAATGTTCTCTAACACCGAAGACCTGCTGCCGGTGATCAGTTTCAACGCCAAAGCCAGCAAAGAGGACCAACAGAAGCACAACGACTTCGTTACCCGGATGGTCGAGCGGGGCTACACCGACAAACAGGTACGGCTGCTCTCCGAGTGGTACCTGCGCGTGCGTAAGTCCCAATAACACAGCTGTGAGCTACAAGCTTCAAGCGGCAAGCTGAACGGAGCGGCGCCTGATGTCCGGCCAGATCAGCTTGCAGCTTGTGGCTGTTTTTACCTTGTAGCTGCCCGGAGGGCTTATGAGCTATGTGATCGACCGACGTCTCAATGGCAAGAACAAGAGCACGGTAAATCGTCAGCGCTTTCTGCGGCGTTACCGTGATCACATCAAGAAAGCAGTGGAAGAAGCGGTCAGTCGTCGCTCTATCACTGACATGGAACACGGCGAACAAATCAGCATTCCGGGGCGAGATATCGACGAACCGGTGCTGCATCATGGGCGTGGCGGCAAACAGACAGTCGTCCACCCCGGTAATAAGGAGTTCACCACTGGCGAACACATCGCCCGGCCTCAAGGCGGCGGCGGTGGCAAAGGCGCTGGCAAAGCGAGCAACTCCGGCGAAGGCATGGATGAGTTCGTGTTCCAGATCACCCAGGAAGAGTTCCTCGAATTCATGTTCGAAGACCTCGAACTGCCCAACCTGGTCAAACGCAACCTGACCGGTACCGACACCTTCAAAACCGTACGCGCAGGGATCAGCAACGAAGGCAACCCGTCGCGCATCAACATCATTCGCACATTGCGCTCGGCACACGCACGACGCATCGCCCTGTCCGGCAGCAGCCGCGCCAAACTCAAGGAAGCGCTCGCCGAACTTGAGCGCATGAAACGCGAAGAACCTGACAATTTTGGTGATATTCAGGAGCTGGAAACTGAAGTCGAACGGTTGCGCGCACGCATCAAGCGCGTGCCCTATCTCGACACCTTCGACCTCAAATACAACTTGCTGGTCAAACAGCCCAACCCAAGTTCCAAGGCGGTCATGTTCTGTCTGATGGACGTGTCGGGTTCCATGACCCAGGCGACCAAGGACATCGCCAAGCGCTTTTTCATCCTGCTGTACCTGTTCCTGAAGCGCAACTACGACAAGATCGAGGTCGTGTTCATCCGCCATCACACCAGCGCCCGCGAGGTCGACGAAGAAGAGTTTTTCTATTCTCGGGAAACCGGGGGCACCATCGTTTCCAGTGCGCTGAAACTGATGCAGGAAATAATGGCCGAGCGCTATCCCACCAACGAGTGGAACATTTACGCAGCGCAAGCCTCGGACGGCGATAACTGGAACGATGACTCGCCAATCTGCCGAGACATTTTGATCAAACAGATCATGCCGTTCGTGCAGTACTACACTTACGTCGAAATTACCCCGCGCGAACATCAGGCGCTGTGGTTCGAATATGAGCGCATCGGTGAAGCCTTCGCTGACACCTTCGCGCAGCAACAGTTGGTCTCCGCCGGGGACATCTACCCGGTATTCCGTGAACTCTTCCAGCGCAGGTTAGTGACATGACCGGTAGAGAACAGAAACGCCAACCCCTTTCCACGGGTTCAGAGTGGACGTTCGAACTGATCCAGGCCTATGACCGGGAGATCAGCCGCATTGCCGAACGGTACGCACTGGACACCTATCCCAATCAGATCGAGGTGATCACCGCCGAGCAGATGATGGACGCCTATGCGTCAGTCGGCATGCCGCTGGGCTATCACCATTGGTCCTACGGCAAACACTTCCTCAGTACGGAAAAGTCCTACTCGCGAGGGCAGATGGGTCTGGCGTACGAGATCGTCATCAACTCCGATCCGTGCATCGCCTATCTGATGGAAGAAAACACCATCTGCATGCAGGCACTGGTCGTGGCTCATGCCTGCTATGGCCACAACAGCTTCTTCAAAGGTAATTACCTGTTCCGCACCTGGACCGACGCTAGCTCAATCATTGATTACCTGGTGTTCGCCAAGCAGTACATCATGCAGTGCGAGGAGCGCCATGGCATCGACGCCGTGGAGGACTTGCTCGACTCCTGCCATGCGCTGATGAATTACGGTGTGGACCGTTACAAACGCCCCTATCCGATCTCGGCGGAAGAAGAACGTCGGCGCATGAAGGATCGGGAAGAGCACCTGCAGAAACAGATCAACGACCTGTGGCGCACCATCCCGAAAAGCGCGAGCAAGAACGACAAGGAGGACAACGCGCGCTTCCCGGCCGAACCGCAGGAGAACATCCTCTATTTCATCGAGAAACACGCGCCGTTGCTGGAGCCATGGCAGCGTGAAGTGGTGCGTATCGTGCGCAAGATCGCCCAGTATTTCTATCCGCAACGCCAGACGCAGGTGATGAACGAGGGATGGGCAACCTTCTGGCATTACACCCTGATGAATGACCTGTACGACGAAGGTCTGGTCACAGACGGGTTCATGATGGAATTCCTGCAATCCCACACCAGCGTAGTGTTCCAGCCCGGTTTTGACAGCCCTTATTACAGCGGCATCAACCCCTATACGCTGGGCTTCGCCATGTATCAGGACATTCGGCGGATGTGCGAGCACCCCACCGAAGAAGACCGTCGCTGGTTCCCCGACCTTGCAGGCACCGATTGGCTGACCGCCGTGAAGTTCGCGATGAGCAGCTTCAAGGATGAAAGCTTCATCCTTCAATACCTGTCGCCCAAGGTCATTCGCGACCTGAAACTGTTCAGCATTCTGGATGACGATCAGAAAGACGATCTGCTCGTTCCCGCCATTCATGACGAATCAGGCTACAGAACGATCAGAGAAACCCTCGCTGCTCAGTACAACCTGGGTAATCGCGAACCCAATGTGCAGATCTACAGCATCGACCGCCGTGGCGATCGCTCGCTGACCCTGCGCCATCAACAACACGACCGCAAGCCACTGGGCGACTCGACCGAAGAAGTGCTCAAACACCTGCACCGTCTGTGGGGTTTCGATATTCATCTGGAAACACTGCAAGGCGACCAGGTCATGAAAACCCATCACGTCCCACCGAGAGGCGATCACGCCGACAGTGAATATCCCCGGCTCGACCTGGCCGTCGTTCACCTTTAGAAGATAAAGCGGTTTGCACCTCCGCAAGAGCGACGTAAGGTTTATCCTGTCGCGCTTACGGAGGTTTTTTATGCAGATCTATAAAGTTGGCGGAGCCGTTCGCGATCGCCTGCTTGGCAAACCGGTCTCGGACACGGACTGGGTGGTTGTCGGCGCGACGACCGACGAAATGCTGATCAAGGGTTATCGCCCGGTGGGGACGGATTTCCCGGTTTTCCTCCACCCGCTCACGGGTGAGGAATACGCGCTGGCGCGCACCGAACGCAAGAACGGCCGAGGCTATGGCGGCTTTGTGTTCCACACCGACCCCGACGTCACGCTCGAAGAAGATCTCATTCGGCGCGACCTGACGATCAACGCAATGGCCGAAGACAAGGACGGCCACCTCACCGATCCGTACCACGGTCAACGGGATCTCGAAGCACGCATCTTGCGCCACGTTTCCCCCGCTTTCGCCGAAGATCCACTGCGTGTGTTGCGGGTTGCCCGCTTCGCCGCTCGCTATGCACCTGACGGTTTCACCATTGCCCCCGAGACGCTGGAATTGATGCGTGAGCTCAGCGCGTCAGGCGAGCTCGAAGCCCTGACACCCGAGCGCAGTTGGAAGGAAATCTCTCGCGCATTGATGGAGTCGGAGCCTCAAGTATTCATTCAGGTGCTGCGGGACTGTGGCGCGCTCAACGTGCTCATGCCCGAAATAGACACCCTGTTCGGCATCCCTCAGCCAGAAGCCCATCACCCTGAAATCGATACTGGCGTGCATGTGCTGAGCGTGTTGCATCAGTCTGCGCTGCATCACCAGCCACTTAGCGTGCGCTGGGCGTGCCTGCTCCATGATCTGGGCAAGGGGCTGACCCCGCAGGAGGACTGGCCACGACACATTGCTCATGAACAGAAGGGACTGAAAGCGATAAAGGCTGTGAACCTGCGCTTCAAAGTGCCGAAAGAGTGTCAGGAACTGGCGCTGTTGGTCGGCCAGTACCACACCCATGGTCATCGCGCTTTGGAACTGAAGCCATCGACCCTTCTGGACCTGTTGCAAAGCTTCGACGTGTACCGCCGTCCTCAGCGGTTCGAAGAGTTCATCATTGCCTGCGAAATGGACGCCCGTGGCCGCAAAGGTTTTGAGGATCGCAGTTATCCACAGGCCGAGTACCTGCGCGGCGCAGCGGAAGCGGCCAGGCAAGTGGCGATTCAACCGCTACTGGACAAGGGTTATCAAGGGCAAGAGTTGGGCGAGGCGTTGAAGCGTGAACGTCTGGATACGCTGACGTTCTACAAGGCGGCATCTCAGGCGTGACCGAGGTTTCGCTGGAGGCCATCTGACCTCTGTGGGAGCGAATTCATTCGCTCCCACGAGAGATATGCGGTGCTGATTAGACCGCAGACAAGATTGAATCCGGGGTCAACTGCTGCCCCCGCCACTCAAACGCCACTGGCCACAACTGCTGTTCGATCTGAGCAATTTCCCACTGCCGGGCAAACGTAAGCCCCGTCTCCGGATGCACCTTTTCCGGCGCAATCAAAGAAAGTGGCCACAGCACGAAGGCGTTTTTCAGGATTTCAGCGCGCGGCAGAACAAGACCATCGAAGTTCCCCACGTGCTCGCCATACAGCAGCACGTCGATATCCAGCGGCAGACCTTTACGATCAGGCGCGTAACGACCGTTATCCGCCTCGATGAACTTCAAGCGGCGATCCAGCTCGATCAGTGGCAGATCGGTCAGCGCCGACACCACCAGATTGATGAACGGCCCGCTCTTGATCCCGACAGGATGGCTCTCGAACACCGCAGAGCACGACATGTCCGTCAAAATGCCTGCCAATGCATCAAGCCCGGCACACAGGTGACGGTGCCGATCGATATTACTGCCCAGGCCGAGAAAAACCCGTGTCAGCGGCATCCGCGCTCGATCTCCACACCCACGCCCTTGGCCGCTGCTACGGCCCCTGGCTTGGTCAATTTCAGATGCAGCCAGGGAATATTGAATTCGCTCATCAATACCTCGGCCAACCGCTCAGCGAAGGTCTCCACCAGTTGGAATTGAGAGACGTCGGCGAAGGCCTGAATGCGTGCAGACACACTGGCGTAATCGAGGGCCTTGCTCAGATCGTCGCCCGCCGCTGCGGGGCGGTTGTCCCAGGCAAAACTCAGGTCCAGACGCAGAACCTGGCGAATGCCACGCTCCCAGTCATAGGCGCCGATCACCGTATCGACCTCCAGACCCTCAATGAAAACTCTGTCCAAGCCTTTCTCTCCGCTGCACGACAAGGGCGCAATGCGCCGTTAGAATCAGGGCATCCCCGCCCGGAATGGTTAGCATGTTTTGGTTACTGGCGATCCTCGCCTACCTGCTCGGCTCGCTGTCCTTCGCCATCCTGCTCAGCCGCCTGAACGGCAGCCCGGACCCGCGCGACAGTGGCTCGGGCAACGCGGGCGCGACCAACATGTTGCGTCTGGCAGGCAAGAAGCTCGCTATCCTGACCCTGATCGGCGATGTCTGCAAAGGATTGATTCCCGTGCTGATCGCCGCCTGGGCCGGGCTCGACGCCAGAGGCCAGGCCTGGATCGGGCTTTGCGCGGTGCTCGGTCACCTGTTTCCACTGTACTTCCGCTTTCGTGGTGGCAAGGGCGTGGCGACGGCAGCCGGCATGTTACTCGGCCTGTATCCCCCCGCCGCCCTGCTGGCAATTGCCGCATGGCTGCTGACGTTCTACCTCACCCGCACCAGCTCGCTGGCTTCGCTGATTGCCACGCCGCTGACCCTGCCGCTGCTCGCCTGGCAGCAACCTCACGCGCTGTTGCCCATGAGCGTTCTGACCCTGCTGATCGTCTGGCGCCATCGTGGCAATCTACGCGACCTCTTTGCCGGGCGCGAACGGCATTTCTGAAACCAGAATATGAAAAAGGCTCATACGAGCCTTTTTCTTCTATCTCATCCGGACGTTACAACCCCGGCAATTGCTCCATCGGCCAGCGGGCCTGAACACTGATGCTCAGGTCTTCCTTCTGACCGGCCTGCAAACGCTGGCATCCGGCAAATGCGATCATCGCGCCATTATCGGTACAGAATTCCGGACGGGCGTAGAAAACGTTCCCCCCCATACCGCGCAGCATCTCTTCCAGCGATTGACGCAGCGCCTTGTTCGCACTCACGCCCCCCGCAATCACCAGACGTTTGAGGCCCGTCTGTTTCAGCGCGCGTTTGCACTTGATGGTCAGAGTCTCCACCACCGCATCCTGGAAGGCCAGCGCGATGTCGCAACGGGTTTGCTCGCCGTCGTCCCTAGCGCTTTGACATTGCTGCCACGTGTTCAGCGCGGAGGTTTTCAGACCGCTGAAACTGAAAGTCAGACCCGGACGATCGGTCATGGGTCGTGGAAACGAGAAGCGCCCTGGGGTGCCCCTTAGTGCAAGACGCGAAATTTCGGGGCCTCCGGGGTAATTCAGGCCCATCATCTTGGCCGTTTTGTCGAAAGCCTCACCGGCGGCGTCATCCAGCGTCTCGCCCAGCAGTTCGTAAAGGCCGATGCCATCGACACGCACCAGTTGCGTGTGACCGCCCGACACCAACAAAGCGACGAACGGAAACTCAGGCGGTTGCGCCTCCAGCATGGGGGCCAGCAGGTGGCCTTCCATGTGATGAACCCCCAGTGCCGGAATGTCCCAGGCGAATGCCAGTGCCTGGGCGCAGGAGGCCCCAACCAGCAAGGCGCCGACCAGCCCAGGGCCTGCGGTGTAGGCAATCGCATCGATCTCGGTCGCGGCACAGTCGGCCTCGGCCAACACCTGACGAATCAAGGGCAGCATGCGTTTTACGTGATCACGAGAGGCAAGCTCAGGCACCACGCCACCATAGACCCGGTGCAGGTCGATCTGGCTGAACAATGCATCGGCGAGCAGACCGCGTTCGCTGTCGTACAACGCTACGCCGGTCTCGTCGCATGAGGTTTCCAAACCCAGTACTAACATGGGGTACGCCTTGTGGACGCTGATTTCGAAGGCGCGCATGATAGTCGCCGCTCATGCCTGCGACCAGTGCTTTTCGATCAGAGGCTTTGCATTCCTCTCGCCGAGGGGTTAACATCCGCAACCCTTAAAACCGGCGTACTCAGTACAAGCGTTGTGCGAGGCGTCGACCCCGGTAATGAATGAAGGTAGCTCTGGATGCCAGCCGTCAAAGTTAAAGAGAATGAACCCTTCGACGTAGCTCTGCGTCGTTTCAAGCGCTCCTGCGAGAAAGCCGGCACTCTGGCCGAAGTTCGTAGCCGCGAATTTTACGAGAAGCCAACTTCCGAGCGTAAGCGTAAAGCAGCTGCTGCTGTTAAGCGTCACGCCAAGAAAGTTCAGCGCGAACAGCGCCGCGCCGTTCGTCTGTACTAATACAGACGTCTGTCGCAAGCTTCTGCCTTGCCCGGCCTCAAAGCCGGGCTGTCGGCAGTTATAGATTTAGCCCCACGCAGCACAGACAAAGGCTTTCAGCGTCCTCGACGTAATCACGACAAGCCCAGTCAAATTCTTCCAGCCTGAACCAGGCTACGCTGACCGGTCTACACTGACCAGGCAACCGTCGTTACGCTTTGGATTCTCCACGATCTTTCTGGCGGGGCGCCTGATGATGAGAACGCCATGGCTGGATTGATTCCCCAAGGTTTTATTGACGACCTCCTGAACCGCACCGACATCGTCGATGTTGTCAGCTCACGCGTCCAGCTCAAGAAAACCGGGAAGAATTTCAGCGCCTGCTGTCCTTTCCACAAGGAAAAGACGCCGTCCTTCAGTGTCAGCCCGGACAAACAGTTCTATTACTGCTTTGGTTGTGGCGCAGGCGGCAACGCCCTCGGCTTCATCATGGACCACGACAATCTGGACTTTCCCCAGGCCGTCGAGGAACTGGCCAAAGCCGCGGGCATGGAAGTACCCCGCGAACAGGGCGTCAGAGGTCAAAAGCCAAGACAGCCCACAGATTCGCCGCTTTACCCTTTATTGACCGCCGCTGCCGATTTTTACCGTGCTGCGCTGAAAAGCCATCCGACACGCAAAGCTGCAGTGGATTACCTGAAAGGCCGTGGCCTGTCAGGCGAGATTGCCCGTGATTTCGGACTGGGGTTCGCTCCGCCCGGCTGGGACAATCTCTACAAGCATTTGAGCAGCGACACGCTTCAGCAAAAGGCAATGATCGACGCTGGTCTGCTGATTGAAAATGCCGAAACCGGCAAGCGCTACGATCGCTTCCGCGACAGGGTCATGTTTCCCATCCGCGATACGCGAGGCCGAGTCATCGCCTTTGGCGGCCGCGTGTTGGGTGACGACAAACCGAAATACCTGAACTCTCCGGAGACGCCGGTATTTCACAAGGGCCAGGAACTCTACGGCCTGTTCGAGGCGCGCAAACATAATCGCAACCTAGACGAAATCATCGTTGTCGAAGGTTACATGGACGTCATCGCCCTCGCCCAACAGGGCCTGCGCAATGCCGTCGCCACGCTGGGTACCGCAACCAGCGAAGAACACTTGAAACGCCTGTATCGCGTCGTCCCGAACGTGCTGTTCTGCTTCGACGGCGACCAGGCGGGGCGAAACGCCGCTTGGCGAGCACTGGAAGCCACCCTTTCCAGCCTGCAAGACGGCCGACGGGCACGCTTTCTATTTCTGCCGGAGGGTGAAGACCCGGATACGCTGGTTCGAGCCGAAGGCACAGACGCGTTCAAGGCGAGAATCAACCAACATGCGCAGCCACTGGCCGATTATTTTTTCGAGCAACTGACCAAGGAAGCGGATCCGCGCTCTCTGGAAGGCAAGGCGCACATGGTCACCCTGGCTGCGCCACTGATCGAAAAAGTGCCAGGCGCCAATCTGCGCGAATTGATGCGTCGGCGACTCAAGGAAATAACCGGGCTGGATACGGCGACGGTAAACCAGTTGGTGCAATCAGCCCCTGCCGAGGCGCCACCGCCTTACGATCCGGGCTTTGATTACGATTCAGTGCCCGATTATGGCGACTACCAGCCACACGACGCTTACGAACCACAGCAGGAATGGGCACCACAAACGCCAAGCAGTGGCGGCCAGAAAAAGAAATGGGAAAACAAGCCTTGGGACAAAGGCAAAAAGTGGGACAAGAACGGCAAACGGTCGGATTTTGAACCACGCTGGGTCCCGATAGGCGTTGAAGCGCCGATCCTGACTGCACTCAGGACACTGCTTCATCATCCTGACCTTTCGGCAAAAGTGGCCAATGCGAGCACGTTCGCCGACGAAGAACACAGCACATCTCAGCTTTTGGTGGCCCTGATCGAAGCCATGCAAAAAAACCCAAAGCTGAAACCCATGCAACTCATCGCTCGATGGCATGGAACCGATCAGGGAAAATTATTACGACAACTGGCGGAAAAGGAATGGCTGATCGCGGCCGACAACCTTGAACAACAGTTTTTCGACACTATAACTAGGTTGTCCGCTCGCCAACGCGAGCGCCACCTGGATGAATTGATCAGGAAGGAAAGGCAGACAGGATTGAACGCCGATGAAAAAGTTCGGCTGCTCAGCCTGTTAAATCGCAATCTTCCTGCACAAACCCCGACCTCAACTGGCGCGTGAGGTCCTAGCTCGGGTATAATCCTCGGCTTGTTTTTTGCCCGCCAAGACCTTCAGTGGATAGGGTGTTATGTCCGGAAAAGCGCAACAGCAGTCTCGTATCATTGAGTTGAGCACACAGGGCCGTGAGCAGAAGTATCTGACTTACGCCGAGGTCAACGACCACCTGCCC
>NZ_JBJDNK010000022.1:0-48132 GCF_044900175.1 Pseudomonas sp. NPDC088444
CTGGTTCACGAGCAGTTTGGTGACGGCATCATCAGCGCGATCAACTTCAAGATGGACATCAAGAAAGTCGAAGACCCCGAAGGTGGTTCCCGCGCGGTGATCACTCTGAACGGCAAGTTCCTGCCTTACCGGCCTTTCTGATTGGCCTGCATGCCGCAGTGTCCGGCGCGTACCGGGCGCTGCCATGCCGACCAATCGCTTGTTGCACGTCGGCTCAGAACATCTGTTGTGCGCACGTTTTTAAAGATTGGCGCGGCGTTGCTCATGAATAAGATCGATCAACGCCCGAAGCCCGACCGGAATATGCCGGTGACCTGCGTAATAGAGCGATAAGCCTGGTAAAGGACTCGCCCAGCGCTGCAACACCTCGATCAAACGCCCTTCATTGATGTCTTTCTCTACATACCACCGTGGCAGTTGCGCAAGCCCAAGTCCATCTCTTGCGGCCTCCCGCATCAGCAGGGGCGCGTCCAGAATTAGCGACCCAGCTACCTCCACCGTCACGGTCGCGCCTTCTTGTACAAATTCCCACGGTGAGGCAATGCCACTGGGATACCGCGCGCGAATACAGGGTAGGGTTTTCAGGTCTTCCAGGCACGTGGGCCGGGTGTGGGTGGAAAAGTATTGCGCAGATCCCACCACGGCAATCGGGATGCTGTCGGTGATCGGGACTCGAATCATGCCACTGGCGACGCGAGAACTCAGGCGCAAACCCGCATCGAACCCATCCGCGATGATGTCCACCAGCTTTTCCTGAGTCGAGATCTCCAGCGTCATGGCTGGATAGCGCGCCATGAACGTGCGCATCAGAGGCTGGAATAACATCAGCGCAGCACCGAGGGAGCTATTCAATCGCAAGATCCCGGTGGGCTCGGGCTTCTGTTCCTGAAGCGATGCCATGGCCGCGTTGATGCTCGCGACGGCGGGCCGTATTTGTTCTACAAAGCGTCGCCCTGCATCAGTAAGCGAAACGCTGCGGGTGGTGCGATGAAACAGACGTTCGCCCAGCCGTGCTTCGAGCCCCCTGAGGGCATTGCTCACGCCGGTAGTCGACATGTTCAGCTCGACCGCGGCCGCGCGAAAATTCTGCTTGTTCGCCACCGCGAGGACGACTTCCAGTTCAACGAGGCCGTGCTTATACATTGTCCTGATTTTCCAGATAGTCCATCCGTATTTGAACTCATTATTTCGATTCCCTTCAACTGTTAGATTCGAACCTCTACAGCGTTTAAGGAGGACATTCGAGATGTGGAATGTAGACCAAGCCTATATCGACGGCGCATTCGCTCAGGTTCACGGTACTGAACGGGTGCCAGTCATCAATCCGGCATCCGAACAGATCATCGGCCATGTCACGCTTGCCAACCGTGCCGACGCGACCCGGGCAATCGAGGCGGCCATGCGCGCTCAAGGCACATTAGCGTCGTTCAGCAAGGCGCAGCGCATCGAGATGCTGAACGCCTTGCAGCAGGCTGTGCTGTCGAACTCGGATCAGATTCGCGATTCAGCCATCGAGGAGTACGGCGGTGTGTTCGCTCGCACCCAGTGGGTCAGTCAATACGCTGCCCAGTGCTTCGAAAATTCAGCGCGGTTGCTTGAGCGATACGAGTTCGTCAAAAAAATCGGCGATGCTTCGGTGATCATGGAGCCTATAGGGGTGGCGGCATTGATTGCCCCCTGGAACAGCGTTGCCGGGACAGTCTGCAGCAAATTGGCTTCAGCCATCGCGGCGGGTTGCACGTCGGTGATAAAGCCCAGCGAGCTCAGCCCGCTCCAGACTCAAGTGCTGGCCAACGCCCTTCATCAGGCAGGACTGCCCAGTGGGGTGTACAACATACTGCTGGGACGCGGCCACGAAGTTGGCGACGAACTGACGCGCCACCCGGGTATCTCCAAAATATCGTTCACCGGCTCCACGTCCACCGGCAAGAACATCGCGCGTGCGAGTGTCGACACGATGAAGCGTGTGAGCCTTGCGTTAAGCGGCAAATCCGCGATGGTGTTGCTGGCCGACGCTGATCTTGCGACAGCCATTCCGTTGGCCCTGAACGCTGCGTTCATGAACAACGGTCAAGCGTGTGTTGCAGGCTCTCGGCTGCTGGTGCCACGAGCACGTCTAGATGAGGTGGTCCGCTGCGTACAGGCCTGCGTCAAGACGATGCGGGTAGGAGATCCGCGCAACCCTGCGACGGTCATCGGGCCGGCGGTGTCTCTGGTGCACTATGAGCGCGTGCAAGGCTTCATACGACGAGGTCTGGAGCAGGGTGCAACGTTGGTCGCTGGTGGAGAAGGCCGGCCTGAAGGGCTCAAGCGCGGCTATTTCGTGCGCCCCACGGTCTTCGCCAACGTCAGCGAGGACATGGACATTGCACGAGAGGAAATTTTCGGACCGGTGTTGTGCATCATGGCCTACGACTCGCTGGACCAGGCCATTGCCATGGCCAACCGCAGCGATTACGGCCTGCAGGCTTATGTCTTTTCCAACGACTTGGACATGGCGCAGCAGGTGGCCTCACGCCTGGAGGTCGGGACGGTCCTCGTCAACCGCTGCACGACCGAATTGCTGGCACCCTTTGGTGGGCGCAAGCAATCCGGGGTAGGGCGCGAGTTCGGATTATCTGGCATGGAGTCCTTTCTGGAACCGAAGACCGTCCTGGCCAGTTGATGCGCCCTGGTTGGAAGGCGTGAGATTGGCGTAGACCCGGTCCCAGGCATTCGCCAGATTGGTGCGCCAGTGCAACATGCTTTGGTGATTTTGCAGTATTGCCATGAGTGGAGGCAGAAAATAGAGTCAGTTCATACAAAAACAACAACGAGAGTGACCTCATGACTTTTTCAATGAAAAAAATGTTCGACTGCATTGATAGCCAGGATCTGGACGGATTTTTAGAACACCTGGCCGATGATGCTGTGTTCAGATTCGGCAATTGGCCTAGCATGAAAGGCAAAGAGGCCATTCGCGCCGGCACGTTGGGGTTCTACTCACAGATCCAGTCACTTCGCCATGAGATGACCGGCGAGTGGATCACCGGCAACGTGACCATCATCGAGTTCGACAGCTTCTACAAACGCCATGACGGCGTCATCGTGAATGTGCCCTGCTGCGTGGTGCTGCGCTTCAACGCCGAGCGTCTGATCGAAGACTATCGCATCAATATCAACCTAGGGCCGGTGTTCGCCGAGACCCCCGAACCTCACCTCGTAGCTGCCTGATCGCTTCGGCGTCATGTGCCTCTGTGTGCGAAGCGACTGTCCCGTCGCGGCGTGCGCAGGGGGGGGAGAGTGTGCAGGGCGCTGAGATGAAAGATCTAAATCTGCTGTATGTCTTCGAAGCGATCTGGCGTGACCACTCGACCTCTATCGCCGCACAGAACCTGGGCGTCACCCAATCGGCTGTCAGCGGCAGTCTCAAGCGTCTGCGCCAGACCTACGGGGATCGGCTGTTCACCCTGGTTGGGCGTCGCATGGAGCCTACGCCTTTCTGTGTGCAGATCGCCGCGCCTTTGCTCGAATCGCTCGAACTGATCAGAAACGCGCAAAGCCAGATGGTCGAGTTCGACCCAAAGCTGTGCCGCAAGACCTTCACCTTCAGGATGCTCGACGTGGGGGAGGTCGTGTGCCTCCCCCCCATCCTCAAGCGCTTGGCGAATCAGGCGCCATTGGCAAGATTGAATACTGTTCGCGGCGCCATGGATGAAACCCTCGCAGGTCTGGCCACCGGCAGGGTGGACATAGCATTGGGCTATCTGCCGTCTTTGCAGACCGATATCCATCGTTTGCCGGTGTTCTCCCAGCACTATGTCTGTGCGATGCGACGCCATCACCCATTGGCCGAACAGCCTTTAGGCCTTGATGAGTATCTGGCCAGCGATCATTTGGTGGTCGAAGCGGGGGGCACCAGTAATCAGGCCCTTGAGCGTGCGCTGGTGGATGCCGGTGGCAGATCGTGCATCAGAATGCGAGTGCCGCATCACCTGTCCAGCGCGCATCTGGTATTGCAGAGTGACATGCTGTGGACCTTGCCCAACGCCTTGGGCAAAACTCTTGCGCAGTTCTATCCCCTAGTCATCAAACCGCTGCCGTTACAGGTCCCGTCGTTCGAAATAGATCTTTACTGGCATGACCGTTTTCACCGCGATCCGCTGAACAAGTGGTTGCGAGAGATGGTCAGTGGTGTGCTCAAGAGTCAGCAGGCGGAGTGGCAGTGATTGCGGCGGTCATTGCGCCGCTTCTTTGGACAGAGTGCCTGCTCGGATGAGTTCTGGCAGATGCAGCCCCAGATAATCGATCACGCTGCGTACTGAGGGCAGCATGCCTTTGGGTTTCGGGTACACCAGGTGAATCAGGTGCGATGGTCCAGCCCATGAGGGCATGACTGTTTCCAGTGTGCCAGCACGAATCGCGTCCACCACGATCGGCTCGGGCAGCATGGCGATTCCCAGGCCATTGAGCGCCGCATCCAGCTGCATGCTCAGATCATCTGATATCAGGCATGGGGTGTGAGCCAGAAGAATTTCATGCTGCTGCGGATCGTGCAGCAGCCAGCGACCGGCCCCGTCGTGCATGTCGGCTGGAAGGCAAAGTGTAGGCAGCCCGGACAACGCCTTGATCGAAGTCGGACGTCCCAGGCTCTGCAGCAGGGCAGGGCTGGCCACAAGAATCCGCCTGGCTTTTCCCAGCGTCCTGGCAACCAGCCCCCCGGTGTCTTCGATATGAGTCAGCGCTCGCAGTGCGATGTCTATGCGTTCTTCGTACAGGTCTACCTCGCGGTCAACGGCAGTGACCTCCAGCCGCACCTTTGGAAAAGCCAACATGTAACTCGGAAGCAAGGGGGAAAGGTAAGCGCGCGCCATCAACTGTGGGCAGCTCACGCGCACAAGTCCCACAGGCTCGCGACGCAGGTGCTCGATACTCTCGAATGCCGTTTGCGCGCCGTCCACGACCGCCTGGCTCAAATTGTAGAAATGTTGTCCGGCTTCGGTCAGAGAGACTTGCCGAGTCGTACGGTGCAACAGGCGGGCACCCAAATGTTTTTCCAATAATGCGATATGACGGCTGAGCAAAGTTTTTTCTATCCCGCTTGCCCTGGCCGCCGGTGAGAATCCACCGTGCCTGACTACCAGTACGAAGTAGTAAAGATCGTTCAAGTCATTCATGAGAGGCCTCTGTTTTTATTATCGACTTTCGTGCCCCGCTCAGGCTTGGCGAACCGAATGATACACAGGTTATTGGTGCATGGACGCAACAGTCTTTAGCGAATTCCTCGTCTAGTCACAGGTAAGTGCGCTGCTTAAAGTTCAGGCGTCACTTCTCTATCACCGGGAAGCGACCATGAAAAAATGGCAGTCATGGTTAGGGGCGAGCGACGCTACGCAGGGCGTGCATCGCTGCCTTTTAACGAGATGAATAACAAAAATGTGGCCAATGGAAGCATGTCATGAGCGAGTTAACGCAACGCAATATAATGGTCACCGGTGCATCTGGCGGCATTGGTCAAGCGTCTGTTATTGCACTGGCAGCGGCCGGTGCGAGAGTGATCGTACTGGACCGAGATATCGCCGGGCTTGAAGATCTGGTTGAAAGCGTGCTGGCCAATGGCGGCGCGATCCATGCCATTCCCTGTGATGTAACCGATGAGCAGGTCGTGGCTTCTGCCGTTGCAGAGGTGGTCACAAAGTTTGGTGTCCTGCATGGTGCTTTCAACAACGCCGGTATCGAACAAAGTCATCTCCCCCTTCACGAAATCTCGGCCGATGCCTGGCATCGCATCATCGACGTCGACCTGACGGGTGTCTTTTTCTGCATGAAACATCAGATCCGCGCCATGCTCGCAAGCGGCGGCGGTTCGATCGTCAATACTGCTTCTGCGTTGGGGGCCGTTGCCATTGCAGCGGCCTCGGATTACATCGCCGCCAAGCATGGGGTGCTGGGCCTGACCAAGGCCGCAGCCGTCGATTACGGGCCGCACAATATCCGCGTCAATGCCATCCTGCCGGGCATCATCGAAACGCCGATGATTCTTCGTCTGAGCCAGGAAGACAACTTCGCCAACCAGTTTCAGGCATTGCGTGAACGCCATCCCATCGGTCGCTTTGGCAAGCCTGAAGAGGTGGCCGCGGCTGCTCGCTGGCTGCTGTCCGATGCCTCAAGTTTTGTGACCGGTACCACGCTATCGGTAGACGGCGGATACCTCGCCATTTGAACCCTCTGCCCGATTCCCCATCGATTCGGCTAGAGCAGCACGTAATCACAAGGCATCGGTGATTGCGAACTTGAACAATAACAAAGGTGAGTCACATGATTAACGTGAGCAAGCGGCTGGAAGTCAATCCGGCAGGTGAAATCAAGCTGAGCCGTGCACAAGTCTGGGAAGGCCTGGTGCAAAAAGCCCGTAATCCGATCGGTTATGTCAAACCCATGGAAAACTGTGAACTGGTGGAAGAAGCGCCGGGGGGCAGCCCTTTCATTCGCGAAGTTCGTCTGCATGGCGAGACGTTGCAGGAGTTGATTACCTTGTTTCCGCAGGAGCGCGTCGAGTTTGTACGTCTTTCAGGCGGCGCGCGCGGCATTATCAAGAATATTATTGAAGAAGAAAACGGGACATTATTTCTGCGCTTCACCTTTACCTTTTCGTTAGAAGGCGTTCAAGCGGGCAGTGCCGAAGAAAAGGCATTCGCTGAGGGCATGGAAAGTTCTTACCTGGAAGCCGTCAACACGACCTTGGGCAAGATCCGAACACAAAGTGCCGCTTGATAGCGTCATTCTGCATTCATTAAAAGTTGAACACATCGCGCGGATAACGATGAACGTGCGAATTTAAAATGACGTGAGTCGTGTGCGATGTTTTCTCTCAGCCTGCGGTTATTCCTGGCTAACGCTCGTAAGTTCTGAAACACCGATTGACTGTCCATGTAAGGAGTAAGTCATGAGTGATCGTCTAAAAGGCAAAGTTTGCATCATCACCGGTACGGGTGGGTCGATGGGACGTGCTGCCGCCTTAATGTTTGCCCGTCAGGGCGCCAAAGTCGTTGGCTGCGACATCCACCCCGAGTCAGCTGAAGCGACGATGGTCCAAGTCAAAGCCGCCGGTGGGGAAATGGTGTCGATGAATCATTGCGATTTGACTGACACGGAGCAATGCAGGGCACTGGTGGATCTGGCGGTGACCAGTTATGGCCAAGTGGATGTGTTATTCAACAATGCCGCGATGGCGTATTTCGGCTGGATCGACCAGATTTCCGATGCCGATTGGCACAAGACGATTGATCAGGAGTTGAACCTGGTCTTCCATCTGGTGCGAGCGGCATGGCCAGAACTCATCAAGCGTCCCGGCGCTTCGATCATCAATACCGCTTCTGTTTCCGCGTGGTCGACTTACAAGATGTTGCCCGGCATTGCCCATTCGGCTGCCAAGGGTGCGATTCTCGCCATGACTCGCCAACTGGCGATGGAGGGGCGTGTATACGGTCTTCGTGCCAACACTGTTTCCCCTGGATTGATTGAAACAAAGCAGACGCTCCCGCTCTTGCAAGATCCTGAGTGGGTCGAAGTAATGGTCGGAAAAATCATGCTCGGGCGTATTGGTAAACCTGAAGAGGTCGCCGCTACCGCCCTGTTTCTTGCATCCGATGAAAGCTCTTTCATTACCGGTGCTGACATCAAGATTGATGGAGGAACGACGGCCTGGTAGGGCGCTTAATAAAACAGCTTTGCGGAAAGCTGAGCAATACCCCCATGACATGCGACAAACAGTTTCTTCCTGATCCAATGCACTTATAAAAACTAAGTTGGTGAAGAACATGACACCTAGAACAATAACAACGACTGCAGATGCTCTGGCGTGCACGACCCAGCAAGAGTTCACTCATCAATACCGTGCGGTGGCGTACGCGGTCATCACCGCCATAGCGACTTTCGGCACACCGATGGCGCGAGCGTTCGAGTTCAATACCGGCATCGAGGACTTGAAAGTACGCTGGGACAATACGCTCAAGTACAGCGCTGCGTGGCGGGTCAAAGATCAGTCTTCGAAACTGACTGGCGATGCCAACCAGGACGACGGTGACCGTAACTTTGACAAAGGCTTGATTTCCAACCGCGTCGATATTCTTTCCGAGCTCGATGTGACCCGCAATAACGTCGGGATGCGGCTCAGCGGTGCCGGCTGGTATGACTCTGTCTATAACCAGAGCAACGACAACGATTCGCCGTTCACCAACAACTCGACCTCCGCGTCATACGACCATTTCACCTCCGATACCCAAAAGCTGCATGGTCGCAAGGCAGAGCTGCTGGACGCGTTCGTTTTCGGTAAAACCGACATCGGTGACATGCCGGCGACCCTTCGCGTCGGTCAACATACCGTGTTGTACGGGGAAAGCCTCTTTTACGGCGCGAACGGCATCGCGGGTGGTCAGGCACCGACTGACATCGTCAAGCTACTTTCGGTGCCGGGTACACAGTTCAAAGAACTGGTTCGACCGGTACCGCAGATATCCGGCCAGCTCCAGCTACGCGACAATCTGGCCCTGGGCGCTTACTACCAGCTGCACTGGGAAAAGGACCGGCTGCCGGCAGCGGGCAGTTATTTCTCCACCGTGGACCTGCTCGATGACGGCGGCGACAGCATTCTGGCCGGACCCGGCAGCCGCTTCATTCGCGGCAAGGACAAGGACGCCAAGGACTCAGGCCAGTTCGGTCTGCAACTGCGCTGGCGCCCGGAAAACATTGACGCCGAATTTGGCCTTTACGCCATTCAATACAACGCGAAAAGTCCGGTGGTTCATACCCATCTGAGCCCTGCATTCGCGCCAACCACTTATGAGCTGGTGTACCCCGAAGACATCAGGGCAGTAGGCGCCAGCTTCAGTACCACCGTCGGCGATACCAACGTTGCCGGGGAGTTCTCGGTGCGGGACAACATGCCTCTGGTGCCCGCGGCCGGGGCGGTCACCGTGTTCCCGGGGCAGGAAGCCAGCAACGGTAGCCATCCTCTGTATCCGGTTGGCCGGACCGCCCATGGGCAGGTGTCCTGGATCGGTCTGCTCGACGCAGGCCCGCTCTGGGAGGGCGGCAGCTTTATCGGGGAAGTCGCCTGGAACCGTCGCTTGAGCGTGACCAAAAATGCCGATGCGCTGGACCCCAACTCAACCCGCGACGCCGGCGCCATCAGGATGATCTTCGAACCGGCCTACTACCAGGTCCTTGATGGCGTAGACCTGACGGTGCCGATCGGCGTGGGCTATGGCCTGTTCGGTAAGTCTTCGGTGATCAACCCGGGTTTCAGTGTCAACCACGGCGGTGACTACAGCATTGGTGTGAAGGCCGACTACCTGAAAACCTGGAAATTCAGCCTCGTCTACACCGGCTTTTTTGGAGGGGAGGGGACCAGCGTAGAACCGGCCAACTCGCCCGTTCAGGCCTACTCGTATGGCCAGTCTCTCAAGGACCGCGACTTCATCGCGTTCTCAGTCCAGCGTTCGCTCTAGCTATAACAACAAGCCGAGCAGGAGATCTCAAAATGCAAGCGAAACACACCCTGTTATGCCTCGCGATGTGGAGCGCAGTCTTTTCTGCACCCCACGTTCTGGCCGCCGTTTCCGCTGATGAAGCCGCCGCGCTGAAAAGTACATTGACACCCATGGGGGCTGAAAAAGCCGGGAACAAAGACGGCTCGATCCCTGCCTGGACGGGTGGCTACACAACAGTCCCTGCCGGGTACAAGAATGGCGACTCCCGACCTGATCCGTTCGCCAGTGAAAAGCCGCTGTACAGTATCACCGCCAAGAATATGGACACCTACGGTGACAAACTCAGCGACGGCATCAAGGCGATGTTGAAGAAGTATCCGGACAGCTATCGCCTGGACGTGTACCCGACTCACCGGACCGCTGCCGCGCCACAGTGGGTGTACGACAACACATTCGCCAACGCCACACGGGCGAATCTGAAGGATGGCATCTGGGTCGATGGCGCCTACGGCGGGGTTCCGTTCCCGATCCCCAAGAACGGCGCGGAGGCCATGTGGAACCACAAGCTGACATGGGTGGGCGAGGCCACGTCCTACGCCTTCAACAACTATGTCGGTACTCCGGATGGCAAGCTTGTGTTGTCGGTGCGCGGCTACAACAAGGCGATGTACCCGTACTACAAAAAAGATGGGTCGCTTGAGACCTTCAAGGGCCAGACAGAGTTGCTGCGCGTCTGGATGACCGATCCACCCATCAAGAACGGCGAGCAGTTCGTGCTCATCGACTCGGTGAACAAACCCCGTCAGGCATGGCAGTACTTGCCGGGTCAGCGTCGTGTGCGCAAGGCGCCGACGCTGGGCTATGACACGCCGTCCGATGTCAACTCGGGTATGGAGTACTACGACGAGTCCTACATCTTCCTTGGCGACCTGGACCGCTATGACTGGAAGCTGGTGGGCAAGAAAGAGCTGTACATCCCCTATAACAACAACAAGTTCCTGCAGAAAGATGTCTCGATCGACAAGCAGTTGATGCCGCACCACATCAACCCGGATTCAACTCGCTGGGAGCTGCACCGCGTGTGGGTGGTGGAAGCGAACCTTGCACCGGGCAAGCGGCATGTGGTGCCCAAACGTCGTTACTACCTGGACGAAGACACCTGGGGCGCTGTACTGGCTGACGGTTGGGATGGTCAAGGCCAGTTGTGGCGTACCCAGATTGCGTTGCCTTTCCTGATGATGGACGGGCCATTCGTATTCCCGAACATTCAATGGTCGACCCACAACCTGCAGACAGGCGGCTGGAGCGGTGTGGGCGCTACGAACTGGAGCGATCCTTCCTACACCTATCACTTCAAGATGTTGAACGACGTCAAGACCGCGGACTTCACGCCCGAAGCCATGTCCGGCGAGGGTGTGCGATAAACCGGCCCCTGACCTGGAGCCCCGTGCAGGTCTCCAGGTCAGTCGTCGCTAAGCGCCACATTGCTTGTGCGCAACGCGTGCAATACAGCGGTGGCGAGAGCGCCGCTACACGGCGGGCGTCAGGCCGACGCCCTATCTGACAGGCTAATGGGTAAGCGTCGCGAGCCACGTCAGATAAAAATTATAAGAATGGTGGAGAAGGTCTATGCGTGCGAATCGAGTGGTCTGTGCTGTCATCACAGCCGCGTGTTTATGGAGCGGCGCCTTGACTGTCCAGGCGTCGGTGCCTGGTGTCCTGGAGCGACCTGCCCAGCTCTCCCCACACGCTCAAAACGCGGTCCTGATCGCGGTCACTGCAACGTCCGCACGTCTGGTGGCAGTCGGCGAGCGAGGCATCGTGGTGTTATCGGACGATAACGGTTTGACCTGGCGGCAGGCCAATGTGCCCGTGAGTGTGACCCTGACAGCGGTGCAGTTCCTCAACGACCAGGACGGCTGGATCGTGGGACACGGCGGCGTGGTTTTGCGCAGCCAGGATGGTGGAGAAAGCTGGACCAGGCAGATGGATGGCTTGTCACTGGCGCAGTTGCTGGTGCGGGCTTCCCAAGAGCGCCAGCAGAGCAAGGATGCAGATCCGGATGAACTGGAACGCGAAGCCAAGGCTGCGCAACTGATGGTCAAGGACGGCCCTGACAAACCTTTCCTGGATGTCCACTTCGTTAACGAACGCACCGGGTACATCATTGGGGCTTACAACCTCATCCTGCGTACCGACGATGGTGGCAAGACCTGGCAGCCATGGCAGTCCCACGTCGACAACCCTATGGGCCTGCACCTGTACGCCATAGGAGGGGGCGCTGCGAATCTTTATCTGGTCGGTGAGCAAGGCAGCGTGTTCCGCTCCAGCGATGATGGCGGCACCTTCGTTGCGCTGGAAACCCCATACCAGGGCAGCTATTTCAATCTGCTTGTCGATTCAAATGACCAACTGATCATCGCCGGCCTGCGGGGCAGTGCTTACCGCACCGATGACAGTGGCACGAACTGGACCCGAATCGATATTCCCTCTGGCGCGTCGATCACAGGCAGCGTGCAGCTCAAGGATGGCCGCCTGGTGCTGGTCAATCAATCGGGGCAACTGCTGGTCAGCCAGGACAAGGGCAACAGTTTTCAACTCTCGCCGCTCAAACAACTCTCGCCGCTTGCGGGCGTCACACAATCGGCTGATGGCAGCCTGATCGTGGTCGGCGTGCGTGGCGTCACCACCATCAGCCTGGCCAGCGTTACCGGGAGCGCGAAATGAAAGCAGATACCCCGTCCCACACTCAACCCCCCATCTGCAGCCTGGAAGACTTCGACAAGCGCTCAGGATCATGGGTGGAGCGCTTGTTCTTCAACAACCGCCTGATGGTGTTAGCTGTCTGCCTGCTGGTGACGGTGGTGCTGGCGTTCGAGGCGACGAAGCTGGAGCTCAATGCCGACTTCGAAAAGATGATACCCACCAGCCATCCCTACATCGCCGAATACCTCAAGCACAAAGGTGACATGAAGGGCTTCGGCAACGCAGTGCGAATTGCCGTGCAAGCCAAGGATGGAACCATCTTCACCCCGGCTTATCTTGAAACCCTCAAGGCACTCAACGACGAGGTGTTCCTGATGCCCGGCGTGGATCGGCCTTTCATGAAGTCTCTGTGGACGGCCAACACCCGCTGGCTGGGTGTCACCGAAGACGGTCTCGATGGCGGTCCGGTGATTCCGGACAACTACGACCAGTCACCTGCGAGCATTGCCCAGACCCGCACCAACCTGGAGCGCTCAGGCGACGCCGAACAACTGGTGGCTTCAGACTACAAATCGAGCATCATTTTCGTCCCGTTGCTGGACACCAACCCGGCCACCGGCGCGGCGCTGGATTATCGCCAGCTTTCAGATCAGCTTGAGGCTCTGCGCGAGAAGTACCGCGCTCAGGGTGTCGAGTTGCACATCACCGGCTTCGCCAAAGTGGTGGGCGACTTGATCGAGGGCGTCCGTCAGGTCCTGATGTTTTTCGTCTTGACCATCATCATCGCAGGGGCTGCGGTGTACTGGTACACCCGCTGCATCCGTAGCACGCTGCTGGTGGTAGCCACGTCGCTGGTGGCCGTCATCTGGCAGCTGGGTCTGCTTCCGTTGCTGGGCTTTGAACTGGACCCGTATTCCATACTCGTGCCGTTTCTGGTGTTCGCCATCGGCATCAGCCACGGTGCGCAGAAAATGAATGGAATCATGCAGGATGTCGGCCGCGGCATGCACAAGCTGGTGGCTGCGCGCTACACCTTCCGGCGACTGTTTCTGGCCGGGTTGACCGCCTTGCTCTGCGATGCAGTCGGTTTTGCGGTGCTGCTGGTGATCAATATTCGCGTGATTCAGGAGTTGGCAATTACCGCGAGTATCGGCGTTGCGGTACTGATATTCACCAACCTCATCCTGTTGCCTGTGCTGTTGAGTTTTACCGGTGTCAGCGCACGCGCAGCGCAGCGCAGCATGCGTGATGAGGCGGGGGAGGCCTCAGGTATCCAGAAACATCTGGTATGGCGGTTTCTGGATCTGTTCACCGAGCGCAAGTGGGCGGCAGTCGCGGTAGTGGTATCGCTGATCCTGGGCGTGGGTGGCTTCATGGTGAGCCTGCATCTGAAGGTCGGTGATCTGGACCCTGGCGCGCCGGAACTGCGCAGCGATTCGCGCTATAACCTGGACAACACATTCATGGCCAACGCCTATTCGGCAAGCAGCGATGTGCTGGTGGTGATGGTAGAAACGGCGAATGACCAATGCACCTCATACAAGACCCAGGCGATGGTCGATGCGCTGGAATGGGAGCTGCATGACGTTGTCGGTGTTGAAGGCACCAACTCCTTGCCCTTGCTCAGCCGCCGTATCACGGTCGGGATGAACGAAGGCAACCCGAAGTGGTACGAGCTATTGCCCAACCAATGGACCCTCAACACGGTCGCGAACCGCACCCCACGGGAAATCTTCAACCAAGGGTGCAATCTGCTGTCGCTGTTCGTCTATCTGCAGGACCACAAGGCGGATACGCTGACCCGTGTGGTGGACAAGGTTGAGGCCTTTGCCGCCAAGAACAATACTGCTGAGGTGAAGTTTCTGCTCACAGCGGGTAACGCCGGCATCGAGGCCGCGACCAACATCGTCGTCAAGAAGGCCAGTCACGAGATGTTGCTCTGGGTCTATGGCGCGGTGATTCTGCTGTGTTTCATCTCTTTCCGCTCTTGGCGGGCGGTCGTTTGCGCGGTGGTGCCATTGGCGCTGACGTCGATTCTGGCCGAAGCGCTGATGGTTATGCTGGGCATGGGCGTGAAGGTTGCGACACTCCCGGTCATTGCACTGGGGGTGGGGATTGGCGTGGACTATGCGCTGTACGTATTGACGATCGTCCTGGGGCAACTGCGTCAGGGAGCCAGTTTGTCCGAGGCGTATTACCGAGCACTGACCTTTACCGGCAAAGTGGTGATGCTCACCGGCGTTACGCTGGCGCTGGGTGTCGCTTCATGGGCGTTTTCGCCAATAAAGTTTCAGGCCGATATGGGTATTCTCTTGGCGTTCATGTTCATCTGGAACATGCTGGGGGCGCTCATTCTCCTGCCCGCGCTGGCGTATTTTCTTTTGCCGCAAACCAGTGTTGCGCAGGGCGGGGCAAACCATGCAAATACGCTCGTCAAAGGCCTGGGCACGACCACTGATGACGCGCGGTGCCCTGCGCGTCAGTGCTCTTCGCAGGCGATGAGCCTGTGACGGATCTTGTATCCGTTGCGGCTCGCCGTCCGGGCCGCTTGTTCGTTTATTGAGTTCGCTCCCGTTTTCAATGACCCATTCGGCGTTTCGGATGGGTTTTTTTTGGCCAAAAAAAGGGCGACACTTTCGTGTCGCCCAGGTGTTTTGTCAGAGGTCGATCATTCACGCAACGCCAGCAAACGGTGAGCACGTGCGATCACCGGGGCGTCGACCATTGCGCCATCGAGCCTGAATGCCCCTCCGCCGTCACTGGCAGAGATGACTCTCTGTGCCCAGTCCAGCTCCGCTTCGCTGGGGCGCAGGGCGGTGTGGACCACCGCCACCTGCTTGGGATGGATGCACAGCAGGCCCGAAAAACCCATGCCTGCGGCCAGGCGTGTCGCGTGATCGAGCCCGGCATCGTTATCGATGTTCGGGAATACGCTTTCGAGTGGCATCGCCAGCCCGGCCAGGCGGCTATGCAGGATCAGCTCGTAACGCACATGATCGAGCATACGCTCTGCGCCAGAGCTGCCTTCGATCATGGCCAGGTCAAGTCCTAGGTCAAGCCGGCCATAGGTCAATAGCAACACGCCTGCAGTCTTTGCGAGGGAGGGAAGGGCCTCAAGCCCCAGCGCGCTTTCAATGATGGGCATGACCGGCTTGCCAGTGTTGGCGGCTTTCTCAACTTGAGCCCGGCACTCGGCCTTAGGCAACACGATGCCATCGACGCCGCTGTGACGACAGGCCTCAAGGTCGCGGTCATGCTGGTCATGACCAGCCTGGTTGGTGCGCACCCAAACCCGCGCTTGCGGAGTCTGATCGAGAAACGCGAGCAGGTTTTCCCGCGCCTGCGCTTTCTGGCTTTCTTCGACGGCGTCTTCGAAGTCCACGATGACAATGTCGGCGCCACTGGACAAGGCTTTGGCAAAGCGCTCAGGGCGGTTGCCCGGCACAAACAGTGCCGAGCGTAATGTTTTATGTCTCATTGAATATCTCGCTTAGAACGAGCGTGGCAGTTCGAGTAGGTGCTCGGCGACGTAGGAAAGAATCAGGTTGGTGGAGATCGGCGCGACCTGATACAGACGGGTCTCGCGGAATTTGCGCTCCACGTCGTACTCGTTGGCAAAGCCGAAACCGCCGTGGGTCTGCAGGCAGGCGTTGGCTGCTTCCCACGACGCCTTGGCCGCCAGATACTTGGCCATGTTGGCCGCCGCACCTGCGTTCTTGCCGCTGTCGTATTCTTCGCAGGCGCGCCAGCGCATCAGGTCCGCCGCTTCGATCTCGATATGCGCTTCGGCAATCGGGAACTGCACGCCCTGGTTCTGCCCGATCGGACGACCAAACACCACACGATCGCGGGCATAGGCCGCGGATTTTTCGATGAACCACCGGCCATCGCCAATGCACTCGGCGGCGATCAGGGTGCGCTCGGCGTTGAGGCCGTCGAGGATGTACCTGAAGCCTTTGCCTTCCTCACCGATCAGGCTACTGGCAGGCAATTCGAGGTTGTCGAAGAACAGCTCGTTGGTCTCGTGGTTGACCATGTTGGCGATGGGCTGAACGGTCAGGCCGTTGCCGATGGCTTCACGCAAATCGACCAAGAAGATCGACATGCCTTCGGATTTCTTCTTTACCTCGGCCAGCGGCGTGGTGCGCGCCAGCAGGATCATCAGGTCCGAGTGCTGGATGCGCGAGATCCAGACCTTCTGGCCGTTGATCACGTACTTGTCGCCCTGTTTGACGGCGGTGGTCTTGATCTTGGTGGTGTCGGTGCCGGTGGTCGGCTCGGTCACGCCCATCGATTGCAGGCGCAACTCGCCGCTGGCGAGCTTGGGCAGGTAGTAGCTTTTCTGCGCGTCGCTGCCGTGACGCAGCAGGGTGAACATGTTGTACATCTGGCCGTGAATGGTGCCGGAATTGCCGCCACAATGATTGACCTCTTCAAGGATCAATGACGCCTCAGCCAGCCCAAGACCGGAACCGCCATACTCTTCGGGGATCATCGCCGACAGCCAGCCAGCTTCGGTCATAGCGGTGACAAACGCTTCAGGAAAGCCTTTATCTTCATCGATCTTGCGCCAGTATTCGGCCGGAAACTCGGCACACAGGGCGCGTACGCCTTCGCGAATGGCATTGAGTTCTTCGGTGTTGTAGGACATCGGGTGTTTCCTCGCAATAGGTGCCCGCAACGCTGGCGGGCGCATCGTGTACAGATCAGTCGAAATAAACTTCGGCGCGTTGACACAAGCCTCTGGCGTTACTTGCCCACAGTTCTGCGACGCCGGAATTGATGTGCTGCCCCCCCACTTGAAACGCATCGGGAGCGATGAGCGGGCGTAATCCGCGAAAGGCAAAGCGCCGCACACGGGCCAGAGGATTGGCGTGGACAAAAGCCGCCAGGCAAAGGGTTGCGGTCAGCGGCCCGTGCACCACCAGATTGGGATAGCCTTCAACTTCCGTGACGTAAGGCAAGTCAATGTGGATGCGATGGGCGTTGAAGGTCAGGGCCGAGTAGCGAAACAACAGAACTGGACTTGGGACAATGTTTTCGACCCAATCGGATTCGGGAACCAGCTCCCCCATGCTCAGCTTGGGTGGACTTGGCTCGCGATAAACGATGTCTTGCTCCTCACTGATGCACAGCTGCTCTTGCTGCCAGTACTCATGAAACAGCGTGACGAACAGGAGAGATCCGCTGTCGCCGGTTTTCTCGGTAATCTTTTCGATTCGAGTCCGACGGGTCGCAGACCCGCCTACGCGCAAGGGATGATGAAAGCTCAGGCGCCCACCCGCCCACATGCGGTTGCGTCCATGGGCAGGGGGCATGAAACCGCCTAAGGCCGGGTGGCCGTCTGGCCCTAGATCGCTGGTATTGGCCGGGTCCAGGAAGAAGCACCAGTGCCATAGCCACGGCAACTCGTCGCCTGCCTTCGGCACTGGCGCGTTAAAGGTGGCGGCGATGCGTTGGATCAGGTTGTCGCTGAGCTGTTCTTGTACTTCCAGAGTACGTCCCAGCCATTGGGATGGATCGAAGCTGAGCATGTCGTGCATCCATTGGAGTTATGCGCGCATCATGCAAGCCGTCTGCGAGGGGGAGGAATTCGATTTTGCAGAAGACAGTTTCAACCAAAGACTAAACCACCCGGCTGCACGTGCGCGCCCCCAGGTCATTAGCCCCGGCGAAAGGCCGCCTTTCGCGATACAAAATTGCAGCGAGGCCGACCGACCAACCATGCTGGACACATTGCTCATCATCGAGGTTTGGCTGCAATGAAAGACGCGCTGATCGTTTCTCCACTTCGCACGCCCATCGGCAAGTTTGGCGGAGCGTTGGCTCCATTGACCGCCGATCAACTGGCTGCACAGATGATCCAGCAACTGCTGGCGCGTGTTTCAATTGCGCCGCAAACGCTGGACGAAGTCATCGTCGCGCAATCCTATTCCTCCAGTGAGGCGCCCTGCATGGGACGCTATGCGGCGCTGGCAGCGGGGTTGCCTATCGAGGTACCTGGCTACACTCTGGACCGTCGTTGCGGTTCGGGGCTGCAAGCTGTCATCGACGCTTCGATGCAAGTACAGACAGGCCATGCACACGCCGTGCTGGTGGTGGGTGTCGAAAGCATGAGCAACATCGAGTACTACAGCACGGACATGCGCTGGGGAGCGCGAGCGGGCAGCGTGCGTTTTCATGACCGCCTTGAGCGTGGCCGCGAGCGATCACAACCTGTGGAGCGCTTCGGTCACATCTCCGGCATGCCCGAGACCGCGGATAATCTGGCCAGAGACTACGGCATCACCCGTGAGCAAGCGGACAGTTTTGCGGTGCGAAGCCACTTGAATGCGGCCGCCGCCTGGCGCGAAGGGCGATTTGCCGACGAGGTTATTGCCGTGGACGTTCCTGGCAAGCGCAACAGCGTAAACCGCGTGGAGATGGACGAGGGCATTCGCGAGGACGCCAGCGTGGAAACCATGAGCCAGCTGCGGTTACTGCGCCCGGAAGGTGTCTGTACTGCGGGTAATTCCAGTCAGCAGAACGATGCTGCTGCTGCCTGTCTGGTGGTCTCGGCTGAGTACGCTGCGCGTCACGGGCTTACGCCAATCGCGCGACTTGTGGATTGGGCCGCTGCAGGTTGCGACCCTTCGCGTATGGGCATCGGTCCGGTTCCCGCTACAGCCAAGCTGCTTGCGCGCACCGGCCTTACCCTGGACGACCTGGATTTGATCGAGGTCAATGAAGCTTTCGCCGCCCAGGCGCTGGCGGTTCTCAAGGCCTGGGACTTGAAAGATTTCTCCAGAGTCAATGTCAACGGATCGGGGATTTCCCTTGGCCACCCCATTGGCGCCACTGGTGTGCGCATCATGACGACGTTGCTTCATGAACTGCGACGTCGCGAAGCGCGTTACGGGCTGGAAACCATGTGTATCGGTGGTGGGCAAGGACTGGCGGCCCTGTTCGAACGGCTCTGATAAACCCTGGCGCCAACGGGTCTTAGCGAAGTGTTAACAGGATCTTAACGAGAAACCAAAAGCGCCCATGGCAACCATGGGCAGATAATTCGAAGGACGTCGGCGATTGCCGCACACTAACAAGAACTGATGAGGTGCAATGCGATGATGCAGTCCCGCATGATCGGCGACATTAAAGTGACGCGTATCCTTGAGTACGCAGGTCCGACCCATGATCCAGCATTCCTGTTTCCAAAGATGGAAGCTGGAGTGTTGCAGGAGCACAGGGGCCTGATGGCGCCCAATCACTGGATCGAGCACATGAACAAGCTGTTGGTGACGATCCAGTTTTGGGTGGTTCATGCCGGCAGCAACATCATCGTGATCGACACCGGCGTCGGCAACTTCAAACCTCGCCCCGGTATTGCGCGGATGAACATGCTCAACACGCTGGTGCGCGAGTGGATGATCGCCGCCGGTGCCCCTCCTGAGAAGGTGACCCATGTGGTCATCACCCATTTGCACTCCGATCATGTCGGCTGGAACACCACCTGGCAGGATGGCCGCTGGGTGCCGACCTTCCCCAATGCGAACTATTACTTCCCCAAAGATGACTTTGACTTCTGTTATCAGGGCAAGAACAAGGAAGCGGGGGTGATCGATGTGTTTGGCGAGTCGTTTTTCGACAGTGTCATGCCGATCGTTAACGAAGGGCTGGCGAAGATGATGTTGCCTGGCGAGGAGATCGCCGACTGCCTGCAAGTCGAGGCCGCGCCTGGTCACAGCCCGGGCCAAGTGACCTTCCGCGTGCGCTCTCAAAAGGAAGAGGGCATCTTTTGCGGCGACATTCTCCATAGTCCCATCCAGATCGTGCGTCCCGACATCAACTCCGGGTACTGCATCTGGGAAGATATTGCGCGCAAGACGCGCCTGGACTTCCTCAATCGCGCCGCCGACAGCGAAGCGTTGATCATGCCGGTGCACTTCGGTGAACCACATTGCGGATTCATCCGGCGTCAGGGCGACGGGTTTGCTTTCGAACCTTCTCACTGGTGATCAGCAGAGCTCCCCGGCGGCAATCGCGAGGCCGTTGGGGAGCCGCCTAGGAGCGCCCCTAGCCAGACACAATGCCTGCGGGTACAGTTCGTTTCTACCGGCAAGAAGTTCCTCCTCATGGCGATGCATTTCGATATCACTGATTTCCGCTTGTTCATCAATATTGCGGAGACCAGCAGTCTGACGCGCGGTGCCGAGCGCTCGTTTCTCTCTGTGCCTGCCACCAGTAACCGCATCAAAAACCTCGAAGAAAATCTGGGTATCCGATTGCTCGAGCGCTCGCCGCAAGGTGTGACCCTGACCAATGCTGGCAAAACGTATCTGCAGCATGCCCGGGTAATCCTTTCCCAACTGACGATGCTCACCGGTGATCTGCAGCAGTACACCGATGGCCTCAAGGGCCAACTGCGGTTGCAGGCCAACACCACAGCCGTTACCGAATACCTGCCGCCTGTGGTCGGTGATTACTTGATCAGCCATCCCGATGTGCACATCGACATGCGCGAGCGGCTCAGCGATGACATCGTCCGTGCGGTGCGCGACGGCAGTACCGATCTTGGCATCGTTTCAGGCAGCGTCGTGACCGATGGTTTGCAGAGCGTACCGATCGTGTCGAGTCGCTTGATGGTCATTGCTCCTCTGGGGCATCCGATCCTTGAACAACAGGAGGTATTCTTCAAGGATGCGCTCAATTACGCCTTCGTCTCACTGCTGGAAGGCAGCGCGATCAACGTTTTTTTGAGCCGTGCCGCCGCCTCGCTGCACCTGCCATTGACCATTCGTGTGCAGGTCGCCAGTTCTGACGCTATCTTTCGCATGGTCGAGGCAGGCGCTGGTATCGCGATCGTGCCTCAGGCCAGCTATGACCGCCTCAAGGACAGGCAAAAGATTGGCGCATGCCAACTGGTCGATCCGTGGGCGCTGCGCACGTTCCAACTGTGCGCCCAGGACTTCGACAGTCTGTCGACTTTCGCCCGGGAGTTCGCCGATTGCCTGATCGCGCGCTATCGCGCCGACTGATCGCACACGCAAACCGGAACACCACCTACCTTCTTCAAGCCTGGATGCGTCGCCGGCATCGGTGACGCTGCGCACTCATGGGTATCGATCCTCGCCTGACGGGCTATTTAATCGAGCGTTAATTCGTCCTTTCGAAGTCCGAAATTGTGGCCGAAGGAGCACGCTGGCAATCTCGTTCCTACGCGGGGTACCGCCTTGCGCACTGCGAGCCAGTCTTATGCCTGGCCAAAAGAACGAATAAGGAAGGGTCGCGATGATCAATAAGTTGTTACCGAGCCCCGCTCAAGCGCTGGCGGATATTCCCGATGGAGCTGTTGTGGCTGTTGGCGGTTTCGGCGGGGCTGGTATGCCCGACGACTTGATTCAGGCGCTGATCGCCCAAGGAGCCCGTAACCTGACGCTGGTGAGCAACAACGCAGGGCAGGGCGATATTGGTTTGGCCGCGCTGCTCAAGACCGGCCAGGTGCGCAAGATCCTGTGCTCCTACCCGCGCATGGTGGGTTCCTACGTGTTCGAAGAGCTCTACCGGGCGGGCAAGATCGAGCTCGAAATCGTCCCGCAGGGCAATCTCGCCGAGCGCCTGCGCGCCGCCGGTTGCGGCATCGGGGGTTTCTATACGCCTACAGGCTACGGAACGTTGCTGGCCCAGGGCAAGGAAACCCGCCTGATCGATGGACGCCACTATGTGTTCGAGTCCCCGATTCATGTCGACTATGCACTGATCAATGCGCAGGCCGGGGACCGCTGGGGCAATCTCGTTTATCGCAAAACCGCGCGCAATTTCAGCCCGGTGATGGCCATGGCTGCCCGTAACACCATCGCATCGGTCGGCCGGGTGGTTGAGCTGGGTGAGCTTGATCCCGAGCACGTCGTCACACCAGGCATTTTTGTCAAACACATTGTTCAACGCACAGCTGTGCCGTTGACTCAGCATCAGGTTGGGTGAGCTATGGATAAAGAAACGCGCAATGCAATGGCGATCAGGGTCGCGCGTGACATCCCTGAAGGCGCCTATGTCAATCTGGGTATCGGCCTTCCTACCTTGGTGGCGAATCATTTGCCAGAGGACAAGGACATTTTCCTGCACAGTGAAAACGGTGTGCTTGGCCGTTGGGTGGCCGCGCCCAGTGGTGAAGAAGACTGGGACATGATCAACGCCGGGAAAGAGCCTATCAAACCGTCCCCAGGCGTTGTGTTCTTTCATCACGCCGACTCGTTCGGGATGATGCGCGGTGGCCACCTCGATATCTGCGTGCTGGGGGCATTTCAGGTGGCTGCCAATGGAGACCTTGCCAACTGGCACACCGGTGCACCTGACGCAATACCGGCCGTAGGCGGCGCCATGGACCTGGCCATCGGCGCCAAGCGTATCTTCGTGATGATGGATCACTTGAGCAAGGACGGGCAGAGCAAGTTTTTGGCGGCCTGTACCTACCCGCTGACCGGCCTGGGCTGTGTCAGCCGCGTCTATACCGATCTGGCGACACTGGAATTGACGCCTGAAGGGGTGAAGGTTCTGGAGTTGGTGGGGGGCATCACTCCCGAATGCTTGCAGGAAATCACCCCCGTGCCGCTGGACATGAGCGCCATCACCCAGCCGTCGACGGCTGCCTGACAGGATGTCTGCCGTGGCGCTTTACGGGTCTTTGCCTTCCTGGGACCAGCGGGATTTGGCCGAACTGCTGACCTTGGACTCGGATGGACAAAATCGCTTTCGTAGCCACGTCTGCGATATCAATGTTCACGGCGAGGTCTATGGCGGGCAATTGCTCGCGCAGGCTTTGTGGGCGGCTGCTCAAAGCGTTCGCGCCCGCAGTCCCAGTGTTCTGCAGATGACTGCGCTGCAAGCAGCGCACACCCGCAATGCTGTGGAGTTCAGTGTGGAAACGCTGCAGGACGATTCGCGCTTTTCGTATCGACACGTTTATGGCGTGCAGGGTACTGGCCTGATCTTCAGCGCGAGTGTCGCTTTCAAGCAGCCCGAGCGAGACTTGAGGCAATCCTCGCGATTCGACGTTCAGGTGCCGGATCCGGAAAGTCTGCCGACCCTTGACCAGATGGTCCCCAGTCACGACCGCAGGTCAGCCTGCTTTCAATTGCGTTTTACGGGTAACAAGGTACTGGATGTCCGGCCAATCCACGCTCAGGCCTCAGAGCTCACACAGACAGGGCCTGGCCTAGAGGGCTACTGGATACGCCTGAGTGAGGCTTTGCCGGATGAAGGATGTTTGCACCACGCGGCACTGGCTTACATGTCCGAGTGCTGGCTCACTAATTTGTCGCCCATCGCGCCTGCCGGCCTTGATCGTTCGCCTCTTTTTTCCACCCGAAAGCTCAACCATAGCCTGTGGTTCCACAGCGCCGATATCAACGCCAATGACTGGTCATTGTTCCTCCATGACCCTGTCAGAAACGATGGTGTGAGGGATCTTGTGACCACACGTATTTATCGACGCAACGGTCAACTGCTGGCCAGCCTGACTCAGGACATCCTGATGTCTCTGCAGGGCTGAAGGGGGGCTGTTCGACAAATCAAAAGAGGGGCTTTCGTAACGGGAAATGGGCGAACCCCTGAAACTGACGCATGCTGCGTAAGCCGACTCACAAGCTGCCCGGCGGCGTTATCTAATGCGCTGGTGACCTGACCGCAGTCGCCACTCCAATAACAAGAAGGACGTGCAAAATGTTTGATTGGTACAGGGCAGGTTCGCCTCGCGAACGCAAAACCTTCTGGGCATGCTTTTCCGGCTGGGCGCTGGATTCGTATGACATGCAGATGTTCAGCTTCCTGCTTCCAACCATCATCGCACTTTGGGGGCTGACCAAGGCAGAAGCCGGGATGGTCGGTACAGCCGCGCTGCTTTCGGCCGCTGTGGGCGGGTGGATCGCCGGTATCCTGAGCGACCGCTACGGCCGTGTACGCCTGCTGATTTTCTCCATCATCTGGTTCACGTTCTTTGGCGTAGTGGCAGGTTTTGCCCAGAACTTTGAGCAGTTGCTGATCGCGCGAACGCTCCAGGGTTTTGGCTTTGGCGGGGAATGGGCCGTAGGCGCCGCATTGATGGCCGAAGTGATCAAGCCTGCGCACCGTGGTCGCGCCATGGGCTTTGTGCAGTCCGGATTCTCCTTGGGCTGGGCCGGCGCTGTGTTGATCATCACGGTGATTCTCGCTTCGTTCCCGCCTGAACTGGCATGGCGGGTGGCTTTCTGGTTCGGAGTCGTACCTGCGCTGGTCGTGCTGTACATCCGCCGCCATGTTCAGGACTCGGACGCTTTCGTTCAGGCGCTCGCCAGCCCGGCACCCAAAGCATCGGTATGGACCGTCTTCCAGACTCAGTATGTGAAGCTGACGATGCTTTCGAGCATTCTGGTGATCGGTCTGCAGGCCGGCAGCTACGTCATTCTGGTCTGGATACCCTCGTTGCTCAAGGAGCGCGGGGTTGAGTCAGGTTCTTTGATTGCCACGATCCTGGTCATGGCTGCAGGGTGCTTCGCCGGGTTTGCCAGCACGGCCTATCTGGCCGACAGGCTCGGCAGGCGCCCGACGTTGATCCTGCTCTCGCTTGTCTCCTGGGTGGTCACCGTCACTTACATGTTCATCCCGCTCAACCCGTTGATCACCCACATCATGGGTTTTCTGGTGGGCTTCGCAGCCATCGGCATGTACGCCGCGCTTGGGCCGTTTCTGAGCGAATTATTCCCAACCCATGTTCGTACCACCTGTATGGGTTTTTCTTACAACGTCGGCAAATCTCTGGGCGCAACCGCCATCACCGGTGTGGGTCTGCTATCAGGACACGTCGGTCTGGCGCAGGCCATCGGCATTTTCTGCCTGGCTGCCTATGCCATTTCCGTCATCGCTTTGCTGCTTCTGCCCGAGACCAAAGGCATCAGCATCCAGGAGCTGGACGCGCAGGACCCGAACGCGTCCGTCCACGAAACCTCATCTCCCAAGAACCCGAAGACCGCCTGACGAGCGCCTTCAGCCAGCCATTAGAGGCCCATATGATTCGTATCCTTTACCTTCTGGTTAAGCCCGACAGCATGACCCACGAGCAGTTCGAGAAGGAATGTGTCGTTCACTTCCAGATGTCTGACGGCATGCCGGGCTTGCACAAATATGAAGTGCGTCTGGTTGACCGCAATCCGACCGATACTCATGTGCCTTATCTGGATGTGGGTCGCATTGACGCAATTGGCGAATGCTGGTTCGAAAGCGAAGCCGCGTATCAGGTTTACATGGACTCGGATATCCGTAAGGCCTGGTTCGAGCATGGCAAATATTTCATTGGAAAACTCAAGCCGTTCGTCACTAAGGACGTGGTTTGAGTCCGCACGTTGCAAATGGCCTTACACCTCTGTCTATCAGGAGCACACCATGCTGTATTGCGTAGAAATGACCGTGAATATTCCTCGTGACATTCCCGCAGACGAAGTTGAAAAAATCAAAGTTGCCGAGAAGGCACGGGCTGTCGAGTTGCAAGAATCCGGCAAGTGGCCGCATCTGTGGCGCGTCGTTGGGAAGTACTCGAACATCAGCATCCTGGACGTCGACAGCAATGACGAACTCCATGCGCTGTTATCCAGCCTGCCGCTGTTCCCGTACATGACCATCCAGGTCACTCCATTGGCCAAGCATCCGTCGTCGATTTTCTGATGTCCATGGCGGCCCCTGGCGGGCCGCTTTTTCACTCTGAGCTCTGTCACAGGGGCCAACCGTGCTTCCACGACGAGCTCTTTGCGTGAGCTCTCAAAAATGCCTCTCGAACTCAATCCTGCCTCTCCTGACTTTTCCAGCCTGATCCACCCCGGCGCTACCCTATTGTGGGGGCAGGCCAATGCCGAGCCAGTAACGCTGACGCGGGCGCTCTTGGCGCAGCGCCACGACTTCAAGCGGCTGCGCATCATGCTGGGCATAGCCGGTAGCGATACGTGTCTGCCCGAACACGCCGACGCGGTCGATTTTTTCGCGTACTGTGGCGCTGGCAGTAATCGTGCCCTGGCAGATGCCGGTGTTCTGGACATCCTGCCCATTCACTATTCCCAAATGACGCAGATGCTGCGCAGCGGCGAGCTGCACATTGACGTCCTGATGCTGCAGCTGTCGCCCGCCGACGCTCATGGTCGCCATAGCCTGAGTCTGGCCAATGAATACCTGGTCGCGGCCCTTGAGCACGCCACTGTCGTAATTGGGGAAGTCAACCGACAGGCCCCTTGGACTTACGGCGAGCGCACACTGAGCCTGACGGATCTCGACGCGGTCATGTATACCGATCGCAGCCCCTTGACCAGCGGCAGCGCAACGATCCGCGCTATCGACACCCAGATTGCCTGGCATATCGCACAGCTCGTGGAGGATGGCTCGACTTTGCAGACCGGGATCGGTGCAATCCCCGACGCCGTGCTCGGCGCGCTGACCGATCATCGAAACCTGGGTGTGCATTCCGGCAGCATAGGTGACGGCGTCATGCGTCTGATGCAGAACGGAGTAATCAACAACTCGCGCAAGACTCGCGATACGGGGGTGAGCATCGGTGGCATCCTGATGGGCAGCCAGACACTCCACCAGTTCGCTCACCGTAACGACGCTCTTCAACTGCGTTCGACAAGCTACACCCATGACGCCCAGGTATTGGCGAGCCTTGACCGTCTGGTGGCGATCAACTCTGCCGTGGAGGTCGATCTATCAGGTCAGATCAATTCCGAAGCCGCCGCAGGGAGTTACCTTGGGGCGGTCGGTGGCGCACTGGATTTCATGCGCGGTGCGCAGCAATCGCGAGGGGGGTTACCTGTCATTGCGTTGCCATCGAGCGCGGGCGCCAAAAGCCGAATCGTGCCTCGACTCAATGGCCCGGTAACCATCCCGCGCAGTGATGCCGGGTTGATCGTTACGGAACATGGCGTAGCCGACCTGCGGGGGCTGACCATCAAACAACGGGTTCGCAAGATGCTCGATATTGCGTCACCTCAGCACCAGGCAGACCTGGAACAGGCGTGGGCAAGCGGGGGGATCGCCGGGCGTTAAACATCTGCGCTAAACGGTATACCCAATGCGCAAAAGCCCCGTCACAACGACGGGGCTTTTGCCAGAGGAAGGGCAATCAGGTGAGATTGTCCCGTCTGATGTTCGGGGTCGGTCTTCACTGGCCCATGCGAGGACGATGGCTGCGCCGCTGGGCTTCGGGGCTCACTGCGCTCTGTAGCTGAAAGTCGAATCTGAGCTCGGCGAATCGTCGCCCGTCCAGACCACGCGCTTTTGAGGCATCAGGGTTGTCGTTGATCACCGCCTCACCCACCAGCCCCTCGCGGGTGGCGTAAGCAAAGTCATCCCAGAGGTAGGCATCACCTGCCAGATTGATTTGGCTCGTCAGGTGACGATGACCGTCGGCGCTGACGAACACATGAATGTGCGCAGGACGCTGCCCGTGGCGACCAATCGCATTCAGACACTCCTGAGCAGGGCCGTGCGGATCCAGACCATAACCACTGGGAATGATACTGCGCGCCCTGTATCGACCCTCGGCGTCGGTCTGTATACGGCGTCGCAGGTTGAACTCCGATTGACTAGGGTCGAAAAAAGAGTAGGTGCCATTGGTGTTGGCCTGCCACATATCGACGACCGCCCCGGCAACGGGCTTGCCGGCGGTGTCACGCACCACGCCCTCGATGAACAGCGGCGTGGCAACGTCGTCCTCGCTGCCATCGTCCATGCGCGTCTGGCCCACGCTCAAAGGCGCGTTGGCAACGTAAAGAGGCCCTTCGATGGTTCTGGGTGTTCCACCTGTGAGGCCTGCCTGTGCGTCCTTGGCATCCTGCAGCAGGTCAATGAAGTGCTCCAGGCTCAAACCTGGCAGCAGAAGACCGAACTCGGTGTGCTTACCGACCCTGTTCATCAGGTCGACGGCAATCCAGAACTCATCTTCGGTCACCTCAAGGTCTTCGATGACCTTGGCGGCGTCGGTGATAAGGCGCAGCAGAATCTGCTTGAGCCTGGGGCTCCCTTGATCGTTGTTGAGGCCGGCAGCCTCCTTGAAAAGGGCCTGGACTTCTGGCGTGTGGCTGATTTTTACGGTCATGTTCTATACCTCTTTTTTGTTGTAGGGGCAGGCATCCACGGTTCTTCCGTCAGGTGCGACGGAACCGCGTGAGGCGATCTTCGTCCAGGAAAAGTCCCAGGCCGGGCGTGTTGGGAACGTGCAATTCAAAATCACGGTAAACAGGTGCCTGGGTGACGATCTCCTCGGTCAGCAGCAGGGGGCCGAACAGCTCGGTCCCCCACAACAGCTTCTTGAGGGTCACGAACGCATGCGCCGAGGCCAGCGTACCGATGGCACCTTCCAGCATCGTCGCGCCATACAGCGAGATGCCTGCAGCCTCGGCGATCTGTGCCGTGCGAAGCACTGCGCGCGGACCACCGTTTTTGGCAATTTTCAGGGCGAAGACACTGGCTGCTCCGTCTGCGGCCAGGCTGAAAGCGTCCTCGACCGACTCTATCGATTCATCGGCCATGATCGCCGCCGGACTGCGCTGATTGAGTCGGACCTGACCGGCGCGATTGACCCGTGTGATCGGTTGTTCAATCAGTTCGATACCGTTGTCGCCCAGCACCTGGCAACCGCGAATGGCCTGTGACTCGTCCCAGTACTGGTTGACGTCCACACGCACACTCGCAAGGTCACCCAATGCACGTTTGATGGCGATGACATGCTTGAGGTCCTGGTCCAGTGGATTGGCACCGATCTTCACCTTGAAAATGCGATGACGACGCAGGTCCAGCAGCTTCTCTGCCTCGGCGATGTCCCGGGCAGTCTCGCCACTGGCGAGCACCCAGCCCACTTCAACGCTGTCACGAACACGACCACCGAGCAGTTCACTGACGGCCAAACCATGGCGTTTGCCCTGAGCATCTAGCAGTGCGCTTTCCAGTCCCGACTTGGCGAACGTATTGCCCTTGGCGATCCTGTCCAGACGCTGCATGGCCGCGTTCAGGTTGTCGGCGTCCATTCCCAGCAGTGCAGGTCCCAGATGACAGTCGATGTTGGTCTTGATGCTTTCCGGGCTTTCGTACGCATAAGACAAGCCGCCCACCGTGGTCGACTCGCCCAGCCCCTCCACGCCATCGCTGCACCGCAGACGAATGATGACCAGGGTCTGCTGCGAGATGGTGTGCATCGCCAGCTTGTGTGGCCGAATGGTTGGCAGATCGACAAGGATTGCCTCGATACTTTCAATTTTTGCAGCGCTCATGTTCGATTCCAGTTCCAGGTTTTATAGATCAGGCGGCCGCACCCACAGCCGCGGGTCGGTGCCTTGCTCGACTGAAGCAGGTGAGGGCAGAGGTGACGATGCAGAGGCTGCCACCGGTCTTTCAGAATCGACAGTTATCAGATGCCAGTGGCTTAGCCTGATCATGAACACCGCGATGGCGGCTGCTCCGATCAGGCCAGGAACCGCAAAGGCCAGAAACGAGAAGTGCAGGGGCAGCTCCAGCGCATGCGCGGAGGCACCCACCAGCGGGCCGGCAATGGCCCCGAAACGTCCGATACCCATGGCCCATCCCAGCCCAGTTGAACGAATGTGCGCCGGGTAGTACTGGACTGCGAAGGCATTGGCCAAAATCTGCGCGCCTGTCGTACCGGCACCGGCGGCGGCAATCAACGCATACAAAACCGGCGCTGGCGCTTCAATCGCCATCATCGCCAAGACCACGCCGCTCGCCGCAAGAAAGGCCAGCAGCACTTTGCCCAAGCCAAGCCGATCGGCAAGCCAGCCCCCTGTCAGCGAGCCGACAATGGCACCCAGATTCAGGATCAATAGGAAGGCGATGCTCGACGTTGTGCCGTAGCCGGCGGTGTTCATCAGCTTCGGCAGCCAGGAGCTCAGGCCATAGATCATCAACATGCTGCAGCAAAAGGCAAGCCACAGCATCAGCGTGTTGACCAGCCTGTGCTCGGTGAACAACTGCCCGATCGAGACCTTGTCACTCTGGCCGGCCTCGGGTCGCAGCACATCATTGGTATGGGGTGTATAGCTAGCTACTACTTGGCTCAGAAGCACCTGTGCGCGAGGCGTATACCCGCGTCTCAACAGGAAGTTGATGGATTCCGGCAGTTGCCTGACCATCGATGGCAACACCAGCAATGGGATCGCTGCGATGAAGAACACCGAGGGCCATCCCCACTCTGGAATCAGCGCCATGCCGAGCCCGGCGGACGCCATCCCGCCCACCGAGTAGCCCGTGAACATGAGCGCAATCAATCGGCCGCGAAGGCGTTGCGGAGCGTACTCATTCATGAGCGCGATCACGTTGGGCATCACGCCACCGATACCGATGCCGGCTATGAAACGCAAAACTGCGAACTGTGTCGGTGAGTCGGCGAAGCCGGTGACGGCCGTTACGCCACTGAACAATACGACACACACGGTGATGGTATTGCGTCTGCCAACACGATCGGCCAGCGGTCCGAATAGCAGAGCCCCCAACATCATGCCCATCAGCGCGCAACTGGCAAGCAGACCCGCCTGTAGGGCGCTCAGTCGCCACTCTTGCATTAAAGACGGGAGCACAACGCCGTAGATGACCAGGTCATAGCCGTCGAACACGATGATCAACGCGCACCAAAACAGCAGGCGTAGGTGGAAGGGATTCAGCCGTGCTTCAGCGAGCAGCGCAGAGACATCGATGTTTCGCATGGGTGGGTTCTGTTTGTCGTTATTATTGAGCCGAGGGCGCGATCGTGGCGCGCCCTCGGGTACAGCCCCAGCCGGTCAGGACGCGGCCAGTTGGTGCTCCCAGCCCAGAAGCGAACGCGCCTGAGCGACATCGGTTTGCGGATCGTGATGCCACAACCAGTTGAAACGGGTTTCGAGCTTGTCGGCCAGGACCTTTTCGTCGGCCGCAGCTTCCGGGTCACGCATTTCGTAGAGTTCGCCAGCCTGAGTCGAGGTGCGCTGAACCTTGCATGCCCTTGGGCGGCGCACTTGGTCGTAGGTCTTCAGCACGGCGTCGAGATTGCCGGTGTTCAAGCGCGAGTCACCCAGCAGGCGCGCCAGGAAGTAAGCATCTTCGAGGCCCTGGCCGGCTCCTGCGCCCTGGTGAGGCAGCATGGCGTGAGCCGCATCACCAATCAGAACGACACGGTTGTAGACATAGCCTGGCAGTTCAGCGAGATCGTGCAGCGCCCAATAGGTGGGTTCGGGGATGCATTCGAGCAGGGTGCGGGCAGCTTCGCCCCAACCTGCGAAATCTTCGAGCATCTGCGCCTGACTGGTTTTACGCACCCACGGCTCGCTGGCCGGCCACTGCGGAGAATCAGAGGAGCGGTCAGACAGAAACGCAACGACGTTGATGATTCGGCCTTGTTTGACCGGGAAGGTCAGGATATGGCCATCTTTGACCAGATACATCTGGGGAACATCCACCAGATGGGTGTCCAGACCCTTTGCTCGATAGGCAGCGCGCAGGGTTTCACTGTCAATCATGCCGCGATAGGCGCAGGTGCCAGTAAATCGAGGCTCGGCAGGTTCAGCGCCAATGCCCTGCAGCACGTGGCCGCGAATGACCGACTTCACACCGTCGGCGGCGATGAGCAGATCACAACGGTAATCGGTGCCGTCGGCAAAGACGACCCTGGCTTCATCACCATTCTGTTCGACGCTGACAGCGCGCTTGTCGAACTGAGCAATGCCTTCTGGCAGGTGGGTGGTCAGTACATCGAGAAAGTCGGCACGGTGGACTGAAGATTGCCCCACTCCAGGCATCACCGTCGTCGCCAGGTACTTGGAGTCGCCTTCGCCGCGGCGCCATTCGAACCACACATCTTGCCAGGGAGCTGGTGTGCGGTCTTCGACTTTGCGGTAGGCGTCACCAATGCCCAGACCATCCAGGGCGCGTACCGAGTTGGCACCGAAGGCGACGCCAGCGCCGACTTCACCAAAGGCTGGAGCTGCTTCAAATAGCTGGATATCAAGATTGCTGTTGCGTGCCAGATCAAGTGCCAGGGCGACACCGGAAATGCCGCCACCCACGATGCCGACGCGCAGAGTTGGTTGGGAGTTGTTGTTGGACATGTGTGGTTACCCATGGAGAGTTCTTGTTGTGGTACTCATCATGGGTTTCGTCGCGACATTGATAAATGCAGCGATCGATATATCGAATATCACAGTTATGAATATTTCTCTGAGGTATGCTTTGGTCAGGCATTCAGAGTGAAGCACGATGGAACTACATGATCTGGACATGAATCTTCTGGTCATCTTCAACCAGTTGCTGCTGGACAGGCGTGTATCAACCGCTGCGGACAGTCTGGGATTGACGCAGCCGGCGGTCAGTAATGCGCTCAAACGCCTGCGTGGTGTGCTGGGCGACGAACTGTTCGTGCGCACCTATCACGGCATGCAACCGACTCCTTATGCCGAGCAGTTGGCAGAGCCGGTGCTGCAGGCGATGGACACGCTGCGTGATGCCCTAAGTCGGGCGAACACCTTCGACCCTTCCACCAGCGTCCGGACTTTCCGGTTGGTGATGACCGACATTGGCGAAATCAATCTGATACCTCGGCTGATGGATGAACTGGCCCGCCTAGCGCCTGGTTGTGTCATCAGCACCGTGCGGGAAAGTCAGGTAGGCCTGAACGAAGATCTGCAAGACGGTACGGTAGACCTCGCGATCGGTCTGATTCCGCAACTTCGGGCGGGCTTTTTCCAGCGTCGGCTGATGCGTCAGCATTACGTCTGTCTGTGCCGCAAAGACCACCCTGCGACCCGCGAGGCATTGACCCTCGACCGATTCAGCGCCTACGGCCACGTGCGAGTGGTTGCGGCCAATACCGGACATGGCGAAGCGGACGTCCTGATGACGCGCCTGGGCATCAAGCGCTCAGTGCGGTTGGAGGTGCCGCACTTCGCTGCAGTGGGCCATATCCTGGAGCGCACCGACCTGCTGGCCACGGTTCCCGAACGTTTTGCCGCCATCAGTCGGGAGCATTTCGATCTCACTGCGCTGCCTCATCCGGTGCCGTTCCCGGAATTCTCGGTGAACATGCTCTGGCATGCCCGGTATCACCGTGATCCGGCTAATCGTTGGTTACGACAGCTGATTTTCGATCTGTTTTCCGAGGGCTGATCCCGGTGTTGCGGGCTGCTCGAGGGACTCGCGCAAGGCTTGAGCGACCAGTTCCCTGAACCATCTGCTTTGTGGGTCGCGATGGAAACGGTCGTGCCAGTACAGAGCGATATCGAACGCCGGCAGCTTCAACGGCAGTGGTTTGAGCCGCAGCGCAAAGAACTGCGCCAGTGTGCTAGCCAGCACTTGCGGTGCCGCCCACAGCATGTCCGAAGCGAGCAGCAGGTGAGGGGCCGAGAGGTACTGGGGAATGCGCACACCTATGTTGGATCGTGCGCCTTCCTCGACCAGCGCACGCTCAAGCGCAACATGCCCTGTACCCCCGGTTTCGACCAGCAGATGCTGCTGGGAAAGGAAGCGCGACAGCGTCATCTCCGAGTCGGCGAGGGGGTGTCCTTCCCGCATTACGCAGACGTAGTGTTGGGATGACACACAGGTTCGATGAATGTCTGTTTTCAACATCGGAAGGTAGCCGATCGCCAGATCGATGCGCCCGGTCGATAGCCCGCTCAAGGTGTCTTCAACTGTGCTGGCGACCGTCTGTAACCGGCTTGCGGGCGCCTGGTGATGCAGTGCCTTGATGATCGCGGGCAGGCACACGGCCTCACCGATATCCCGTGTGCGCAGGGTGAATGTCTTTCGGCAATGCCTGGGGATGAACTCAAGCGTGTGACTTTGCGCCTCGCGCACCAGGTCCAGCGCCTCCAGCAGCCCTGGCGCGATCTGTCCGGCAAAGGGCGTAGGCTCCATTCTGCGTCCGACCATGGTGAACAGCCGGTCGCCATACTCCTGCCGCATCCTCTTGAGCGAGCCGCTTACTGCCCCTTGGGTAACCCCCAGATTCTCTGCCGCGACGGACACCGAGTGGTCGCGCCACAGGGCCTCGAATGTAAACAGCAGATTCAAATCTTTCATCAGGCGAGCCTCGTATCACTTTCATTACTACTTAAGAATCACTGTAGCTATTTGTTCTGGGGGGGCAGTCAGGCCTAAGTTAACAGCCATCAACGTCCTGCGTTCGCGCAGGTCACAATAACAACAAGAGAGTGTCCAATGTCTTCTATCACCATCGGCATGGTGGGGATCGGCCAGCTCGGTCTTCCCATCGCAACCAACCTGCTCGCTGCAGGTTTTCGAGTGGTGGGTTACCGCCGCCGTGATCGTGACGCTTTTGTCGAACTCGGCGGCATCGCGCTGGAGTCTCCAGCCCAGGTCGCCAACCAATCCGATTTTATCCTCACGTGTCTTCCGGGCGAGGCTGCCCAACTGGAAGTCATGGAAGGGCCTGAAGGGTTGCTCGCAGCGCTGCGGCCAGGGCATACCTTGATCGAAATGGGTACCTATCAACGCAGCTTCAAGGAAGAGATGGCCCGGCGTATCGAAAGCAAAGGCGCCCGTGTCCTGGAAGCTGAAGTCAGCGGATCCCCACCGTTGGTTCTGGCTCGCAAGGCTTCGCTGTTTCTGGGCGGTGATGAGTCACTGATCCAAGACTGTCAGCCGGTGCTCAGTGCTATCGCCGACATTCAGTTTCGCATCGGTGAGTTCGGTTGCGCTGTGGCGATGAAGCTGATCGCCAACTATCTGCTCACCATCCACACCCTGGCCGCCGCCGAGGCATTGAATCTTGGGGTCAAGGCAGGCTTCGACGCCGAGAAAGTGGTCGAGGTGATCAGCAAGAGCGCGGGTAACTCAATGATGTTCACCGTTCGCGCTCCCATGATGGCCGCCAGGAAGTTCACCCCGGCGCCAGGCCCACTGGTGACGTTGGAAAAGTATCTGGAGATGGCAGGTGAACTTTCCGAACGTTTGGGATGCGCCTCACCGTTATTCGATGTTGCCCAATCCTATTTCAACCGTGCCCGCGACATGGGCATGGGCGAAGAAGACATTTCGGCGGTGATCAAGCTGATCGAACGAGATTCGAACTGATCCGGCACCGATTCCTTTCGTGTACGTCCCCAACAAGAGAGAACGACATGCTTATCGAACAACGCACCTACTACCTCAAGCCTGGCACCCTGCATGACTTCCTTCGTATCTACGAAGAGGAAGGTTTGAAGATGCAGAGTGAGGCGTGGGGCAACCTGATTGCCTATTTGAAGCCTGAGACCGGCGACGTCAATCGCGTCATTCACCTCTGGGGCTTTTCAAGCTTTGAAGACCGTGCCCAACGCCGTGCGGCGCTGTCGAGTAATCCCAAGTGGCGTGAGTTTCTCGGCAAGGCCGGGCACATGGTCACAGCCCAGCATGCCGAGCTGCTGAGCGGCGCACCGTTTTCTCCGATCAAGTAAGGAGATCCATCATGATCCGTTTTCTTCATCATGTAGGCCTGTCGGTCCCGGACCTGGAAGTCGGTCGCGCTTTCTACGAGACCTTTGGCGTTGAGGCGCGAGTGTCCGGCGAACATCTGGTCCTGCGTTGCAAAGGTCGGGCTCAAGACCAGATCCGTCTGATGCCAGGCAGTCCCAAACGCCTGAGCTACGTGGCGTACGGCACTGATGCCGAAGGCATCAAGCAAATCCGCAAGAACCTCAAGAAGCATAACGTGACGCTGCACGATGCACCGTTCGAAATCGATACGCAGGGTTTGTGGTTCCTGGATCCGAGCAACGACTGGGTTCATGTGTGCGAAGGTGTTGAAGCACCATCTTCACCGCGCCCCACGCCTGAGGTAAATACCCATGGCCGCTATCGCCGGATAGGCGAGCGGGCGTGTGATCTCACTTCGTCGTCCCGTCAGGCCTCGCCCTTGCGCCTGGGACACTTGATCAAATTCAGCCCCGACGTGGACCGCTCAGTGGCGTTTTACACTCAGGTCCTTGGCATGAAGGTGTCAGACAAGGCTGCGGATATCCTGGCGTTTCTGCGATTCGGTTGCGGCGGTGATCACCATGCCCTTGGCTTGGCGAAAAGCTCTCACAGTGGATTGCATCACTTGAGTTTTGAAGTGATGGACATTGACGAGATCGAACTGGGCGCCCAGAACCTGATTTCCAAAGGCTACACCAACGCCTTTGGCCTCGGTCGGCATGTGGGTGGATCGAACTACTTCCATTACATTCGGGATCCGTGGAACAGCCTGGTCGAATATTTCTGGGACATCGACGTCGTGCCCGAGGACGACAGCGACTGGGTGGTACTCAACGCATCTGGTCCTCACGAGTTGGCCGCGGTATGGGCAGTGAGCCCGCCACAGGAAGACTTCGCGCAGAACTACGAAGCACCGGCTGATGCCGCCTCTCCGGCGCTGCTGGAGGCTCTCGCCAATGGCTGACCTGACCACCGAGAAAGACCTGCTGGCCGGGATGCTCAACAAGCCGTTGTTCGTCGCGTTCCGCAGCCCTCGCAACCTTACGCGCATGTCTGAGCTGCTGGGCGCTCATTTGCAGTGGGCGATCGCCGCGCAGAATCGTGGCGAGTTGTTCGCCTCCGGGCCTTTCGTGTCCGACCAATACAGCCCGGGACAATTGGGCGGCATGAGCATCTTGCGTGCATCTGATCAGGAGGAGGCAGAGCGCCTGGTCCAGGCCGACCCTTTTATCGCCAACGGCGTGTTCGGCGTCGAGGTCCGCAAGTGGATGCTCATGGAAGGGGGCCTCACGGTGCACGTGACCTTCTCCAATCAACGCGCTTCGCTTCTGTAAGGGTGGCCCATGAAATACCAACTTTTCGCTTACCAGTCGGATGCGGCAGTGCCTGTCACCGGAATGCTCATCGACAACCGTGCCTATGATTTGAGCCAGCTCGCCGCCACGATTGCGCCTGAGCTGGCCGGACAGGCTCTGGACGCGTTGCTGGAAGAGTGGAGCAGTGCCAACGAGCACCTGCAGGCGCTCGCTGACCGTGTTGGACGACACCCTGCAGCGTTTGAGGACCAGGCTCTTGATCTTGAGATGCTGGAATTTGCGCCGCCGTTGCAACGTCCGGGGGCCATTTATGCCGCCGGGGCCAACTATCGCGATCACGTTGCAGCCATGGCCCGCGCCTTCAACATGAACCTTTCGCTTGACCCGCGCAGCGAAGGCATCGCGCCCTGGCATTTCATCAAGGCCGGACGCGGTACGTTGTCGGCCCACAAGCAGATCGTGGAAATGCCTCACGGGACGCAAAAACTCGACTGGGAAGCCGAGCTCGCTGTGGTCATCGGTCGTCGCGCGTACCGCGTCAGCAAGGACAAGGCCCTGGACTACGTGGCCGGATACAGTTGCGCCAACGATCTGTCATCACGCGACAGCCTGGTACGTGCCAACGTCGACACCAGCTCACCATTTCGTTTCGACTGGATCGGCCACAAAGTATTCAACGGCGGCTGTCCGCTGGGCCCTTACTTCACCCCTGCGCAGTTTGTCGAAGATCCGGAAAACCTTGATATCAAGCTGTGGCGCAACGGGAAGCTGGAGCAGGACTCCAACACGTCCAACCACCTCTACGGGGTAGCTGACCAGATCGAATACCTGACGCAGCGGGTCGAGCTGTTCCCCGGTGACATCATATTGACCGGAACGCCAGCCGGCGTCGGTATGGAAAAAGGCGTGTTCCTCGCGCGTGGCGACGTGCTGAAAGTGTGGATCGATGGGCTGGGCGAGTTGGACACCATCATTGCCTGATCCCGCTTGACCCCGCCCACCCTTTCGGTCGGCGGCTTCCGAGGCTGACCTTTGCTCATTCCCTGTCACAGGGAAGGGCTTTGTGCAGCCTCAAATCCGTAACACCTGCACACACGACCTACACAAGCATAAGAAGAAGGTACGAGGATATGAGGCGTATAGCCCGATTCCCCAACGCAGCAGTACATCCGTTCGCCACAGCCTTGATCGCAGGTGCGCTGCTCAACGCCACGTCAGCCCATGCCACCGAAGGTGGAGGAAGCGGGTACCCGGTCGGCGTCAACACCGTGCAATCAGGAAGACTTCCTCCTCCGGGTTTGACCACGTTCTATTACCTGAGTGACTACAACGCCAACTCCACAAAAGACAGCAGCGGTCATGACAAGGCGGGGATCCACAACTTCGATCTGGACGTGAAGGCGCTATCGATCCGGGTCGACTATGTCTATTCGGACTTCACCCTCTTCGGCGCCAAGGTGGAGAGCCGCTTCGCACTGCCTCTGGTCAAGGGCGACATCAGTTTCGACGTGGACACGCCAAGAGGACGCGTTCATCGCTCGGAAAAACAGGATGGCGTTGGCGACCTGACCGCGGTTCCGCTGATTCTGAGCTGGAGCACCCCACGGTTTCATCAACTGCTGGGGCTGGACATCGTCACGCCGGTGGGGTCTTACGACAAGGACAGGTTGTTCAACCCGGGACGCAACACCTGGTCTTTTGGGCCGTGGTATGCCTTCACCGCGTACCCGATCGAGAACCTCGAAATCAGCTCCAAGATGGTTTACTTCATCAACAAGAAAAACGATGCAACGCGCTATCGTTCAGGTAACGAGTTCAACGCCGACTACAACATTGGCTACAACATCACCAAGGAGTGGCAGGTTGGTGTAAACGGTTACTACTACAAGCAAACCAGTGATGACGTGCAATTTGGGGAGACCGTAGGCGATGGTAACCGCGGCCAGGTATTTGCGTTCGGCCCAGCGATCAAGTACCAGGTGCCCGGCTATGGGTTCGCCATGAAGTGGCAGCACGAAATGAAAGTTGAAAACCGGTCTGAGGGCGACCGTCTTTGGTTACAGGCCGTTTACAGGTTCTGACTTCAGCTTCCGCCGCTGGCGCAGCTCATGCGCCTCGTCATGGGTCGGGCCGCCTGCGATTCAAAGACCGGAGGAGGCCCGTGCCGAGCATCTCAAGCCAGCCCGTGCCGGGCAAGGGTCAACATGGATGACATGCCGCCATCGGCGGTGATGTTCGCACCCCGCAGCCAGGCCGCACCATCGCTCTGAAGGAAAGCCACGATCGGTGCAATATCGCTAGGGCTGGCGGGACGATCCATTACGCGCATGTCTTCCTCAGCTCGTTCGCCGAGCGTCTGGATAAAGTCCGCCAGGATAGGGGTATCGACGGGACCGGGGCTGACGCAATTCATGCGAATCCCTCTTTCACGCCACGTCCAGCGGTTCATATGCGTCCAGACCACCAGATATTCCTTGGAGAAAAAATAGCTCCTGGAGCCCTCAATGCCATGGTTTTGGCAGAACGCATCGACGGTTGAAAAATCGACGGATTCGAATGCCTTGATCGTGTCGACTGAATCGGGCCAGCCGATGCCTGCCAACGACGCCAGGTGGGTGATTGATGCACCGTCCGCCAGATTTGTATCGATCAAATCCAGCGTCAGTTTCTTCAAACCCAACACATTGACCTTGAGCACCTGCGTGGCAGGAGCCGTCGGAGGAAGGCCTGCGATATTGCACAAACCGTCAATGTGCTTTGGCAGGGCCTGGACCAGCCTGTCGATGGAGGCTGGGTCGCACAAATCAGCTCTGTAGAAGTCGTCTACGTTTTCGACAACCGCATTGCGGTCGACACCTATCACCCTCGCGCCCTGCAGTTTCAGTTCCCTAGCAGTCTGGGCGCCGATGCCCGACGCTGCTCCAGTCACGACAATGACTTTACCGTTCAACATCGTTTTCTCCTTTTTGATCGACCATCAGATGGGAAAATGCCCAGGCGCTGTCTGGATGGTGATCCAGCGTAGATCCGTGAATTCGTCGATGGCGGCCTTGCCGCCAAATCGCCCGTAACCACTGGATTTGACGCCTCCGAACGGCACCTGGGGTTCATCCGCTACCGTCGGCCCATTGATGTGACAGATGCCCGATTCGATCCGGCGTGCAACCTCGATCGCCTTGGTGATGTTCTGGCTGAAGACAGCGGCCGAGAGGCCATATTCGGTGTCGTTGGCCATGGTGACGGCCTCGTCCAGACAGCCTGCGCGGATGATGGAAACACAAGGGCCGAAGCTCTCTTCATGAAAGACCCGCATGCCACGCGTGACGTGATCGATGACAGTCGGCTGGACGATGGCGCCCATGACATGCCCACCCGATACCAGGGTGGCGCCTCTGTCCAGGGCGTCGGCGACCAGCGCGCGGAGGCGCTCGGCTGCTCCCTCGTTGACCACCGCACCGAGCGGTGAATGGTCTTCTCGAGGGTCACTTGCTTGCAGTGTGTCGACCTTGGCCTTGAAGCGCGCGACGAACTCGTCGGCGATTGAGTCCACTACAATCACGCGTTCGGTAGACATGCAAATCTGTCCCTGATTCATGAAAGCACCGAAGGCCGCAGCTTTCACCGCTTCGTCCAGGTCGGCGTCTTGGAGCACGATCAAAGGTGCCTTCCCTCCCAATTCCAGCAAGCAAGGCTTGAGGTGACGAGCGCAGGACTGAGCGATCAGGCGGCCGACCCGCGTCGAGCCGGTAAAATTTACACGTCGCACGGCTGGGTGGGCGATGAGCGCCTCGACGACCGCGCTTGCGTCCTCAGGAGCGTTATTCAACACATTCACAACGCCTTTGGGGAAACCGGCTTCGCGGCACACGTCAGCAATCAGCCAATGGGTTTTGGGGCACAGTTCTGACGCTTTGAGAACCACGGTATTGCCACATGCCAACGGCATCGCAATGGCGCGTGTACCGAGAATGACCGGAGCGTTCCATGGCGCGATGCCGACGCAGACGCCCGCCGGTTGCCGTATCGACAGGTTGAGGGAGCCGCTGTGGTCAGAGGGAATGACCTCACCGCTTACCTGAGTGGTCAGGCTGGCGGCTTCACGAAAGATGTTTGCGGCCAACTTACAGTTGAACAGGATCCACATTCGGGTCGCCCCGGTTTCCTGGACTGCGGCGTCGGCAAACTCGCTCGCGCGCCGTTGCAGAATATCAGCGGCGCGGTTGAGCAAAGCACGTCGCTCGCCCGGAGGCATGGCAGACCAGGCGGGGAATGCAGCGGCGGCCGCGTTTGCAGCACTGTTGGCGTCATCTGCCGTGCCAGCCGCGGCGAGGGTTACGGGTTCCCCACTGACAGGGTTTATACGTTGAAAACTCTCTCCCGAATCGGCATCAAGATCTTCATTGTCGATGATCAAACGCGCTTCATGCATTTCCTAACCTCCAGCATTTGTATTGTTTTTAGTGAGTGCCGCAGATGTTTTCGAGATGCGCGGTCGACACCAGGTACTCCAGAAGCTCTGGACGGATTTAAACAACTTGGATCAGGATTGAGAATGCGTTTTTTTGGGCGAATATTGCGAGAAATTGGCATTCTGTCATGCGACATTCTGCGGATCAGGTGATCGTCTTGAATACATCGGGTCATATCCATTCACATGCCTGGTGCGAAACGCTCGAGGTTTCACTACGGTCGCGAACTCTCGATCTGACGAGGCGTTCGCCCGCCGGCAAGCACCACCTTCTCTTGATCGAGTCTGGCGAAGCGATTGTGACGATTGCAGACCAACGCCACGTCGTTCAAGCACCAGCCATCTGCAGCATTGCCGGCGAAAGTGTTGCTCGGGTGCAAGTGCGTGCAGGCGCCAGTGTCCGATTGATCGCCTGTTCCGGCGAGATGCTGGTCGATTCGATTGGGGACTTGCCAGAGTCGTTCGCGTTGAGGATTCTCACGGGACGCTCGATCTTCAGTGGCATGGACAACGAAGTCTTCAGGCAAATCAAGCAGCTGTTTTCCGGGATCGCACGAGAGCTGACTCACGGTCAATCGTCCTGGATCGCGACGTGCGCCTATCTGCGGCTGCTGCTGGTTGAGCTCTCGCGTATTACGGGCCTGACCGAACAGACGCGTGGCGGCGAGGTGACTTCTGTGTTGCAGCGCTTTCGCAATCTGGTGGAGATTCACTTTCGAGTCCACCGCCCCATCAATGATTATGCATTGCAACTGGGTATCACCCAGGATCGCTTACACGCGATCTGTACTCGCGAACTTCAGCGCACGCCGCTGGCGTTGCTGCATGAGCGGGTGCTGCATGAGGCGAAACAGCGACTGGAGCGCTCATCGAATACTATCCAGCAGATATCGGCAGGGCTCGGGTTTCGAGACGCAACCTACTTCAGCCATTTTTTCAAAAGGAAGACCGGCTTCTCGCCGGCGCAATATCGGCAGCAGGTTCTTCACAACGGAGCGGTTAGCGCAGCGGCGCAGCCTTGTGAGTTTTCGGACTGGCCATGACGGGGGCAGCGGCTGGACCAGCCGCGCCCAATATTGGCATCGTCAGGGATGAGACTCGATTTGAGGGGCATCATTGAGCACCCCCGCTGGTTTCAGGTCGCATGCCTCAATCAGATACTCGCCGCTTCATAAGGCCGCGCTACGCGCTTGGCTTCGAGCAACTGGCGGGCGGAGTCCGCGATCATGACCACTGCGCCAGCGAGCATGAGCACGTCCTTGAGTACCAGCCTGCCGCCGCCGGAGAGATACGGGAATCCGAAATTGGCGTCACCCATGCTCGACACCCATGCTTCGGGCGTCGTAATCAGGAACGAGAGCGTGACGATCGGGGTCAGAAACGCGAAGATCGAACCCACCATGCCCAGACGACGGGAGAAGCCATACGACAATACCAGCAGGCCAATCAGGATCTCGACCGAACCCAGACCGTCAGAGAAAGCGTAGGTATGGTTCTCGGTCTGCCATTGGCGTTTGACCGGGTCGAGTTGCCCCTCGTGAGTCAAATGTTCCTTGTATTGCTCCGGGTGTTCGTAGAAAAACGACATCACCGGACTGTTGGCTACAAAGGGCGTAATACTGTCGGCTTCGTAGGGAACGAACTTCAGTGCGCCGATCCACAGGAATATAATGGCCACGCCAACCCTGATCAGATGGACGCCGAGTCGGTCCAGTCTGGTGGCCTTGGTAAGGACTGTTTCAAGCAATGTATTTTGAGCGGTCATGGCGCGAGCCCCTGATCTGAGTTGAGGGGTTCAGCTTAAGATTTACAGGCAGATGCTTTGTCCGTGATCGGCTCAATTTCTATCGCAATCATCTCATTCACGGACTTTTCGCCGGGACAGGTTTTATGAAAGCAGCGTATTACGATCAGGTGGGTCCCGCAGGTCAGGTATTGAAGGTCGGTGAAGTGCAGACGCCGCTGCCGGGACCGGGAGAGGTGAGGGTCCGAATCGCTTTTTCGGGGTTGAACCCAAGCGACATCAAGGGGCGTGGTGGTTTCAAAGGCGCGATGGCTTATCCGAGAGTCATCCCCCATCAGGATGGTGCGGGCATCATCGATGCGGTGGGTGAGGGCGTTGCCCAGTCAAGGCTCGGCGAGCGTGTCTGGGTCTTCGAGGCACAGACGGGGAGGGCATTTGGCACTGCTGCCGAGTTCGTGGTTCTGCCAGCCGATCGCGCGATCGCTCTGGCCGATGAGGTCAGTTTAGAGCAGGGGGCAAGTCTGGGGATCTCTGCGCTCACTGCCCATCGCTGTCTGTTCGCCGACGGGGATCTTCGCGATAAAAAAGTGCTGGTTCATGGCGGGGCCGGGGTGGTTGGACGCAGCGCCATCCAGTTGGCAAAGTGGGCCGGTGCCTGGGTCGTGACGACGATCCGCCACGAACGTGATCGGGAAACAGCACGAGCATCAGGTGCTGATCTTGTCGTCAATATGCGCGAGGACGATGTCCCATCCAGAGTCATGGCGGCCACTGACAATACCGGAGTGGACCGGATTGTCGAAGTCGACCTGGCGAGCAACCTGGAGTTGGATATGGCATGTCTGGCCAGGGGCGGCACGGTGAGCGCCTACTCGGTTGAGGCCCCTGATACCGCTGTCTCAATTCCCGTGCTCAAGGCCATGGTCAATTGCTGGGTGGTGCGCTTCATCCTGGTCTACACCATGCCAGAAGAGGCCAAACGCGCCGCGATACGCGACGTGACTGCTTGTCTCGCTGCGGGAAGCTACAAGCCGTTTGTGGGCCAGGTTTTTTCGCTTGAGCAGATCGCCCAAGCTCACGACGCGCTCGACGCTCGCAACGTCAAAGGGCACATGCTTATTCGGGTCTCGGACTAACGAAACGGCGTGACCTTCGGGCGGGCGAGTCGGACGTTGAGTCATCACTCAACGCCCGACTCTGGTGCGGCAGACTGTCAGGCCTTGGCAGCCAAGTAGCTGGCGTTGAGGTTACCGTAGAACGGCAGGTGTTCGCCCATGATGTCGGCGAGGGCCTGTCCGGTTTCGTTGCGCCAGTCGGCTTGTATCTCGGCAGCCACGGCAACCCACGTCATCGGCACCACCCCGGCCTGAACCATGCGTGCGATCGCGACTTCCTGTACCAGCTTGCTCCATGTCCCGGAGGCGTCGATCACGGCGTACACCTCATAGCCTGCCTTGATTGCAGAAAGCGCGACGAAAGTGACGCAGACCTCGGTCGAGACACCCGCGATGATCAGTTTCCGGCGGCCGGTTTTCTCGATGGCCGCGACCATGTCCGGGTTGTCCCATGCGTTGATTTCACCAGGACGATGGATAATCGGTGCGTCCGGCAGCGTCTGTGTGATGATCGGCAGGACCGGACCGTTAGGGCCGTCGGCCGCACTGGTGGTGATGATACTCGGCAGTTTGAACGCTTTCGCAAGTTTGGCCAGCGCCGCCACTGCGGTCATGTATTCGGGAAGGCTCTGGTCGTGTATGCCATTGGAAAGCCCGGTTTGATGGTCGACGAACAGTACGGCTGCCGTATCAGCGCCAAGATGGTCATAACTCATGGATGACTCCTTGATTGAGTGGAAGTGATCTTCGCGCAGCACACCCGTCAAGCGGGAGCTTTGCGCGGGGGAAACCGGATGCAAGGGGAGTGATGCAGATGTCAGAGAGGCGACAATCGCCCCATCTCTCCAGCCACGTAGCGGGAGTAGGCAGCCTGAAGTCCCGCCTGGTCGTTCATGACGAACGGGCCATAAGCCGCTATGGGCTCCTTGGGGTCCACACCGGAGAGGATCAGCAGGTGAGCACCTGCATCTGTGGTTATACTCACGTGGTCAGGTTCAGCACCGTAGCTGAGCGAGATAGCCTCATGGGCGGATAGTTGCTGCTGTTCACCGCTGCCTTCTATTTCTAGGTTGCCGGACAGCACGTGGAACATGACGTTTTGTCGATCCACGAGATTGAGCGAGAAACGGGATTCAAGCTTCAAGTCAAAGAAACTGAACGGCTCGGCAGGCTTGATCGGGCCTGTCACGCCGTTGAGCGTCCCGGCTACGACCCTGACATGGGCGCCTTCTGTCGTCACACTGGGGATCTGATCACTGTCAGCGTGGAGCATGGCCGGTGCCAGAGTCTTGTTGGCTTTGGACAAATTGACGAACAGCTGCAAGCCGTGAACTTCGATACCGGGTGTGGCCGGTTGTTCATCATGCACGACGCCGCGTGCCGCCTGAGTCCACACCATGGCCCCTGGTTCAATGACGATGTCGTGGCCGAGGGAGTCTCGGTTACGCAGGCCGTCGGCTGAGTCTTCGAACAGATAGGACACTGCAGAAAAGCCCGCATGGGGGTGTGGCGGAAATGTTGGGCCCGACGTGCGGAAATGATCGAAACCTATCACCGGCGCGGCTAAACCATTCATTGCATCGACGTTCAGGCGATGCGCCGAGAAATGGGCGCTGAATGCCGAGTACGACGCCTGCGCAACTGGGGAGAACTTTATAGACATTCCTGAAAATCCTGCTTAGGCATCTAGATGCCTGAATCGAGTGAAGCATGTTAGGCCACACCCTCATCACCGATAAGGTGGCCCGACCACCCTAGACTGTTGCAGGACAGCACTAATGATAGAAGACCTCAATGATCTTCAGTTTTTCGTACTCGTGGTGCGCCATAGTGGGTTCACGGCGGCCGCCAAAGCATCGGGTATTGAAAAGACCCGCTTGAGTCGACGCATCGCCATCCTCGAATCCCGATTGGGCGTTCGTTTGTTGCACCGGAGCACGCGGCAGATTTCGCTCACCGAAGCCGGACAGCAGTTCTACGCCCAATGCCGCGTGATCGTGGAGGGGGCCAACGGGGCCTTTGACAGTGTCGCGAACCTGCAGGTCGAGCCCACAGGGCTAGTGAGGCTCAGCTGCCCTCAAGTCATGGCCGAATCCTATCTTTCACCTATCTTGCCTGCATATCTCGCGGCGCACCCGAAAGTGCGCCTGGAGCTGGATGCTTCGGATCGGGCTGTCAACCTTGTGGAAGAAGGTTTCGATCTAGCGCTGCGTGCACGGGCAGAGATTGAGGACGCTTACGGTTTGGTCGCCAGACGTCTTGGGACAGCTCGGCGGGTTTTGGTTGCCAGCCCATCGTTTCTCTCCCGCCATGGCACGCCTGCTTCATTGCAGGAGCTGGCACTGCTCGATACGTTGTGCCGTCCTGGCGAAGTACAGGACGGGAAGGGGAGGTGGTTGCTGCACAACGGCAATGAACAGCAGGTGTTCATTCACTCGCCGCGCATGCTTATGGATGGTTTGAGAATGCAACTTGAAGCTGCAGTCAACGGGCTGGGTGTTGCATTGCTGCCAGAGTCCATTGCGGCTTTGGCGATACAGCGCGGTCAGCTGCAACTTGCATCCCAGATGTGGACGGGCGCGGCGCATATTATCCACCTGTTGTATCCCACCCCGAAAGGCATGCTGCCTTCGGTTAGAAGCCTGATCGACTACCTGTCGATTCATCTCCCCGCGAGTATTCAAGAGCGAAGCATCGAGGTTTGACTGCCTGTTTTGGCCGTGCCGTTAACCCATCGAAAGGGTACTGCGTACAAGCCTTTCAAATGCCATCGAGGCAGTGCTCTGGTAAGTGTTTCTTTTCTTGAGAAGCGCTGCTGTGCGCTGCGGAGCCTCATCGGCGAAGTCGATTTTCCTGATCGAACGATCTTCATTGGCTGTGGCTTGCGGAAGAACGGTTGCCAGCCGCGCATGCCGCACGATCTCAAGCAACGCATTCACTGAGCTGGCTTCCAGCACGACATTGGGTTTTATGCCTTGGTCACGACAGTAGTCATCTATGCAGGTGCGGGTGATGAACGTACTGGTCAGCAAGGCCAGAGGCAGCGTCGCCAGTTCTGTGGTTGCGAGAGGGGATTGACGATCGTATAACGGGTGGCCTTGACCCACCATCAGTGCCAGGCGTTCTGTATAGAGCGCCGACCACTCGATGTCTGGGTTCCATACTTCGCTGAACGCGATGGCAATATCGAGTGAGTCCTCGGCCAGTGCCGCTTCAATGTCACTCATCGATAGCTCAAAGACTTCCAGATGGATACGAGGGTACTCGGCAAGGAAATCGCGGACCAGGGGACCCGCCAGATAGGCCATGAAGGTAGGCGTCATGGCAACCCGAAGGTTGCCTCGGGACAGGTCCTTGACGTCATGGATCGCCCGTTTTCCGGCCTCGAGATCTCTGAGCACCCGCCGTGCGTACTCCACATATACCGCACCAGCATCTGTGGTCTGCACGGTACGTCCTCCACGATCGAGCAACTCCGCTCCGAGTGATTCCTCCAACTGCTTTATCTGCTGTGACAACGTCGGTTGAGACACGTAGAGCGCTTGGGCTGCACGGGTGAAGTTGCCGTGGTCGACGACGGCCAGAAGATAACGCAGATGGCGCAGTAGCATGGTGGACACCTATAGGCTGTGCTTATTCGAAGTATTGCATATGGGTCTTGGATCTAATAATTCGTTTGCTCCATTCTCGACTCCACAGCCAGCCAATACGACGGCGCTGTTCAACCAGACCCTTGCACCGGAGTGAACATCATGACCCAGTCCAATGCCTACCAGGATCCAACGCTGGCCCTGACCGCCAAACTGCTCGACAGCAAATCCCGTAAAGGTTTCACGTTTGAACAACTGGCCGAAGGCACCGGCCT
>NZ_JBJDNK010000023.1:0-40838 GCF_044900175.1 Pseudomonas sp. NPDC088444
CCAGCGGGTCGGGCACGGCGTGCAGGCTGAAACGGGCCTGACGGTTGAGCACGCGCTCGGCGGCGATGTCCTGATCTGACGAGGTGAATTCGATCCGGTAGGTGAACGGCTCGCTCAGGCGCTCGGTGCCGGTGAAGGTCAGGACGTCGAGGGTGGTGTCGAGGCTGCAGACCCAGAGGGTATGGCGGGAGTGGTCGAAGAACAGACGAGAAGGCTCAAACATCGGCGCTCTCCTCGTTCAGCGATTCGGCGGTCGCGCCTTCGGAAAATTCAAGGGTGATGCCCTCTTCATCGCAATAGCTCAGCGTGACGCTTTGTGTGGGCTGGCCCAGCGCCTGACGCTGCAACAACTGCTGGCTCAGTACTGGCAAAATCTGCTGATTGAGCACGCTGTCGATGTTACGCGCACCGCTGTCTGGCAGCAGGCAGGCGTCGACCAATACATCGCTGAGGCGTTCGTCGATCTGGCCGTTCAGCCCATAGTGGCGACGCAGGCGCTGTACCACTTTGTCCAATTTGAGGGTGACGATGGTTCTGAGCGCCGACGCGTGCAGCGGGCGATAGATCAGGGTTTGGAAACGGGCCAGCAACGCGGGTTGGAAATGCTCGCGCAGGATGGGCCGCAGCCGTTCGTGCAACGTCGCGTCAGGCGCGTCGGGCTGTTGCTCAAGACAGGCCTGCAAGGCATCGCTGCCCAGGTTGGAGGTCATAACGATCACGGTGTTGCGAAAATCGATCTCTCGCCCTTCCCCGTCGCGCATGAAGCCACGATCAAACACCTGATAAAACAGATTGAGTACATCACGGTGGGCCTTCTCCACTTCGTCGAGCAGGACCACGCTATAGGGTCGCTGGCGAACGGCCTCGGTCAATACGCCGCCCTGACCGTAACCGACGTAACCCGGCGGCGAACCCTTGAGCTGGCTGACGGTGTGCGCTTCCTGATATTCAGAGAGGTTGAGAGTGATCAGCGAACGCTCGCCACCGAACAACTGATCGGCCAGCGCAAGCGCGGTCTCGGTCTTGCCGACGCCGCTGGTCCCCACCAGCAGGAACACACCCAGCGGCGCATCTTCGCCGGTAAGGCCGGTTTTGGCCGCACGCAGCCGCTGTGCCAGCGCGCTCAGCGCGTGGTCCTGGCCGATCACGCGCTGCGCCAGTTGTTGCTCCAGCTCCAGCAGGCGGGTTTGCTCGTGCTTGAGCAGATTGCCCAGTGGCACGCCGGTCCAGTCGGCGACCACTTCAGCGACACTGCGCGCATCGACGTCCAGCGAGACCAGGGGTTGTGCACCCTGAATCCGGACCAGCTCCTGGCGCAACAGTGCGCAGTCGTTTTGAGGGGATTCACCACGGCGCATGGCAAGCACGTCGTGACTCAGGCGCAACTCTTCGCGGTATTGCTGCTCAAGCGTTACCAGTTGTTCACCGAGTTCGGCCTGACGTTCGGCAATCTTTGCCAGACGCCCTTGGGCCTGAATGCCGTGCACCTGTCGATCGGCCTCAAGCGCCTGGCTTTCCACCTCCAGCGAGGCGCGTTCAGCCTTGAGCCGCACCAGTGCATGAGGTTCGCAATCGATGCTCATGCGCACCCGTGCGCTGGCGGTGTCCAAAAGGTCGACGGCTTTGTCCGGCAACTGGCGGCCGGTAAGGTAGCGGCGCGACAGATTGACTGCGGCTTCCACTGCCCCGTCAAGGATGTGCACGCCGTGATGCCGGGCGTAGCTGGCCTTGAGGCCCCGCAGCATGACACACGCCGTCGCATCGTCAGGCTCATCCACCTTGACCTTCTGAAAGCGGCGCTCCAGCGCGGCATCGCGTTCGAAATACTGGGTGTACTCGGCCCAGGTGGTCGCGGCGATGGTACGCAATTCTCCCCGCGCCAATGCCGGTTTGAGCAGGTTCGCGGCATCGCCACTCCCGGCCTGATTCCCGGCGCCGATCAACGTGTGCGCTTCGTCAATGAATAGCAGGATGGGCTTGCTCGACGACTGCACGGCCTGAATGACGTTTTTCAGCCGCTGTTCGAAGGCGCCCTTGACGCCCGCCCCCGCCTGCAACAGACCCAGATCCAGCGAATGCACGCGGACCGTTTTCAGGCTGTCCGGCACCTGGCCCTGGGCGATGCGCAGCGCCAGGCCTTCAACCAGTGCGGTCTTGCCGACACCCGGCTCGCCCACCAGGATCGGATTGTTCTTGCGGCGACGACTGAGGATGTCGATCACCTGACGGATTTCATCGTCGCGCCCGAACACCGGGTCGAGCTGTCCAGCTTCGGCTTTGGCGGTCAGGTCCTGAGTGAAGGCGTCGAGCGCTTCGTGGGTCGTATGAGAAGACGGCGTGGCAACGGGAGGCCCGGTCACCTCGTCCGTTGCCACATATGGCTGGACCAGGTGTTCATCCTGTCGAGCCTGTTGTGTTTCTTCAGAATGTTCGTGGAGAAAAGGCACGAGTTGTTCGAGCTGCACCCGGCTCAGACTGAGCAACGGCCACGCCGCTTCACAGGTCAAGAGTTCCGGCATCTCGATCAGAGCACCCAGCAGATGGACTGAGCGCAGCCGGTCATGGTCGCCGTCCAGTGACGCCAGCAACCAGGCATTTTCGATCAGTTTCTGTAATTTGCCGCACAACCGCGGCTTGTCCTGCATGCTGCGAGGCAGAGCGTCCAGATGATTCCACAGCCCTGTCCAGAGCGCCTCCATGTCCCATTCGTAGCGGCGCACGATCAGGGGCAGATCACCATTGGCCTGCCCTAACAGCTTGAACAGCCAGTGCTCGACGCTCACATGGGGGTGCGCGCGGGTCTGGCACAACGACGCGGCCGAACTCAATGCCTGAGCGCAGTAAGGGTTCAGGCGACGCAACAAACGGGTGGGGTTCTGTACCATCGGGCACATCCTTGTTCTGGGGTCAGGGGATGTCGGGGAAACGGCACACGTGGTCCACCACGCGTGCCGTGGCGGGTTATGCGCTCGGACGCTCGCTCCAGGCGTCGGAGTGAATGATGTTGCCGTCCTTGTAGGTCCAGATGATCTTTTCGTAGCGCAGCTCGATCATCTCCAGATGGTTGTGTTTCTCCTTCGAGGGGTCCTTGACGTCGTGCATCTTCGGCGCCACGCCGACCACCTTGACGTTCTCCAGCCGGGTGTTGAAGTACTCGACTTCCTGACCGGCATCGTCGATGCGGTACCACTTGAATTCGGCACTCTTGAGGGTCTGCCCGGAAGTCACGGCCTTGTACAGGTACGCGCTGGACGCATCGATTTCCTTGGTAAAACGAAACGGGGTGTGCACCCGTGCCCCGGTCAGCTTGCCGGTGTTGCTGTCGGTGGGGATGTAGACGTTGTGATCTTGGGCCAACACTTCGATGCTGCCTTCCCGGTTCTGAACGTCGACCGAACCTTTGATCTCTGCGCCACCATCGTCTTGCAGCCACAGATAAACGGGTATAGCCATGTGAAGCTCCTTGTTTACAGCGTTGTGTGCCGCGTCATGCGGCAGGGGTGGAAACGTCAGCGACCGAGCCGGAAGGCATACAGGCCTCCGCTTCGGGCACCAGACGAATGTCGACACGGCGGTTCGCACGGCGACCGGCTTCGTTGTCATTGCTGGCGATCGGTTGGGTATCGCCGAAACCCTGCACCGCGAAACAACGGGCAGGGATGTCCCCCATGCGCTGCATCCAGTCCCGTACTGCGGCCGCACGGGAGCGGGACAGCAGCAGGTTGTGCTCGGCGCTGCCGATGGAGTCGGTATGGCCACTGATCACAATCAGCCAACCCGGCTGAGCCTTGATCCCCTGCAAAGCGTTGATCAGCACCTTGGTCGAATCAGGCCTGAGCTGGGCGCTGCCGCTGCTGAACAGCGACAGGCTGTTCAAGCGTATGGGGACGATCAGTTGCACCACTGGGTCATGGGGCGGTGGGTGGTGCCCGGCAATCATGGCCAGCAAGGGCGCGCGCAACTGCTCACCCCGGTACAGGCCAAACCCCAGCGACAGCGGCTCGCCATGCCGCCAGTAGTTGTCCAGCAAGGAAAGGTCTTCACGCAGGGCTTCGATGGCCTGTTCCTGACGCGCAAACTCCGGCTGATCACGCCGTTGTGCCGCCGTGATCACGGTGTATCGGTGTACGTCATCCGTGACCTGACGCAGCAACAACATGTTCTGCCGGTCGGAACTGAGCAGCGCGATGGCGGCAGCCGAGGTGAATGCCCATAGCGCAATCGTGAAGGCACGACGTCGGGCAGTACGCGCCACCGGCCTTGGCAGTAACGGCAGCAGTGGATCGGGCAGCGGCAATGCTATCCCGGGCACATCGGGAACCGCCTGCGCCAGCGCGATCTTGCCCTGGAGCCATTGTTGCCACAGGTTGCCCTCAACGGATCGAGGCAGTATCGGCACGGCGGCTATTGAACAGACCGCCATTCGCACACTCATGTGCGGGAGGACGCGTTCGCCCAACCAATGCGCTGCGTGATGGGCCTGAATGCAGGCTTTCAGGCGATCGTCCTGTTGCTCTGCACGTTGCCAGTCGGCTGCGGTCAGGCACGCACCGGCATCATGAACCAATGCATCTGAGCCGCCGGCGTGCCAACTGAACCACACGGGATCGGTTACGACAGTCTGCTGATAACTCACCAGCATCAACGGCAGTGGCGCACGGCTCCTGCGAGCCACCGCCAACTGGTGGCAGAAGGTGCGCACATGACCCGCCAGCGCCGACGCATCATCATGCTCGACCGCATTGACCACGAACATCACGCGCAAGCGATCACGGCAATCCGGGTACTGCGCGATCAGGCGCGTCACGGTTTCCGGCAGGTGCAACACATCGGGGATTGCCAGGTACACCCCGGAACGAGTGACGCGCAGGCGCTCGGCCTCACCGCCCAACGGGGACGGCGATTCGGTCTGGCCGTCACCGCAGACCAGCACCACAGGCACCCTGCCTGCCGATTTCAATCGGGCCAGCGTTTCAGCGCAATCCGGCGAAGGCGGCGCCCTGCGCCCGGCCATCAGCCACGCAAGGGTTGTCAGCGCCATCACCACCAAGATCGCGAGGACACGATGCATCGTCGCCAGAGGAAGGATCGCGCACAATGCCAGCAGCAAACCCGCCGTCCACAGGTAGAGCATCCGGGTCAGTTTGAGCGTCATCAGAGCGCTCCCCGCACCGGAGCCATCGACGCGATCAGATCCGACAAATGCTGATCCAGCCCCCACCAGAGCCCGGCGAGCAGCATCGTCGCCAGCAGGCCATGAAGCACTGGCGAGCCTCGCCACCGAAATGCGTCTGACAGCCGTCTGCCAACGAGTTGCCTGCCTAGCGCAGGACCGATGCGCCAGTGCAGCACTTTTTCCCGCAGCGCGTGGACCAGCTCCTGCCGCTCCGGGTGGTCGAAGTCCCTGTAGCGCCCGAGAAACCCCAACGTCAACACTCGCTGATACACCGTCAGGACGTGAGGATCGAGGACTGGCGCACGCAAGGCTTCACGCATTTCCTCATAAAGAAATTCGCCCGCCTGATGACGATTGAAGAACCGCACCTGAAGCGGCTCGCGGGCCCATGTTTCCTTCGCGGTTTCCTCGGCGCAGGTAAACACGGTTTCATCGAGCAGCGCGCATTGCGCATGGCTGATGCTGTCAATGCTGCGCTGACTGAAACCCGCCCTCTGGAGCGCGTCACGTACGTGTTGAACCTGCGCGGCGCACAGGTTCCACAGTTCATTGTTGCTTCTGGCCCGGCCTCCCTGACGCAGTTCGATGATCAGCAGGTAGCTGTCCTGCAGCAACTCATCGGTGTTCACGCCAGCAAAGGGCGAGGTCGTGGATTTGAACAGGCTCATGTGCGCAACACCGCAAACAGTTCGAGTTTCAGGTCATCCAGAGGCTTGGAGATGTAAAGGGCGCAGACCCCTTCGTTCAGAATTGCCCGCCCCTGAGCATGTTTGAAATCGAAGGCGAAATACTGGTTTTCCAGACGTAACGGGATCGCCGCCGGAACGTGGCTGAGTGACTGCAACAGCGTGCCGTCCCGCCCGCTGTTACGCAGTTGGAAGACGTCATCAGGCGTCCCGACCTTGCACAGCACCGGAAACTCCTTTTGCAGGAATGCCGCCGACTCGCGGCAACGTACGGACAGGTAAAAATCGGCGCCCTCCGGCTCGCACAGACGCGGGTCATGCAGTTTGAACTGCCAGCGATTGGCGCCCTTCTTCTCCAGTTCCAGCGTGACCACGCGGGACGGAAGACTGGCTTCGAGCAACGTGGAGATCGTCTGCATCAGCGGCCGAAAAACGCTGCTCAAGTGCTCATGGCTGTACGCCGGAATACGGTCAATGTCGTGCTCCAGCGAGAACGTCAACAGACTGCCTGCAAACCTGATCAGCTCCAGGTACACGGCTTCGGGGTGCCGGTTCGGATACTTCAGCACATCGGCCAATACCGGCTGATAGGTGTTGAGAGCGTTGAGGAGCCAGAACAGCGACACATCCGCTACGGCAAAGTCGGCCATGCGCTGATTGCTTTCCCGGCGCATGCCCATCAAACGCTGCCGCTTGGCAGCCACCTGCGTGAGCAGATTGTCCAGTTGAACCAACAGCCCAGGATGCGCCGCAAAGCTGAGCAAGGGCGGCACGTAGTCCGGATCCAGCGTCCAGGCGCCCTGGCCGTCGCGTGCCAGGCGGGCGACAGGGCACGTGACGTAATCCGCGTTGCTGTCGCAGGACAAGCGCAGGCTCAGGACGTGTTCCAGCACGCCCATCGACTGGGCCTCGTCGCCATGGATGTCTTGCACGTTGCGCCAGTCCTGGCGGTAGCGCATCGGTCGGACAGCACGCTCGCCGTCGAACAGGCAATTGCCGCCATTGCCCTGTTCAAGCGGTAATGCGAGCAGCACCAACGCCTCTTGAAGCGTGGCGGGCAGAGCATCCAGTGCCAGTGCGTCGGGCAAACGGTCCACATGATCGGTGTCGATCGGTGTGCCGTCCGGCAGCTGCAGACTTAACCGACTGGCCTTGAGCTTACCCAGCATCAAGGCCTGCTGATCGAACTGCACCGCCTGAACACCCCACGGATGAACCCATGACAAATGCGCCAGACGCTCCTGGCTCCACGCTTCCCAGCGAGCCTGCTGTTGAAATTGCTGCTGAGACAGCAGCGCACCTGCGGCCCACAGCGGGCGGTCAATCTTCATCGCTCAGACTCCCTGCGAGACTCAGGCCTTGGCCTTGGGCATTTGCGAAACCAGCGACAGGTTGACGTCCATGCCTTCCACCTGAAAATGCGGCACGGCGAACAACTTGACGCGGAAGAAGCCGGGGTTGTCGTCGATGTCCTCGACGATCACCCGCGCCTCACGCAGCGGATGAGACGCCTGAAGGTCGTCGCTCGGATCGGTCATTTCGGTCACCAGCCCACTGACCCACGTGTTCAGCTCCAGCTCCAACAGGCGGCGGTCCTTGGTGGTGCCAATGTTTTCTCGCTGGATGAGCTTCAGGTAATGGGCAATGCGTGAGAGCAGAAAGATGTAAGGCAGGCGCGCGTTGATGCGGCTGTTGGCGGTGGCGTCAGCAGTGTCGTACAACGCTGGTTTCTGCGTCGAATTCGCCGAGAAGAAACAGGCGTAATCACGGTTCTTGTAGTACGACAGCGGGATGAAACCCAGATTGGCGAATTCGAACTCCCGCGTTTCGGGAATCATGACTTCCGACGGAATCTTGACCTGATTGCCCGTACCAAGGTCGTAGAGGTGAATCGGCAGATCCTGGACGGCGCCACCGGATTGCGGCCCTCGAATCTGCACGCACCAGCCATTGGCGATGAAGCTCTTGACCATGTTCGCGGCAAAGGCAAATGACGCATTGGTCCACAAGTACTTGTCGTGGTCGACGCCTTTCACGCTTTCGACATAGTTGAAGCTGCGCACGGGAACGGTGTCGGGACCGTACGGCAGGCGTCCCAGTACCCGTGGCAGGGTCAAGCCGATGTAGCGCGCATCATCGCTGTCGCGAAACGACTTCCACTTGATGTATTCGGCTCGATCGAAGTAGTTGCCGATGTCCTTGATCGCCGCCACTTCCTCCATGCTCTGCTTGCCGAAAAACGCCGGCCCCACGGACCCAATAAAAGGCATGTGCGCTGCCGCCGCGACTTTCGAAATATTGCGCAGTAGCGCAATGTCCTGCGGGCCACGCCCGAACTCATAATTTGAAATGGCTGCCGCGATAGGCTCTCCGCCGGGGGTATCGTATTCCTGGGTGTACGTGTGCAGGTACAACCCGCTCTGGGTGATCTCCGGGGCGTCTTCAAAGTCCTGGACCAGATGATCCTTGCTGACATCCAGCAATTCGATGCGCACGTTCTGACGGAAGTCAGTCTGATCGATCAACGACTTCACACCCCGCCAGGTAGACTCGACGCGCTGGAAATCAGGATGGTGCATGACCGCATCCAGTTGACGGCTGATCTGGCAGTCAAGTGCGGCGATGTGCTCGTCGAGCAGGGTTTTGTCAAGGCGCTGCACTTTGCGCGACGACTGTTTCAACAGATCGAGAAATACACTGACAGCCGCGGTCACCCGCTCGTCGGTCGAGACATCAGACAGCGCTTCAATGTTCTGGAACGATTCGATGTTGCCCAGGGTTTCAACCGGGCTGAGATTGATCTTGCTGAACAAGTCCCCGTAAACACTTTGCGTTTCTTCCGGCAATACGGGAGCGTCGCGCGAAGTCGCGCCGGTATTATTTACAGACATGAATATTCCCTATAAGAAAACCACGTAAAACCGAGATAACTATTCCGTGGCCAAGGCAGCCAACTCGGCGCGAAGTCCGTCACTCAATGTATCGTCTCGAAGAATGCGTTCCAGTTCCTGGCGAAACGTTGCGTTGTCCAGCAAATTGGATTTGAGGTCACGCAGTAAATTGCGCATGGCCAACAGCGCACGCAACGCCGGAATTTGCCGGGCGACGTGCTCGGGTTCAAAATCTTTCATGGCGCGAAACTCAAGCGCAACGCCAGCCTCGCCCCCCTCTCCTGCCACGATATTTTCTACGGTCAGTTTCACACTGGGCGCGTACTCGAATAACACGCTGTCGATATTATTCTTGTTGATGTTGACCTTGTGCCGTTCTGACAACGGGGCCGTTTCCCTTCCGTTACTGTAGTCCCCCATCAGCATGAGCTTGAGCGGCAGCTCGACCTTTTTCAGGGCGCCGCCGGTGTGCAGATCGAGTTTGATGTTGACGCGCGCTTTCGGCACTTCATTTTGAAAACTGTTCGAGGCCATGACTTCTCCTTGACCGGACGCGAGCGTGATCGAATATAAACATTCCGTTTAATACAAACTTGCAAACCACCCACAGACCGATGGCAAACCAAAAGAGTTAAATGTCTAACGCACCCCAGTGCTTTTGACGGGCAGCACGATATAGAGACGACCGGGAACATTCCAGCCCCCAAGGCAACTTTCAGAAACGTCTTACTTGTTTTCTAATTTGGCAATAATCACTTCATCGACTGAGCGCACCGCGACCGCCTATGTATTTTATTAACGAGGAGCCAAAGGGGAGATCTGCTATATCGATGAGGAGAAGGCTAGATAGGATTACCTTCCAGCACAAGGGGGTTAAAAGAATTCGGAAATTTCACGCAAGCGAGAGAGATCGACTGTGTGGGACCCATGAAACTCGGAGCACCAAATACGGTAATTTCCCGATGACGGGCGAGTTCCACGGGTACGCATCAGAGCACCATCAGTCGGTACCCCACCCCCGCCTCGGTCATGATGAATCGCGGGGCCGCAGGATCGTCAGCCAGTTTCTGCCGCAAGTGGCCGACCACGATACGCAGATAATGGGTGTCCTCCACGTGAGTCGGACCCCAGATGTCCTTGAGCAGTTGTTGCTGGGTGATCACCCGACCTGGGTGGCGGGCCAGTTGGGCCAGCACGGCGTATTCCTTCTTGGTCAGGGCGACTTCGTTGTCGTCGAGCAGCACCCGACGGTACGCCAGATCGACCGTCAGCGGGCCGATGACCAACGCTGCCTCTGTCTGGCTGCTGTCCGGTACTTGCCGCAACAGCGCACGGATCCGCGCCAGAAACTCCTGAATGCCGAAGGGTTTGGTCACGTAATCATTGGCCCCGGCGTCCAGCGCGCGCACTTTCTCACCCTCGCTGGCCCGCACCGAAAGCACCAGCACCGGCACACTCGACCATTCGCGGAATTGGCTCAGCACATTTTGGCCGTCGATGTCTGGCAGGCCCAGGTCGAGCACCAGCAAATCGGGCTTGTTCAGCGCGGCCTGACTCAGACCCTCGGTGCCAGTTCCGGCTTCCAGCACTTTGTAGCCTTGTGACGCGAGGCTGATGCGCAGAAATTTGCGAATCTGCGGCTCGTCGTCGATCACCAGGATGGTGGGGGTCTGGCTCATGGAAATCCTGTCAAACGGTATATCAGTTAGAGATGAGGTAACTCATGCATCGCTTTCGCCAGCAAGCCGGCTCCCACATGTTCAGAGTCGAATGCGAGATTGAGGTCGAGCACAGCCCTTCTGGGAGCCGGCTTGCTGGCGAATGAGGACTGTGACCTCCCACCATCACCCATGAAGCGGCTTCCACAAAAAAACGCATACAAAGGATGGCCGCCAGCCTACCGCAAAGCCGCTTGACTACGCCTGCTCCATTTCCGCCTCAGGCTGCGCCTGCAATGGCAAATGTAGGCTGATGCAGGTGCCGCGTCCGTCGATACCCTCGCCGACGCTGATACGCCCACCATGGGCGCCGACCATGCCCTGACAGATCGCCAGACCCAGTCCGGTGCCCTGTCCGCCGCGGTCGCCCCGCGCAGCGGTGTAGAACATGTCGAAGATCTTCGCCCGTTCGGCTTCGGGAATGCCGGGGCCTTCGTCGCTGACCGCGAATACCAGTTCCTCGGCCGACGCGCTGACCTGAATCTGCAAACGGCCATGAAGCGGCGAAAACCGCGCCGCATTCTCCACCACATTGATCAACGCCTGTTCGATCAGCGCAGCGTGAACGTAGAGCAACGGCAGTTCGGCGGGCAGATCGGTAATGACCTGCAACGGTGCCAGTACCGCACGCAGGCGGTTCAGCGTGCTGCCAACGATGTCACCGGGCGAGACCCAGTCCCGCGCCAGTTTCAGTGCGCCGTGGCCCAGGCGCGTCATGTCCAGCAGGTTCTGGATGTAGCGGTCCAGGCGCTCGGCTTCATCGCGCGTGCCCTCCAGCAATTCGCGGCGGTCGTCCACGGGAATCGCCTCGCCCAACGCCAACAAGCTGTCAATGCTGCCGCGCATGGCGGTCAGCGGCGTGCGCAGGTCGTGGGACACCGATGCCAGCAAAGCGCTGCGCAATTGCTCGGTTTCGCCGTGCAAACGCGCGGCTTCCAGGTCCTCAGCCAGACGAGCACGGGCCAGCGCCTGACCCAAGGGCTGGCTCAGCGCGGTCAGCAGGCGTCGGCGCTGAGCCGTAAAATCCTGCCCCGAACGTGGCCTGACACCGAGCAACGCCAGCGGCGCGTCGTCGACCCACAACGGCAGCCACCACCAACTGCCCGATGGCAGAGTGCCCGTGCCTTTGCCCGCAGGCTGGCCGTGTTGCCAGGCCCAATCGGCGGCGGCGCGTTCGAATTCGACGAACTCCAGCGGCCCTCCTGTTTCGACTTTCCAGCCTTGGGCTGTATCGTGATCGAGGATGCACAGCTGCAGCTCGCGCCACCCCGCCAAATGATGCTCGGCGGCACTGAGCACGGCCTGTCTGTCCGTCGCTGCGGTCAGTCGTTTCGACAGGTCGAGCAGCTCGCTGGTCTCTTCCTGCGTGTCGCGTAATGCCTGCAACTGCCGACGCTGACGGGCCGCGAGGTTGCCGGTCAACGCAGCCATCATCAGGAAGAACAACAGGGTCAGCACGTCTTCTTCGCGCTGAATACTCAGGGAGAAATTCGGCGGAATGAACAGGAAGTCATACGCCAGAAACGACAGCACCGAGCAGACCATCGCAGGCCCCACACTACTGCGCACGGCCACCAACAGCACCGCCGCCAGAAACACCAGCGAGATGTTGGGCAAAGCCAACACGCTGGACACCGCCCACGCCAGCGCACTGGCCCCGACCGTCGCCAGCACCGCCAACAGATAATCGAACCAGCGCAGCGAGCGCGGGGTGATGGAGCGAGGCTGATCAGGACGTGCTTCGCTGTCGAGCACGTTGATTTCCAACCCATGTGCATTGCGTAACAGGCGCGCCGCCAGCCCGCCACCGAACACGCGCCGGCGCAGTAGAGGCCGGGACTGGCCTACCAGCACAAGGCTGGCGCGACGCTCGGCGGCGTGTTGAATCAGGGTCTTGGCCACCTCCGGCGCACGCAACACAACGACTTCGCCGCCCAGCCGTTCGGCCAGTTGCTGAGCACTTTGCAGACGGCTGCGGGCCAGTTCATCGAAAAACCGCCCGTTGTCGACATGCACCAGACTCCACGGCAGGTGCCGACGCTGGGCAACGCGACTGGCATGGCGCACCAGCCGCTCGGCTTGGGCATCGCCATCGACCCCCACCAACAGACGCCCGCGCACCGCAGGCGCGGCCTGACCCAGTTGCCGGTAGCCTTGCGCCAGATCGTTATCGACTTGCGCCGCCGCGGTCTGCATGGCCAATTCACGCAGCGCAGTGAGGTTGGTCTGAGTGAAGAACGCGTCGATGGCCGCGCGCGCCTGCTCCGGCACGTAAACCTTGCCGTCGCGCAGGCGCTCCAGCAGTTCGCGGGGCGGCAGGTCGATCAGCACCAGTTCATAGGCTTCCTGCAACACCCAGTCCGGCAAGGTTTCGCGCACCTGCACGCCAGTGATGCCGCGCACCTGATCGTTGAGGCTTTCCAGGTGCTGGACGTTGACCGTGGTGTAGACGTCGATCCCCGCCGAGAGCAGCTCTTGAATGTCCTGCCAGCGCTTGGCGTGACGGCTGCCGGGCGCATTGCTGTGGGCCAGCTCGTCGACCAGTGCCAGTTTCGGTTTTGCGGCAAGCAGACCATCGAGGTCCATCTCTTCGAGCATCACTCCACGGTATTCGGAACGCAGCATGGGCAACTGCGGCAGGCCGCCGAGCAAGGCTTCGGTTTCGGCGCGACCATGGGTTTCGACGACGCCGACCAGCAGCGACACGCCCTGACGCAACTGGGTGTGGGCGGCCTGCAACATGGCGAACGTCTTGCCCACGCCGGGGGCTGCGCCGAGAAATACTTTCAGACGGCCACGGTCATCTCGGGGGAGAGAAGCCAGCAAGGCGTCGGCGCGGGTGTCTGAGTTCACGTGGGGTGTCCTGTTTGTTGACTGGCTCCGGTACAAACGTTGTGGGAGCCGGCTTGCTGGCGAAAACGGTGTATCAAGCAATGTTCGAATGACTGACAAGATGCATTCGCCAGCTAGCCGGCTCCCACAATCATCGCGCTGAGCCGAAGATTTCTGATCGTCCCCCACAAGGGATTCGCGTCAGCGGTAATAATCAATCGTCCCGGCCATCAATTTACTGTTTTGCGGTCGGCAACTCACTCAAACTCTGGTTCAACGCCAGCACATTCACCACCGGCGGGCCGATCAGCGGATTGTAGGTGTTCTCGCTCACCAATCGTTGCACCGTCTCTCGTGACAGATGCCGGGCGGAGGCGACACGGGTCACCTGATAATCGGCCGCCGCAGGGGACAGATGAGGGTCCAGGCCGCTGCCCGACGTGGTGAGCAGATTCAACGGCACCGGCCCCTGCCCTTCGACCGTTTCTTTCGCCGCGTCATCCGCCACTCGCGTGGCCAGCGCCGGGTTGCTTGGCGCCAGGTTGCTCGCGCCACTGGACACGGTAGCGAACGCTCCCGCCGAGGGCCGCGGGTGAAACCACTCTTCGCCAGTAAAGCTCTGCGCGATCAGCTCCGAACCCCGCACCTTGTCCTGATCGTCATACACCAGGCTGCCATTGGCCTGATCCGGAAACACCGTCTGCGCAACGCCGGTCACTACCAGCGGATAAACCCCGCCGGTGATCAAGGTCATCAACACAATCAGGCTCACGGCGGGACGCACTATAGTCGACATCATTCAATCCTCAATTCAATCAGAGCACAGCACTTAAACCAGGTGCAGGCCGGTCAACAGCAGGTCGATCAACTTGATCCCCACGAACGGCACGACAATCCCGCCCAGCCCATAGATCAGCAGGTTGCGCCGCAGCAGGTGCGCCGCACTCGCCGCCTGCACCCGCACGCCGCGCAGGGCCAGAGGAATCAGCACCACGATGATCAGCGCGTTGAAGACGATGGCTGACAGGATGGCGCTCTGTGGGCTGGTCAGTCCCATGATGTTGAGCACGCCCAGTTGCGGGTAAATGGCGGCAAACAACGCGGGCAGGATCGCGAAATACTTGGCCACGTCGTTGGCAATCGAAAAGGTGGTCAGCGCGCCACGGGTGACCAGCAATTCCTTGCCGATCTGCACCACGTCCAGCAGCTTGGTGGGGTCGCTGTCCAGGTCGACCATGTTGGCCGCCTCCCGCGCTGCCTGCGTACCGTCGTTCATCGCCATGCCAACGTCCGCCTGGGCCAGCGCCGGGGCGTCGTTGGCGCCGTCGCCGCACATGGCCACCAGACGCCCGTCGTTTTGCTCCTGACGGATGCGCTCCAGTTTTTTCTCCGGCGTGGCTTCAGCCAGCACGTCGTCCACGCCCGCTTCGGCGGCGATGGCAGCGGCGGTCAGCGGGTTGTCGCCAGTGACCATGACGGTGCGAATGCCCAGTTTGCGCAGCTCATCGAAACGCTCGCGAATGCCCGGTTTGACCACGTCCTTGAGGTGAATCACGCCCAGCAACGTGTGGTCGACCGACACCAGCAGCGGCGTGCCACCGGTCTTGGCGATCTTGTCGATTTCGCGGGAGAGGGTCAGGGGCAGATCGGCGCGATCACGGCCAATGAATGTCAACAGCGAATCCACCGCACCCTTGCGATAAACACGCCCGTCGAAATCCACCCCGGACAGGCGGGTTTCAGCGCTGAACGGTACGGCGGTGAGCTGGCTCGGTGCAGGCTCGTTCATTGAGTGCAGCGCACGCAGGTACTCGACGATGGATTTGCCTTCAGCCGTGTCGTCCGCCAGCGAGGCCAGAAACGTGCCTTCGCTCAGTTCCTTGCCGCTGACGCCAGGAGCCGCATAGACCGCCGCACAACGACGGTTGCCGAAAGTAATGGTGCCGGTCTTGTCCAGCAGCAACACGTGCACATCACCTGCGGCTTCCACGGCGCGGCCGGACTTGGCGATCACGTTCAGGCGCACCAGACGGTCCATCCCGGCGATCCCGATAGCCGAAAGCAGGCCGCCAATCGTGGTGGGAATCAACGTCACCAGCAATGCCACCAGAAACACCAGCGGCAGGTTGCCCCCGGCGAAATGGGCGAACGGTTGCAGGGTCACGACCACCAGCAGAAAGATCAGGGTCAGGCCGATCAACAGAATGTCCAGCGCCACCTCGTTAGGGGTTTTCTGGCGTTTTGCGCCTTCCACCAGCGCGATCATGCGGTCTAGAGTCGATTCGCCAGGGTTGCTGCTGATGCGCACCAACAACCAGTCCGAGACCAATCGGGTGTTGCCGGTGACCGCCGAGCGGTCGCCGCCGGATTCGCGAATCACGGGAGCGGACTCACCGGTGATTGCCGCTTCGTTCACCGCCGCGATACCCGCGATGACCTCGCCGTCGCCGGGGATCAACTCACCGGCCTCGACCCGCACCACATCACCTTTGCGCAGGGTGCTGGCGTTGACCGTGATGAACGCACCGGTCGCGCCTTGCAAACGAGCCTTCAGGCCTTCGGTTCCGGCTTTCAGGCTGTCGGCCCGAGCCTTGCCCCGGCCTTCGGCCAAGGCTTCGGCGAAGTTGGCGAACAGCACGGTGAACCACAACCACAGCGCGATCTGCACAGCCACGAAGGTCGGCACGGCGGGGTTGGGAATCAGGCACAACACGGTGGTCAGAATCGCCGTCAATTCGACCACCAGCATCACCGGTGCGCGTTGCAACTGGCGCGGATCGAGTTTGAAGAAGGCCTGAATCAGCGCCGGACGCCACAGTTGGGCGAAGCCGGTTTTCACGGATTCGGCGATCTGCTCAGGTTGTTTCGGTGCAACGTCTTTGGGTACAGCAGCACGCATATTCATGATGTGATCCTCAGAAACCCAGGCTCAGGTGTTCGGCAATCGGGCCCAGCGCCAGAGTCGGCAGGAAGGTCAGGCCGCCCACCAGCAAAATGGTCACGGTCAGCAGCGTGACGAACAGCGGGCCATGGGTCGGAAAACTGTTCAGGCCCAGGGGCGCGGTCTTCTTCGCCGCCAGACTGCCCGCCAGCGCCAGCACTGGCAGGATGTAGCCAAAGCGGCCAATGAACATCGCCAGGCTCAGCATCAGGTTGTGGAACAGGGTATTGGCGCTGAAACCGCCGAACGCCGAGCCGTTGTTCGCCGTGGCTGACGTGTAGGTGTAAAGCAACTGGCTGAAACCATGGGCGCCGGGGTTGCTCACCGCGCCTGCCGGGCCGGGCAACGAGGCGGCCAGCGCACCGAACACCAACACGCCCACCGGCATGACGATCAGCGTCGCCACCAGCAATTTCACTTCCCGGGCTTGTAGCTTCTTGCCGAGGTATTCCGGGGTACGGCCGATCATCAATCCGGCGAGGAACACCGCGATCAGCACGTTCAGCAACATCCCGTACAACCCTGCGCCGACACCGCCGAAGATCACTTCGCCGACCATCATGTTGGCCAGCGCAATCATGCCGCTCAGCGGATTGAGGCTGTCGTGCATGCCGTTGACCGAGCCGTTGGACGCGGCGGTCGTGGCTGTCGCCCACAGCACGGTGGCCGTGGTGCCGAAGCGGGTTTCCTTGCCCTCCATCGGCGCAGTCTGCTCGACATTGGCGATGTGCAGCGCCGGGTTGGGCTGGTACTCGGCCCACAGCGCCACGGCACCACCGATCAGGAACAGCACGAACATGCAGGCGACGATAGCGCGGCTCTGGCGCATGTCCTTGACGTAGTGGCCAAAGGTGAACACCAGCGCTACCGGGATCAGAATGATCGAGACCAACTCGAACAGGTTGCTCCACGCCGTCGGGTTCTCGAACGGGTGCGCCGAGTTGACGCCGAAGAAGCCGCCGCCGTTGGTGCCCAGTTGCTTGATGGCGATCTGGCTGGCGGCTGGCCCCAATGGAAGGGTCTGATCAGCACCTTGCAGGGTGACCGCGTCCACGTAATGGGCGAAGGTTTGCGGCACGCCCTGCCACACCAGAAACAACGCCAGTACGAGGCACAGTGGCAGCAGGCCGTAGAGGGTGGCGCGTGTCATGTCGGCCCAGAAGTTGCCCAGATGCTGCGTCGAACGGCGGCCAATCCCACGACAAAACGCCACCAGCACAGCAATGCCGGTCGCGGCGCTGACGAAGTTCTGCACGGTCAGCCCTGCCATCTGGCTCAGGTAGCTCAGAGACGCCTCTCCGCTGTAGCTCTGCCAGTTGGTGTTGGTGACGAAACTCATCGCCGTGTTGAACGCCAGCGACCACTCCATGCCCGGCAGCCCTTGTGGGTTGAGCGGCAGCGCGCCTTGAAACAGCAGAATGGCGAACAGCACGACAAACCCCGCCAGGTTGAACGCCAGCAGGGCCAGGGTGTACGTCTTCCAGTTTTGCTCGACGGCCGGGTCGACACCGGACAGCCGATAGCAGATGCGCTCGACTGGCCCCACCACCGGGGTCAGCCAGGTGCGCTGGCCTTCCATGACTTTGTAATAGAAGCGCCCCAACAGCGGCGCGGGCAGCAACACCAGGGCGAAGAACGCCAGAATCAGCAGATAGTCATAACCGTGCATGGCCGTCACTCCTCGACCCGGCCAGCACGCAACAGCGCCACCAGCAAATACACGAATAACCCTGCCGCCAACAGCAGAGACACCCCATCCAGAACGCTCATGAAAACACTCTCCGTCATACGGCGATTACCGTGTGGGAATTGTCTTCATGAGGGGTGTAAAGGAACGAGATCAAGGGTGGGCGTGGGGCATAAAGAAAGTGTAAAAACTGCCGATCACGTGCAGGCCGCTCCATGGCTGAACGCAATCAAGTGGGAGCCGCCTTGGTGGCTCCCACAAAAAAGGGTGGGGGTCACACCCGAATGGCGGCTTGTAGCTTTTCTGATACATTCACGACAATCCACAGACACCTGCTACCCGCACCCTTCCGCCCCGCTCGCCAGCGAAGTAGCATGGCAGCGTCGTTCCTCACTCGCAGCCCTTCCCGGCGGCATCACCATGGCGGCAGCACCATGCAAACGACCCCTGACAGCACCACCGCCAACGCACCGGCCGAAGAGCGGCGCTGGAACACCCGCGCGCTGATCGTCGATGACGACGTGCCGATCCGTGAACTGCTGTGCGACTACCTCGCCCGGTTCAACATCCAGAGCACTGGCGTCACCGACGGCAATGCCATGCGCCAGGCGCTGGCCGAAGAAACCTACGACGTGGTGGTGCTGGACCTGATGCTGCCCGGCGAAGACGGCCTGTCGCTGTGCCGCTGGCTGCGCAGTTCGTCGGATATCCCGATCCTGATGCTGACCGCACGCTGTGAACCCACCGACCGCATCATCGGTCTGGAACTGGGTGCCGACGACTATATGGCCAAACCGTTCGAACCTCGCGAACTGGTAGCCCGCATCCAGACCATCCTGCGCCGCGTGCGCGATGACCGTACCGAAGAACGTACCACGCTGCGCTTCGACAACTGGCGCCTCAACAGCGTCCTTCGCCAACTGACCGCGCCGGACGGGCTGGTGGTGCCGTTGTCCAACGCCGAATTCCGCCTGCTGCGCGTGTTCCTTGAACGTCCGCGTCGCGTGCTCAACCGCGAACAACTGCTGGACGCCGCCCGCGGCCGCTCCATCGAAGCCTTTGATCGCAGCATCGACCTGCTGGTCTCGCGCCTGCGCCAGAAGCTCGGTGACGATCCGAAATCCCCTCAACTGATCAAGACCGTACGGGGCGAAGGCTATATGTTCGACGCCAGGGAGATTGGTTGATCCGCTCGGCTGACACCCTGTTCGCCCGACTGTTCGGCGGCGCACTGCTGGCGATCATTCTGGCGCACCTGCTGGCGTTCATCTGGTTTCACTACTACGACCCTCATCGCCCGCCTCCGCCTCCACCGCCACACAACGCGCAGGACATGCCGCGCGGCTACCCGGACAAACCGGACGACGACATGGCGGCGGAAGAAATGCGCCGTCCGCCACCACCGTTTTTCGGTATCCCGCTGATTCCGCTGCTGTTCCAGTTGATCACCCTGGTGATTGCTGCCTGGTTCGGCGCCAAGGCCCTGAGTCGGCCGGTCCGGCGTATCAGCGATGCCGCCGAACGCCTGAGCGAAAACCTCGACAGCCCACCGCTGACCATCACCGGTCCCCGCGAGGCGCGCCAGGCCGCTGCGACGTTCAACCTGATGCAGGAGCGGATTCGTGAGCAGGTGCAACAGCGCGGGCGCATGCTGGCGGCGGTCTCCCACGACCTGCGCACTCCGCTGGCGCGTTTGAAACTGCGGGTCGAACAGATCGAGGAGCCCAAGCTGCACGGGCAGATGACGCAAGATTTGAACGACATGATCGGCATGCTCGACGCCACGCTGACCTACCTCAATGAGCAGCGAACCAGCGAGGCCTTGCAGTATTTCGACGTGCAGGCGCTGATCGAGTCGCTGACCGAGAACGCTCAGGACAATGGCGATGACGTCGAAGCCAGCGGCAGTTGCCGACCGCTGAAATCCCAGCCCATGGCCCTGCGTTCCTGTCTGCACAACCTGATCGACAATGCCTTGCGCTATGCCGGGCATGCGCGGGTGGAGATTGAGGACTCCAGTGATCGCCTGCTGATCCGCGTGGTCGATCGCGGGCCAGGCATCCCGGAAAAACTGCGTGAAGCGGTGTTCGAGCCGTTCTACCGGGTTGAGGGGTCGCGCAACCGAAACTCGGGCGGCGTGGGCATCGGCATGACTATCGCCCGCGAAGCCGCCCGGCGCATGGGCGGTGATCTGCGCCTGGAAGAAACTCCCGGCGGCGGCCTGACGGCATCGATCGATTTGCCACGGATCTGAACGCCCGCAGCTAAAACATGTCGGGGCAACCTTCACTCACCAAAACGCCCCATCACTGTGGGAAATTCTACGTTGGCTGGTTAACCGCCTTCGCCACCAAGGCGGCTCCCACAGAACCGGCGTCGATCACGAACCTATGACTCGGCACACACTCCTGTGGGAGCCGGCTTGCTGGCGAAGGGGTCCTGTCAGTTGTCACGCAAAGACCTGATTCACCGCATTTGCCTTCAAGGCGGCGCCCACAGGGTGAACCTGCACCCGCGATGTACCTGCCCCCGTAAGACTCGCGTTACAAACACCACATACCCACGACATCCCACCCCGCGACGCTGCATAAGCCGGTACACCGTACCGGCTTCATTCATCTGATGGGGAGTCAGTCCGATGGTCACAGGTATCAGCGGCAGCAGCAGTTATTCCAGCTACATCAGTTCAAGCAGCTCCACCCGCAGCACCGACAAGAGCAAGCAGTTCGCCGACGACCTGCTGAAAAAGCTCGACACCAACGGTGACGGCAGTATCGACAAGGATGAACTGAGTTCAGCCCTGTCCTCCGATTCCAAAGACGGCATCACGGTCAGTCTGAGCAAGGCGTTCAGCGATCTGGACAGCAACGACGATGACAGCCTGGACGCCGACGAGTTGGCGTCCATGACCCCGCCACCGCCGCCACCGACGCAGATGGACGGCGGCTCGGCGGCGGATGAAGCCCAGGACCTGCTGAGCGCCATCGACACCGACGGTGATGGCAGCGTCAGCAGCGACGAACTGACCGCCGCGCTGAGCAGTTCGGACAGCAGCGCCGACAGCACTCAGGTATTCGACGCACTGGACACCAACAAGGATGGCACCGTCAGCCTCGAAGAGCTGACCGCCAGCCTGCAACAGGCTCAACAACCGCCTCCGCCGCCCGCGCAAGACTCCAGCGACCTGTTCAGCAGCCTGGACAGCGATGGCGACGGCAGCATCACGACCGCCGAACTGACCAGCGCCCTGCAAAGTGGCAGCTCGACCAGCGGCTCCAGCAGTTCCACCAGCACCGACGCGATCAATTCGCTGTTCAGTGCCCTGGACGCCGACAGCAGTGGTGGCGTCAACGCCGACGAGTTGAGTGCGGCGCTCAAGCCTGACAACACTCAGCAGCAGACCACCACGACGCAGGCCACTGAGGCGTTGAATCGCATGGTTGCTGCCCTCAGCGACCGCTACAACCTCAATAGCAACGCGACGGCCGGTAAATACGTGAGTATTTCCGCCTGATAAAAAAGCGCCGCCGGATCCGGTCCGGCGGCGCTTTTTTATCTTCAGTGCGCGTTATTTGGGCACCTGCCGTGCGCGGCTGTCAGCGACCCAGTCGAGCAGCAGGCTATAAGCCACGGCCAAGAGCGTCGGGCCGATGAACAGGCCAATGAAGCCAAACGCCAATAACCCGCCGAACACCCCCAACAGCACGATCACCAACGGCAAGTTGCCGCCACGGCTGATCAGATACGGCTTGAGCACGTTGTCGACACCACTGACGATGAACGTGCCCCACAAACCGAGAAACACGGCCATCCCGTACTCGCCTTTCCAGGCCAGCCAGGCCGTGGCCGGAATCCAGATCAGCGGCGGCCCCATGGGCACCAGACTGAGCAAAAACGTGCCAATACCCAAGACCAGCGCTCCCGGCACGCCCGCGATCAGAAAACCGATCAACGCCAGAATGCCCTGAGCGGCTGCCGTACCGATCACCCCGTTCACCACCCGCTGGACCGTCCCGGCCACCAGATCGACGTAATACTGGGCCTTGTCGCCGATCAGCCGCTCCAGCAGGCTCAGCACGAACGCCGCCAGACGCGGACCGTCGCGGTAGAAAAAGAACACGAAGACGATACTCAGGGTCAGCTCCAGGATGCCCCCGCCGATCTGCGCACTACGGGCCAGCAGCCAGTTACCCACCTGCCCCAGATAGGGTTTGAGCGTGGCCAGCATCGCCGCGCCCTGCTGATCGATGGTGTTCCAGTAGCCCACCAATCGCTCCCCGACCAAGGGAATGCTGCCCAACCAGGCGGGTGGGTCGGGCAAGCCATCGACCTGCACATCGCGAACGAACGCCGTGGCATCGCGCACATGATCAGCCAGGTTGAACCCGAGCCACACCAATGGCGCGGCCACCAGTACCATCCAGCCGAGGGTCAGAATGCTCGCGGCCATTGACTCCCGGCCATTGAGCGCGCGGGTCAACAGGCGCATCAGCGGCCAACTGGCAAACGCCAGCACCGCCCCCCAGAACAGCGCAGACCAGAACGGCGCCATCACCCACAGGCAGGCGCCCAGCAGTGCCAGCAGCAGAATCTGCACCAACAGGCGATCGTTATTGAACATGGGTCATACCGTAGAAGAGAAATCCAGAACGCGCAGCATAACGGCGAACGTCGACGCTCGCCTTACACCAATTGAACAGCAACTGAATGCCTGAGATAAAACACTCCTCAGCGAATGAGTTCGACGACCAGCCCCTGAGTCTGCTTGCTGCCGATTTCCAGTCGGGCTGCGCGCACGCTGTTGTTGACCAAAGCCTCACGCCACGCCTCGGCCTGCGGCCCGGAAAGCGTCACACGCAAGGTGCTGTCCAGATTAAGCCCTCGTGAAAGCAAAGTGATCCATGGCTGTTTGGGCTCACCCTTGAGCATAGGCAAGTCCAGATCACCGGAGCTCTTCAGCTCTCTGAGCAGGGTCGCAGAGGTGGGCAGCACCTCGCCCAGCGGCGCGTCAGCCTGGAACTCTTCGACATGCAGCAAGGCGCGGCGATTGCCGCGAGTGATGCTGTACAACGCCACCAGCGTGTCGCTGTCCGGCGACAGGCGCAGCAGCAAATAGGCTTGTCCGTTGTCGGCCCCGTAGAGCCGCGCGTTGCTGAACACTTCGTTGGCCCACAAGCTGCTTTCACCACAGTCCCGGGCCTGACACCAGAACAACAACTGCGCGCCCTGCTGCTGAAAGGCTTCGCGAGCGGCCGTGAAGGCCTCGTCGGCGGACCGCTCTGGCGGTAATTGATAGGTCACGGCACTGGCGGTGCCACGGGAAGCCACCTGGCCATCGAAGCGCAATTGGCCGCTGATCTTGCGAATCGAGCCCATGGGAAAAATGCGCTCAAGGTTCGCAGCGGGCTTGTAATCGACGATTTCAGCGTCAGTCGGCCGAGGCAAGTTGGAAAAGTCCTGACTGCCCGCGACATCGGCGGCCAGACCGGTCGTGGCGTAACCGGTCAGGCACAGCAGCCAGCCGAGCGTGCAGGCAGCACGCGTGGAAAGGCTCATGGGCGGATCATCGTGGGGGCCATCACGACCGCACGCGAGCGCAGTCCGAGGGAGGGAATCGAGTGTGGGCGGTGGTCCATCGTGCAGTCTCCTGTTTCAACCCGCCCAGCCTCGACAGTTGCGCTGCGCAAGTCAAGAAACGGCGAAGAACCGATTGAAACAGTCTGCAACAGAGGTCGCGCCCGCCTCGTCGTTCAGATGCAGATGATGCCCACCGGGTAACACAGTGACCTCGAACGAAACACTGTCGAGCAGCGCGGTGTTCTGCGCCAGCATGCCCAGGTCGGCAACCACCAGGTGTGCAGGACAACGAATGGCATTCACGAAGGACAAAGCTTGGGCGCGCGTCAGACGCATCGCCGACGCCAGTGTCAGGCGGCTGTCACTGCGCCAGGTGTAACCGCCCGGCACCGGCATCAGGCCACGCTGCGCCAACAGCTCAGCAGCTTCGCGACTGACAGCGACCATGCCTTTCATGCGGGCTTCGACCGCTCGGTCCATTTCGGCGTAAACGGGCTTGCGCTTGCTCGATTGCGCCAGTTGCGCCAGCAAGGCGGTGCCCATTCGTTCCGCCGCGCCTTCAGGCTCGCCCAACGGCGGAATCAGGCCGTCGATCAACGCCAGACGACTGATACGATCCGGCACCGACCCGGCGAGGATCACCGAGACAATGGCACCCAACGAATGCCCCAGCAGCGAAAACCGCTCCCACCCCATCTGCTGCGCTACATGCAGCACGTCATGGGCGTAATCCGGCAAACCGTAACCGGCACCCAGCGGGCGGTGATCGGAATGGCCATGCCCGGCCATGTCCAGCGCCAGAATGCGCAAGCCTTTGAGCTTCGGCGCCAGGCGAGCGAAGCTGTTGGCGTTGTCCAGCCAGCCATGCAGCGCAATCACCGGCAAGCCATCTTGCGGCCCGAACAAATGGGCCGCCAGTTCGATGTGCGGCAGGCTCAGCCGAATCTCTTCGACCGCACAGCTCATGCGCGAGCTCGCTGACGGGGCTGCATCCGGGTGACGACCTGGCCAGGTGTGGCCCAGCGGGAAAACAGGTTCTTGAGCATCTGCGCGGTGTCCTCGGGGTGTTCCAGCGGGAACATGTGCCCGCCCGGCACCGAAAGATACACGCCTTCACGCATGCTTTTCACCGACATCGCGTGATGGCGGCGCACCACATCACTGTGTTCGCCCCGCACCAGCGCCAACGGCACTTGCAGGTGACGGGCCACGCCAGGGCTGGTGTGCGGCACGCTGCGATAGATGCTGATCTCGGTGGCGGGATCGAAACGCAGGCGCAATCGATCACCGTCCGGCTGCAAACCGTGCAGCAGATAGGCCTCGAAACATTCGGGATCGAAACGGCGGAACAGGGTCTTGCCCGAAAAATAATGCCGCGCAGCGTCCAGATCGCTGAACACCTCACGTCGGCCCAGCGTGCGCCCTGCCGGGGTGATGCGGTCGATGAAACCGAAACGCTTGGCCGCACGGATCATCCATTGATCGAAACGCGTCAGCACGGGCGAATCGAGCATGACCACTCCGCGATACAGCTCCGGATGCCGCAAGGCCGCGTGGTAATGCAAAACGCCGCCCAGCGAATGACCAACCCCCCAGACCGGCTGTGGTTGTTCACGCAGGTGATGGATCAACTCGTCCACCAGATTCGGCCAGTTGTCGGTCACGGGAAAACGCGGATCGTGGGCGTGCTGCGCCAGATGAGTGATGTGAAACTCATCGCCCAACGCTGCGAACAACTTGCCGTACGTGGCGGACGGGAAGCCGTTGGCGTGAGCGAAAAAGACGTGTTGAGTCATGCCGGCGCATCCAGAAACCGTGATCAGGCTGCAATTGTGTGCGTGAGCCTGACACGGCGGCAATGACCGGAAGTGCCATCGGGGATGACACTCCGGCCAGCGCAGACGCATTCAGCGTGCAGGCGGCTGCTCACCCAGCGGCACGACCGCAACGGTCAGGCGCGAAATACAACTGGCCTTGCCGTCTTCGCCGGTCAGGCGGATGTCCCAGACGTGCGTGGTGCGACCGATGTGCACCGGATGCGCCACCGCCGTGACCCGACCACTGCGCAGGCCCCGCAAATGGTTGGCGTTGATTTCCAGCCCGACGCAGAAATACTTGCTGGAGTCGATGACCAGGTAGCTGGCCGACGAACCGACCGTTTCTGCCAGCACCACCGACGCACCACCGTGCAGCAGGCCGTAGGGTTGGTGTGTGCGGTGATCGACCACCATGCTGGCGGTCAGAGACTGATCGTCGAACGCTTCGAAACGGATGTCCAGTTGCTCACCGATGGTGTTCTTCTGCATCGCGTTGAGCGCGTCGAGGTTGGGGGTGTCACGCCATAGGCTCATGGGTTGTCCTTATTATTGAATAGTCCACAGTTGAACGGCCCCCACAGGAGAACATCATCTGCCGGGCCGAGGCCGAATCACCCCGGATGCCTGACCCCGATCAGGTTCATCGCACCCGCCACCGGGAAATCTGCCTCCAGTTCAGCAAGACTCGCCGTGTGCATTCCGTGGGCCTGCTGCACGTTGCCATGCACCGCCAGACCGATCAGCGAGCCGACCAACGGCTGGTGACTGACCAGCAAGACGTCGTCCGAGGCATAGAGGTCCAGATTGTCCAGCACCTTACGCGGATCGCTGTCCGGCGTCAGCCAGGGGACGGTCACGATCGACTCGGAAAACCCCAACGCCTGACGCACCAGCTCAGCGGTCTGCTGCGCTCGAACATAGGGGCTGGCGATGATCCAGCGCAGCGACTGGCCCAGCAGGTGCGCCGCGCTGGTCAGCACCTCCTGGCGGCCGTTGTCGGTCAGCTCGCGTTCGGCGTCGGTACGAGCGCGGTACTGAGCCTCGCCATGACGCAGAATCCACACTTTCATAGTTTCGGTTCCTCATCCCGCACCGGGTGCGCAGCAGCCGGCACGGTGTGCGGAGCCTCGCCTTCCGGTGGGCGCGGCGCGGGCCAGTCGGCGAATGGCCAAGGCTTCTGGTCAGTGTGAAACGTGCCAAAACGGCCGATCTGCGCAAAATACTGACTCAGGCTGTCACCGAACGACATCAGGCTCAGACTCGGCGCCCCATAGAACAGGCGATACGCCAGTTGCACCAGCACCACCACCGCCAGCACGACGGCTGCGACTTCCCAGACCACGGCAAACACCAGCATCCACAGGATGCGCAGCAGGATCGATTCGTGCTGCTTGAATTTTGATTCGTTCAAAGGTCTCTCCTTGAGCCAGCGGGTATTAGTTGAAACCGCTGGTCGAGATGAAATCGACATCGGTCTTGGGTTCGGCGCGCATCAGCAGTTCGATGACCTGCTCCAGCGTACGCCCTTCGAACAGGATGGCGTGCAGCCCCGCCACCAGCGGCATGTAGACCTGGGCTTCCTGGGCCTTGACCTTGAGCACCTTGAGCGTGTTGACCCCTTCGGCCACCTCGCCCAGACGGGTGACGGCCTCATCCAGCGTCAGCCCCTGCCCCAACGCGAAACCGACCTGATAATTGCGGCTTTTGGGGGACGAACACGTCACGATCAGATCACCGACACCGGCCAGCCCCAGGAAGGTCATCGGGTTGGCACCCTGGCTGACCGCAAAGCGGGTCATTTCGGCCAGCGCGCGGGTGATCAACATGCTTTTGGTGTTCTCCCCCATGCCCAGCGCCACCGCCATGCCGGCGATGATCGCGTAGACGTTCTTCAGCGCGCCGCCCAGCTCCACGCCAAAACGGTCGGCGCTGGCGTAGACGCGGAAGGTGCGCCCATGCAACGCGGCCTGAACCGCCTGGCACAGCGCCTCGTCTTCACTGGCCACCACCGTGGCCGTCAGCGCATGTTCAGCGATCTCACGGGCCAGATTCGGCCCGGACAACACACCGATGCGGGCTTTGGGCGCGATGTCTTCCAGGATTTCGCTCATCAGTTTGAAGGTCTGGGCCTCGATACCCTTGGTCAGGCTGACCAGCATTTTGCCGGTCAACAGCTCGACATGGGGGGTCAGCACCGTGCGCAGCGCGCTGGAGGGCAACGCAACGAACACCAGTTGACTCTGGCTCAATGCGCTTTGCAGGTCTGTCACCGGCTCCACGGCATCGAGCACCTTGATACCTTTGAGGTAACGCGGATTCTCGCGATTGACGCGAATCGCCTCGGCCTGCTCGGGGTCGCGCATCCACTGCAGGACCCGGTGGCCATTTTCGGCCAGCAAATTGGCCACGGCCGTGCCGAAGCTGCCACCACCCAGAACGGCGATCGGTTGCTGTTGGGTCATAAAACAATCCATCTAGGGCCATCGGAACTGGCGATGGCAGCATTATACGGAGCGCCGTGCTCGCCACCAGCGGCAAAACACGACAGCCAGATGCGAATGGCGGACACCCTACTCTTCACGAGGAAATTCCCTACGGCTCGGTTAAGATGCGCGCACTTTGTGAAAATTCCACCGCGCCGCTGATGAGCTATCGTTAGGGCGCTTTCAATGAACATTGCACTCACGACAGGCGGGAGTCCGGCCTTGACGGCACAACGCGGCTGGAACATCAGCACCCGCACGCAGATTCTCAGCCTCGGCCCGGCCCTGCTGCTGACCCTGTTACTGATCAGTTTTTTCACCGTAGTGCGCATTCAGGATCTGCGTCAGGAACTGACCCACACAGGCCAACTGATTGCCAACCAACTGGCCCCAGCGTCCGAATACGGCGTGATCGTGGGCAACGACGAAGTGCTCGAAAGCCTGATGAAGGCGACCATGAGCACGCCCCACGTCCGCTTCCTGGAAGTTCAGGACAGCGCGGGCAAAGTGCTCGTCCACGTCGAACAGACCACAGACAACGTCCGATCACACCAACTGGAAGTGTTTCAGGCCCCCATTCGCCTGCAACAGATCAAATCCGAAGGCAATCATTCCGACGACATCGACGATATCGCCAGCGTCCCAGTCGAAGACTATCTGGGCCGCGTGCTGGTAGGCATGTCCAGCGATGCCTTTAACCTCAGGGAACAGGAAATCCTGCTCAAGGCGGGCATTCTCGCGCTGTTCGCCCTGCTGTTTACGTACATTCTGGCGCGACGTCTGTCCCTGAGCCTGTCTCAACCCATCAGCGCCATGAGCGATGCCGTCAAAGCCATTCAGCATGGCGATTACACTGCGCCGCTGCCGGTGGCCGACGACGCCGAGCTCGGCGATCTGGCACGCCACATCAACAACCTGGCATTGGGCCTGGAGAAGGCCAGCCGCGAGCAGAAGAAAGCCATGGACGAGTTGATCAGGACCCGGGAGGAAGCCGAACGCGCCAATAGCGCGAAATCCGAGTTTCTGGCCATGATGAGTCACGAGTTGCGCACGCCGATGAATGGCGTGCTGGGCATGCTGCAATTGATGGAAACCACCAGGATGACCGAGGAACAGGCCGAGTATGCGGCACTGGCCACCGAATCCACCGAGCATCTGTTGCGCGTCATCAACGACATCCTCGATTTCTCCCGTTTCGAGCGCGATGCCCTGGAGCTGGAGAACATTTCGTTCAACCTCGCGGACCTGATCGCCACCTCCGTACAGGCGTTTGCTCACAACGCACAACAACGTGGCCTGGCACTGGAACTGGAACTGCCTCCCGGAATGGACCTGCTGCGGGTCAAGGGCGATCCGACCCGCATCCGTCAGATCCTCGTCAACCTGATCGGGAACGCCCTGAAATTCACCGAGTTCGGCAGCGTGCGGGTCGAGACTGGGTGGCAACAGACCGATGCCCAACACATCCTCTTCACCTGTGCAGTGCGTGACAGCGGTATCGGCATTTCGGCGCAATTGGTGGAGTCGATGTTCGACGCCTTTCAGCAGGCGGACAATTCCATTTCCCGACGCTACGGCGGCACCGGGCTGGGCCTGCCGATTGCACGCAATCTCGCTGAGCGCATGGGCGGTTCATTGCGCGCACAAAGCAGCGAAGGCATCGGCTCGGTATTCACGCTGCAAATCCCGTTGCAGCGCGTGGCTCAGGAAGACCCTTTACCCACGCCGGGCGCCGTGGGCGAAATGCCTCAGGAGCGCGACGGCTGCGTGCTGCTGGTCGAGGACAACCCCGTCAACCGCACCGTGGTTGAGGCCATGCTGCGCAGTCTGGGTTTACAGGTCAGCGCAGCGGGCGACGGTGCCGAAGCGGTGAGCATGGCCAGCAAGGAAAAATATGCACTGATCCTCATGGATTGCCGCTTGCCAGTCATGGACGGCTACGAAGCGACCCGCAGAATTCGCGAACTACCGGGGCTCGACACCCTGCCCATCATTGCGCTGACGGCGAACGCCCGGCACGGCGATCGCGATATTTGCTTACAGGCGGGCATGAACGACTACCTGGCCAAACCCTTCAAACGCACTGATTTACAGCAGGTTTTGCAGCGCTGGCTGACCATTAAAGCATCTGCGACTGGCGATAAATGATAAATTGCGGCAGTCTTGTGTGCCGTGATCGACCCGCGCACGCGCGCGAACGGACAATTTCAGTGTACAGGTGTACATTCATTTCACCTGTGCTGTGACTTTCACTACAACGCAATAGTCTATGAGTAGGCTGCCAGCGGCGGGACAACCCGCTGGCCAGATTGGGTGAAACAAATAGCCACACCCAGCCGCACAGGATTATCGAGGAGCTCGCATGACCAAACAAAACGCCTTTACCCGGGAAGACTTGCTGCGCTGCAGTCGCGGCGAGCTGTTCGGCCCAGGTAACGCGCAACTGCCCGCCCCCAACATGCTGATGATGGATCGCATCACCCACATCAGTCAGGAAGGCGGCAAGTTCGGCAAAGGTGAATTGGTCGCCGAACTAGACATCACTCCGGACCTGTGGTTCTTCGGCTGTCACTTCGAAGGCGACCCGGTCATGCCAGGCTGCCTGGGCCTCGACGCCATGTGGCAACTGGTCGGTTTCTTCCTGGGCTGGCAAGGCCTGCCGGGCCGCGGCCGTGCGCTGGGTTCGGGCGAAGTGAAATTCTTCGGCCAGGTCCTCCCGACCGCCAAGAAAGTCACCTACAACATTCACATCAAGCGCGTCCTCAAAGGCAAGCTGAACCTGGCGATCGCCGACGGTTCGGTCAGCGTGGACGGCCGTGAAATCTACACCGCCGAAGGCCTTCGCGTCGGCGTCTTCACCTCCACTGACGATTTCTAAGGGTATTCGCATGCGCCGCGTCGTTATCACCGGTCTGGGCATTGTTTCCTGCTTGGGCAATGACAAAGAGACCGTCTCCGAAAACCTGCGTAACAGCCGCCCTGGTATCCGCTTCAATCCGGAATACAAGGAAATGGGCCTGCGCAGCCAGGTATCCGGCTCCATTGATCTGAATCTGGAAGAACTGATCGACCGCAAGGTCTACCGCTTTGTCGGCCACGCCGCTGCTTACGCCTATCTGGCGATGCAGGACGCGGTCAAGGACTCCGGCCTGACCGAAGAGCAGGTGTCCAACCCACGCACCGGCCTGATCGCAGGCTCAGGTGGTGCTTCGACCCTGAACCAGATGGAAGCGCTGGATATCCTGCGTGAAAAAGGCGTCAAGCGCGTCGGTCCATACCGCGTGACCCGCACCATGAGCAGCACTGTTTCGGCATGCCTCGCAACGCCATTCAAGATCAAGGGCCTGAATTACTCCATCGCTTCTGCCTGCGCCACCAGTGCTCACTGCATCGGTACCGCCATGGAACAGATCCAGATGGGCAAGCAGGACATCGTCTTCGCCGGTGGCGGTGAAGAAGAGCACTGGAGCCAGTCGTTCCTGTTCGACGCCATGGGCGCCCTGTCCAGCAAGCGCAACGAAACCCCAGAGCAAGCTTCCCGTGCCTACGACGCTGACCGTGACGGTTTCGTCATCGCGGGCGGTGGCGGCATGGTCGTGGTCGAGGAGCTGGAACACGCTCTGGCCCGTGGCGCGAAGATCTACGCCGAGCTGGTCGGCTATGGCGCCACTTCCGACGGCTACGACATGGTCGCCCCAAGCGGCGAAGGTGCCATCCGCTGCATGCAGCAGGCGCTGTCCACCGTTGACGGCACCATCGACTACCTGAACACCCACGGCACCTCTACCCCGGTCGGCGACGTCGCTGAAATGAAAGGCGTGCGTGAAGTGTTCGGCGCCAACGCTCCGGCCATCAGCTCCACCAAGAGCCTGTCAGGTCACTCCCTAGGCGCCGCAGGCGTTCACGAAGCGATCTACTGCATGCTGATGATGGAAGGCAACTTCATGGCCGGTTCGGCGAACATCGACGAACTGGACCCAGAAGTAGCCGACTTGCCGATCCTGACCAAGACTCGCGAAAACGCCGAGATCAACCTGGTCATGAGCAACAGCTTCGGCTTCGGTGGCACCAACGCCACGCTGGTGATGAAGCGCTGGACCGGCAAGTGATTCAAGCCGTTTCCCGCACATGAAAAGGCGCCTTTCGGGGCGCCTTTTTCATGACAAGGATCTGTACTTGTGGGAGCCGGCTTGCTGGCGAAGGCGCAGTGTCAGCGAATACATAGGGCACTGACACTCTGCCTTCGCCAGCAAGCCAGCTCCCACAGAACGAGGTCATCCTCAGACCGCGAACTCCCCCACCATCCCGTTCAGGTCCGTCGCCAGACGCGACAAATCCTGGCTGGCCGCCGCCGTCTGATTGGCACCCGCCGAGCTTTGCAGCGCCAGATCACGAATATTGGTGATATTACGGTCCACTTCCCGCGCCACCTGCGCCTGTTGCTCGGAGGCGCTGGCGATCACGGTGTTGCGCTCCGTGATCTGGGAAATGGCCAGCGCAATCTCGTCCAGCGCCACACCGGCGGACTGCGCCAGCTCCAGGGTAGAGCGTGCGCGGTTGTTACTGCCTTGCATCGCGGCGACCGCCTGGTCGGTGCCCTGACGGATATCCCCCACCAACGCCTCGATCTCCTGGGTCGACGACTGCGTCCGATGGGCCAGCGCCCGGACCTCATCCGCCACCACCGCAAACCCACGACCGGCCTCTCCCGCCCTGGCCGCTTCAATGGCGGCGTTGAGCGCCAACAGGTTGGTCTGCTCGGCCACGGAACGAATCACGTCCAGCACCTTGCTGATGCCATACACCTTCTGCGCCAACACCTCGACCTGATCACCGGTCTGGGTAACGTCCCGAGCCAGATGATTGATCGAAGCAACAGTCTCCTGCACTTGATGTCGCCCGCGTTGAGCAATGCGTTCGGACTCATCCGAGGCTTGCGAAGTCGCTACCGCATTGCGCGCCACTTCTTCCACGGCCACGGTCATCTGATTGACCGCCGTCGCCGCCTGATCGATTTCCAGGCTCTGCTGATGCAGGCCACGCGTGGAGTCTTCAGTGACAGTGCTCAGCTCTTCCGATGCCGACGCCAACTGGTTCGATGAATCGGAAATGCGCAGGATCGTGCGACGCAGACTCAGTTGCATGGCTTTCAAAGCGTCCAGCAGCCGCGCAGGCTCGTCGCGTCCTTGAACCTTGATATCAGCGGTCAAATCTCCTGCCGCGATCACCTGCGCGATGCCCAATGCCTGCGCCAGCGGCTGAACGATACTGCGCGTCAGGCCCCAGGCCAGCACCAGCGTGATCAGCGCCGTGAGCACCATCATGGCGGCCACCCAACTTAGCGCACTGCCGAAGACCTGCTGTGCTGCGTCAGTGGCGTTACTGGCTCCCTGCTTGTTCAGCGCCGTCAGTTCATTGAGCGCCTGAGTCATCGTGTCGGCGTGCTGATTCATTTCACCATTGATGATTTGCACCGCGTCATCCAGACGGTTCTCTTTCGAAAAGTCCATGACCCGTGTCTGACGCTTAAAATACGCCTGCTTGGCAGTCGCGAAACGCTCGTAAAGCTCACGCTCGCGAGACGCTTCAATCATCGAGACATAGCGCTGTTCCGCCGTTTGCAGTTTCACCTTGAGCTGCTCGATCTTGTTGTAGTTATCCTGCAAGGCCGCAGGATCACGTCCGACCATCAAACGCAGCGTCAGGGTGCGGATCCTCATCAGGTCCTGCCCCATAACGCCCAATTCCATGACACTGGGGAGCCATTTGCTCTCCACCAGATCCGACTGCTTGCGCATGCTGGACATCTGCAACAGCGCAAAAGCACCCAAACCGAAAACCAGCAGCGCCAGCACCCCAAAACCAAGCGCAGCCCGGGGCGCGATATTCATGTTTCTTACGGTCACAATGGGTCCCTCCCCAAAATCCTGCCTTCAAAGTGCGGCTGGTCAACGCCTCCAGTATCGGCTGAACAGGCTAGATTCTGTAGGACAATTAAGTGATTTATTTGAGAGCGATTCGTAATAACCACCATTCGATTGGATATGTCAGCACAGACGATCCAGACGGTGAGATTTTGCCCTTGTATGCTGTTGCAAAGCCCCATGAGAACCCTGACATGTTGACGATCAAACCCCGTGCCGAAGACGTCGAAGGCCAGCCGATTCTGCGCCCCCTGCCCTCCGCTCAATGCCGCAGCGTCGGACCTTTCGTGTTCTTCGATCACATGCTGGAAACCACTTACGCGCCTGACAGCGGAATGGACATTCGCCAACACCCCCACATCGGCCTGTCGACCCTGACGTATCTGTTTGAAGGGGAGATTCAGCACAAGGACAGTCTGGGCAGCGATCAGCGCGTATTGCCCGGCGAAGTGAGCTGGATGACCGCAGGCAAGGCGATCGCCCACATCGAACGCACCCCGGAGGACTTGCACGAGAGCGGCTCACGGCTGCATGGCTTGCAGGTCTGGCTGGCCTCTCCCCAGGAGCATGAGCAAGGTGCCGGGCATTACAGCCATCACCCCGCCACGAGCCTGCCATTGAGCGACGCCATGGGCATCGCGATTCGTATGATCGCGGGGACCGGGTTTTGCCTGACCTCCCCGGTTCCGGTGCTCTCACCGACGCTGTATGCCGAACTCAAGATGCAAGCGGCGACAACGCTGTTGATCCCGGCGGAACATGAACAGCGAGCACTGTATGTGATTGAAGGCGGCATGGAACTGGACGGCGAGCCAGTGGAGCCTCGCAGTCTGCTGGTGCTGGATGCTGGCAGCGAGCCGACGCTGTGTGCCAACAGCGAATCCCACGCGGTTCTGATCGGCGGCGCACCGCTGGATGGTCCGAGAAGAATGAACTGGAATTTCGTCGCCAGCGATCCAGCGCTGATCGATCAGGCAAGGGCGAAATGGGCGGCCGGGGACTGGCCGACGGTCCCGGGGGAAGTGGCGAGGATTGAGTTGCCAGCGGGCAGGAAGTAACACTCGAACGACGCGTCGAGCACAGAACCTGTGGGAGCGAATTCATTCGCGAAACAGTGGCACACCCAACACATCAGCGTCGGATGTACTGACCTCTCGCGAATGAATTCGCTCCCACAGGGTTTAGCGGGGTGCCAGCTAAATAGCGTTAGCCGGCGAACACTTCATCCAGCAGATTGTGCATGGCGGTGAACGCACGCTTGGAAACTGTCGGGTTGTACATCTGTACGCCCGGGTTGTTGGCATGCGGATCAGTGAAGGAGTGGAACGCCCCGCCGTAGCTCAGCAGTTGCCAGTCCACATTGGCCGCATTCATTTCAGCTTCAAACGCAGGCAACTGCTCTTTCGGTACCAGCGGGTCAGACGCGCCGTGCAAGACCAGCACCTTGCCTTTGATGTTTTTGGCATCGGCCGGGTTGGTAGTGTCCAGCGTTCCATGGAACGACACTGCCGCTTTCAGTGGAGCGCCAGTACGCGCAAGCTCCAGCGCACAGCAACCGCCGAAGCAGAAACCGAACGCCGCCAGTGAGGCTTTGTCCACCGCCGCTAACGTTTGTGCGGTGAGTTGGTCCAACGCAGCCTGCATGCGTTTGTTCAGCAAACCACGATCATTCTTCAGCGGCATCATCGCGGCCAGCGCTTCGTCGGCATTGGTCGGACGCACGCCCTGGCCATACAGGTCAGCCAGCAATACCACGTAACCCTTGGCGGCCACCTGCATGGCAATCTGTTCAGCGTCTTCGCTGATGCCCATCCAGTTGGGCGCCATCACCAGACCCGGCACCGCTTTCGCGCCTTCGCTGAACACCAGACGACTCTCATAGCTTTGGCCGTCAATCTGATACACCACGGACTCCACAGTAACGTTGCTCATTGCCAACTCCTACGATTGAAAATATGAGGAAGTTCAAATGACAAAACCCGCCGAAGCGGGTTTTGACGTGTTGCGATGTTAAACCGAGAGTTCGACCAGTAACTTGTTCAAACGGCGCACATAAGCGGCCGGATCCTTCAAGCTGTCGCCCGCAGCCAGCGCTGCTTGGTCGAACAAAATGTGCGACAACTCGCCGAAGCGGTCTTCACTCTGCTCGTTGTCCAGTTTGCCGATCAGCGGGTGAGTGGGGTTGAATTCGAAGATTGGCTTGGAATCCGGAACCTTCTGCCCGCTGGCTTCCAGAATCTGACGCATTTGCAGACCCAGATCCTGCTCACCGATGGCCAGAATCGCAGGTGAGTCGGTCAGGCGATGGGAGACACGCACTTCACTGACTGCATCGCCCAGTGCGGCTTTCAGACGCTCGATCAACCCCTCCTTGTCCTTGGCGATTTCTTCCTGGGCCTTCTTGTCCTCTTCCGAGTCCAGCTTGCCCAAATCCAGATCGCCACGAGCCACGTCGACGAAACCCTTGCCGTCGAAGTCGCTCAAGTAGCTCATCAGCCACTCGTCGATGCGATCGGTCAGCAGCAGCACTTCGATGCCTTTCTTGCGGAAGACCTCCAGATGCGGGCTGTTCTTGACCTGTGCGTAGCTTTCGCCGGTCAGGTAGTAGATCTTGTCCTGACCTTCCTTGGCGCGGGCCAGGTAATCGGCCAATGCCACGCTTTGCTCGCCGCTCTCGTCAGAAGTGGACGCAAAACGCAGCAGGCTGGCGATTTTTTCCTTGTTGGCGAAGTCTTCAGCCGGGCCCTCTTTCATCACCTGGCCGAAGTTTTTCCAGAAGCCTTTGTATTCTTCCGGCTGGTTCTTCGCCAGCTTCTCCAGCATGTCCAGCACGCGCTTGGTCAGCGCCGACTTCATCGAGTCGATGATCGGGTCTTTCTGCAGAATTTCACGAGAGACGTTCAGCGACAGGTCGTTGGAGTCCACCACACCCTTGATGAAACGCAGGTACAGCGGCAGGAACGACTCGGCCTGATCCATGACGAACACGCGCTGCACGTACAGCTTCAAGCCGCGTGGCGCTTCGCGCTGGTACAGGTCGAACGGCGCACGGGCCGGGACGTAGAGCAGCGAGTTATACTCCAGCTTGCCTTCGACCTTGTTGTGGCTCCAGCTCAGCGGGTTCTCGAAATCATGGGCGATGTGCTTGTAGAACTCCTGATATTCCTCGTCCTTCACATCGGTACGAGAACGGGTCCACAGCGCGCTGGCGCGGTTGACGGTTTCCCACTCCTCCGCTGGCGCAGGCTCACCTTCCACGGCGATCTGCTCTTTTGGCAGTTCGATCGGCAAAGCGATGTGATCGGAGTATTTCTTGATGATGTTACGCAGACGGTAGCCATCAGCGAATTCGTCTTCACCGTTTTTCAGGTGCAACACGATACGGGTGCCGCGTTCGGCTTTCTCGACGGTCGCGACCTCGAAGTCGCCCTCGCCTTTCGACGACCAGTGCACGCCTTCGCTGGCGGGAGTACCGGCACGGCGGCTGTAGACATCAACCTTGTCCGCCACGATGAACGCCGAGTAGAAACCCACCCCGAACTGACCGATCAGGTGCGAATCTTTCTTTTGATCGCCAGTCAGGTTTTTCATGAAATCAGCGGTGCCGGATTTGGCGATGGTACCCAGATGGGTGATCACATCGTCGCGGTTCATGCCGATGCCGTTGTCTTCCAGGGTCACGGTTTTCGCGGCCTTGTCGAAGCTCACACGGATTTTCAGCTCGGCACCGCCTTCCAGCAGTTCAGGCTTGGACAGCGCCTCGAAGCGCAGCTTGTCCACCGCGTCGGACGCGTTGGAAATCAGCTCACGCAGGAAGATTTCCTTGTTCGAATACAGCGAATGGATCATGAGGTGCAGCAGTTGCTTCACCTCGGTCTGGAAGCCCAGGGTTTCCTTTTGAGTTTCCACACTCATGGTCATCAAACTCCAATCAGTCCACACGAATAGGGTTGCCGCCCAAAGGCCCGACAGCACAAGGCTGGACGGCGGGTTGTCATCAAAGTGGGGACGGGCGTGGGGATTTCAAGGGTGCGGATTTTCAATTCGCACAATCTTCATGAACAACTAACGCCTGTCTAACGGAGGTAGCGTCCGCTGAGCCAAGGGCAAAAACGATTAATCAGAACATTCGCACACTCCGGCGTAACACGTCTGAAACAGCGCACTATTTATTCCCACAAAAGAGGGAACCAAATTAATTAGCACGTGTTCGAAGGCACGTCGATGTTCAATAAGGAGAAACACCCCATGCGTAAGACTTTAGCCATTGCCCTCATGCTCTCTGCCACCCTGGGCCTCGCTGCCTGCGATAAAAAATCCGAGGATAAACAACAGGATGCCAACAAGGCTGCCCAACAGTCTCAAGAGTCGATGCAACAGGCTCAAGACAAAGTGAACGAAGCGGCCAAAGAAAGCCAGGAAGCTGCACAAAAGAATGCCGAAGCGGCTCAAGAGCGCGCGAAAGAGGCGAACGAGCAGGCACCCGCGACAACTAAGCCGTAAGTTCCAAAGATTCAAAAAAATAAAGCCCGCATTTAGCGGGCTTTATTTTTTTGCAGCGTCATTGAACAGCAATCGGGTCAACCCCATGCGCGCCCTCTACGCGAGCGCTTCACTGCGCTTGCCCATCACGCGATCGACCACAAAGGCCCCGAACAGGGTGATCAGCGACGGGATCAACCAGGCGAGGCCCTGCTCACTGAGTGGCAGGTGTGCAGCGGCAGAAGGCAAATAATCGCCGAAACCGGCCCCCTTGATCGCATCGACCGTACCGAACAGCAATGACACCAGCATCACCGGAGCCACCACACGCCCTTGGGAACGCCAGAACTCCTTGCAGAAGCTCAGCGCGACCAGCGCAATGCACGGCGGGTAAATCGCCGTCAGCACCGGGATCGAGAACTGGATCAGTTTGGTCAGGCCGAGGTTGGACACCAGCAGCGAGAACGCCGCCAGCAGAATGACCAGCGTCTTGTAGGACAGCGGCAGCAAGCGGCTGAAATATTCGGCGCAGGCGCAGGTCAGACCCACTGCCGTGACCAGACAGGCCAGAGAAATCAACACGGCCAGGAAACCGCTGCCCAGCGAACCGAAGGTATTTTGCACATAGGCATGCAGCACTGCTGCGCCGTTGGTGGCTTCAGCCGCCACCGCATGGCTGCCCGAACCCAGACGGAACAGGCTGATGTACACCAGCGCCAGCCCCAGACCCGCAATCAGGCCTGCGATGATGGCGTAACGAGTGATCAAGCGTGGCGACTCGACGCCACGGGAACGAATGGCGTTGACGATGACGATGCCAAACACCAGCGCGCCCAGGGTATCCATGGTCAGATAGCCATTGATGAAGCCCTGAGAGAACGGTGCAGCGACATACGCCGGCTGTGCCGTACCCACGTCACCGGCAGGCAGCGCGAAGGCGGCGATACCGAGCACCGCCAGAGCGATGATCTTGAGCGGCGCCAGGAAGCGTCCGACGGTGTCCAGCAAGCGTCCTGGATACAGCGAAATCCAGAACACCAGCAGGAAATAGACAAGACTGTAGAGAAACAGCGCCAGCGGGCTTTCGCCAGTCAGAGGCGCCAGACCCACTTCAAAGGAAACGGTGGCGGTGCGCGGCGTTGCGAACAGCGGCCCTACGGAGAGATAACAAACAGCAGCGAGCACAGTGCCTGCCACTTTACCGATCGGACTGCTCAGGGCGTCCATGGCACCGCCGACCTTGGCCAGCGCCACGACGGTCACCACGGGCAGGCCTACCGCTGTGACAAGAAAGCCCAGCGCCGCCATCCACACATGAGGACCCGCCTGAAGACCCACGATAGGGGGGAAGATGATATTGCCAGCACCCACGAACAACGCGAACGTCATGAAGCCAAGTGCCAGGATGTCCTGGCCTTTCAACACTTTCATTAAAGAAACCACACTGCAGAATCGGAATTAAGAAGAGGATTTCCCAATGGGTGGAGGGAAATGCTGCCCATCCTTTTAGGACAGGCCCGTTGGGCACAGCAGCGCCTTTTGGGGGCTGACCGAGCAAAATGGCGGGTAGCCTACCCTATTTCACGCGCCATTACAGGGCAGACCGACCGATGCATGCACATCCGTGTCGCATTTCGGAAATATCCTACATATTGATTGATATCCGGACTGTAGGAGAGAGCTTGCTCGCGATAGCTGCGTGCCAGTCATGAAAATGAATCAGACACACAGCCATCGCGAGCAAGCTCACTCCTACAGGGTTTGGGTAAACATAAAAAATCTCCGGAAAACACAAAGGCCACCCGAAGGTGGCCTTTGTCGATCAGACAATGATCAGCAAGCGATGCTTACTTCTTCATTTCCCAACCGGTCAGCTCAGCCAAGGCTTTGCCGATGTCTGCCAGCGAACGGACAGTTTTCACGCCAGCGTCTTGCAGCGCAGCGAATTTCTCGTCTGCAGTGCCTTTGCCGCCGGAGATGATTGCACCTGCGTGGCCCATGCGCTTGCCCGGAGGAGCAGTCACACCAGCGATGTAGGAAACAACCGGCTTGGTCACGTTTGCCTTGATGTAGGCAGCCGCTTCTTCTTCAGCCGAACCCCCGATCTCACCGATCATGACGATCGCTTCGGTCTGTGGGTCGTTCTGGAACAGCTTCAGGATGTCGATGAAGTTCGAACCCGGAATCGGGTCACCACCGATACCAACACAGGTCGACTGACCGAAACCGGCGTCAGTGGTCTGCTTCACAGCTTCGTAAGTCAGGGTGCCGGAACGCGACACGATACCGACTTTACCTGGCAAGTGGATGTGACCTGGCATGATGCCGATCTTGCACTCGCCCGGAGTGATGACACCTGGGCAGTTAGGGCCGATCAGGGTAACACCCAGCTCGTCGCACTTGACCTTGGCATCCAGCATGTCCAGGGTAGGAATGCCTTCAGTGATGCAGACGATCAGCTTGATGCCGGCGAATGCAGCTTCCAGGATCGAGTCTTTGCAGAAAGGAGCCGGAACGTAGATGACCGATGCGTCAGCGCCGGTGGCTTTGACAGCTTCGGCAACGGTGTTGAACACCGGCAGGCCCAGGTGAGTGGTGCCTCCTTTGCCTGGAGTCACGCCGCC
>NZ_JBJDNK010000024.1:0-36456 GCF_044900175.1 Pseudomonas sp. NPDC088444
CCTCCAACTCTATCTAGAAACCGTTAACTCGTTGATCTACAAGGAGTTTTCGGTTCCTACTGCGCCGGAAGTGGGGCGAATTATAGAGACATCTGCAGGGGCGTCAAGCACTAATTTAAACTTTTGTTACAGCGGCTGCTTGTTTTACCCGAGAGCCGCGGGATACGCCCAGCAATTACGGGAATTCTCAGGACCAACAACACGCTCCCGATCCCTGCATAAATGGCCCACTCTTTGAGGTCAGCCCTGACGATCCATAGCATATGCAGCAATCCAAGCCCGAGTATGGGATAAACCAGCCGATGCAGCTTCTTCCACTTCGCCCCCAAACGACGCTGGCTATACCGATTGGAAGTAACCGCCAGCACTAGCAAGCCAACAAACGCAAGGCTACCCACAATAATGTAGGGGCGCTTGACCAGTTCGACACCTAACTGAGCCCAGTCAAACCCAAGAATGAAGAAGCCATACCCCAGCATGTGCAGCACTGCATAGGTAAAGCACCACAGCCCCAACTGGCGCCGGACGATCACCCACCCCGCCCAACCAGTGACCCGCTGCAGCGGCGTCATCGCCAGCGTGATCAACAGCAACACCAGCGTCCCCAGACCGAACAGGTCTACCAGCGCTTTTCCAGGGTCAGGCCCCAGATCAAGAATCCACGCTTTATGCAGCCAGACTACCGGGGGAACGCATACGGCAATGAAAACCGCCAATCGCCATAACAAATAACGCATCAATAATTCTTCCGCAGATCCATACCCGCATAGAGAGAGGCGACCTGCTCTCCATAGCCATTGAACATTTCCGTTTGCCGGATATTGGGACTGAACAGGCCACTGGGTAGCCTGCGCTCATGCGCCTGCGTCCAGCGCGGATGATCGACCGTCGGGTTCACATTGGCATAGAAGCCATATTCGTTCGCCGCAATGCTCTGCCAGGTAGTTCTGGGTTGCTCGCTGACGAGACTGACACGGACGATGGATTTCACGCTTTTAAAACCGTATTTCCACGGCACGACCAAGCGCAGAGGTGCGCCGTTCTGATTCGGCAACTCACGGCCATACATTCCCACCGCGAGAATCGTCAATGGATTCATCGCCTCATCCAGTCTCAGCCCCTCGACATAGGGCCAATCGATAAGTGCAAAGCCAGATCTCTGACCCGGCATGACCTTCGGATCCTGCAACGTTTCAAAACGAATGTATTTGGCATTTGCCTTGGGTTCGACCTGCTTGAGCAATTCAGCGAGAGGGAAGCCCATCCATGGAATCACCATCGACCACGCCTCCACACAACGCAGACGATAGATGCGCTCCTCCAGTTGATAGGGCTTCATGAAGTCTTCCAGCGCATAGCGCCCCGGCTTACCCACTTCTCCATCGACCACAACAGTCCACGGTTCGGTTTTCAACGACCCGGCGTTCTGAGCAGGATCCCCCTTGTCAGTGCCGAATTCATAGAAGTTGTTGTAGTGAGTCGCGTCTTTGAAGGGCGTAATGGCTTCGTTCTGAACGGTCACAGCTTGCCACCGGGTCGTGGGCAATTTTTCCTTGAACCAGTTCGGCGCGTTCCCGGCCTCGACCCCGGCGTATTGCGACACATCGGCAGCTTGCGCCCATGACGGCAGTGCACCAACAGCAATCCCTGCCAGTGAGGCGCCCAAGACAGCACGGCGTGAAAGGTAGATGGATTCAGGCGTGACATCCGACTCTTTGCAATCGGATGCGCAAGGGACTTTGATAAGCATGGCGACTCCGCAGCCAAGGTGAATGACTCCACCTTATAGGCTGCGCAGTTAGGTGTGAAATGAATCTATAACGCTATTTATGACGACGCAGGCGCAGCAGATACTGAATCGGTCCCGAGGCCGCATAGCCCAGGAAAATCAACAGCAGGATGCGCGGCGGATCGCTGAACACCACAGCAAATACCAAGACGACCGCCAGAATCGCAACGAAAGGCACGCGCCCTTTGAGGTCCAGTTCCTTGAAACTGTTGTACTTGATATTGCTGACCATCAACATGCCAGCCGCCGCAACCAGCAACGCGACGAGGAACGACAACTTGGAACCCTGGATGCCGTAATCGCTGAACGCCCAGACTGTGCCCGCCACAACCCCGGCAGCCGCAGGACTCGCCAGGCCAATAAAGTAACGCTTGTCAGCTTTACCGACTTGGGTATTGAAGCGCGCCAGACGTAGCGCGGCCCCGGCAACATAGATAAAGGCAACCATCCAGCCCACTTTGCCCATGTCGCCCAACGCCCAGCCGAAGGCCAGCAACGCAGGCGCCACGCCAAAAGCGACCATGTCAGACAGGGAATCATACTCGGCACCAAATGCACTTTGAGTGTTGGTCATCCGCGCAACACGCCCATCCAGCCCATCCAGCACCATCGCGACGAAGATGGCGATGGCAGAAAAGGCGAAGTACTTGCTCGCTCCCGCAGCATCCCCCGCACTCAGCGCACTTTGTGCACTCATCGCGCTGATGATGGCGTAGAACCCGGCAAACAGGTTAGCCGTGGTGAACAGGTTCGGCAGTAGATAGATACCCCGATGACGGACCTTGCGGCCCTCGGCGTCATGCCCTTCTTCTATATGTTCATCGATCGGTAGCAGGCTTTCGGCGTCAGAGGCCTTGTTCGGCTCAGGACGTTCGCTCATGGACAATACCTTGCAGCTATGAATTTTCGACAAATGCTCGCAGCAACACGCGGCAGCAAACGATGCTGCTTTATACCAGATGAGTCCCCATAACGAAAAAACGCGACCTTAAGGTCGCGTTCTTTCTTACACCGAAACCAGATTCAGAGAATCTTAGTTTTTGGTCTGGTCGACGATTTTGTTCTTCGCGATCCAAGGCATCATCGAGCGCAGTTGCTCGCCGATGATTTCGATGCCGTGGGCCTTGTTGTTGCGGCGCTTGGCGGTCATCGATGGGTAGTTGCTCGCGCCTTCAGCGATGAACATCTTCGCGTATTCGCCGTCCTGGATGCGCTTCAGAGCGTTGCGCATGGCCTGACGGGATTCGGCGTTGATGACTTCAGGGCCGGTCACGTACTCGCCGTATTCGGCGTTGTTGGAGATCGAATAGTTCATGTTGGCGATACCGCCTTCGTACATGAGGTCAACGATCAGCTTCAGTTCGTGCAGGCACTCGAAGTAAGCCATTTCTGGCGCGTAGCCCGCTTCGACCAGGGTTTCGAAACCGGCTTTGACCAGCTCGACGGTACCGCCGCACAGTACGGCTTGTTCGCCGAACAGGTCGGTTTCAGTTTCGTCTTTGAACGTGGTTTCGATGATGCCGGTGCGGCCACCGCCAACGCCCGAAGCGTAGGACAGAGCGACGTTCTTGGCGTTGCCCGAAGCGTCTTGGTAGATAGCGATCAGGTCAGGGATACCGCCGCCTTTGACGAATTCGGTACGTACGGTGTGGCCTGGCGCTTTTGGCGCGATCATGATCACGTCCAGGTCAGCACGTGGCACGACCTGGTTGTAGTGAATCGCGAAGCCGTGGGAGAAGGCGAGGGTGGCGCCTTTCTTGATGTTCGGCTCGATTTCGTCTTTGTACAGACGGCCTTGGAATTCGTCAGGGGTCAGGATCATGACCAGATCGGCAGCAGCCACAGCGGTCGCAACGTCAGTCACTTTCAGGCCATGGGCCTCAGCTTTGGCGACGGTTGCCGAACCTTTGCGCAGACCGATGGTGACATCGACGCCGGAGTCTTTCAGGTTGCACGCTTGAGCGTGGCCTTGGGAGCCGTAACCAATGATGGCTACTTTTTTGCCCTGAATGATCGAAAGGTCGCAGTCTTTGTCGTAATAAACTTTCATGAAATTCCCCTGTTATCTTGGCCGTTCAGGCCATTCGCTAAATGTGTGGGTTAGATGCTCAGCACTTTGTCGCCACGGGCAATACCCGTGACGCCGCTGCGTACGGTTTCCAGGATGGCGGTGGTGCCAATGGCCTGAATAAAGCTATCCAGTTTGTCGCTCGTCCCTGTCAGCTGCACGGTGTAGACACTGCTGGAAACATCAACGATCTGGCCACGGAAAATGTCCGTGGTGCGCTTGATCTCGGCGCGCTGTGCGCCAGTGGCCTTGACCTTGATCAGCATCAGTTCGCGCTCGATGTGAGCACTCTCCGACAGATCGACCAGCTTGACCACTTCAACCAGCTTGTTGAGGTTCTTGGTGATCTGCTCGATCACTTCATCATGGCCCACGGTGGTCAGCGTCAGACGCGACAGAGTCGAGTCTTCGGTCGGCGCCACCGTCAAGCTTTCGATGTTGTAGTTACGCTGCGAAAACAGGCCGACGACGCGCGACAGAGCACCCGGTTCGTTTTCCAGCAAAAGCGAAATGATGTGCCGCATGTTAGGTACGCTCCGTCTTGCTCAGCCACATGTCACGCATCGAGCCGTCTCTGATCTGCATCGGATAGACGTGCTCGGCAACGTCGACCTGGATGTCGAGGAACACCAGACGGTCTTTCATCGCGAACGCTTCTTCCATCTTCGGCTTCAGGTCTTTCAGATCGGTGATCTTCATCCCGACGTGACCATAGGCTTCGACCAGCTTCACGAAATCAGGCAACGACTCCATGTAGGAGTGCGAGTGACGGCCGCTGTAGCTCATGTCCTGCCACTGACGAACCATGCCAAGCACACCGTTGTTGAGCAGGATGATCTTGACCGGCAGGTTGTACTGCAGGCAGGTCGACAGTTCCTGAATGTTCATCTGGATGCTGCCCTCACCCGTCACACAGGCGACGTGGGCATCCGGGAAGCTCAGTGCAACACCCATGGCGGCCGGCAGACCGAAGCCCATGGTGCCCAGACCACCGGAGTTGATCCAGCGATTAGGCTTGTTGAAACGGTAGTACTGCGCCGCGAACATCTGGTGCTGACCCACGTCGGAGGACACATAAGCATCGCCCTTGGTGACTTCGCACAGGGTTTCGATCACGGTTTGCGGCTTGATCAGGCTGCCATCGCCTCGGTTGTACGGGAACAGGTCGCCGCCCGCACGCCATTCGTCGATCTGCTTCCACCAGGTCGCAACGGACTCCTTGTTAGGGGTCTCGCCGATTTCCTTGAGGGTCGCCACCATTTCGGTCAGCACGCTCTCCACAGGACCCACGATTGGCACGTCTGCCTTGATGGTCTTGGAGATCGACGCTGGGTCGATGTCGATGTGGATGATCTTCGCACCGGGGCAGAAGCGCGCCGCACCGTTGATGACGCGGTCATCAAAACGCGCGCCGACGGCCAGAATCACGTCTGCATGGTGCATGGTCAGGTTGGCGGTGTAGCTGCCGTGCATACCCAGCATGCCCACGAACTGACGATCGGTGCCCGGGTAGGCGCCCAGCCCCATCAGAGTGTTGGTGACCGGAGCGTTCAGCAGTTGGGCCAGTTCGGTCAGTGGTGCGGAACCGTTGCCCATGACCACGCCACCACCGGAGTAGATAACTGGACGCTTGGCAGCGAGCAGCATTTCCACCGCTTTGCGGATCTGACCCGAGTGACCACGAACAGCCGGGCTGTAGGAGCGCAGCTTGGCTTTTTTCGGGAACACGTATTCGAACTTCTCAGCCGGGTTGGTCATGTCTTTCGGAATATCGACAACGACAGGACCAGGGCGGCCGGACTGCGCCAGATAGAACGCCTTCTTCAGCACTTCCGGGATTTCCGACGGGTGCTTGATCATGAAGCTGTGCTTCACGATTGGGCGGGAGATACCGATCATGTCGGTTTCCTGGAAGGCGTCGGTGCCGACCATCGTGCTTGGAACCTGTCCCGACAGTACGACCATCGGAATCGAGTCCATGTAGGCCGTCGCGATACCGGTGATGGCGTTGGTTGCACCGGGACCTGAGGTCACCAGTACCACACCTGCTTTACCGGTAGCGCGCGCATAACCGTCCGCCATGTGAGTGGCAGCCTGTTCGTGACGAACGAGGATGTGGCTCACTGCCGGTTCTTTGAACAGCGCATCGTAAATATGCAGAAGGGCACCGCCGGGGTACCCATAGATATGCTCAACGCCTTCGTCACGCAAAAAGCGGACGACCATTTCAGCGCCAGATAAAAGCTCCACGTTGTTCACCTCTAAAACGCCAGAATACCGTCCACAAAAGAGGAGACGGGTCTTAATAGGTTTACTGCCAGCAGAGCATGAGCGACGGTGGTCGCCGACTACGTCAGCACTGACTGAGCAAGTATTGGGATCGCCCCTTAAGTGTTTCGAGGTCTTCCCACCCAGCGCGAGGTAACGCGTTGCGGGTGTAACAGGTCGACGCGGGTGTGCGCCTCATGATCTGCTGAGACGGTCTGCTTCTGGCAGTCCCTCTACAGCGGACTTTGGATTGTTCTGATTCGCCCCTCTCAAGTCAAGTCATCCATGCGCTTTCTTCACTCACGACCCCCGAAAAAGCACCGAATGAGGTCGTTGTTACCTGCTTGTGGTAGGTTTCAACCGCACAGCAAACGAAATGAAGGAAGCCGTATGCGCTGGATGATGCTCGCTGCCACGCTGACGCTGGCAGTTGGTCCTGCCACTGGTCAGGCCGCCCAGATTTATAAATGGGTGGACGCTCAAGGCGTCACGCACTTCGACGCCCAGCCCCCTGCCGGGCAACCCTCTCAGGAAATCGAATCCCAGAAACCGGTCACGCCTCCCCCCGCCGCCCCCGTGCAACCTGATTCCAATCAGGAGCAGCAAGCCGTGGACGCCAAGGTCAAAAAGCAGGTGGCCGCGCAAGAAGCCAAGCGAAAGGACTATTGCGAACGCCAGCGCACCAATCTCGCCCAGTTGCAGAACAACCCGCGAGTTCGTGAGGAGGTGAATGGGGAATTCAAGCGCTTCACGGAAGAGGAACGCCAAGCACGCATCGCCGAGGTCAAGACGTCCATCGACGACACGTGCAACTGATGATCAGGAAGCCTCGGTAATCAGGCGATCGAACTGCGCCAGCAACGCCTGTAACTGGCGCGTTTTCTGGGCTTGGCCCGCATAGACCATCTGCGCCATTTCCAGAATGCCCGACGCATTCGGCAACGCCATATCCTGCTCCAGAATGATTTTCATCCGGGGCAGGAAGATCCATTGCAGCCACTGGTGAAAATCCAGCGTATCGACGCAAAAAGGCTCGCGGCTCGCCAGCGCGTCGTCGCTCGGCGGCAGCTCGCTCCACCAGTCCAGAACACGCAGCTCACGCTCGATCAACAACAGTTGATCGGCCACTTGGGGAAATCGCTTATCCATTCGCCTTCTGCCGAGCCAGTGCAGCGCCCGCTGCGTCGCCCTGCTTCTCGCGCGCCTGAGCGATCAGGCCCCAGAGGCTGGCTTGCAGATCCGCGCGCCCGTTCGAAAGGGTCAGCGCTCGACGGGCAAGTTGCTCGGCCTGAGGTGCATCGCCTTGAGCCAGACGCACCTGCGCCAGACGATAAAGGACTTGAGGCTCACGTGGCGCGACACGTTGAGCACGCTCAAGACTGGAAGAAGCACCGTTGAGGTCGCCGCTGCTCTGCTGTTGCTGAGCCGTGGTCAGCAAGGCAAGCACCGGGCCGTCGAGCTGCTCGTCAGCCGATAGACCACCGCTGGAGGCCGAAGGAATACCGGTCGGCGCCGAGGACGGCATAGTGTACGTATTGGTCGTGGCGGCAGGTGGCGTGTAGGTGTTGTTGATCGGCGCCTGGCTGCCCGAAGAAGCGCCGACAGGGCTTGTGCTGATCGGCGCAGAAGTCGGCGGTACGAACGTCGAAATCGGTGCGGCACCCGCCCCGCCCGGCACCATCACCGTCACACCCGAATCCTGATCAAGCGCTTGCGGCGCCTGATTCTGTTGCACAGGCGCACGGTAGGTGTTGTTGCGATTGGCTGAGACGCGCTCGCTATTGGAAACGCGCGAGCCGGAATCCACGACAGGAATGTTACTGCGTGTCTGCGTCGCACAACCGTTGAGCAAAGCCAGGGCCGTTAAAGCCGGAATCCACCACTTGTTCACTTCACACCCTCTTCGCTTAGTTCAACCAGCCTTTGACCCAGTCCATCACCGATTCGGCAGGGGCTGTCGGGCCACCACACGTCGGGCCGGGTTGCGGCTCACTGCCGCGAATATACGGCATCTGTACCGCGCCTGGGCAGCTTGCATCAGTGCCCTGCCCGGTCGATGCATTGACCCAGGCCATCACGACGTTATCGGGCATCGCCATGTCCAGCGGCAGTGGATCGGCCTTCTTCATGAAGGTGGTCCAGATCTGCAACGCCCCCGTCGCCCCCGTGAATGGCGTCTTGCCGTTATCGTCGCGCCCCATCCAGACAATCGCCAGCAAATCCTGACTGAAGCCGGCGAACCAACTGTCTCTGGAATCGTTGGTCGTACCGGACTTGCCTGCCAGATTCAGCGTACCTGGCAACACGTTGTACACCGACTTGCCGGTGCCTTCGCGCATCACACGCTGCATGGCGTTCTGCAATAAATAGATGGAACCCGGATCGAAGCGCTGTTGAATCTGGAACGGGTAACGCTTGAGTGGCTCACCTTCCGCCGTCAACACGCTGCGAATCCCGCGCAACGGGGTATTGAAACCGCCACTGGCGATGGTCTGGTACATGGTCGCGACTTCAATCGGACTCAACGCTCCCGCCCCCAGCAGCATCGACGGGAACGTCGGCCAGTCACGTGTTACACCCAACTTGGTGAGTGTCTTGAAGACGTTCGGCACGCCCAGATCCAACCCCAGCTTGGCGCTGGACAGGTTGTAGGAATGCGCCAGCCCTTGGTACAGAAAGATATTGCCATGGGCCTTGTGATCGAAGTTCTGCGGCTTCCAGATCTGGCCATCGGCACCTTTGACCTGGAACGGCTCGTCCGGCACCCAACTGGTGAGCGTGTATTGCTGCGGACGCTCCAGCGCTGTCAGGTAAATGGCCGGTTTGACCAGCGAGCCAATCGGACGCACCGCATCCAGAGCGCGGTTGAAGCCCGCAAACCCGGCCTGACGGCTGCCGATCAACGCTTGAACTTCACCTGTTTCCGGGTTGGTCACGACCATCGCCGTTTCCATTTCGTCCGCGCCTTTGCGCCCTGCGATCTTGGCGAAGCTTTCGCGAACGGCGGCCTCGGACTTCATCTGCAGGATCGGATCGAAACTGGTGAAAATACGCAGGCCTTCTTCGGTCAAGTCTTCATCACGGTAGTCCTGACGCAACTGACGCTTGACCAGATCGAGGAAGTCCGGGAACGAACTGTCTGCCAACGAACCGGTTTTGGTCACGCCCAATGGCATTTTCTTCGCGGCGGCAACGGCTTCAGGCGTGGCGACACCCTGCTGTTCAAGCAAATCGAGCACCAGATTACGGCGTTCAAGGGCGCGATCCGGATTGCGCCGCGGGTTGTAATAGGAGGGCCCTTTGACCAGCCCGACCAACAGCGCAACCTGATGCAGCTTCAGTTCAGAAAGTGGCTGACTGAAGAAATACTGACTGGCCAGACCAAAACCGTGTACCGCACGCTGCCCATCCTGACCGACGAAAACTTCGTTGAGGTACGCCTCAAGGATCTCCTGCTTGCTGTAGTGGATCTCCAGCAGGATAGCCATCATGGCTTCAGTCAGTTTGCGCGTGAGGCTACGTTCGTTGGTCAGGTAGAAGTTCTTCACCAACTGCTGGGTCAGCGTCGAACCACCCTGGCGCATCTGGCCCGCCGAGGCGTTGACCCAAAAAGCACGGGCGATCGACTTCGGTGAGACCCCGAAGTGATGATAAAAATCGCGGTCTTCCACCGTGACCAGCGTATCGAGCAGGTACGGCGGCGCCTGATCCAGCTTGATCAGAATCCGGTCTTCGAGGTTTTTCGGGTACAACCCACCGATCAACAGCGGCTCAAGGCGGGCCACGGCCAGTTTGGAGCCGTTGGCGGCGGTCAGATCGGCGACGTAATCGCCGGAAAAGCGCACGTGAATCTGCTGAGCGGGGTCCGCGCCTTCATAAAACTGAAAGCCACGGGTGTTCAGGTCGACGTTGTTGCCGTTCACCGACGCCGCGCCCGGCCCGTTGGCAACGCTTTCACGGCGATAACCCAGTGCGTCGAGCTCGATCAGGAAGTCGTCACGCGACAGTTTCTGGCCGACGAACAGTTCCAGCGGACGTGCATAGACCTTGGCGGGGATCGTCCAGCGCTTGCCGGAGAATTTTTCCTGAACGATGGAGTCGAGGTAAACGGCGAAGCAGGCCAGTACCACCAGCCCGACGAGGCTGAGTTTGAGGACCCAGCCCAACAGGCTGCGCAGGCGGCTGTTGGTGGGTTTCGGGGCTTTTTTTGAAGTGCGGGATCGAGTCATGGCGGCGGATTATACGCACTTTCAAAGCCGTCGGCAGACCACCCTCTTGGCGGTTTTCAGCAATGCGCCGAGCGGCCATAATGGCCACCTTTAGTCACATCAATATCGACTTACCACCTTTCAAGGACCGTCCGTGAGCCAGACTCTGATAGCAGCGCTGCAAAATCCTGCCCTGTTCGACCACCCTGTGGACCAGTTTCAGGTCATCGAGACGCACATTTCCTGGGTATTGCTCACAGGTCCCTACGTCTACAAGATCAAAAAGCCGATGAACTTCGGCTTCCTCGATTTCACCACACTGGCGGCGCGTGGCCACTTCTGCGAACAGGAACTGAAGCTCAACCAGCGCCTGACCGACAATTTGTATCTGGAAGTGTTGCCCGTCACCGGCACCGCTGAAGCCCCCCAACTGGGCGGCACAGGTGAGCCTATCGAGTACGTGCTGAAAATGCGCCAGTTCTCTCAAGACGGTCTGCTCAGCACGCTACAGGCCAAGGGCGAGCTGACGACCGCCCATATCGATGACATGGCGCGTCAAATCGCCGATTTCCATATCAGTGCCCCACGCGTGCTCACGGAAAACGTGCTGGGTTCGCCCGAGAGCGTGATGGCTCCCGTGACCCAGAACTTCGAACAGATCCTGCCTTTCCTCAGCGATAAGGCCGACCTGGTTCAGTTGCAGGCACTGGAAGCGTGGGCCAACACCAGTTTCGATCGTCTCAAGCCCCTGCTGGCCCAACGCAAGCAGGACGGCTTCATTCGCGAATGCCACGGTGACATTCATCTGGGTAACATCACGTTGATCGACGGCAAGGTGGTGATTTTCGACTGTATCGAATTCAACGAACCGTTCCGCATGACCGACGTTTACGCCGATATCGGTTTCCTTGCGATGGACTTGGAAGACCGCGGCCTGAAAAGCCTGTCGCGCCGCCTGATCAGTCAGTACCTGGAGTACACCGGCGATTACGCAGGCCTGGAGCTGCTGAATTTCTATAAGGCTTATCGTGCACTGGTGCGGGCGAAAGTGGCGCTGTTCAGCCTGCAACCCGACACCGATAACATTCAGCGCGCTGCCACGCTGCGCCAGTACCGCAACTACGCCAACCTGGCAGAAAGCTACAGCGCAATTCCTTCGAATTTCCTGGCCATTACCCACGGCGTTTCCGCCGTGGGCAAAAGCCATGTCGCTATGCGTCTGGTTGAGGCGCTGGGCGCCATCCGCCTGCGCTCGGACGTAGAGCGCAAGCGTCTGTTCGGCGAGAGCCAGGACCTGTACTCGGCGCACGTGAGTGCGAAAACCTACCAGCGCCTGAACGAGCTGGCCGCAGTCGTGCTGCGCGCAGGCTTCCCGGTGGTGGTCGATGCCACTTATCTGAAACTTGCCCAACGCCAGGCTACGGCACAGATTGTTGAAGCCATTGGCGCCCCCTTCCTGATTCTCGATTGCTCCGCTCCAAAAGCCGTTATCGAAGGTTGGCTGGCGCAACGTCAGGCGCAGAATGAGGATCCTTCCGACGCAACGATGGAAGTTATCGAGGCGCAATTGGCGAGCCGCGAACCACTGACTCCTGACGAAACGTTGCGCAGCCGCCACGTGGAGACCAACATCAGCGGGGATCTGGACAAGCTGGTAACGGACATCCGCCAGTGCCTGCCAGGCCTCTAAGCCGGACTGAATTATCGAATCGTGAAGAGGGTCTCTTCACGGCTCGATAGTGGTGGCATTATAATGGCGTCAGAATTCCAACAAGGTGACGCCAAGATGACCCAGCCCAAACAGCTCGACTCGCCGCTCTTCGCCTTGCTGCGAAAAGATGACGTGAACGCCTTTAATCTTCAGCGTCCTAAAAACGGCCCGATTGACTTGGCCGGCGGGGATTTTCGGGGCTTGGACCTTCGCGATCTGAATGCCGATGAAATCGACTTCACCGACGCCTACTTCCGCTCGGCGGACTTGCGTGGTGTCGACTTCCGCACAGCGTCCCTCGAAGGCGCCAGCATCGCTCATGCCCAGATTTCCGGGGCCTATTTCCCGGCTGAACTGAGCGCTGACGAAATCCTTATGTCGGTCAATTTCGGTACTCGCCTGCGCTATCGCACTCGCTGACGGCTGGTTGCGACACCTGCGCGACACCTCTCTCCTGCCCTGCATGCGCGGCCATGCCGGGCTTGTGTCAATTGACGCCCCTCGTTTGAAGCTACCGTCCGGCACCTGAGCCGCAATCTCCCCGTACCTGCGCGAAAGGCCGCCCTGCACGCAACTACACTTGATTCACGACTTGTATCGGCAGTTCTTACGAGTCAGGGAAAGCACCACCGAATCGACAACTCATGCCAGGAGGCATCATGGACGACGAACTGCTAAGGATGAAAAATCTGGGTAAAACCTCTGCTCAATGGTTACACGCATCCGGTATTCACAACGCGACCGATCTGCGACGCCTCGGCGCCATCCACGCCTATCACGCGGTCAAAAACCGCGGCTTCAGCGCCTCGAGAACCCTGCTTTATGCCCTCGAAGGCGCATTATGTGACCGTCACTGGTGTGATTTGCCCAGCGAGTTGAAAGCGTCACTCAACCGGCAACTCATCAGGCTTGATCAGGAAGCCTCAATACCCCCCGCAAACGGCGCAAAAAAATAGTTTTAAAAAGCCTGTTGACTTACAAATGAGAATCACTATGATTATCACATCCGGTCGCGAGACTGGCTGGTAACCTGAAAGGCTCCTTGGTTCGGACTCTCAGATTATCTCCTCATCAGGCTAATCACGGTTTTTGACCCGGCTTTTTGCCGGGTCTTTTTTTGCCCGAAGTTTTTGTATCACCCTTACGGGCGAACCCCCAAATGTGCAAGCAGGTCGTCCAGCAGACTGTTGGCGCCCAATCGCAACCTCTCCGGTTGCAGCCAGCCAGTACCGAACCGGGCCTGGGACATTTCCAGGTAACTGCGAGCCTCATCCAGCGTACGTACATTGCCAGACGCCTTGAGTCCCACCTGAGAACCCAGCTCGGCAATCGCCTCCATCAGAATGCGAGCGGCTTGAGGTGTCGCACTGACAATCTGTTTGCCCGTGCTGGTTTTGAGAAAGGCGGCCCCTTCACGGATCGAGGTATGGCAAACACTGTGGATGATCTGCGGATCACGCAGTACGCCGGTTTCCAGGGTGACAGTGAGCATTGCACGCTGTCCGCATTTGGCCCGACATGCTGCGATCATTTCACTGCCGATCTGCTTGTTTCCCGCCAACTGTGCATGGAAGGGATACACCAGATCGACCTCATCCCCGCCGACCTGAAGAGCCGACTGGACTTCCGATTCCGCCATTGCAATCGAAGCACCTCCACTCGGGAAGTTGACCGCTGCCACAACTTTGACTTCTCGGGCACGCAACGTATCGAGTGTCCTGCGTGCCAGACCGGCAAACCTGGATGACACACAGACGGCTGCAACGTTGCCCACCGGGGTCAGCGCCCGCTCGCACAACGCGATGATGCGTTCGGGAGAGTCGTCTGCATTCAACGACGTCAGTTCCAGCAACCCCAACGCCTTTTGCGCCACCTCTTCATCACTTTCGTACACCCTGTTCATGCCTCGCTCCTTGATACCCGATCAGTTTCGAGGAGCGACAATAATCCAGAGTGAGGACGCGTGGACGCCCGCAGATGCGTCCAAGAGCGAGCCTACGCAACTATAAGAAATGTCCTTAGGACTTTGCCTGCAAAGACCACAACACCCTCATTGAGAAGGCGCACGCATTTGCGCGCAGTAGTCTTGATCCGGCAACGCAGCGGTGTACCAGACGAAATCAGCGCTGCCGGGCTCGACATCAGTGCCGACCTGAACGAGCAGCAACACGACGGGCGCCTCGGGGCTGCCCAGATCAGCCATGTGCAATGGAACGCCCAGGTCCTTTCTGACGTGATAGCTGCCGGCAAACAACAATGCGGGTGTCGGCGCTTCCACTACGCGATGGGCCATTCGCCGGTCTCGCTGTTGTTGAATCGCCAGCATTGCAGGCAGTGCGTCTTCGGGAAGCATGCCGCAGTGGGATGCCCGAACCTGCGACAGAAGCGCTTCACGCACAGAGTCGCGGGTCGAAAAGGTGCCACTCAGTACCGGACGCTGGTGATAAATCGCACCGACCTCTTCCGCCCCCAGATTCGCCCCCAGCACCGGATACGACTGGGTCAGCGCGAAACGCATCACCGGGCCATACAACGCCCAGTTCCAGCCCTTTTGCCAGCTCAGTGCGTGCTCAAGATCGGACGGATACTGGCCTTGTTGGATGCCCCGCTGCACAGCATCGACGCTCGATTGCTGATCTGGCGTCAGCATTTCAAGCAGCAGACTGCCTTGTGGGCGCTGATTGCCCAGCGCCTGCAGCAGCCACAGTTCCAGCGCGTGATGATCAGGGTTGTCGTGTTGCTCCCCTACCAGCACGCGCGGCACAACCGCCAAGCGGGTGACCAGCTGTTGCGGCGTCAGCGTTTGCCCGGTGTTCAAGTCCCTGATCATGCCCAGATCCACATGCTCGCGCCCTTCAGGGCTCTGCCAGGTCGGGAGAGGCGGTAACGATGGGAGCGACTGGCAGGCGCTCACCAAGGACAACACCAGCAAGAACAGCAGATAACGACGCACACGAACTCCTTGCTCAGCGCGCGATGATCAGAGGGTGCCCCCGCTCCGGATGGCGCTGCACCAACACATCAAGACCAAACACCGCCTTGAGCGCATCCGGCGTAAGCACATCATCCGGCGCCCCCAACGCATAAGGACGCCCGGCCTCCAGCAGCAACAACCGGTCACAATAACGTGCGGCCAGGTTGAGATCGTGGAGGATCACCATGACCGCGCCGCCGCGATCGGCAAATTCACGCACGGCCTGCAACGTCGTGTGCTGATGCAATGGGTCGAGCATCGACGTCGGCTCATCCAGCAACAACGTTTGCCCACCCTCGCCTGGCCACAGTTGCGCCAGCACTCGGGCCAGGTGGACCCGCTGACGCTCCCCGCCCGACAGCGCGAGGTAACTGCGATCCTGCAAATGCCAGGCGTCTGCCGCTTCAAGCGAGGCCTGAACGATTTCGGCGTCGCGCTCCCGGCCACTGTCGTGGGGCAAGCGGCCCATCGCGACCACTTCCTGAACCTTGAACGCAAAACTCAGGGTCGAACTCTGCGGCAGCACCGCCAGCCGTCTGGCCCGCGCCTGCCCCGACCAATGCGACAGTGCCTGCCCGTCCAGCCAAAGCTGCCCATGGGAGGTTTTCAGCTCTCCACACAATGCGCCCAGCAGCGTGCTCTTGCCAGCACCGTTCGGCCCCAAAACGCCCAGCATGCGTCCTGGCTCCAGTGTCAGGCTGACATCGGCCAACACAGACTTGCCATCCCGATGAACGCTGATGTTGTCGGCTTTCATCATCAGGGGCGGCCTCGAACCAGCAGAAACAGGAAAAACGGCGCCCCGATGAAAGCCGTCACGATGCCGATCGGCAACTCGGCAGGCGCCAGCACCAGCCGGGCAAAAACGTCGGCAAACAGCAACAGGCTGGCACCCGCCAAGGCCGACGCGGGCAATACCACGCGGTGGTCGGAGCCTGCCAGCAGGCGAACCAGATGCGGCACGATCAATCCCACAAAGCCAATCAGCCCCGCTGCGGCGACGGCGGCCCCCACACCCAAAGCGATGCACAGCACCAGTTCGCGCTTGAGCCGCTCGACCTCGATTCCCAGATGACGCGCTTCCGACTCTCCCAGCAGCAAGGCGTTCAGTGCCCTGGCCCGGCGTGGCAACCACAGGATCACCAGTACGCAGACCAGCAATAATGGCCAGACTCTGGCGTAACTCGCGCCGTTGAGGGTACCGAGATTCCAGAACGTCAACGTGCGCAGGGTCGCGTCGTCCGCCAGATACGAGAACAGACCAATGATCGAACCGGCCAGTGCCGTCATCGCCACGCCCGCCAGCAGCATGATGCCCACACTGGTCTGTCCGTCTCGACGCCCCAGGCGATAGACAATCGCAGTCACGAGCAACCCGCCGCCAAACGCCGAGATCGAGAGCAGATAAGGCGCGATCGCCTCTGGCAGCCCGCCTATCGACGCGCCTGCGACAATCGCCACGGCTGCCCCCAATGCCGCGCCGCTGGATACGCCGACCAGGCCGGGGTCGGCAAGAGGGTTTCGAAACAGCCCCTGCATCGCCACACCCGACAACGCCAGCACGGCGCCGACGGCAAGGCCCAGCAGCGTTCGGGGCACGCGAATCTGGCCCAGAATCAGCTCGGCCTGCTGCAAGTCATCCCCGGCGACAGGCCACCCCAACAGACGCAACCCCGCGCGCAACGTGTCCATCAAAGGCAGGCTGACAGGCCCTGACGCCAGCGACAGCCATACGGCCAATAAACACCCGACAATCAGGATACTAAATAGCCTACGGGGCTGAAGAGTCACCCTCATTGGGCTGGCGTGACGTTGGCGTTAAGCGAGGTACTCGCCGGATAGAACGCCTTGGACAGCGCTTTCATGGCATCAGGCAAGCGAGGCCCAAGACCGCCGACCAGCAAGGTGGGATCAACTTCGACCAGACGATTGTTGCGTGCAGCCTGGGTGGCCGCCAGCAATGGATTCTCCTTGAACAACGCATCACGAGAGGAGGCGTTGCTCTGCGCGCGGTCGGTGAAAACCAGAACGTCAGGATTCAAACCCGCCATGGCCTCTGTGGAGAAAATCTTGTAGCCGTTGTGCGTCGCCAGATTGCGACCTCCCGCCTGCTTGATCAGCCAGTCGCCGACAGTGCCAGCCCCCGCCACCATAGGGCGGGACCCCGCGTGACTGACCAGCAACAGCACGCCCGGAGCCGACTGATGCTGCTGAGCCTGGTCGACCCAAGCGTGCTGGTTATCCAGTTGTTTGACGTACTGCTCACTCAGTTCGCGGGCTTGATTTTCCTTGCCCAGCAACGCACCCAGCTTTTGCAGATTGCCTTGAAGCGCTGTGGTCTCGGCACCTGCCGAGAAGACTTCAACGTTCACGCCCGCCGCACGCAATTGCTCCAGAACAGGCGGCGGTCCCATTTCTTCGGTGCCGACAAGAATATTCGGACGCAAACTGAGAATGCCCTCCGACGACAATTGGCGTTGATAACCAATGCTCGGCAGCGACTTGATCGATTCCGGATGCTGGCTGGTCGTGTCGATACCGACCAGATGCGACTCCCCACCCAACGCAACGATCCACTCCGTCAACGCGCCACCGGCACTGACCCAGCGCTGCGGCAACTGCGTGTCCGCCAGCAGCAGATGAGAGAATGAAAGCCCGATCAGAGCAGCGGTCAGCTTGGCAATGAAGCGCATAGGGGAAAGCGTCCTTTATATAGAGAGAGCGCGCCTGATGGCCTTCCCGAACAAGGGTAGCGTCGACGCGTCATTCGCGGAGCTGTCAGACTAGGCCGCCTGTCACAGCCGGGCAATTTGATAATGACTTGCATTTACACGTCAAGCGCGAAGGTGGCTCCGCTGAATTACTTATGTAACGGAATCGATTTGGCCGAGGGCACGAGTCGGGGGTTTGAGGTCAATGGCGTCCAACTGCTGGTGGTGAGGCGCGCGGGGCAAGTGCACGCCTACCGCAATCGCTGCCCCCACCGTGGCATTCCACTGGAATGGCAACCTGACCGGTCCCTGGACGCCAGCGCCAGCCTGATCGAATGCGCGACTCACGGCGCTCTGTTCTTGATCGAGAGCGGTGAATGCATTGCAGGCCCTTGCGAGGGAAAATACCTGAGCGTCATCGAATGTGGCGAAAACGCTCAGGGTATCTGGATCAGGTTGTGAGTACGACGTTGGCGAGATGAACGTCCAGCTTTCGATCCACGCGGACTTCTTCGTGCGTCAAGTGAACCCCGTAGGCCAGAACCTGAACGCCCGCCGCCACCGCTTCTCGCAAGGCGACAGCGTAAGCGGCGTCGATCTCTTCAGCGGGTCGAACCGCCTCGATCCCGGTCAGATTGACGCAGTACAACAACACCGCACGCACGCCCTCCCGTGCCAACGCTGCCAGTTCACGCAAATGTCTGGCGCCGCGCTGAGTGACCGCGTCGGGAAACGCCGCCACGTTGCTGTCGTCGAACCCCAGCGTCACGCTCTTGACCTCAAGAAACAGCGAACCGTCCGGGTAATCCAGGCGGAAGTCGACCCGACTGTTTTCCTGCCCGTACGGGACTTCGCGCTTGAGCCCGGTAAATCCGTTCAATTCGGTGATCACGCCCGCCAACAGCGCTTCTTCCACCAGTTTGTTAGCCCGGCCCGTGTTCACGCAGGCAAAACGGCCTTGTGGCGTTTCGCTGATTTCCCACGTACCGGGGAGCTTGCGCTTGGGGTCATTGGAACGACTGAACCAGACGCGCCCGTTCGGCTTCATGCAATTGAACATCGAGCCCGTATTGGGGCAATGGATCGTCAGGCGCTCGCCGCTGGCTGTTTCGATATCCGCCAGGAAACGTTTGTAACGTTGCAACAGCCGCGCCTCTTCGAGTTCGGGAGAAAAACGCATCAGCCTTGCCAGCTCCGCAGCCCGCGCGCGATCCGCTCGACCGCTTCCTGCAAGCGCTCAAGGCTCTGGGTGTAGGCGAAACGCACGTGATGCCCGGCCTGATGGCGACCAAAGTCCAGCCCAGGCGTGAACGCGACGTGCTCGGTTTCCAGAAAATGCTGACAGAAAGCAAAGGCATCGCCGCCGAAAGCGCTGATCTCCGCATAAAGATAGAAAGCGCCTTCTGGCTCGACGGCAATGTGGAAACCCAGTTCGCGAAGTGCAGGAAGCAGAAAATCCCGGCGCTGGCCGAATTCGGCCCGACGCTGCTCAAGGATTTCCAGCGTTTGGGGCTCGAAACAGGCCAGCGCCGCGCTTTGTGCCATGCTCGGTGCGCTGATGTAGAGGTTCTGCGCCAGTTTTTCCAGATCGCCGATTGCCGCTTCGGGCGCCACCAGCCAGCCCAATCGCCAGCCGGTCATGCCGAAATACTTTGAAAAACTATTCAGCACAAACGCATCGTTATCCACTTCGAGCACGCTGGTGGCGTCGGTGCCGTACGTCAGGCCATGGTAAATCTCATCCACCACCAGATGACCATCACGAGCCTTGAGCGACGCTGACAGTGCCGCCAACTCCTCGCGATGCAGCAACGTGCCAGTTGGATTCGCAGGGGACGCGACCAGTGCGCCCACGCTGTTCTGATTCCAGTGTTTCGCGACCAATTCCGGCGTCAGTTGATACCGCACCTCCGGCCCGACCGGCACCAGTTGCGCGGCGCCTTCGACCAGACGCAAAAAATGCCGATTGCATGGGTAGCCCGGATCGGCCAGCAGCCAATGTTTGCCGGGGTCTACCAGCAGGCTCGACGCCAGCAGCAACGCGCCCGAGCCACCCGGAGTGATCAAAATGCGGCCCGGATCGATGTTCACGCCATAACGCTGCTGATAAAAGCCGGAAATCGCCTCGCGCAGCTCAGGCAAGCCGCGTGCGGCGGTGTAACGGGTTTTCCCGGCTGCCAGCGCCGCTTGACCCGCCTTGATGATGGGGTCCGCGGTCGTGAAATCGGGCTCACCGATTTCCAGGTGAATCACATCGTGCCCCGCCGCCTGCAATTCATTGGCACGGGCCAGCAGCGCCATGACATGAAAGGGTTCGATGGCGCGACTGCGCGCACTGTAGGGCTGGGACATCGGTCTTCCTTTTAATGACAAATACCGGAACAGGTCGACGATTCTACTCAACCGCCCCTCAACCGACAGATTTATCCGCCGTCGAATGTGCCGGTGATCCACAAATCCCGACGTTATTACGCAAGGGGCTAGACTGATGGCACTGCAAAATAATATAAAACCGGGCGCTTTGGCCGTGGTCATAGTTCACGGGCGCGTTGTAGAGCCATGCTCGACAACCGGGAGTGGCGCGCTCCGATTCGATCTGGTAAGTTCGCCCGCTTGCAGCCGCAGGGCCGGCAGGTGTCGGCGAAGGATCATTACCCTGCGCAATGGCTTAGAAGAGTGAGAGGCGGTCCGTTCATGCCCACCGAAGAAAAGCAAAAGAGCAACCAAACGATTAGCGGTTTCGAACCCTATGTTCCGGCAAAGGATGAGGAGTACATGGGCGCGCCCATGCGAGCTCACTTCGTCAAGATCCTGAACAAGTGGAAACAGGAACTGATGCAGGAAGTCGACCGCACCGTTGATCACATGAAGGACGAGGCAGCCAACTTTCCCGATCCGGCCGACCGTGCAAGCCAGGAAGAAGAATTCGCTCTGGAACTGCGTGCTCGTGACCGTGAGCGCAAGTTGATCAAGAAGATCGACAAGACGCTGCAACTGATCGAAGACGAAGAGTATGGCTGGTGTGAGTCTTGCGGCATCGAGATCGGCCTGCGCCGTCTGGAAGCCCGCCCGACTGCCGACCTGTGCATCGACTGCAAGACACTCGCTGAAATCAAGGAAAAGCAGGTCGGTAAATCCTGATCTGTTTCCTGCACAACAAAGGACGCTTCGGCGTCCTTTATTTTTGGGGCAGACAATTCAGCACTGCCACCTTCGACCGCCCCACTTGGTGGGTCAGGCGAAACGACGTAACAGGTTCCACGACTGCTGCGGCCGAGCGCGCCCCCGGGCTGATCGCGAGCAAGCTCACTCCTACAGAACCTGAGGATGCTTCCGGTTTTTCGCACATCTGATTTCCAGTACCATCACCGCCCATGAAATCCCCTTCTTATATAGGGCGCTTTGCGCCAACCCCCAGTGGCTATCTGCACTTCGGTTCTCTGGTCGCGGCGCTGGCGTCCTATCTGGATGCGCGCGCAGTCGGTGGCCAATGGCTGATGCGCATGGAAGACCTCGACCCACCCCGTGAGGAACCCGGCGCTCAAACCGCCATCCTCAACACCCTGGAAACTTACGGGTTTGAGTGGGATGGCGAACTGGTCAAGCAGAGCGACCGGCACGACGCCTATCAAGACATCATCAACCGCTGGTTCAGCTACGGGCTGGCCTACGCCTGCAACTGCTCGCGCAAACAACTGGAAGACTTTCAGGGCATTTATCCGGGTTTCTGCCGTAACGCTGGCCATTCCCCCGAAAGCGGGGCGATCCGAATTCGCGTACCGGAGCTGGAATACCGCTTCGAGGACCGGGTTCAGGGTGAGTTTCGCCAGCATCTTGGGCGTGACGTCGGCGACTTCGTGATTCGCCGCCGTGACGGGCTGTACGCCTATCAGCTGGCCGTGGTGCTCGACGATGGCTGGCAAGGCGTGACCGACATCGTGCGCGGCGCCGACCTGCTGGACTCCACACCGCGCCAACTGTACCTGCAAGAGCTGCTCGGCCTGCCTCAGCCGCGTTACTTGCATGTCCCGCTGATCACCCAGCCAAACGGCCACAAACTGGGCAAAACGTACCGCTCACCGCCGCTGTCCGCCGATCAGGCCACGCCGCTGCTGCTTCGCGCGCTGCGGGCACTGGGGCAGTCGACACCGAGCGATCTGTCGTACGCCAGCCCAAGGGAAGTGCTGGACTGGGGAATCGCCCACTGGAACGCGGATTTGATTCCACGGGTCGCCAGTATCGAAGAAGCTCGAATAGACTGAGCCAGAGCGGCTATCTCGATTTACAACACCGATTTGCAGCACAAAGCTGGCCGAAACGTCGCTTGCAGCCTGATAGCCATCCGTTACCATGCCGCGCTTGTCTCGGTCATACAACCTGGGAGGCCACATGTACATTTATCGGCTGGTCCTGCTCCTGGTGGTGGGCATCTACCTATTCTCCCCGGCCATCATGGACTGGTGGATCGACGCGACAGGCGCTTGGTACAGGCCTTATATGCTTTGGCTGATCCTGATCGTGGTGACTTTCATTCTGCAGAGCCAACGAGATGCCGATGAGCTTTAGCCTGACCCAGATGATTCTGGTCAGCGCCGCCTACCTGTTGGTGCTGTTCAGCGTCGCCTGGATCAGCGAACGTGGTCTGATTCCACGCTGGATCATTCGCCACCCACTGACCTACACGCTGTCGCTGGGGGTCTACGCCAGTGCATGGGCGTTCTATGGCACCGTGGGGCTCGCCTATGAATACGGCTACGGCTTTCTGTCCAGTTATCTGGGCGTCTCGGGCGCTTTTCTGCTCGCCCCGGTGCTGCTTTATCCGATCCTGAAAATCACCCGGACCTATCAGCTCTCGTCATTGGCGGACCTGTTCGCCTTCCGCTTCCGCAGTACTTGGGCCGGGGCACTGACCACCGTCTTCATGCTGATCGGCGTACTGCCTCTGCTGGCCCTGCAAATCCAGGCCGTTGCGGATTCCATCGGTATCCTGACCCGCGAGCCGGTGCGCAACTACGTAGCCCTCGCCTTTTGCGTACTGATCATTCTGTTCACCATCTTCTTCGGGTCACGCCACATCGCTACCCGTGAAAAGCACGAAGGGCTTGTGTTCGCGATCGCTTTTGAATCGGTGATCAAGCTGGTCGCCATCGGCGGCATCGGCATTTACGCGCTGTATGGGGTATTCGACGGCCCACAAAGTCTCGAACAGTGGCTGTTGCAAAACCAGAGTGCACTGGCTGCCCTGCACACCCCTTTGCAAGAAGGCCCATGGCGCACATTGCTGCTGGTGTTTTTCGCGTCAGCCATCGTGATGCCACACATGTATCACATGACGTTCACCGAAAACCTCAACCCGCGCTCGCTGGTCAGCGCCAGTTGGGGGCTGCCGCTGTTCCTGTTGCTAATGAGTCTTGCTGTGCCGCTGGTGCTCTGGGCGGGGTTGAAGCTGGGGGCGACGACCAGCCCGGAATATTTCACCCTCGGTATTGGCATTGCGGCCCACAATAAGCTGTTGGCACTGCTGGGCTACGTCGGCGGTCTCTCGGCGGCGAGCGGGCTGATCATCGTCACGACCCTCGCCCTGTCAGGCATGGCGTTGAACCATCTGGTACTGCCGCTCTACCAGCCCCCCGCCGAAGGCAATATCTATCGTTGGCTAAAATGGACCCGCCGAGGCCTGATCGTCGCCATCATCATGGCCGGTTATGCCTTCTACCTGATGCTGGGCGCCAAGCAGGATCTGGCCAATCTGGGCATCGTCGCCTTCGTCGCCACACTGCAATTTTTGCCGGGCGTGCTCTCGGTACTGTACTGGCCTGCCGCCAACCGTCGGGGCTTCATGGCCGGGCTGATTGCCGGGATCGTGGTGTGGATGGTCAGCATGCTGTTCCCGCTGATCGGCAACTTTCAGGGCTTCTACATTCCCCTGCTGAACATGATCTACGTGCTGGATGACACCAGTTGGCACATGGCAGCCATTGCGTCGCTGGCGGCCAACGTGCTGGTCTTTACGCTGATTTCGTTGTTCAGCAATCCCAGCCCCGAAGAAGCCAGCGCTGCTGAGGCCTGCGCCGTCGATAACGTGCGCCGTCCGCAACGGCGCGAGCTGTACGCGGCATCGCCACAGGAATTCGCCACCCAACTGGCCAAACCGCTGGGCGCCAAGGCCGCGCAGAAAGAGGTCGAACAGGCCCTGCGCGACCTGTACCTGCCTTTCGACGAACGCCGCCCTTATGCCTTGCGCCGCTTGCGCGACCGCATCGAGGCCAACCTCTCAGGCCTGATGGGGCCGAGTGTCGCTCAGGACATGGTCGAAACCTTCCTGCCGTACAAATCCGGCAGCGAAAACTACGTCACCGAAGACATCCACTTCATCGAAAGCCGTCTTGAGGATTATCACTCCCGCCTCACGGGCCTGGCCGCTGAACTCGACGCCCTGCGCCGCTACCATCGCCAGACCTTGCAGGAATTGCCGATGGGCGTGTGCTCGCTGGCCAAGGATCAGGAAATCCTGATGTGGAACAAGGCGATGGAAGAGTTGACCGGCATCGGCGCTCAACGCGTTGTCGGCTCGCGCCTTGAAACCATCGTCGATCCATGGCGCCAACTGCTGCTGGGCTTCATCAACGTGCCGGACGAGCACTTGCACAAGCAGCGTCTGGCGCTGGATGGGCAGACCCGCTGGCTGAACCTGCACAAAGCAGCCATCGACGAACCTCTGGCCCCTGGCAACAGTGGCCTGGTGATTCTGGTGGAGGATTTGACCGACACCCAGATGCTCGAAGACAAACTCGTGCATTCCGAGCGTCTGGCGAGCATCGGTCGTCTGGCGGCGGGGGTGGCGCACGAAATCGGCAACCCGATCACTGGCATCGCCTGCCTCGCGCAGAACCTTCGTGAAGAGCGCGAAGAGGACGGGGAACTGACCGAAATCAGCAGTCAGATCCTTGAACAGACCAAACGCGTCTCACGCATCGTGCAATCGCTGATGAGCTTCGCCCACGCAGGCGGCCATCAACAATCCGACGAAGCGGTGTGCCTGGCCGAAGTCGCGCAGGATGCCATTGGTCTGCTCGCGCTGAACCGACGTAATTTCGAAGTGCAATTCTATAACCTGTGCAACCCGAACCACTGGGTCGATGGCGATCCTCAGCGGTTGGCTCAGGTACTGATCAATCTGCTCTCCAACGCCCGTGACGCCTCGCCTGCAGGCAGCGCAGTGCGAGTCAAGAGCGAAGCCAGCGAACACACGGTCGATTTGATCGTCGAAGACGAAGGCACTGGAATACCCAAAGCGATCATGGACCGCTTGTTCGAACCGTTCTTCACCACCAAGGATCCGGGGGAAGGGACTGGACTGGGGCTTGCACTGGTCTATTCCATCGTTGAAGAGCATTATGGACAAATCACCATCGACAGCCCGGCTGACCCCGAGCAACAACGCGGAACCCGTATTCGGGTGACATTACCGCGACATGTCGAAGCGACGTCCGCTGTGAACTGAGACCGTCGAGAGTATCGAATCAATGCCGCACATTTTGATCGTCGAAGACGAAACCATTATCCGCTCTGCCTTGCGTCGCCTGCTGGAACGTAATCAGTACCAGGTCAGTGAAGCCGGATCCGTGCAGGAAGCTCAGGAACGTTTCAGCATCCCCTCGTTTGATCTGATCGTCAGCGACTTGCGCCTGCCCGGCGCTCCCGGCACCGAGCTGATCAAGCTGGGTCAGGGCAAGCCCGTGTTGATCATGACCAGCTACGCCAGCCTGCGCTCGGCCGTGGACTCGATGAAGATGGGCGCGGTGGATTACATCGCCAAGCCTTTCGATCACGACGAAATGCTCCAGGCCGTGTCACGCATCCTGCGCGACCGACAAACGGTACAAAGCCTTCAGGCCGAACGCGCTGCCGTACCTGGTAAGGCCGCTGCCGCCGACAAAGGGCCAGATAACAGCAACGGCGAGATCGGCATCATCGGTTCCTGCCCGCCGATGCAAGACCTCTACGGCAAGATCCGCAAGGTTGCGCCCACCGATTCCAACGTGTTGATTCAGGGTGAGTCCGGCACCGGCAAGGAATTGGTCGCCCGCGCCCTGCACAACCTGTCCCGACGCGCCAAAGCGCCGATGATCTCGGTGAACTGCGCCGCGATCCCGGAAACGCTGATCGAGTCCGAACTGTTCGGCCACGAAAAAGGCGCATTCACCGGCGCCAGCGCAGGACGCGCAGGTCTGGTGGAGGCAGCAGACGGCGGTACGCTGTTCCTCGATGAGATTGGCGAGTTGCCGCTTGAAGCCCAGGCGCGCCTGCTGCGGGTGCTTCAGGAAGGCGAGATTCGCCGGGTCGGTTCGGTGCAATCGCAGAAAGTCGATGTACGCCTGATCGCCGCGACCCACCGCGACCTCAAGAGCCTGGCCAAAGTCGGCCAGTTCCGTGAGGACTTGTATTACCGACTCCACGTCATCGCCTTGAAACTGCCTGCCCTGCGCGAGCGCGGCGCGGACGTCAATGAAATCGCCAACGCCTTCCTCGCCCGTCAAAGCGCCAAGGCAGGCCGTAACGATCTGCGCTTTGGTCCTGATGCAGAACAAGCCATTCGTCAGTATTCCTGGCCGGGTAACGTGCGCGAGTTGGAGAACGCAGTCGAGCGCGCCGTGATTCTGTGCGAGAGCCCGGAAATCTCGGCCGACCTGCTGGGTATCGATATCGAACTGGGTGATCTGGACGTCGACGAGTTCATTGGTCTGGCGCCTCAGCAGCCGTCCTCGAATTCAACCGCGCAAGAACCGACCGAGGACCTGTCGCTGGAGGACTACTTCCAGCACTTCGTGCTTGAGCACCAGGACCACATGACCGAGACCGAACTGGCGCGCAAGCTCGGCGTCAGCCGCAAGTGCCTGTGGGAACGTCGCCAGCGTCTGGGCATCCCCCGCCGCAAGACCGGCGTGGCCAGCGAGACCTGAGACTTTTATGTAGCAATGCGCAGTCCTTTGTGGGAGCCGGCTTGCTGGCGAAAGCAGTGTGTCAGTCAACTCATCCATCACTGAAGCACCGCCTTCGCCAGCAAGCCGGCTCCCACAAGCGTTACGGCCGATACTCGGTATCGTGAAAGGCTCTGGCACGCGGCATACCGGGGCTTGTGAAAAAACTGTTACCTCATCAGCGACACGTAACAAAAGCCGGGGCGTACGGTAACGTAGTCCCGGCTTTTTCTGACTACAAGAAAATAGCGTCGATTTGCCACACCCCCGTAGTTAGAGGGCTGCAGCCTGTTTCGCAGAAGTTGGCACGCCTCCTGCTATATATATTCGTACAAGAACAACAAAAATCAGTCACCCGCAAAACAACACAATAAAAACAAGACGAATCGACTCACGCATAACAAGAACAACACGGCGGAGGCGCAGCTAACTGATTCTTTTGGAGAGGCGTTGCATTTGGGACTTGTCCCGCAACCAGGCCGAGAACAACAAAAAACTACCCTAAGGTAGCGCCTGAACTGGTTGGATCGATTGATCATTGCAGCACAGCGACCAAAGCAATCCGTTTGCTCTTGACTCCCGATTGGGAGGTTTCACTGGCGAAGAGCCGTGAATTGGGCGCTCAACAAAAACAAAAAGCCCAACAGACAATAAAAATAAGAGCACGCACTTTGGGGGAGCTTCGGCTCCCCCAGTAGCTTCCGGGAAGAAGTTTTCCCAATCAGAGCACAGCAAAACCCGCTTCAACCCTTGCATTTCCTGCCTTCAAGCGGCGTTCGCGCTGCGTCCTACACCATCCCTCGACTAAATGCTAGAATCCCCGCCCATCATGCGGTCATTCTTCGTCATTGGCCGAAATTCCCTTCAAACAGTGCATCCCATGCTGAAGAAGCTGTTCCAGTCCATCCGTTCTCCCCTGCGCAAGCCGCAGCAACACGTGCGCACAACGCCTGAAGTGCTCAGCAGCAACCAGCATTCGTTGCAGCGCAATCAATTCAGCCGCTATGCAGTGAATATCGTCGAGCGTCTGCAAAATGCGGGCTATCAGGCCTACTTGGTAGGCGGCTGTGTACGGGACCTGATGCTGGGCATCACCCCGAAGGATTTCGACGTCGCCACCAGCGCCACACCTGAGCAGGTGCGTGCAGAATTCCGGAACGCACGGATCATTGGTCGTCGTTTCAAACTGGTTCACATCCATTTCGGTCGCGAAATCATCGAAGTGGCGACGTTCCGCGCCAATCACCCGCAAGACGAAGAGCAGGAAGACAGCCATCAGTCTTCGCGCAACGAGAGCGGGCGGATTCTGCGGGACAACGTTTACGGCACGCTGGAAGAAGACGCCCAACGCCGCGACTTCACCATCAACGCTCTGTATTACGACCCGGTCACCGAGCGCGTGCTGGATTACGCCAATGGCGTGCACGATATTCGTAATCGCCTGATTCGCCTGATCGGCGATCCTCAGCAGCGCTACAAAGAAGACCCAGTGCGGATGCTGCGCGCCGTGCGCTTCGCTGCCAAGCTCGACTTTGGTATCGAGAAACACACCGCAACGCCCATTCGCCCACTGGCGCCAATGCTGCGCGACATTCCGGCAGCACGTCTGTTCGAAGAGGTGCTCAAGCTGTTCCTGTCCGGCCAGGCTGAACCGACGTTCGAAATGCTGGTGGACCTGGAATTGTTCGACCCGCTGTTCCCGGCCAGCGCCAAAGCGCTGGAGCACACACCGACCTACACGCATACGCTGATCTGCAACGCATTGATCAACACCGACCTGCGCGTACGGCAGAACAAACCCGTCACCCCGGCATTTCTGTTCGCAGCTCTGCTGTGGCCAGCACTTCCCTATCGCGTACTGCGCCTGCAAGAGCGCGGCATGCCGCCGATTCCGGCCATGCAGGAAGCGGCTCACGAACTGATCGCCGAGCAATGCCAGCGAATCGCGATTCCAAAACGTTTTACCATGCCGATTCGCGAAATCTGGGACATGCAGGAACGTCTCCCGCGTCGCTCGGGCAAACGTGCCGATCTGCTGCTGGACAACCCACGCTTCCGTGCTGGATACGATTTCCTGTTGTTGCGTGAGTCTGCGGGTGAAGAGACCGATGGCCTGGGCGAGTGGTGGACTGATTATCAGGACGCCAATGAATCCGGCAGACGCGACATGATTCGCGATCTGAGCAACAAACCCGAGACCACCGGTCAGGGGCCGCGCAAGCGTCGTCGCAGTGGCGGCGGCAAACGCAAACATGCAGGCGCGGACGCAGCGGAATAATGGCAGCGATGGAGCGAGTCTACATCGGCATGGGCAGCAACCTGGCCGACCCTGCCGAGCAACTGCGTGAAGCGCTAAAAGCGTTGGGGCAGTTGCCGCAAACCAGCCTGTCAGGCGTTTCTTCTTTTTATGTGAGCGATTCGCTGCTTGCGGGTCAGCCGCGCTACACCAACGCGGTGGCAGCGCTGGACACTACGCTTGAGCCTCTGGCACTGCTGGATGCGTTGCAAGAGATCGAGAATGACCAGGGCCGCGAGCGGTTGGAGCGTTGGGGGCCGCGAACGCTGGACCTGGACATTCTGCTGTTTGGCGATCGCGTGATCGACGTGCCGCGCCTGAAGGTTCCGCATTACCACATGCAGGCGCGGGCGTTCGTGTTGTATCCGCTGTCCGAGCTGGCGCCGGGGATCACCTTTGCCGATGGCCGCAGGCTGGATGACCTTCTCGCCGATTGCCCGTTCGAAGGGTTAGAAAGGATCTAGCGCCTTTTCCCTGTAGGAGTGAGCTTGCATCGCGCTCGCCGTTACTTCTAACCGGTAACATCCCGACCAAACCGGTAACACCCGGAATTGACTTCCCGCCCCCTCCTCACGAAGATAAGCGTCCCGAAGCCGGACGACCGGCTTTAAGGCGCCTGACAGGTCTTTTCAAACATCGCGAAACGACGATGTGCCTGCATTTGCAGAATGAATCACGCGTTGCTCGGCGTAGTATTCACAGCGCCTGAATGAGGACTTTTTTCATGCCAGATATCACCGTTACGTCCCTGCTGGGCCTGAAGCAGAAAGGTGAGAAGATCACCATGCTCACCTGCTACGACGCAACCTTCGCCCACACTGCCAGCCAGGCAGGTGTCGAAGTGTTATTGGTCGGCGACTCGCTGGGCATGGTCCTTCAGGGTCATGACAGCACACTGCCTGTCACCACTGCCGAGATGGCCTATCACGTGGCCAGCGTCAAACGCGGCAACCAAGGCGCGTTGATCCTCGCGGACCTGCCGTTCATGTCCTTCGCCACCATCGAACAGACCTTTGCCAACAGCGCGATGTTGATGCAGGCCGGTGCGCACATGGTCAAGATCGAGGGTGCAGCGTGGCTGGGTGAGTCTATTCGTCTGCTCGCCGATCGCGGGATTCCAGTGTGCGCGCACATGGGCTTGACCCCTCAAGCGGTCAACGTGCTGGGCGGTTACAAAGTCCAGGGGCGTCAAGAAGCGCAGGCGCGGCAGATGCGCGCTGACGCGATCACGCTGGAACAGGCTGGCGCGGCGATGATTCTGCTCGAATGCGTGCCTGGCGAACTGGCGCAGGAAATCACCCATGCGGTGAAAATCCCGGTGATCGGCATCGGCGCCGGTAGCGCCACCGATGGCCAGGTGCTGGTATTACACGACATGCTAGGCCTGTCCATCAGTGGCCGGGTGCCCAAGTTCGTGAAGAACTTCATGACCGGCCAGCCGGACATCCAGTCCGCCATCGCGGCCTATGTCAGCGCCGTCAAAGACGTCAGCTTCCCCGCTCCAGAACACGGATTCTCGGCATGAACACTGTAAAAACCGTGCGCGAACTGCGCGCTGCCGTCGCTCGCGCCCGCAGTGAAGGCAAACGTATCGCGCTCGTGCCCACCATGGGCAACCTGCACAGCGGCCACACGGCCCTGGTGACCAAGGCCACACAACGCGCTGATTTCGTGGTGGCGAGTATCTTCGTCAACCCGTTGCAGTTCGGCGCCAACGAAGACCTGGCCACCTACCCGCGCACCTTGGCGGCCGATCAGGAAAAACTGCTGCAGGCCGGTTGCCATCTGCTGTTCACTCCCACAGTCGAAGAAATGTACCCTCATGGCATGGCCGACCAGACCATCGTCCGCGTACCGGTGGTTTCCGAGGGACTGTGTGGTGGCAGTCGCCCTGGGCATTTCGATGGGGTCTCCACCGTGGTCAGCAAGCTGTTCAACATGGTGCAGCCGGACATCGCGATTTTCGGCCAGAAAGACTTCCAGCAACTGGCCGTGGTCAGCGCACTGGTGCGGGACCTGAACATGCCGATCCAGATCATTGGCGAGCCGACGGTGCGCGCGGCTGACGGTCTGGCGCTGTCTTCGCGCAATGGCTATCTGACCGAAGCCGAACGTGCGACGGCGCCTGCGTTGTATCGTGTCATCAAACAGATCGGTGATGCGTTGCACAATGGCGAGCAGAACCACGAGCAGCTTCTGGTCGATGGCAAGAAAGCCCTCGAAAACGCGGGATTACGCCCGGATTATCTGGAAATCCGCAACGCCGTGACGCTGCGTCCGACCACACCAAACGATCTGGACCTTGTGGTCTTGGGCGCGGCCTTTCTGGGCAAGACCCGTTTGATCGACAATTTGCACCTGGTCAGGGAATAACACCCCACGCAGCGTTTATAGAGAGCACTTTCGCATTCGCATCTATGCTCACTACCCCAAGGTCAGGCTTGTGAAATTCAAGCAACACGGGCTTCATACGGCCTTGGGGAATGAACTTAGCCACACCCGCAATGCCCTATCGATACTGTTCGCCCGAGAAGGGCGAGATTACCTTGTGAGAAAAAGTACCGAGCAAAGGGAAAGCAAGGCGCAGACATCGGCGTTGCCGGGGATTAGTCTCTGACGTATTAACGAATTCGTGTCCACTCCTGGCCTTTCAGTGTCCATAGGCAGTTCAAGTACAAGGAAACCCGCAGCGATGGCGTACTACCGCACTCCTCATGACGTCACCACCCTGCCCGCCTGGCAGGCGCTCACTGAACACCGCAAAGCGATGCAGAATTTCAGCATGCGCGACGCGTTCAACGAAAACCCGCAGCGCTTCAACGAATTCACCCTGAGCAGCAGCGGCCTGTTCCTCGATTATTCGAAAAACCTGATCACTGCCGAAACCCGCAAGTTGCTGGTCGATCTGGCCGATCAAGTCGGCCTGAAAGACGCCATCAAGGCGCAGTACGACGGCGAACTGGTCAACTCCTCCGAAGGCCGCCCGGCGCTGCACACCGCGCTGCGTCGTCCGGTGGGCGACAAGCTGATGGTCAACGGCGTCAACGTGATGCCGGAAGTGCACAAGGTGCTGAACCAGATTACCGATCTGGTGGGCCGCATTCACGACGGCCTGTGGCGCGGTTACACCGAAAAGCCGATCACCGACGTGGTCAACATCGGCATCGGTGGCTCGTTCCTTGGCCCTGAGCTGGTCTCCGAAGCGCTGCTGTCCTATGCGCAAAAAGGCGTTCGCTGCCACTACCTGGCGAACATCGACGGCACCGAGCTGCACGAACTGACCAGCAAACTGCGCGCCGAGACCACGCTGTTCATCGTCTCGTCCAAGACCTTCAGCACCCTTGAAACCCTGAAGAACGCCACCGCCGCCCGGGCCTGGTACTTGGCGCAGGGCGGTTCCGAAGCGGAGCTGTATCGTCACTTCATCGCGGTGTCGAGCAACAACGCCGCAGCCGTGGCGTTCGGTATTCGTGAAGAGAACATTTTCCCGATGTGGGACTGGGTCGGCGGTCGTTACTCGCTGTGGTCGGCGATTGGTCTGCCTATCGCGCTGGCGGTCGGCATGTCCAACTTCAAGGAGCTGCTGTCCGGTGCCTATACCATGGATCAGCACTTCCTGAACGCACCGTTCGAGCAGAACATGCCTGCGCTGCTCGGCCTGCTGGGCGTGTGGTATGGCAACTTTTGGGGCGCACAAAGCCACGCGATCCTGCCGTACGACCACTACCTGCGTAACATCACGAAGCACTTGCAACAGTTGGACATGGAATCCAATGGCAAGAGCGTTCGTCTGGACGGCGTGCCGGTCAAGACCGACACCGGGCCGGTAATCTGGGGTGGCGTGGGCTGTAACGGTCAGCACGCTTATCACCAGTTGCTGCACCAGGGCACCCAGTTGATTCCGGCTGACTTCATCGTGCCGATCGTCAGCTTCAACCCGGTTTCCGACCACCACCAGTGGCTGTACGCCAACTGCCTGTCTCAGAGCCAGGCATTGATGCTGGGCAAAACCCGCGAAGAAGCCGAAGCCGAATTGCGCGCCAAGGGCATGCCGGAATCGGAAGTGCAGCGTATTGCGCCGCACAAGATCATTCCGGGCAACCGTCCGAGCAACACCCTCGTCGTCGAGCGCATCAGCCCTCGTCGTCTGGGTGCGCTGGTGGCGATGTACGAGCACAAGGTGTTCGTGCAAAGCGTGGTCTGGGGCACGAACGCCTTCGACCAATGGGGCGTCGAGCTGGGTAAAGAGCTGGGTAAAGGTGTTTACAGCCGTCTGGTCGGCACCGAAGAGACCGCCGCTGAAGACGCGTCGACTCAAGGCCTGATCAACTACTTCCGCGGCCGTCACCGCGGCTGATTGGCCGACGCGCCGTATCCGAAACCCGCTCCCTCGCAAGAGGCGGCGGGTTTTGTTTGGGCAGGCCGGACGCAGAACGGAAGGCATCATGGAATTCATCCGCACACGCATCGAAACCCAGGTCATGAGCATGACCGGTCTGGCCCTCGGGCAACTGGACATGGAAAACCCCAAAGGCGACCCCGGCCTGTTCGGGCCGCAGGCGGTGTGCTGGCAGGTGCATGGCGATTTTCCGAGCATGCTGATCGGCGGCATTTGCGCTCTGATGCTGCAAATGCTTCACCCTCGGGTGCTCGCTGGCGTGTGGGACCATTCGAATTTTCGTGAAGACATGATGGGGCGACTGCGTCGGACCGGGCAGTTCATCTCCGGCACGACATTTGGCTCGACCCATGACGCGACCTGGCTGATCGACAAGGTACGCAACATTCACTCACAAATAAGTGGCATTGCGCTGGACGGCAGCCCTTACAAGGCCGATGACCCGGAATTGCTGACGTGGGTGCACGTGGCGGAAGTCAGTAGTTTCATGGCGGCGCATTTGCGCTATCTGAACCCGGATCTTTCGTCGGCCGATCAGGATCGGTACTACGCAGAAACGGCAAAAATCGCTGAACACCTTGGCGCAGCGAACGTGCCAACCTCGGCGTCACGCATCGCCGATTATTTGCAACGGATGCGCCCACACTTGTCGTGTGATGAACGCACGCATGAGGTGTTGAGGGTGTTGCGCAATGCACCAGCCCCCAGCCGCATGGCCAGGCCGATGGGGCATTTGATGATGCAGGCCGGAATCGAATTGTTGCCGGAGTGGGCCAGCGGGATGTTCGATATCCACATGGGCTCGTTCAAACGCGGCATGATTCGTACGGGCATCAACCGCACGGCGCCCATTCTGCGCTGGGCCGTGCGTAATGCGTCGGTACACCGGGCGCGGCGCAGGATGGGGATTGCCTGAACGCGGCGCTCCTACATTATCCTCATCATTCATGCCACCATATGCCCCCTTGATTCCCGGCACGAGGCCTGTGCTCTCTTCAGCTTTTCATCAGGCCCCGGCATGAAAACCAACAACAGTGAGGATCCGTATCATGCAAGACGTCGTTATCGTTGCCGCCACCCGCACCGCAGTCGGCAGTTTCCAAGGTTCACTGGCAAACATTCCTGCAGTGGATCTGGGCGCGGCGGTGATCCGTCAGTTACTGAAGCAAACCGGCCTGGACCCGGCTCAGGTCGACGAAGTGATCATGGGCCAGGTGCTCACCGCCGGAGCGGGCCAGAACCCTGCGCGTCAGGCGTCGATCAAGGCCGGGCTGCCATTTTCCGTTCCAGCGATGACGCTGAACAAAGTCTGCGGCTCGGGCCTCAAGGCGCTGCATCTGGGCACTCAAGCCATTCGCTGTGGCGACGCCGACGTGATCATTGCAGGCGGTCAGGAAAACATGAGCCTGTCGAATTATGTGATGCCGGGCGCTCGCACCGGTCTGCGCATGGGCCACGCGACGATGGTCGATACCATGATCAGCGACGGTTTGTGGGATGCCTTCAACGACTATCACATGGGCATCACTGCCGAGAACCTCGCGCAGAAGTACGAGATCAGTCGTGAAGAACAGGACGCGTTCGCCGCGTACTCGCATCAGAAAGCTGCTGCAGCGTTCGAGGTCGGGCGTTTCGGGGAAGAAATCACCCCGATCCTGATCCCTCAGCGCAAAGGCGAGCCGATCTCGTTCTCCGCTGATGAACAGACACGGGCGGGCACCACGGTCGAAACGCTGGCCAAGCTCAAACCCGCCTTCAAAAAGGACGGCACCGTCACGGCCGGTAACGCATCGTCGCTCAACGATGGCGCGGCCGCCGTGATTCTGATGAGCGCGAAGAAAGCCCAAGAGCTGGGCCTCCCGGTCCTGGCGCGCATCGCCGCCTACGCCAACGCGGGCGTTGATCCGGCGATCATGGGCATCGGCCCGGTCAGTGCTACCCGCCGTTGCCTGGACAAAGCGGGCTGGTCACTGGACGAACTGGACCTGATCGAAGCCAACGAGGCCTTCGCCGCGCAGTCGCTGTCGGTGGGTAAAGAGCTGGGTTGGGACATGAACAAGGTCAACGTCAACGGCGGCGCCATCGCCATCGGCCACCCGATTGGCGCATCGGGCTGCCGCGTGCTGGTGACCCTGTTGCATGAAATGATCAAACGCGATGCGAAGAAGGGTCTGGCGACCCTGTGCATCGGCGGTGGTCAGGGCGTGGCGCTGGCGTTGGCGCGATAACGCCAATCCAGAAACCGACTCAACACCTGTCAATGATCGTTCCCACGCTCCGCGTGGGAACGCCGCCCCGGACGCTCTGCGTCCCTGCAAATGTGACGCAGAGCGTCACGGGATGCATGCCCACGCAGAGCGTGGGCACGATCAACCATCCACAACATTTACGTGGCTGGTACTCCGCTTTCGTGAGCAAGCTCACTCCCACAGGGTTCCTCATCTGTCTTATTGCCAGCCAAACCGGCGCACATAGAATCCTTTCACCGCCTGAGTCAGCCCCACGTAGGCCAGCAGAATCAGCGGCAGGATAGCGAAGTACAGCGGTGGCAACGCTTGCAGTTTGAAGTAGTGCGCCAGCGGCCCCATCGGCAGAAACACCCCGATCGTCATGATCACCCCGGTCATCACCATCAGCGGCATGGCCGCACGGCTTTGCAGGAACGGGATTTTCGGCGTGCGGATCATGTGCACGATCAGCGTCTGGGTCAGCAACCCCACCACAAACCAGCCTGATTGAAACAGGGTTTGATGTTCAGGCGTGTTGGCACCGAACACGTACCACATCACCGCAAAGGTTGTGATGTCGAAGATCGAACTGATCGGCCCGAAGAACACCATGAAACGCCCCACATCCGCAGGCTGCCAGCGTTGTGGTTTTTTCAGCAATTCCTCATCGACGTTATCGAACGGGATGGCGATCTGCGAAATGTCGTACAGCAGGTTCTGCACCAACAGATGCATCGGCAGCATGGGCAGGAACGGAATGAACGCGCTGGCCACCAGCACCGAGAACACGTTGCCGAAGTTGGAGCTGGCGGTCATCTTGATG
>NZ_JBJDNK010000025.1:0-31140 GCF_044900175.1 Pseudomonas sp. NPDC088444
TTCGCACGACGCTCTCGAGGCTAGCGCTCTGTCTGTAGAAAAAACCACTGGTGAAGTTCACCTGCGTCACCACGTGTCGCCAGAAGGCGTATATCGTGGCCGTAAAGTGATCGACAAGGGCGCTGACGAGTAATTTCTTGTCCGCTCCGATCATCGCGATCGACGCAATGGGCGGGGACTTCGGTCCCCGCAGCATTGTTCAGGCCAGCATTGCCTGCCTGCTCGCTACCCCCTCGCTTCACTTGATCCTCGTGGGTCACGCTCCCCTTCTTGAAGAACTCATCGCACGCCATTCCGGTGTCGATCGGTCGCGCCTGTCCGTTGTACACGCCAGTGAGGTCATCACGATGGATGACCGCCCGTCGCTTGCGTTGCGCGGCAAACCGGACTCATCGATGCGTGTGGCGTTGCGTTTGCTTGCGCAAGGTACTGTTCAGGCGTGCGTGAGTGCGGGGAATACGGGTGCGTTGATGGCGCTGTCGCGGTTTGTTCTCAAGACGCTGCCTGGCATCGACCGTCCGGCCATGGTTGCGGCCATTCCGACGCAGCGCGGGTACTGTCAACTGCTCGATCTGGGTGCCAACGTCGATTGCAGTGCAGAAAACCTGTACCAGTTCGCCGTCATGGGATCGGTGGCGGCTGAAGCACTGGGTGTCGTGCGGCCGAAGGTGGCGCTGCTCAATGTCGGCACTGAGGACATCAAGGGTAATCAGCAGGTGAAGCTCGCCGCGAGTCTTCTGCAAGCGGCGCCCGGCCTTCATTACACCGGTTTCATCGAGGGCGATGGGCTGTACCGAGGCGAGGCGGATGTAGTCGTTTGTGACGGCTTCGTGGGTAATATCCTGCTCAAGTCCAGTGAGGGGCTGGCGACGATGATCGGTGAGCGGATTGAAACACTGTTCCGCCAGAATGTGATGTCCAGAGCGGTAGGGGCACTGGCGATGCCGTTGCTCAAGCGGCTCCGGGCCGATCTGGCACCGGCTCGGCACAATGGCGCCAGCTTTTTGGGTTTGCAGGGCATTGTGGTGAAAAGTCACGGTTCGGCAGGGGTTCAGGGCTTTCAGAGCGCCATACAGCGCGCGTTGATCGAGATTCAGGAGAATCTGCCTGAGCGTCTGCATGGGCGCCTGGAAGAACTGCTCTAGTGTGACTTGCGCTAGAATGTGACGCCTGTGACTGGCCGGTCATCCAACGCTCCAGTTGCAACACATTGAATTACCAAGCGTTCGGCCTGGCCGGACGCTCTTTTTGACGACAATAATCAGGGGCTTGTTCATGTCTGCTTCCGTCGCATTCGTCTTTCCGGGCCAAGGCTCGCAGTCCCTCGGCATGCTTGCCGAACTGGGCGCGCAATACCCGTTGGTTCTGGATACGTTCAAAGAAGCCTCCGATGCCCTGGGCTACGACCTGTGGGCGCTGACCCAGCAAGGGCCGGAAGAGAACCTCAATCAGACCGATAAAACCCAGCCCGCCATCCTGACCGCGTCGATTGCCTTGTGGCGTCTGTGGCTGGCTGAAGGTGGCGCGCGTCCCGCATTCGTTGCCGGTCATAGTCTGGGCGAGTACAGCGCACTGGTTGCAGCGGGCAGCCTTTCGCTGGCTGACGCGGTCAAGCTGGTCGAGCGTCGTGGCCAGTTGATGCAGGAAGCCGTTCCGGCAGGTCAGGGCGGTATGGCGGCCATTCTGGGGCTGGAAGACGCTGATGTCATCGCTGCCTGTGCTGAAGCGGCTCAGGGTGATGTGGTCAGTGCCGTCAACTTCAATTCGCCAGGCCAGGTGGTGATTGCCGGTGCCAAGGCGGCTGTTGACCGCGCCATTGAGGTCTGCAAGGCCAAGGGCGCCAAGCGTGCCCTGCCGCTGCCGGTCAGCGTGCCATCGCATTGCGAGCTGATGCGCCCGGCGGCTGAGCGTTTCGCAGAATCTGTCGCGGCCATCGATTGGCAGGTCCCGCAGATTCCGTTGGTGCAGAACGTCACTGCGGCGGTGGCTGCGGACCTGGACACGTTGAAAACCGATTTGCTGCAACAGTTGTACAAGCCGGTTCGCTGGGTTGAATCGATCCAGACCCTGGCTGCCAACGGTGCGCTACAACTGGTCGAGTGTGGTCCGGGCAAAGTACTGGCCGGTCTCAACAAGCGTTGCGCCGACGGCGTGAACACTTACAACCTCAATACCCCGGATGCCTTCGCTGCCGCCCGTGCAGCGCTGGCCTGATCCCGATAAGGAGACGCTTGCATGAGTCTGCAAGGTAAAGTTGCATTGGTCACTGGCGCCAGCCGTGGCATTGGTCGGGCCATCGCCCTTGAACTGGGTCGTAGCGGCGCTACCGTCGTAGGGACTGCAACGTCTGAAGCCGGTGCTGAAAAAATTACCGCGTATTTCAAGGAAAGCGGTGTCGAAGGCTTCGGTCTGGCTCTGGACGTTGGCAGCGACGAGTCCGTGAGTGCCGTTCTGGCTCAGATCACCGAGCGTGTTGGCGCTCCGTTGATCCTGGTCAACAACGCCGGTATCACCCGTGACAACCTGATGATGCGCATGAAGGATGACGAGTGGCATGACGTCATCAACACCAACCTGACTAGCCTGTATCGCCTGAGCAAAGGCGTGCTGCGCGGCATGACCAAGGCTCGTTGGGGTCGTATCATCAGCATCGGCTCGGTGGTGGGTGCCATGGGCAATGCCGGTCAAGTAAACTACGCCGCCGCGAAAGCGGGTCTGGAAGGTTTCAGCCGCGCACTGGCGCGTGAAGTCGGTTCGCGGGCAGTGACCGTGAACTCGGTGACCCCGGGCTTCATCGACACTGACATGACGCGTGAACTGCCAGAGGCACAACGTGATTCCCTGACGGGCCAGATTCCTCTGGGTCGACTGGGGCAGGCAGAAGAGATCGCGCACGTGGTCGCTTTTCTTGCCTCGGAAGGTGCAGGCTACGTGACCGGGGCTACAATCCCCGTGAACGGCGGCATGTACATGTGACTTCCCGTACCGAAAAATTGTCATACGGGCTGTCTAAAATCCGTTATAAAGCTGAAATCTATTAATGGGTTGCGGGGCGATGGGGCAGGCAGGATTTGCGTTTAGCTTGAAATACGCAAAACCTCTTCTATACACTTACCCATCGGCCAGCTGCCCGAATTTGTCCACTAGGAGTTAAAACACGGTATGAGCACCATCGAAGAGCGCGTCAAGAAAATCGTTGCCGAGCAACTTGGCGTCAAACAAGAGGAAGTGGTCAACACCGCTTCTTTCGTTGAAGACCTGGGTGCCGACTCCCTTGACACCGTTGAGCTGGTAATGGCTCTGGAAGAGGAATTCGAGACCGAAATCCCTGACGAAGAAGCCGAGAAGATCACCACCGTTCAAGCTGCTATCGACTACGTCAACGCCCATCAAGGCTAAGACTTCGCAGTCATAGTTCGCTGTCCTGGAGAAACCGCACTGCCTCAGGCGTGCGGTTTTTTCTTTGAATAGGGCCAGCGTTTCGTCAATAGAATAAAGGAGAGTCCTGTGTCGCGTAGACGCGTCGTGGTCACCGGTATGGGTATGCTGACGCCGCTGGGTAATGATGTGCCCAGCACCTGGCAAGGTATTCTGGCTGGTCAGAGTGGCATTGGCCCCATCGAACACACGGACCTTTCGGCTTATACGACCCGTTTCGGCGGTTCGGTCAAAGGCTTCAACGTCGAAGAATACCTGTCGCCCAAAGAGGCGCGCCGTCTCGACCTGTTCATCCAATACGGCCTGGCCGCCAGCTTTCAGGCTGTGCGCAATGCCGGGGTCGAAATCACCGACGCCAATCGTGAGCGCGTAGGTGTGGCCATGGGCTCCGGTATCGGTGGCCTGACCAACATCGAAAACACCAGCCGCCTGATGCATGAGCAGGGGCCGGGCAAGATCTCCCCGTTTTTCGTACCGGGTTCGATCATCAACATGATTTCTGGTTTCCTGTCGATCCATCTGGGCGCACAGGGGCCGAACTACGCCATCGCTACTGCGTGCACCACCAGCACGCATTGCATCGGCATGGCCGCGCGCAACATTGCTTATGATGAAGCGGACGTCATGATTGCCGGGGGCGCCGAGATGGCCGCCTGCGGTCTGGGCATGGGGGGCTTTGGTGCCTCGCGCGCGCTGTCGACTCGCAACGATGAGCCGACACGGGCCAGCCGCCCATGGGACAAGGGGCGTGATGGGTTCGTCCTGTCCAATGGCGCAGGCGCGCTGGTGCTCGAAGAGCTTGAGCACGCCAAGGCGCGTGGTGCGACCATTTACGCCGAATTGATCGGTTTCGGCATGAGTGGCGATGCGTTCCACATGACCTCGCCGCCCGACGACGGCGCAGGGGCTGCGCGTTGCATCACCAATGCTCTGCGCGATGCGAAGATCACCCCGGATCAGGTGCAGTACATCAACGCACACGGCACCTCGACGCCTGCGGGCGACCTGGCGGAAGTCAACGCCATCAAGTCGGTATTCGGCGAGCATGCTTACAAGCTCGCCGTCAGTTCGACCAAGTCGATGACGGGGCATTTGCTGGGGGCGGCGGGCGCCATTGAGGCGATTTTCAGCGTGCTGGCGATCAACGGCCAGGTTGCGCCGCCGACCATCAACCTCGACGAGCCAGGCGAGGGTTGCGATCTGGACTTCGTGCCTCACGAAGCCCGCAGCATGCCGATCGACGTCGTGGTGTCCAATTCCTTCGGGTTTGGCGGCACCAATGGCTCGCTGGTGTTCCGTCGGTTCGCTGAATGACCCTGTGCTGGATCGATGGCCAGCCCGCCAGCCAACTGTCCGTGAAGGACAGGGGCCTGGCCTACGGAGATGGTTTCTTTGAAACCATTCTGGTCAAGGCGGGTAAGCCATTACTCTTTGATGGTCATTTACAGCGTCTGGCGTTGACCGGAAAGCGTCTTGCGTTCTCGCTCGATCTGCTTTTGGTCGAGTCGGAATGCCGGGCGTTCGCCAGCCAGATGCAGGAAGGGGTGATGAAATTGATCATCACCCGTGGCGATGGCTTGCGAGGTTATGCCCCAACACCGGGCGCGCGAGGTCTGCGCATTCTGCAGGCCAGTCCGTTACCTGCCTATCCGCCGTCGAATGCCGAGCAGGGCGTGCGCCTGTATCCTTGTCAAACCCGCTTGGCCGAACAGCCGCTATTGGCAGGTCTCAAGCATCTCAACCGTCTTGAGCAGGTCCTTGCCCGGAACGAATGGCACGACGCTGAGCACGCCGAAGGCTTGATGCGTGACACGTCTGGTCGGATCGTCGAGGCGGTCTACAGCAACCTGTTCATGGTCAAGGGCGGCGTGTTGTTGACGCCGGATCTTTCCCGCTGTGGTGTGGCCGGGGTGATGCGTGCCGAGCTGCTGGCATTGGCCGAGGACGCGAATATGCCGGTTCGGGCACTGGATCTACAGATGTCCGATCTGCGCAAGGCCGACGAAGTTTTCGTCTGCAACAGTGTGTATGGCATCTGGCCGGTGCGGGCGTTCGAACAACTGATCTGGCCGGTTGGCGCTGTCACCCGTAAACTGCAACACCTCGTTCGCGGGCTTCTGGATATCTGATTCGTGATCCGAAAATTATTCGTCTTGCTGGAAACGGGTGTGGTTCTGGCGGGGCTGTTACTGGGTCTGGCCTTCTGGCAGCAGAACAACGCGCTGCAACAACCGCTGAACCTCACGCAGGAACAACTGCTCGATGTGCCTTCCGGCGCGTCACCCACGGGCGTGCTCAATCGTTTACAGGCAGACGGCGTGATCAAGGATGCCTTCTGGTTGCGCCTCTACTGGCGTTTCAACCTCGCGGGGCAAGCGCTGCACAGCGGCGAATACCGCATGACCCCGGGGATGGACGCCAGGGCGTTGCTGGCTCTGTGGCAAAAGGGCGAGGTCGTGCAATACAGCCTGACGCTGGTGGAAGGCTGGAATTTTCGTCAGGTCCGCGCTGCGTTGGCCAAGCAGGCCAAGCTGGAGCAGACGCTGGCAGGCCTTAGCGACAGTGAACTGATGACGAAGCTCGGTCATCCGAATGTCTTCCCCGAAGGGCGCTTCTTTCCCGACACCTATCGTTATGTGCGCGGCATGACCGATGCCGAGTTGTTGAAACAGGCCTACAACCGCCTCGACGAAGTGTTGCAGGAGGAGTGGGACAAACGCGCAGCCGATGTGCCTTACGCCGATCCCTATCAGGCGCTGATCATGGCTTCTCTGGTGGAGAAGGAAACCGGCGTGCCGCAAGAGCGTGGGCAGATCGCAGGCGTGTTCGTGCGTCGTCTTCAGCAAGGCATGTTGCTGCAGACCGACCCCACCGTCATCTACGGTCTGGGCGAGCGGTACAACGGCAAGATCACCCGGGCGTTTCTGAAAGAGGCGACGCCCTACAACACCTATGTCATTTCGGGGTTACCGCCGACGCCGATTTCCATGGTCGGGCGCGAGGCGATTCACGCAGCCATGAACCCGGTGCCGGGAAACAGCCTGTATTTCGTGGCGAGAGGGGATGGCAGCCACGTCTTTTCCGCTGATCTGGATGCCCACAATGCGGCCGTCAAAGAGTTTCAGCTCAAGCGCCGGGCCGACTATCGGTCCAGCCCGGCACCGGCAACAACGCCTGCTGCGGAAAATGGCACCGACGCCGACAAGCCCGTGCCGGAATCGCCTGCTGCACCTCAAGTGCCGATGCCCGAACAACCGGCGCCCTCGACCGAGCCCAGCGACAAACCTGAAAAAAGCGAATCGACCCCGCAATGAATCTGATGAAGGACAGCCTGTGACTGGTTTGTTTATCACCCTTGAAGGTCCCGAAGGCGCGGGCAAAAGCACCAACCGTGAATTCCTGGCCGAGCGCCTTCGCAGCCACGGTATTGACGTAGTGCTCACCCGTGAGCCGGGCGGCACCCCGTTGGCTGAGCGCATTCGGGAGTTATTGTTGGCGCCGAGCGATGAAACGATGGATGCCGACACCGAGCTGCTGCTGGTCTTTGCTGCGCGCGCGCAGCATTTGGCGGGTGTAATTCGCCCGGCGTTGGCCCGGGGAGCGGTGGTGTTGTGTGACAGGTTTACCGATGCAACCTACGCCTATCAAGGCGGGGGGCGCGGCCTGTCGGTCGAGCGCATCGCTGCACTGGAAAATTTCGTACAGGGCGACCTGCGCCCGGACCTGACGCTGGTGTTCGATCTGCCGGTGGACATTGGCCTGGCTCGCGCCTCGGCTCGGGGGCGTCTGGACCGTTTCGAGCAAGAGGGGCGTGCGTTTTTCGACGCCGTACGCAGCACCTACCTCAATCGTGCCGCCGCTGCGCCTGAGCGCTATCGCCTGGTGGATGCCGCGTTGCCGCTGGATCAGGTCCAGGCTTCTCTCGATGCGCTGTTGCCAGACCTGCTGAAACAGCTCGCGGATCGTCAGCATGGCTGAGGCCTACCCTTGGCAGGAAAGCCTCTGGCAGCAATTGGCCGGTCGCACCCAGCACGCGCACGCTTACCTGTTGCATGGCCCGGCCGGGATCGGCAAGCGGGCACTGGCGGAGCGGCTGATGCATTTGCTGTTGTGCCAGCAGCCTCGGGGGCTCGAGGCGTGTGGGGAGTGCAAATCCTGTTTGTTGCTGGCGGCAGGCAGCCATCCTGACAACTATGTGCTTGAGCCGGAGGAAGCCGACAAGGCGATCAAGGTCGATCAGGTGCGCGATCTGGTCAGTTTCGTGGTGCAGACCGCTCAGATGGGCGGTCGCAAAGTGGTGCTGATCGAGCCGGTGGAGTCGATGAACATCAACGCAGCCAACGCCTTGTTGAAGAGCCTTGAGGAGCCGTCAGGCGACACGGTGTTGCTGCTGGTCAGTCACCAGCCGAGTCGTTTGTTGCCGACCATCAAGAGTCGCTGCGTGCAACAGGCCTGTCCCTTGCCAAGCGAAGCGACGAGCGTAGCCTGGCTTGCCAGCGCGTTGCCTGATTGCAGCGAAGAGGAACGCGTTGAACTGCTGACCCTGGCAGCGGGCTCACCTCTGGCAGCCGTGACGCTTCAGACGCAGGGCATTCGTGAGCAGCGTGCGCTGGTGGTCGATGGCGTGAAGAAGCTGCTCAAGGGCCAGCAATCGCCAACGCAGCTGGCCGAAGGCTGGAAGGAAGTCCCGCTGTTGCTGTTGTTCGACTGGTTTTGTGACTGGTCAAATCTGATTCTGCGCTATCAGTTGACCGAGGACGAAAGCGGCCTGGGTCTGGCCGACATGCGCAAGGTCGTGCAGTATCTGGCGCAGAAGTCGCCCCAGCAAAAAGTGCTGGCCATGCAGGACTGGGTTCTGTTGCAGCGTCAGAAAGTCTTGTCCAAGGCCAACCTGAACCGCGTTTTATTACTCGAAGCCTTGTTGGTGCAGTGGGCATCTCTGACCGGACAGGGGTAGACTGGCCGCATGACATCAGCATCTACAGAGGAAGTTGAGATGAGCGTCCCCCTGAGTCCGGGCCCGCGTAACGGCATCCTGTCGCTGACCATCAAGGACAAATCGGTCCTGTACGCCGCGTACATGCCGTTCATCAAGAATGGCGGGCTGTTCATCCCCACCAGCAAAAGCTACAAGCTGGGGGATGAGGTGTTCATGCTGCTAAACCTGATGGACGAGCCGGAAAAGATTCCGGTGGCGGGCAAAGTGACCTGGATCACCCCGAAAGGTGCCCAAGGTAACCGCGCGGCTGGCGTCGGTGTGCAGTTCAACGACGGCGACAACACGGCCCGTAACATGATTGAAAATTATCTGGCCGGTGCTTTGAAGTCCGACCGTCCTACCCACACGATGTAATTCATTGCGATTCCCATGCTTGTAGATTCCCACTGCCACCTCGATCGTCTCGATCTCGCTCAACACGACGGCTCCCTGGATAATGCGCTGGACGCAGCGCGAGGGCGAGGCGTTGGCCATTTTCTGTGTATCGGTGTCAGTGCCGACAACGCTGCCAACGTAAAAGCGCTGGCAGAGCGCTATGACGACGTCGACTGTTCGGTCGGCATCCATCCACTCGACATCAAACCGGGTGAGGAACCTGCGCTGGAGTGGCTGCTTGACGAACTGAACCATCCGCGTGTCGTGGCCATTGGCGAAACGGGGCTGGATTACCACTACGAGCCTGAAGCGGCCGAACTGCAACAGGCGTCATTTCGCCTGCATCTGCAAGCCGCCAACGCCACTGGCAAACCGGTGATCGTCCACACGCGAGGCGCGCGTGCCGACACGCTGGAACTGCTGCGTGAAGCCGCGTTGCCTCAGGCAGGGGTGTTGCACTGTTTCACTGAAGACTGGGACATGGCCAAGGCGGCGTTGGACCTGGGCTTTTACATTTCCCTTTCAGGGATCGTCACGTTCCGCAATGCCGACGCCCTGCGTGATGTCGCGAGCAAAGTGCCCGCCGATCGCTTGCTGGTCGAGACCGACTCGCCTTACCTGGCGCCGATCCCCTATCGTGGCAAACCGAACCTGCCGCAGTACGTGCGGGAAGTGGCGGAATTTCTGGCGATGCTGCGAGGGGAGAGTTTTGAGCGTTTCTCGCAGCAGACCACCGAGAACTTCAAGCGCCTGTTTCCGCTGGCCCGGGTCAAGGCTGCCTGAGCGCGCCAAATCGCGGGCAAAAAAAACCCGGGTTCTGGGGGGGGAATCCGGGTTAAGACCATTAGGAGTAAAACAAAGACACGCTATCCATTGGTGCCTTTACCGATGCTGGCACTTGGGGGAGATGCCGCACCGACAGATTCAGTATTGGTCATATTCCACGGGCGTCCAGCACACGGTTGTACGTTTTTTAAACAGTTTTGGAATACTCAGTCTGCTGCTGATACCTCAATGCTTGGCAATCGCGCTGACGATGGCCAATGTCTCCTCGATCACCCGCGATTGCGTATAGAAATGTGGCGAAAAGCGGATGCCTGGCCCCCGTGGCAAACACACCACCTGCTGTTGCATCAACTGCTGCCAGACCTGTGCTGACGGCTTGCCATCCAGACTGAAGGTGAAAATGCCCGATCGCCGTGCCGTTTCTCCGGATGAATGCAACCGCACGCCGGTGATCGTGCTGAGCCCCTGTTCCAGCCATGTCACCCGTTCGATAACGGCTTTTCCGACAGCGTCCATGCCCACTTCCTCCAATAGCGAGAGGCTCGCATCCAGCGCCATGGCGCCGAGGGTGTTGGGGCTGCCGCATTCGAAACGCTGCGCGCTGGCCGCAGGTTGCCACTCGTTGCGCCCGTAATCACCGGAGTGCTCCAGCATGTGCCAGCCGAATTCGTGGAGTTTCAATTGCGGTCGCAGCTCGGCCCGGCAGTAAAACACCCCGAGCCCTTCCGGGCTGCACATCCATTTATGGCCGTCCGCCATCGCGAAGTCGCACTGGCTGGCCTGCACGTCGAAGGGCAGGGCGCCGATGTGTTGAATGGCGTCGATGCAAAACAGCACATGCCGTTGTTTGCAGCCGTGCCCAAGGCGTTCGATGTCCAGTCGTGTTCCTGTAGCGAACTGCACCGAACTGATGGACAGCAAGCGCGTGCGAGGATCGCAAGCGGCGAGCAACGCGCCCTCCGGGTCGTCGCCTTTGAGGCTGACTTGAATCACCTCGACGCCTTGGGGCTTGAGCGCTTCCCAGACGACGCGATTGGAAGGAAATTCCTCATCGCTGATGACCACGTTGTCGCCGCTTTTCCAGTCGAGGCCAAAAGCGACAAATGACAGGGCTTCCGAGGTGTTTTTGACCAGTGCGATGTCATCCGTCGACGGAGCGTTCATCAGGCGGGCCAGTCGTCCGCGAAGGCGTTGCTCGACCTTCATCCAGTCCGGATAGTCCCGCGCGCCCCGTAAAACGTTCTCTTCGGCGAAATTCTGGATGGCGATCGCCGTGCGTTTCGGCCAGGGACCGACGGCTGCATGGTTGAGATAACGCAAATCGGTCGCTTGCGCGAACTCTTCTTGAAACGTGGACATGGTCGGATGATCCGTGCAATTTCCCGCCATTTAGGCATAATGTGCGGCTTCGATTTTGACTCCACAGCCTCTTCCTATGCAGAAAGAACCTCGTAAGGTCCGTGAGTTTCGGCGCCGTGAGCAAGAAATTCTCGATACCGCGTTAAAGCTGTTTCTCGAACAGGGTGAAGACAGTGTCACTGTCGAGATGATTGCTGATGCCGTGGGTATTGGCAAAGGCACGATTTACAAGCATTTCAAGTCGAAGGCGGAGATCTACCTGCGCCTGATGCTCGACTACGAGCGCGATTTGAACGAGTTGCTGCACTCTGCCGACGTCGACAAGGACAAGGAGGCGCTGTCCCGCGCCTACTTCGAATTCCGCATGCGCGATCCGCAGCGTTATCGCCTGTTCGATCGGTTGGAAGAGAAAGTGGTCAAGGGCAATCAGGTGCCCGAGATGGTCGAGCAGTTGCACAAGATCCGTGCCTCCAACTTCGAACACCTGACGCTGCTGATCAAAGGCCGCATCTCCGAGGGCAAGCTCGAAGACGTCCCGCCTTACTTTCATTACTGCGCGGCCTGGGCGCTGGTGCACGGCGCCGTGGCGCTGTATCACTCGCCGTTCTGGAGCAACGTGCTGGAAGATCAGGAAGGCTTTTTCCAGTTCCTGATGGACATCGGCGTGCGCATGGGCAACAAGCGCAAGCGTGACCCCGAAACCGGTCATGACCTCAAGCCTGCCACGACCTGAGGCGAGCTTCCTGACGTGATGTCTCCATGGCAGACGCTGTATCCGGCGTCTGCCATATCTTCCCGATCTTTGCCCGGAATGACGCTTGTCAAAAGTTGATTTATGAGTCAGCTTTTGCGCGCTGCACCACTTTCCGGAGTTTTCCATGATCGTTGATCGCCAGGGCCGACGTTTTCGCAACTTGCGAATCAGTCTGACGTCTGCCTGCAATTACGCGTGTACCTATTGCGTGCCGGATGGCAAGCGGCTAGTGGCTGCGCAGCATGAGTTGTCTGCCGAGTCCATGGCGCGAGGTGTGGAATACCTGATCGAAGCGGCGGGCATCGAGCGGCTGCGCATCACTGGTGGCGAGCCGTTGGTGAGTCCGCGTCTGGAGCATTTCTTGGGGCAAATCGGCCGAATGGGTCTGTCGGACGTCAGTTTGACCACCAATGGCCAGTTACTCGCGCGCAAATTGCCAATCCTGCTCGACGCAGGCATTCGCCGCCTCAACGTCTCACTGGATACTCTCGATCCCGCCGCGTTCCGGGCCATTGCCCGTGGTGGTGATCTGGCCACCGTGCTTGATGGCATGGAGCAGGCGAGGGCGGCGGGCATTGCAATCAAAGTCAACATGGTGCCGCTGCGGGGCAGTAATCTGGATCAAGTCATGCCGTTGCTCGATTACTGCCTTGAGCGGGGTTATGAGCTGCGTTTCATCGAGTTGATGCGCATGGGGCATCTGGCGAGCGATCACAACGGCTTTCTTCAACAGTTCGTCAGTCTTGAACAGTTGCTCGCGCTGATTGGTGAGCGCTATGAGTATCAGCAGGCCGACGCGCCGGTGGATGCCACAGCGGTGCGTTATCGCATTCCCGGCAAGGGACACTTTGGTGTGATCGCCAACGAGAGCGTGCCATTCTGCCGGACATGCTCCCGCCTGCGTCTGTCTTCCACGGGTTGGCTGCACGGATGCCTGTCTTCCAGCAATCGCCATTACGTCGGCGACCTGTTCGACAAACCTCGCCATCACGCTTTGCCTGCGCTGCAACGGCTGTTGATCAAAGCGCTGGGAGACAAACAGCCGCTGGCGTTCTCCGGCGGGGCGACGGTGATGAAGATTATTGGTGGGTGAGCCCGGTTTATCCGAAAGAACGTGGGAGATACCAGTGGGAAATGATGTTGGCCGGACTGCCGCATTCGCCACCGAGCCGGCTCCCACAAAGATCGTACCGAATCCAATTTTGTATTAGATGCTGAACCTGTGGGAGCCGCCTTGGCGGCGAATGCGGCAGTCCGGCCAACATAGAAGCTCCCACCTGTAATGCAACTGCGTGAATTCCTGCTGAGCTGGCGCAAAAGCTGCATTACCCGGCCATTCGCCGGTTTTCCGTCGCCGGATTTTGGAGGAAGTAATGCGTAGCCTGGTTTTACTGCTGACGTTTTTGGCACTGAGCGGCTGCATGCACGTCAGCGATCTGGCACAGGGCGCTCATGATGAGCTCAGTGATGCCGGTCTGCTGGATCACAGCTCGACGCGCCGGATCAACAATTTCCGTCTGCAACCAGACTCCTTCATTTATATCGCGCAAGGCGCCTTCGTGCCGCCAGGCGGAGCATACCCGCGGACAAACGTCGTGGCAGAAGAAGCCTTCAATGGCTTCATCGAATACTTCCCGATGGTGCGTCGCGCCCGTGCAGCGGAAGGGCTGGATGAAGCGATGAACGAGGCCCGCGCGGCGGGAGCGCACTATCTGCTGTACACCCGGTTCGCCCGAGCGGACGACCGGATTGGCAACTTCGATGAGTGGTCGGATCAGGAGGCTGTTGACCGGCTCGGCATCGATAACGGTGTGATTCAGTTGATGCTGATCGAAACCAATACCCGCTATCTCATCGATTCAGCGCGCATTCATATGCGCGGCGGCCTGCTGACGCTGTACAACACCAAGCCTGAAGATTTGCTCGGCCCGCCGATGGAGGATTACGCTCGTAGTCTGTTGGGCGTCGAAGCCCGCTGAGGAGCAGCGTATGAGTGGTCCGGGCAAAGCCAACGATCTGTTGGCGCAACTTCCCAAGACCGGCAAGGGTTTGCCACCCGTGCACCTTTGGAACCCTGATTTCTGCGGCGATATCGACATGCGTATCGCCCGTGATGGCACCTGGTTCTATCTGGGGACGCCCATCGGTCGCAAGCCCATGGTGCGTCTGTTTTCCACCATCATTCGCCGGGACGGTGATGATTACTTTCTGATCACGCCGGTCGAGAAGGTTGGCATCACCGTGGACGATGCGCCCTTCGTTGCGGTGTTGCTGGACGTCGAAGGTGAGGGTGAGTCACAGGTTCTGCGTTTCACCACTAACGTCGATGATGTGATCGAGGCAAGCGCCGAGCATCCCCTGCGCGTCAGTGTTGACCCGCAAACCCAAGAGCCCGCGCCTTACGTGCATGTGCGCAGCAACCTGGAAGCGTTGATTCATCGCAATGTCTTCTATCAGCTCGTCGAGTTGGCGGTGGTCCGGGAAATGGATGGGCAGCGCTGGCTTGGCGTCTGGAGTCATGGCGAGTTCTTTGCCATCGGTCTTGAGCCTTGACCGAAGCACGGCTGGTTTTCGTCAGCTCATTTGCCTGGCTCTCATCTCGCGGTTAAAGTGCCGCCCCCCGAATTTTCTGAGGTTTTTCCATGGGCCAGTCCTTTGATATCGCCGTAATTGGCGCCACCGGTACCGTTGGCGAAACCATCGTCCAGATCCTCGAAGAGCGCGACTTCCCGGTGGGGGCGTTGCACCTGTTGGCCAGCGCGGAGTCCGCAGGCAGCTCGGTCGCCTACCGCGGCAAGAACGTGCGTGTGCGAGAGGTCGATGCGTTTGATTTCGGCAAAGTCCAGATTGCGTTTTTTGCCGCAGGTCCCGCAGTGACCCGCAGCTTTGCACCTCGCGCTACGGCAGCGGGGTGTGCCGTGATCGATCTGTCGGGTGGCTTGCCGGTTGAGCAGGCCCCGAATATCGTTCCCGAAGTGAACGGCGACCTGCTGACCCGCTTGAGTAAGCCCTTTCAGGTAGCGTGTCCCAGCTCGGGAGCGACGGCGCTGGCGATGGTGCTCGGTCCGTTGCGCGGCCTATTGGACGTACAGCGTGTGAGTGTCACGGCGTGTCTGGCCGTTTCCAGTCAGGGGCGTGAGGGCGTGAGCGAACTGGCCCGGCAAACCGCAGAGCTGCTCAATATGCGCCCACTGGAACCTCGTGTGTTTGACCGGCAAATGGCATTCAACGTGCTGGCGCAAGTGGGCACCCCAGACGCGCAAGGCCATGTGCCACTTGAAAAACGTATGGTCAGCGAGTTGCGCGAGTTGCTGTCGCTGCCTTTAATCAAGGTCGGCGTCAGTTGCATTCAAGTCCCGGTATTCTTTGGCGATAGCCTGAGCGTGTCAGTGCAGACCGCTGCTGCATTCGATCTGGCGGCCATTGCTGCTGCGCTGGATTCGGCCGAAGGCATCGATCTGGTCGACGCGGGAGATTATCCGACGCCAGTGGGCGATGCGGTCGGTCAGGACGCGGTCTATGTAGGACGTTTACGCGGGGGAATCGACGACGCCTGCGAACTCAACTTCTGGGTGACATCGGACAATGCGCGCAAGGGCGCGGCGCTCAACGCGGTGCAGGTCGCTGAATTGTTGATAAAAGATGTTGCGTAAAAGATACTTGCCCACAATTCAAAGAATCATTCTAGCTGTGGCGTGTCGAAACGCCCTACGCCCTAGCAGGCTTTATCTTCTCGGTCGCCGGGGAAATTTTAAACAAGGGATGGGCTATGGTTCAGGTTCGTAAACTGGTTTTAGCAATCGCAGCAGCTTCGGCGTTGTCATCGGGGATGGCACATGCGCTCGGCCTCGGTGGTTTGACCGTCAAGTCGAGCCTGAATCAGCCACTGCTGGCTGAAATCGAACTCACGCAGGTGCAGGACCTGAATTCCGCGCAGGTGGTGCCGAGTCTGGCGACGTCCGCCGAGTTCGCGCAGGCAGGCGTCGGTCGCATGGCGATTCTCGACGATCTGGTCTTCACGCCGGTGGTCAATCCCGGTGGTAAGAGCGTGCTGCGTATCACCTCGACCAAGCCCATCCGTGACCCTTACGTGAAGTTTCTTGTACAAGTGCTTTGGCCGAACGGCCGTGCGCTGCGTGAGTACAGCCTGCTGCTCGACCCGCCAAAAGCTTCGCCTCAGGCCGCTGCTGCCGCCACTGCGCAATTGCCGTCCACGGCTCCTGCTTTGGCGCCTGCACAAGCGCCTGCCGCGCAAACGCCGCCACCGGCCGCTCCCGCCCCTGTTCCCGCAGCGCCCGCGGAGCCGAAGTACACTCAATACACCACCGCCAACAACGACACGTTGTGGGAAATCGCTGAGCGGGTGCGCAATGGCGGTACGGTTCAGCAGACCATGCTGGCGATTCAAGCACTCAACCCTGACGCGTTCATTGCGGGCAATATCAACCGCTTGAAGAAGGGGCAGGTCCTGCGCCTGCCCACGCCGCAAGAAGCGACTGCCACGCCCCAGCCCCGTGCGCTTGCTGAGGTCGCAGAACAGAATCGCGCCTGGCGCGAAGGCCGTCGTTTGCCGGCCGGAGCGCGTCAGGTCGACGCCACCCGTCGCGAGCGGGCGGGTGCCGCACCTTCCCAGATCGAAGCGAAAGACAACCTGAGCCTCGTCGCGGCGAATGCCAAGCCAGGCGCCAAAGGCGCGGCAGGCGACGCAGATCTTGCCAATAAACTGGCCGTGGCCCAGGAAAGCCTCGACAGCACCCGTCGTGATAACGCCGAGCTGAAAAGCCGCATGGGCGATCTGCAGAGTCAACTCGACAAACTGCAACGTCTGATCGAGCTGAAGAACGATCAACTGGCGAAGATGCAGGCTGCCGGTGCAGCTGTGCCACCACCAGCAGGCGATGCCAACGGCACCGTCAGCCCGAACAGCGCGACCAATCCGAACAATGCCGCCAACCCGATGTCGGCACAGATCGTTCCGCCAGCGCCTGACAGCGCGGGCAAGCCGCCAAATGAAATTGCGCCGGAAGACGCATTGCCGGTCGAAGGCGCCAACGTGACCGGAGCGACGCCGGATCAGCCACTGGCCGTACAGCCTGACGCAGCGAAACCGGACAATCAGAGCGCGCTGGACAAGATTCTCGCCAGCCCGATGCTATTGGGGCTGATTGGCGGTGCAGCCGTTCTGGTTCTGCTGTTGCTGGTATTGCTGCTGGTCCGTCGCCGTAACGCGATCCTCGAAGCCGAAAGACACCGGCAAATGGCGCGTGCACTGTCGGAAGAGTCTGATTTCGCCGCTGACATGAACATGCCCGAAAGCAGTTTCGAGGGTCTGGAGGTTCCTCCTCCTGCGGTAAAGCCGGCACCGCTGGCGGCCGTCATCATTGAGCCGACCCGCGAACGTCCGACCGATGTATTGGTGCAGGCTGAAATTCACATTGCTTATGGCCGTACGAATCAGGCAGCAGCACTGCTGGAAGAGGCCATCAAAGAAGAGCCGCAGCGTCCTGAGCTGCGCCTCAAGCTGATGGAAATCTACGCCCAGCAAGACAACAAGGACGGTTTCGTTGCTCAGGAGCGTCAACTGATTGCCACGGGCAAGAATCACGCTGAAGTCGAACAACTGAAGGCGCGTTACCCCTCCATGGCCGCGGCGGCTGCTGCAGCTGCGGGTGTGGCGGCGGCTGCGGCGCTGGCGGCAGAAATGGACGCCAGATACGTCGAGGATCTGCTGACCGACAAGAGTGAGCCTGAGGTGGCGCACGCACCTGAGCCTTTCGTTGAGCCTGAACCGGCTGCGGAACCTGTTGCAGCAGTGCCGGATGACTTCGATACCGCATTCGACCTGAGCCTGGACGATCTGGAAGCGGCGTCTCCTGCTGAAGTAAAAGATCACAGCGCGCCGGTCGCCGATGCAGGGCTTGATGATCTGGATCTCGATGCGCCGTTCGGCGGTTCTACGCCGGATGACCTGGACTTCGATGCCATTTTGCGTGAGCACACCGAATCTCAGCCGGCGGCGCCTGACAATCTGGAAGATTTCGATCTGAATCTGGCCGAGGACGAACCTGCCCTCAAGGCAGAAGATGATGCGTTGCTGGGCATGAAGGACGAACTGGGCGAGCTGCCGCCGTTCGAAGATGCTGCAGATCTGGGTGCAAGCACGTCGGGGCTGGATGACGAGCTTGAACTGCCTGCCGATTTCGACCTGTCGCTGGCCGATGAAATGGAGAGCGACCCGGCATCCAAGGCATTCGCCTCTGAAATCGATGACGTCAATGCCGAGCTGGAGCGTCTGTCGCAAAGCCTGGAGCAGCCACCGATCGCCAAGCCGTTCGATGACGCAACCTTTGGTGAAGACGATGCGCTGTTGGCGGATGACAACGAGCCGGAATTCGACTTCCTGTCGGGCACCGACGAGGCTGCGACCAAGCTGGACCTGGCGCGGGCCTACATCGAAATGGGTGACGCCGACGGCGCCCGCGACATTCTCGATGAGGTGGTGGCCGAAGGTGATGACGGCCAGAAAAGCGAGGCGCGGGAGATGTTGTCGCGTCTGGCTTGATCCGCTCCTTGTGACTTGGAAAACGACCGCTTCGGCGGTCGTTTTCGTTGGTGTGTTCATGCGCGGCGTGCAGTATTGCACCTGGCGGGCGCAGAGTTCCGGCCGTTCCGCAGCGTGCTGACCACTGCCAATGGCGTCTTTTCCCGTCATCCGTATAATGGCCGCCCTTGCGCGCATCCACAGGCTTTAAGCAGTTGGCAATCATGAACACCGAGGCAGAGACAGCGGCCGCCGAAATGGCCGCCGAAGGTTTTTTCAGAATCGCACTGGGCGTGGAGTACAAAGGCTCCCGTTACAGCGGTTGGCAGCGCCAGTCTACGGGTGTGCTGACTGTTCAGGAGACTCTCGAAAACGCTCTGTCGAAAGTGGCCGACTCACCGGTTTCGCTGATGTGCGCCGGGCGTACCGACGCGGGTGTGCATGCCTGTGGACAAGTGGTCCATTTCGACACCCAGGCCGTGCGCAGCATGAAGGCCTGGACCATGGGCGCCAATATCAATTTGCCTCACGACGTCAGCGTGACCTGGGCCCAGGAGATGCCCGCGCACTTTCACGCCCGCTTCAAGGCTATCGCCCGTCGCTACCGTTACGTGATCTACAACGATCAGATTCGCCCTGCCCACTTGGGGCAGGAAATCACCTGGAATCATCGGCCGCTGGACGTCGAGCGCATGGCGTTGGCCGCGGAATATCTGGTAGGCACACATGATTTCAGCGCGTTTCGTGCCGGGCAGTGCCAGGCGAAATCGCCGATCAAGCAGATCCATCACCTGCGCGTGACTCGTCACGGCAAAATGATTGTCATTGACATTCGCGCCAACGCCTTTCTGCATCACATGGTGCGTAATATCGCGGGCGTGCTGATGACCATCGGCGCAGGGGAGCGACCGATCGAATGGGCCAGTGAAGTGCTCGAAAGTCGCGTCCGGCGCACGGGCGGCGTCACCGCCCATCCGTTTGGCCTGTATCTGGTGCAGGTGGAGTACCGCGACGAATTCCCGCTGCCGGAGCGTTATATCGGGCCGCATTTTCTTACGGGCTTCTCAGAACTTGGCGGCTGACGCCCGAAGTTGCATTTGCTAACATCCGGGACTTTCGCAAGGCTTGAGGTATTCACGACATGTCAGCCGTTCGCAGCAAGATCTGCGGGATTACCTGCATAGAAGATGCGTTGGCTGCTGTCGAGGCAGGAGCCGACGCCATCGGTTTCGTTTTTTACCCCAAGAGTCCACGGGCCGTGACCGCGGAGCAGGCGCGGGCCATCATCGCTCAGTTGCCGCCGTTCGTGAGCACTGTCGGCCTGTTCGTCAATGCCGAGCGTGAAGCGCTGAAAGCATTGCTCGATACCGTGCCGTTGGACCTGATCCAGTTTCATGGCGATGAAACCCCGGAGCAATGCGAGGGCTATCATCGCCCATGGATCAAGGCGCTGCGTGTGCAGGCCGGTGATGACATCGCGGCCAGTTGTGACCTTTACAACAAGGCCAGCGGCATTTTGCTCGACACCTATGTTGCAGGGGTGCCCGGCGGCACGGGCGAAACTTTCGACTGGGCACTGATTCCAAAGCAGCTCAGCAAGCCGATCATTCTCGCGGGAGGGCTGACGTCGGCCAACGTGGCGCAGGCCATCGCTCAGGTGCGGCCGTATGCGGTGGACGTCAGTGGCGGAGTAGAGCGGGCCAAGGGCCTCAAGGATCACGACAAGATTCGCGCCTTCATGAGTGCAGTCCACGGGACATAAGCGTTTTTTGCAGCCGGATGGGCTGTCGATGTGACGGCAGACAAGCGGTCGCCGTCCACTAGCCTGCGGCTACGGAATTACGGCAGGTAGACCGCCAAAATTGAACAGGCGAAGACGTATGAACGTCTCGCTGCAGGACACGCGCGGTATCGGCAGAGCAGCGTTGCAGCAGGTCAGGCGCTGGCGTCGATCGTTGCAGGGCTTCTGCGATGCCGCACATGAATTGGGTTTAAGGGCATGCGCATGGCAATCTTGGCCATTGCGTTCACGCCACCGGTACTGGAGAGAGAAAGCATGAGCAACTGGTTGGTAGACAAACTGATCCCTTCGATCATGCGTTCCGAGGTCAAGAAAAGCTCGGTACCTGAAGGCTTGTGGCACAAGTGCCCGTCCTGTGAGGCGGTGCTGTATCGTCCGGAGCTGGAAAAGACCCTGGACGTCTGCCCGAAGTGTAATCACCACATGCGCATCGATGCGCGTGCGCGGCTGGACATCTTCCTGGATGCCGAAGGCCGTCAGGAAATCGGCGCTGATCTGGAGCCGGTTGACCGCCTGAAATTCCGCGACAGCAAGAAATACAAGGATCGTCTGACCGCTGCCCAGAAGCAGACGGGCGAAAAAGACGCCCTGATTTCCATGAGCGGCACCCTGCTGGGCATGCCGGTCGTGTGCAGTGCCTTCGAATTCTCCTTCATGGGCGGTTCGATGGGGGCCATCGTAGGTGAGCGATTCGTACAGGCTGCCAACTACGCGCTGGAGAAACGCTGCCCGATGGTCTGCTTCGCCGCTTCCGGTGGCGCGCGGATGCAGGAAGCCCTGATTTCCCTGATGCAGATGGCCAAGACCTCGGCGGTACTGGCGCGTCTGCGTGAAGAAGGTCTGCCGTTCATCTCCGTTCTGACCGATCCGGTCTACGGGGGGGTTTCGGCCAGTCTGGCCATGTTGGGTGACGTGATCGTTGCTGAGCCTAAAGCGCTGGTCGGCTTTGCCGGTCCTCGCGTGATCGAACAAACCGTTCGTGAAAAGCTGCCGGAAGGCTTCCAGCGCAGCGAATTTCTGCTGGATCATGGCGCCATCGACATGATCATCCCTCGCGGCGAGTTGCGTCCGCGTCTGGGTAACCTGCTGGCCCAGATGATGAACCTGCCGACGCCGAAATTCGTTGCACCGAAACTTGAACCGGTCGTGGTTCCACCGGCTCCGGCGAACGTATGACCTCACGCTCTCTGAGCGACTGGCTCAGCTACCTGGAGCAACTGCATCCTTCCGCCATCGACATGGGGCTGGACCGATCGCGCCAGGTTGCCCTGCAACTGGGTCTGAATCGTCCGGCGCCCCGCGTCATTACAGTAACCGGCACCAACGGCAAGGGCTCGACCTGTGCGTTCCTGGCTTCGTTGCTGCAAGTGCAGGGCCTCAAGGTCGGCGTTTACAGTTCGCCGCATCTGGTACGTTACAACGAGCGGGTGCAGTTGCAGGGCGTGGAGGCCACGGACGAACAGTTGTGCGCAGCCTTTGAAGTGGTCGAGAAGGCGCGCGGCGACATTTCCTTGACCTACTTCGAAATGGGCACTCTTGCGGCATTCTGGTTGTTCGAGCAGGCGGCGCTGGATGCTGTCGTGCTGGAAGTCGGGTTGGGCGGGCGTCTGGACGCGGTAAACCTGATCGACGCCGACATGGCGCTGGTCACCAGCATTGGCGTCGATCACGCCGAGTGGCTGGGCAATACCCGTGAATCCGTAGCGTTTGAAAAGGCCGGTATTTTCCGTGAAGGGCGTCCTGCTCTTTGTGGTGATCTCGATCCCCCGCAGTCGTTGCTGGATCAGGCGCAGGCCCTGAACTGCCCGCTGTCTTTGCGCGGTCGCGACTTTGACGTGTCTGTCGGTGCAGCGGGCTGGAACTGGTTCGGTACCGATGGCAATGGTCAGCGGGTTGAATTGCACGATCTGCCGCTGCTTGATCTGCCGATGCAGAACGCAGCGCTGGCGCTCCAGGCGTTTTTGCTGTCAGGGCTGCCATGGCAGGCGTCATCGGTTCGCGCTGCGTTGGCAAGCGCTCGTGTGACGGGGCGGCTGGATCGTCGAACGTTCGAATGGCAAGGCAAGGCACTGCACCTGCTGCTCGACGTCGGTCACAACCCTCACGCTGCGGTCTTCCTGGCTGAGCGTCTGAGTCAGCGCCCTGTGGTGGGCAAGCGTCTGGCCGTGTTCGGCTTGCTCAGCGACAAGGATCTTGACGGTGTGCTGACTGAGCTGACCGGCTGCTTCGATCAGTGGGCGGTGACACCTTTGCCAACGTCGCGCAGTCGCTCGGCGCAGGAAATTGCGGGCGCGTTGCAGAACCTTGGCGCCACGGTAGCGTCCTACTCCAGCGTCGCGCAGGCCCTTGAGGCGCAATGCGCGCAGGCAACAACGGACGACGAGATCGTCCTGTTCGGGTCTTTTTATTGCGTCGCCGAGGCCCTGGAATGGCTGGCAGACGCGTCACGGAGGAAGTGACACATGGCTTTGCTGGATAGGGCGTACAAGCAGCGCATGGTAGGTGCTTTGGTGCTGATCGCCATTGCGGTGATTTTCCTGCCCATGCTGTTTTCGCGTCAGGATGAGGCTCGCCATGTGCAGGTGGATGCACCGGCTGCCCCGCAGGCGCCTGCCGTTGCGCCGGTCAAGGTCGAGCCGGTCGCGGTGCCTGAGCAGCAACCGCTGCCACAGGAGCCGGTGCCGTCCGACGAAGAGATCACCCAGCCTGTCCAGCCGCCTGCGAGCCAGCAACCGCCATCGATGCCGATCGCACCCGCGCCTGCCCCGGCTAAACCTGCGACCGCAGCACCACAGATGAAAACCACTCCGGTTCCGCTGCCGCCCAAACCTGCGGCTCCTGCGCCCGCACCTGCTGCCCCGGCCGCATCGCCAGCGCCGTTGGCTGCTGACACCAATCGGGTCGATGCCAATGGTTTGTCGATCACCTGGGCCGTGCAAGTGGCCAGCCTGTCCAACCGGGCCAACGCCGATAACCTGCAGAAAGCCTTGCGTACTCAGGGCTACAACGCCTACATCCGCACGGCCGACGGTGTGAATCGCGTATTCGTCGGGCCATTGATCGAGCGTGCAGAAGCGGACCGTCTGCGTGACCAGCTCAACAAGCAGCAGAAGCTCAACGGCATCGTGGTGCGTTTCCAGCCGGAGCGTAAGTAGCCTGATTCCTCTCGCGCTGCGCGTCGTTTTGACGCGCAGCGCGTTACGATCCTCGTAGCGGTCCGGCTTGGCGGCGGCAGCGATTTCAAGGGCGTCACCGTCGGCAAGCCGGACTGCTACAAGGGAATCGGCGCTCAGGGCAACGAATCTTGGCCAAAGTCCAATAGTTGGCGTTAATTGCCGACTACCCTCAATCCCCGCTTACCGCCGCGCGAGCGCTCTGCTAAAATGCGCCGCCTCATCAGTCTGTAGGCTGCAACGTGTCATTTACTCCGGTTGACTGGGCGATCATTGCGATTGTCGCCATCTCCGCTTTGATCAGTCTCAAGCGCGGCTTCGTCAAGGAAGCGCTGTCCTTGCTGACCTGGATCATCGCAGGTGTCGTGGCCTGGATGTTTGGCGGTTCGCTGGCCCAGTATCTGGTCAATTACATCGAAACACCTTCGGCGCGCGTGATTGCGGGCTGCACCATTCTTTTCGTCGCCACGCTGCTGGTTGGCGCCATGGTCAACTTTCTTATCGGGGAACTGATTCGCGTCACCGGGCTGTCCGGGACCGATCGTTTTCTGGGTATGGTCTTCGGGGCTGCACGCGGAGGCCTGCTGGTCGTCGTTGCGGTAGGGCTGTTGAGCCTGGGCCCGGTACAACAGGATCAATGGTGGCAGCAGTCCAGACTGCTGCCACAGTTCGTGATGGTCGCTGACTGGTCGAAAAACCTGATTCTCGGGATGTCCAGCAAGTGGCTAGCCAGCGGGGTCAGCGTACCTGTTGATATCCCGTTCAAGGATCACCTCCTGCCGTCGGTAACGCCGCAGGATGTGATCGGTAAATCCAGTTCCACTAAGTAGGGGTTGTGTCGCATGTGTGGCATCGTCGGTATCGTCGGCAAGTCGAACGTCAATCAGGCGCTGTATGACGCGCTCACCGTCCTCCAGCACCGCGGCCAGGACGCTGCCGGTATCGTGACCAGCCATGATGGCCGGTTGTTCCTGCGTAAGGACAACGGTCTGGTCCGTGACGTCTTCCAGCAGCGCCATATGCAGCGCCTGGTCGGTCACATGGGCATCGGTCACGTACGTTATCCAACAGCGGGCAGCTCGACTTCGGCCGAAGCCCAGCCGTTCTACGTCAACTCGCCTTACGGCATCACGCTGGCGCACAACGGCAACCTGACCAACGTCGAGCAACTGGCCAAGGAGATTTACGAATCTGACCTGCGCCACGTCAACACCAACTCCGATTCGGAAGTGTTGCTCAACGTCTTCGCTCACGAGCTGGCCGTTCGCGGCAAGCTGCAACCGACCGAAGAAGACATCTTCGCGGCCGTGACCGACGTGCACAACCGTTGCCGTGGTGGCTACGCCGTAGTGGCGATGATCACCGGCTACGGTATCGTCGGTTTCCGTGACCCGGATGCCATTCGCCCGATCGTCTTCGGTCAGCGTCACACCGACGAAGGTGTCGAATACATGATCGCCTCGGAAAGCGTGTCTCTGGACGTGCTTGGCTTCACCCTGATTCGCGACCTCGCGCCGGGCGAAGCGGTGTACATCACCGAAGACGGCAAGCTGCACACCCGTCAATGCGCGGCCAACCCGAAATACGCACCGTGCATCTTCGAACACGTTTACCTGGCGCGCCCGGATTCGATCATCGACGGCATTTCTGTCTACAAGGCGCGTCTGCGCATGGGTGAAAAGCTGGCCGACAAGATCCGCCGCGAGCGCCCGGACCACGACATCGATGTGGTCATTCCGATTCCCGACACCAGCCGCACTGCCGCGCTGGAGCTGGCGAACCATCTGGGCGTCAAGTTCCGCGAAGGCTTCGTGAAGAACCGCTACATTGGCCGGACCTTCATCATGCCGGGGCAGGCCGCGCGGAAAAAATCCGTGCGCCAGAAGCTCAACGCCATCGAGCTGGAATTCCGTGGCAAGAACGTGATGCTGGTGGACGACTCCATCGTGCGCGGTACCACCTGCAAGCAGATCATCCAGATGGCCCGCGAAGCCGGTGCCAAAAACGTGTATTTCTGCTCCGCAGCCCCGGCTGTACGCTTCCCTAACGTCTACGGCATCGACATGCCGAGTGCTCACGAGCTGATCGCTCACAACCGTACCACTCAGGACGTGGCCGACCTCATCGGTGCCGACTGGCTGGTTTATCAGGACCTTACCGACCTGATCGAAGCGGTCAGCGGCAGCAAGAAGATCAAGATCGATAACTTCGATTGCTCGGTCTTCGACGGCAAGTACGTGACCGGTGACATCGACGAGCATTACCTGAACAAGATCGAGCAGGCGCGTAATGACGCCTCCAAGGCCAAGAATCAGGCAGTCAGTGCGATCATCGATCTGTACAACAACTAATTCAGACACGTTATCGAAAGGAGCAGCGGCATGACTCAGCAATGGGATGCCGGTCGACTGGACAGCGATCTGGACGGCGTGGGTTTCGATACCCTCGCTGTGCGGGCTGGTCAGCACCGTACGCCGGAGAGCGAACACAGCGATCCACTGTTTTTTACATCCAGCTACGTGTTCCGCACGGCTGCCGATGCGGCCGCCACGTTTGCCGGTGAGCAGCCAGGCAACGTCTATTCGCGTTATACCAACCCGACCGTGCATTCGTTCGAAGAACGCATTGCTGCGCTGGAAGGCGGCGAGCAGGCCGTGGCTACGTCTACCGGGATGTCGGCGATTCTGGCAACCGTCATGAGCCTGTGCAGTGCAGGCGATCATGTGCTGGTGTCCAAAAGCGTGTTCGGCTCGACCATCAGCCTGTTTGAGAAGTACTTCAAGCGTTTTGGTGTGCAGGTGGATTATGTTCCGCTGGCCGACTTGTCCGGCTGGGATGCGGCCATCAAACCCAACACCAAATTGCTGTTCGTCGAGTCGCCGTCCAACCCGCTGGCTGAATTGGTCGATATCGCTGCGCTGGCTGAAATCGCGCATGCCAAGGGCGCGATGCTGGTGGTCGACAACTGCTTCTGCACCCCTGCGTTGCAACAACCGCTGCGTCTGGGCGCTGATGTGGTTGTGCACTCGGCCACCAAGTTCATCGACGGTCAAGGCCGTGCGATGGGGGGCGTGGTCGTCGGGCGCAACGAGCAGATGAAAGAAGTCGTGGGCTTTTTGCGCACTGCGGGTCCGAGCCTGAGTCCGTTCAACGCCTGGCTGTTTCTCAAGGGGCTCGAAACCCTGAAGATCCGCATGCGTGCTCACTGCGAAAACGCTCTGGAGCTGGCGCAGTGGCTGGAACAGCAAGACGGTATCGAGAAAGTGCATTACGCCGGTCTCGAAAGCCATCCGCAGCACGAACTGGCCAAGCGTCAGCAGAAGGCGTTCGGTGCCGTGGTGAGCTTTGAGGTGAAGGGCGGCAAAGAGGGCGCCTGGCGCTTTATCGACGCGACTCGCCTGATTTCGATCACCGCCAACCTGGGCGACACCAAGACCACGATCACGCACCCTAGCACCACGTCTCACGGTCGTTTGTCGCCGCAGGAACGTGAAGCTGCCGGTATCCGTGACAGCCTGATCCGGATCGCTGTCGGTCTGGAAGATGTGGCTGACCTCAAGGCTGATCTAGCGCGTGGTCTGGCTGCGTTGTGAGTGATGCCGTGAGTGAGTTGACGATGGACGCCGCCCGTGAACACAACGGGCGTGTAGCGCTGGTCACCGGAGCTGCGCGAGGAATCGGTCTGGGCATCGCTGCCTGGCTGATTACCGAAGGCTGGCAGGTCGTGTTGACGGACGTGGATCGCAATCGTGGCGAGATCGTCGTCGGTGTGCTGGGCGAAAACGCGTCGTTCATTGCGATGGACGTTGCCAATGAAGAACAGGTGGCTGCGGGCGTTGCCGAGATTCTCGGCATGTTCGGACGTCTGGATGCATTGGTGTGCAACGCGGCTGTCGCCGATCCACGCAATACTGTGCTGGAAAGCCTCGGGCTGGCGCACTGGAATCGTGTGCTGGCGGTGAACCTGACGGGGCCCATGCTTCTCGCCAAGCACTGTGCGCCGTACCTGCGCGCCCATGGCGGCAGTATCGTCAACCTGAGTTCGACCCGTGCGCGCCAGTCCGAGCCTGACACGGAGGCCTATGCGGCCAGCAAGGGCGGTCTGTTGGCACTCACTCACGCATTGGCCATGAGCCTCGGTCCCCAAGTGCGGGTCAATGCGGTCAGCCCTGGCTGGATCGATGCGCGTGATCCGTCGCAGCGTCGCGCCGAGCCTTTGTCCGACGCCGATCATGCGCAGCATCCGGCGGGCAGGGTGGGGACGGTCGAGGATGTGGCGGCGACCGTTGCGTGGTTGCTGTCGAAGAACTCCGGTTTCGTCACCGGGCAGGAGTTCGTGGTCGACGGCGGCATGAGCAAGAAGATGATTTACGTGGAATAAACACCTGTCGTCGGTCATGCGTTCCCTGTGAGCCGGCTTGCTGACGAATGCGCTGGGCCAGTCAACCTACCTGTCACTGACACACCGCATTCGTCAGCAAGCCGGCTCCCACAACTAAGCGTGTCCGACCGCAGATGCCGATGTATGCAGATGAAACGCAAGAGCGAACCGGGTGTTCGCTTTTTTTGCTTTTGGCTTGCTGCTCAAAACGGCTTTTTTAAAAAAACTTCAAGCAGGCTATTGACTTAGGTTCGGCACCTGCGTAAATTTCGCGGCCTCAGCGAAGCAAAGGGTGATTAGCTCAGCCGGGAGAGCATCTGCCTTACAAGCAGAGGGTCGGCGGTTCGATCCCGTCATCACCCACCATCGTTGAGAAGCTGAAAAGCTTGTTGCAAGACGCTGAAGGTTACTGAGATTCAGCAGGACAAAAAAGTCCACCACTGCGCAGCGGTAGTTCAGTCGGTTAGAATACCGGCCTGTCACGCCGGGGGTCGCGGGTTCGAGTCCCGTCCGCTGCGCCATATTTTACGAATCGGATGTTTCCGGTTCGAGACTGAAAAGCGACAGCTTTTAGTCAGAGTCAAAAGAAACAGGCAGTCGAAGCCGGTTTCAATGAGTTAAACAGACGCAAGTCTGTGCGACACGCAGCGGTAGTTCAGTCGGTTAGAATACCGGCCTGTCACGCCGGGGGTCGCGGGTTCGAGTCCCGTCCGCTGCGCCATACATAGTTTCAAGGCCCTTGAACTCCTTGAAACGACAAAGGAAGCGACCTAAGGGTCGCTTTTTTTATGCCTGACTTTCAGGCCGCCTCGTGCTTTAGGCCGGGGGGAATCCGTCGATACCGCCAACTGCCGTCATTTGGGCCTTCCACCGTGAATGTGGTCGAGGTGCTGCACGGCAGCACGATAAATGCCATCATTGGCGGCTTGTTTGACGCTGCGCTGATATCGACTTTGGAGAGCTGGACCATGGGCATGAACCAAACCATCACTGTGATCCCACCGGGTGTACCGTTGACGGGGCATGTCTCACCACCAGGCTCGAAGTCGATCACCAACCGCGCGCTGCTGCTGGCTGCGCTGGCCAAGGGCACCAGCCATCTGCGAGGTGCGCTGAAGAGCGATGACACCCGTCACATGTCCAACGCTTTGCGGCAGATGGGCGTGACCATCGACGAGCCGGATGACACCAGCTTCGTCGTCACCGGCACCGGCAGCCTGCAAATCCCTGACGGTCCGCTGTTTCTGGGCAATGCGGGCACGGCGGTGCGCTTCCTGACAGCGGCTGTCGCGACCGTGAATGGCAAGGTGACGTTGGACGGCGATCACTACATGCAAAAGCGTCCCATCGGCCCGCTGCTTGAATCGTTGCGCAAGGGCGGCCTGAGCGCGGAAAGCGCCACCGGTTGTCCGCCGGTGACCATTAAGGGCACGGGGGCGATCAAGGCGACCCGTTTTGAAATCGATGGCGGCTTGTCCAGTCAGTACGTTTCGGCGCTATTGATGGTCGCAGCCTGTGGCGCAGCACCGATTGAAGTGGCGCTGACTGGCAAGGAAATCGGCGCTCGCGGCTACATCGACTTGACCCTCGCCTGCATGCGCGCCTTTGGTGCCGAGGTTGAAGTGGTCAACGAAGCACTGTGGCGTGTTTCGCCGACGGGCTATACCGCCTGTGACTACCAGATCGAGCCTGACGCGTCAGCGGCGACCTACCTGTGGGCGGCTGAGGCCCTGACCGGCGGCAAGATCGATCTGGGCGTGGCCGCTGAAGCTTTCACACAGCCGGACGCCAAGGCACAAGAGATGATCGCGCAATTTCCTCGCATGCAGGCCGTGATCAATGGTTCGCAGATGCAGGATGCGATTCCGACCCTGGCCGTGCTGGCCGCTTTCAACGAGACGCCGGTGCGTTTCGTCGACCTGGCCAACCTGCGCGTCAAGGAATGCGACCGCGTGCAGGCCCTGTATGACGGCCTGAATCAAGTGCGCCCGGGGTTGGCGACGGTGGAAGGCGACGACCTACTGGTGGCCGCAGATCCTGGCTTGGCAGGCACGGCCAGCACAGGTTTGATCAACACCCATTCCGACCACCGGATTGCAATGTGTTTCGCGTTGGCGGGTCTGAAGGTGTCCGGCGTGCGTATTCAGGACCCTGAGTGTGTGGCCAAGACCTACCCGGGTTACTGGCGTGCACTGGAGTTCCTTGGCGTGCGCCTGGAGCGTGGCGAGGTCTGATGCTCTACTGCGTAATGCGTCGGTGAAAAGCGCGATGTATCCACATGGTTGCAAACTGCGCGTTGATCCGGCGCAACGCTTGTTGCAGACTTACCGGCGTTTTCTCCGGTCCACTGTTCTGTCGACCTTTTTCCCCGGGATGTTTGATGTCTAGATTACTGAGCTTTCGTACCGCATGCTGGGTATTCGCCCTGCTGGCTGCCGCAGGCTGCTCGTCAAAAAAGCAGGCTGTCTACGAACATGAAAACTTCGACGATGCCGGGACTTTCTCACGCAACTACCCCGTGTCGGATGCTGCGACGTGCGAGGCAGGGCGTCGTGCGCTGCTGAGTCAGGGCTACATCATCACCAGCAGTGATCCGAAAATGATCGCCGGTCATAAAAGCTTCCAGCAGACCGGTGAGACCCACATGGAGATCAGCTTCAACGTGGTCTGTGCGGCGGATGGCGCTGCTGATGGCAAAGCCACCATGTTTGCCAACGCCTTGCAGGATCGTTATGCGCTGAAGAAGGTGAACAACTCGGCGAGTCTGGGGGTGGGGGTATTGGGTTCGGTGTCTATGCCGATCGGCTCGACCGATGACTCTATGGTCAAGGTGGCCAGTGAGACCGTGGCGTCGCCCAAGTTCTATGACCGTTTCTTCGCGCTGGTGGAAAACTTCCTTCCGCCTGAAGTGAAGAAGGCCGCGCACATTGAAGAGAAGCCTAAAACCGATCTGGGCATGCCTGAGCCGGTGCCGGGCAAGGCAGCTGCGCAGACCGAGCAGAAACCGGCCGAAGCGCCTGCCTCTGCACCGGCTGCGTTGGCGACCCCTGCGACGACGTCGACCGCGGCCACCGAGCAGAGCAGCGAGCCGATGCCAGCGCCTGCGGAGCCTGAGCCGGTGAAGGTTGAGACGCCTGCTGAACCTGCGCCTGCAACCCCGGCGGTAACGCCTGCTCCTGCCGCAGAAACTGCCCCGGAGACAACTCCGGCGCAGTAGTTGGGACGTTCGCTATCCGCTTCTGCCCGTAGCGCGTAGGAGCGTCGCTTGCCCGCGATCTGGCGCGAAGCGGCAGCGAAACCGGCAAACGCGGTAGGCCTGAAACACCGCGTTGTGAGGTTTTACGACGGGTTCCCTGTCGATCGCGAGCAAGCGACGCTCCTACGCTGCGCCCAGAATCAAAAGCTGATCAGCGTTAGCCCAGGAACAAGCGGTACGCCGGGTTGTTCGTCTCATCCCAATACGGATACCCAATCTCCGCCAGCGCCTGCGGCACCAGATGCCGCTCGTCTTCCGGCACCACCAGCCCGGCCAC
>NZ_JBJDNK010000026.1:0-26475 GCF_044900175.1 Pseudomonas sp. NPDC088444
CCACCTGATCGCCTACTACGGCGTGCTGGAAGGCATCTTTTTCTACTGCGGCTTCACCGAGATCCTCTCCATGGGCCGTCGCAACAAAATGACCGGCGTCGCAGAACAGTTCCAATACATCCTGCGCGACGAATCCATGCACCTGAACTTCGGCATCGACGTGATCAACCAGATCAAAATCGAAAACCCGCACCTGTGGGATGCTGAGTTGAAGGAAGAAGCCTCGCAAATGATCCTGCAAGGCACCCAACTGGAAATCGAATACGCCCGCGACACCATGCCACGCGGCGTGTTGGGCATGAACGCCGCGATGATGGAGGACTACCTCAAGTTCATCGCTAACCGTCGCCTGAGCCAGATTGGTTTGAAAGAAGAATACCCAGGGACCACCAACCCGTTCCCGTGGATGAGCGAGATCATGGACTTGAAGAAAGAGAAAAACTTCTTTGAGACTCGGGTGATTGAGTATCAGACTGGTGGGGCGTTGAGCTGGGATTGATTTGATCCTGCCCCACTTGTCACGAAGGTCTGACACGATGTCACGATGACTTGACTCAAGGGGTCATTTGTCCCCGTTAGCTTCAGTTTTTCAAAGCAATCGGAGGGGATTTTACGAACCCTAACCTGAACGCTTCAATCTGGTGCTAGTAATAAAAAAGCCACCTAGGCCGAACGGCAGAGGTGGCTTTTTGCTCTGAGATCTGTTCTGCGTCCCCCTAGCAAACCGGCATTGATTATCAGATCAGCCAGTGGGCAACCCATAGGTTTCAGTATTACTGGGCATTTTTTCATGGTCGTTTGAAACGGCTCGCAACTACCAGGCGCAGCAACAGGCTACGCAAAACAGGTTCTGGTCGTCAGTCAATAACGATCAATCGTGGCGCGGCGGAGCCCTACCCGGCCATTGTCGAGTCAATAAAAAGGCCGTTGAAGTATCAGAGGAAGCCGTCATCGAGATCAGGGTGGCGCTATCCAACATTTGAGGCTGTAATCCAAGACTTTGACGATCGCCAAGCTCTCAAGTACAAGCTGCCTTTGAGCGAACCTCAAGTACCAGCAGCATCGATTACAGCCCCAGATGCTATGCCCTGCACCTTTTCCTCTCAAGTTGTTGCGTAGGTGACCGATAATCCTGAATAGGGCCTATACAACTCGAATCAGGTGAATTCAATGCCGCACCTGAAAGCTATGAGCTGCCGCGCTCCTGTTTTTCAGACATGCTCTTCCACGCGCTCAACCCTGTGCGTTTCTTCGCGCCATTGCATCGCGTCCGCGCAACTGAAGGCGTGTCGCCCGTTGATTTCCAGCGCAGAGGTGAAAAAGAACTGCCCCACGGTTAGCTCGCCGACCGCATAAATCTGCCGTGCCGAGCCTGTCCGGCCCTGAATGCGGTAGGTATCCGGGTCGACGGAGATTCCCCCCATCGGATGACAGGTGGCCGTGCCGCTCTTGATCAGCGATCCCAGCAAGGTCGACTCAATGAGGTTCGCATCTCGAGGAAAGCCAGTTGCGTAAATCACCCGATCATAGACATGCTCCCAGCCAGCCCCGCGAATGCTCAGTCCCGGCACATCAACCGGCTCGGGCGCGGCGAACGCACCGGGGACGAACTCCAGCTGGCCGCTTCGCAGGTAACCGAGAATTTTGCGCGCGTTTTCCGCCGGGATGGAGACGCGGTAAGCCATGAAGAAGCTGAAATACTCGCTCATGAACCTGGCTTGTGCAGTGTCGTCCAGCGCCTGCCAAAGGTGTTCGATGAAGCCGTTGGTTGCATAGAGGATGGCCTGCCAGATACGCGGAGCCTGCGAGACATTGATCTCGTTCTCGATGAAGCTGATGACGTCGGCCGGCGGTGCTGGCAGAGGGATCACGGCACTTGTCGAGGCCGGGTCGTGGGCGGCCAGTTCCTTGCGAAACAGTGCGACCAGATCACTGATCTGTAACGGCCCGTTTTGCGCGACCAGCGCGCGAACACCCTCGCGGGTCAGGTGCTTGAGCTCGACGCGCTCTTGGGTTCCGCGAACCACGGGGAAATAGCCGCTGCGCGAATGCATGCGAATCAACTCGCGATGCCCGCCTTCGATTAGCGCGATCACCGTGTCGATGGCGCTCAACCGCGCACCGATTACGGCCACCCGCTCGTCCGGGGAAATTGTCTTCAGCAGGCGCGCAACTGGATAGGGTGTCGCCAGGACACGCTCGTCCTGCTTTTCGGGATCAATTTTTTTGGCCAACGGCCCGCAGAACAGCAAGACCTTGTGCGTGGCGATACTCAGCCCGCATCGCGTCCGCACGGTCTCCATTCCGTCAATCACATCGATAGCGCAGACCTCGGCATTCATCATCACCAATTGGCAGCCGAGCGAGGCGCCACGCAATACGATTTTCTTGATCTGGTCCTGCAGGTAAATGCCGAACAAAGCCCGCGGAGCAAAGCTCTCCGGTGTCGGACGAAACTCGGGAAAGGCATGCCGCCACACCCCGGGATGATCCTCCAACCAACGCTGGAAATGACCAGGGAGATGCGGATAGGGCGTAATGAAACCGGTCTTGGTATTGAGGATATTGCTCTGCAGATCAGCCTCATAAGCCGCGCCGCGCCCGAAGTCATCGCGTTTTTCGAAGAGGTAAATGGTCCCGGCCGGTGCGCTGCATGCAGCGACGCGATCCAGGTGACGTTGCAGGAATGCGATAGCCGTCGCGCCGCAGCCGACGATTGCAAAAGCATATTTCATCAAGGTATTTCCTTATATTGAACCGCTTCCCTTACGTGTGCATTGGCCCGGCAGCAGACGTGGCGTGGCCAGCCACTCCCCGTTCCAGAAGAACGCAGAGCAGCTCGCGGTTAGCCGAATCAGGACACTTCAGCGTCGCCAAACCTCGCCCCTGCTAGACCGGTAGTCACGAAATGGCGGACAGGAACGTTCTCAAGCGCGCGGCCCCGGACCTGATCTGCTCGGCATCGCCGGAGTACGACAATCGCGCATGACCCGGTGCGCCAAAAAAGCTGCCGGGAATCAGCGCGACGCTGTATTCCTCCAGCAGCAAGGCGCAAAATGCCTCGTCATCGGCGATCAATCTGCCATGCAGGGATTTGCCCAGGGTCTGGCTGATATCCATGAACAGATAAAACGCCCCCGCTGGTTGGCAGAACCTCAGGTTTGGCGCCCCCTGCAAGTCGGCGAGCAATGCCTGGCGCTGGCCGTACAAGCGGTCTCTTGCTGCGTAGGAGAACGCCTGGTCACCGCTGAAGGCCGCCGCTGCCGCTGCCGCCGGGATCGGTGGGATATTCGAGATCGAGTTAGAATTGAGCGTGGTGACTGCCGCGGCAATCCGTTCACTGGCCGCCAACAGCCCGACCCGCCAGCCCGGCATCCCATAGAACTTGGATACGCTGTCAATCTTGATGATGCGGTCGCTCAGATCCGGTGCGACTGAAAGCAGACTGGGGCAACTATCCATGTCGTAGACGAATCGCTGGTAGACGTCATCCGAAATGATCCAGACATCCTTTTTACGCAGCACCTCTGCCAACGCCGCGAGTTCCTCGGCGGAATACACGGCGCCGGTAGGGTTGCCCGGCGAGTTCAGCATGACCACCCGCACCTTGTCGGACAAGGCATCTTCAAGAGATTGGGCCGTCATCTTGAAATCGGTTTGCGCCGAGCAGGTGACGTTGATCACGCCCGCCCCGACCAGATCGGCAATGTCGAAATAGGTCGGCCAGCAAGGGGTGGATACGAGTATCTCGTCGCCGGGGCGGATGATCGCGCGTAGCACACTGAACAACAGGTGCTTGGCGCCGAGGCCGGCCACCAGATTCTGCTCGCGATAGTGGGTGAACCCCTGTCCATGCAGGTAACCCAGATACGCCGCCAGCAGCGCTTCATCTCCGCGGCTCGAGCCATACCCGCCCGTGTGTTCGCAGGCAGCCTTGACGGCCGCCTCGACGATATGTGGCGCCGGAAGAAAACCCGGCACACCGACACCGAGATCGATCACTGGATGCAGCGTTTCCCTGATCTTCTGAACGACACCCAGAATCGGGCAAAACCGTGCAAATTCGAGATCTGGCGAAAGAGTAGGCATAAAAGTCTCTCCGTTACGCTGAGTCAGGCTGCGCGTTCGGTCACGCGCCCTCGGGCCATGAGCGCGGCCATGTGGGTTGCGGTCGCAGTGATGATGTCGAGGTTGCCGGCGCTTGGATCGAGAAAGTCTCCTGCCCCTTCAACACGCACCATGGTGAACAAGCGTCCCTCGCTGTAATGCAGATCTACGATCACCTGATACCCAGGCACAGCAGACTGCACCTGGGTCAGGGCACGCTCCACTTCACGGCGGGTGGCGGCCAGATCAACCGTCTCGATTAGCGCCGAAACCGCGGTCTGCATAAAGACATTCGGCTTAGCCGGATTGATGTTGAGGATCGCCTTGACGTCCTTGCAACCGGTGAAATGGCTCAGCGCATTCTCGGTGGTCGTGATGTAGTTGCTCAGGTTTCGCCGAGTAGCCGGGCCGGCGCTTTCGGCGCTGATTGAGGACACCACTTCGATGTAGCGCACGCCCGGATTAGCCCTGGCGATTGCGGCCGCAAGCGGGATGGAAGCCTGGCCACCACAGGTGATCATGTTGATATTGCTAGCCTCGCTCAGCTCCACTCCGTTGAGGGACGGCACGCACAACGCGCCCAGAGAGGCCGGGGTCAGGTTGATGATCGCTTTCCCGGCCTCGACCAGGCGCGGTGCGTGGGCTTCATGGTCGGCCGCCGAGGTGGCATCAAACACCAGATCAAATTCGTTGATCCGGGCAAACAGGCCGTCGATGCCTTCCGCGGTGGTGGCGACCCCGCGCTCACGGGCGAATGCAAGGCCGGATGAGTGCAGGGAGCGACCGGCAACCAGCGTGCAATCCAGATCCGGATGGGCGAGCACCTTGCACAGGATGTCGCAGCCGATATTGCCACTGCCGATGATGGCGGTTTTCAAAGTCATTTTTTCAGCTCCAGAGTCAGGCGACGACGGGTTGAGAAAGGCGGCTGGCCACCGAGATGATCAGGTCTTCCTGGCCGGCAACGGCGTTGCATCGCGCAAGCTCTTCATAGATTTTTCGCGGCTCGACGCGAAATTCCGCCGCCGCGCGCGTAACGTGCTTCTCGAACCCGCTGCAAACGCCGTAGAGACCGCTGATCAGATTGGCAGTCTTCACCACCGTAGGAGTCCTGACCGGCGCGAAACCCTCAAGGCTCTCGACGGCGCGGCAAAGGTCAAAGACCTTCACTCCGGTCTCGAACTTATAGCGCTCGAGCACCGCGCACAGCACCTCCAGCTGGGTATTGCCGGCACCCGCGCCGAATCCGCGCATGCAGCCGTCAATGATGGTCGCCCCGGCTTGGACGGCAGCCAGCGAGTTGGCGACCGCCAGGCCAAGATTGTTGTGGCCATGGAAACCCACGGGAATGGCGAGCTCCCTGACCAGCAGGCCGATCTTTTCGCGAGTGCTGTCCGGGTCAAAGTGCCCCGCCGAATCCATCAGAACCAAGGCATTGGCGCCATAGCCCTGCTGCTTCAATGCTTCTTCGAGCAGCGTCTCGGGGCTGGCCATGTGAGTCATCATCAGCACGCCCTGGACGTACGCGCCCTTAGCCCGTGCATGTTCGATGTAGCTCTCGGTCACGCTGGCCTCGGTGCAATGGGACGCGATGCGCAGCACGTCGACGCCGATCTGCAGTGCGGTATCGATGTCGCTCAGCCTGGCAAACCCGGGAATCATATGGATGCCGAGTCTGGAATGCGCTAGGTTGGCTCGCGCCGTTTCGAGCATCTCGCTGTCTTTGTAGCGCGCAAGTCCGAGTTGCAGGGAGGACGCACCCAGGCCATTTCCGTGGCCGACTTCTACAACGCTGAGGCCGCAGCCATCGACTGCCTGGCAGTAGGAGGCAATATCCTCCAGGCTCAGCGAATGGGAGACGGCATGATTTCCGTCGCGCAGCGTTGGGTCGTGAATAGCAATACTCATCGAGATCAAATCCTTGTCATTCGAAGTTTTTTGCAGCAATTACTGTTCAGGCTGCGGGTTTTCCTGCAGCAGCCGTTTGGGCAGGAACGCCGGCGAAATATGGATGATCGACATCCGCACCACGTGATTGAGCATCACGAAGGCAGGATCGAGCTTGAGCAGCAAAGCCGCTGCGGTCATCACCTCAACACCGCCAGGAACCCACGACATGAACAGCGAAAGGAACGGCTTGCCGGTCAGCTTGCTGAACGCGAAGGCAACCAGCAGTGTCGTGCAGAACGTCAGGGCGGTAACCACCAGACCGGCGCGGATGTAGCGCACGAAATCCTTGAGCGTGATGTCCTTGAGGCGAATGCCGATTAGGCCGCCGAGCAAGATCAGCGCAACAATCGCCAGCGGATCGGGAACATGCAGATGGACTTGAGGAAAACCGACGTTGACTGCGGCTGAGCAAATCAGCCCGGTCAACATGTAAGGCGCCGGAACATCGAAGCGTTCCAGCAGATAACCGGCGATCACAGCCGCGATCGCTGGAGGGATCACGCCAAGGTAATCATCAAACGAGCCCAGCACCGGCGCTGCGCTTTCGGAGTGCCCACCGGCAATGATCGTCACCACCAGCAACAGCGCGAGTAAACGGACAATGTGCACGAACGCAATGCGCCCGGAGGCCGGGCCCTCCTCTCCCGAGACCGTCATCACCGCTGCCATTGCGCCGGGAATGGACCCGAGCAGGCTTTCTATGTGCCCCCAGCGCTCCATGCGTCGCAGCCAGTTGTAGCCGACGAAAATCTGCGTGGTCATGCAGATGAGCAGACCGACCAGAATGTTGAAATCCGTAAGTTCATGCATCATCGAGGCGGTGACGATGGAGCCAACACTGACCCCGAGCAGCAACTGCACGGTGGCCACGAACGGATATGGCATGCGCATGTGCACGCCCATTTTGCTGAGCGCCGTGACCAGACAGATCGCACCGATCAGCTCACCAAGCGGAAGCCCAGTCATGTAACCGAGCCATGCGCCCAGGGCCGCCACGGGAATCGGGATAAGGCTTTCGAACACATTCTTCATTGGATATCCACTTTTCTGCAGGCGTGACGATTCCGTCCAGCTCAGGAAGGTCAGCTCAATTAATGTCGAAAGGGTGTGCGGTAAGGTCTATATCACGGCGGCGATTTCGCTGCCCGACCAGTCGCAACTCTCGTGGAACCAGGCTTCGACCTGATGCAGCTTGTCGCGCAACTCGGCCTCATCCTGGCCTGCCACGATGGCGTTGAGGATTTCCGAGTTGGTGAATTCCATGCCGCCATAGGAGGTCATCTTTTTGGCGGAAATTCGGTACTCCAAGACACCGTCGAGCGTGCAGATTTGCGGGACGTCGCGCAGCAGACCGACCCGTGGCGGGATGCTGATATGCCCGACCATCCGCAGCGGCGCGGCCATTGGCTCAGGGCGGTAGAACGGATCATGCAGCGCGCGCAGGAAGCTCATCCGCGGATCAATGCCCCAGGCGTGGGTTAGCTCCTGATTGAAAAACACCCCACCCAACCGCGAGGCGATTTCGCAGAGGACGATCTCGTCATTTCCATCCACGAAAAGTTCGAGATGAAACAGCATGGTCGGATCGGATGGCAGCACATCTTCGACCAGCGAACGTGCATAGCGAACCAGCCTGTCGCGCATCGGGTTGTCGGCGTCGAGCATGTGCAGGTCATGTGATTTGCCGCCGAGGAAATCCAGCGCCGAGGTCATGACCCGAACCGGTGAAACCAGGATCGGACGGCCATCGATGTACAGGCCATTGACGATGTAATGGCTGCCACGTACATAGCTCTCGATCATCAGATTGTGGAACGTGCTTGAAGTGCGCTCGGCCAGCCATTCCCGCAGCTGCTGCGCGTCGTCGAGCACCTCCACGCCGTTCGAGCCGCGGCCATCGCGAGGCTTGATGACCACCGGGAAACCGAAGCGCTCGCTGAAGCGAACCGCTTCCGTGGCATTGCTGATCGATGCCATTTCGGCGATGGTAAACCCGCAGTCCCTGGCGCGTTGTTTCATCAGGAACTTGTCCCGGTAAAACGAGGCGCGATCCTCGGCATCCAGCGTAACCCCGAGCCGATCATTGATGCGCGCCACCCGCAGCACATCAATCTCGGCCAGCGCCACACACAGCGGCGCATGGAGCTCCTGTGCAAGCTCATGGACATCGATCTCGACCAGCGCGCTGTCGTTAAAGTTGTCGAAGAGCTGGAAGCGGACGGTATGGCCCAGATGCGCCGCAATCTCTTGAGATCGCGAGGCGCAGCTCAACAGCATGCCCCCCTGGCCAAGCGCGGCAGACCAGCTCGCGGCAGAGTGCTGGAGAAGAATTTTCGGCGGGCAAAAAACAATGAGCTGCATACGGCTTTCCTTGCAATCTTCCATAGTTTGTAAATCTCCAACTTCAGGCACATCAAATCCACTCCGGATCCGGAGCTTCAGTATCTTGATAAAAACCTAAAGTACAGGCCAATACCGATTCCGTCGTTATTAATACTTTGCCAAGCGCTGTTCAGGTCGTTGTCTGTCAGCCCAGGTATTGGCCGCACTCACGCATCACTGCAGCCTTGCGCTGCAGGTACTGGCCGAAGATTTCCTGGGCGGCGGATTTGACCACCGCGATGCCCATGACATCGACGAACTCCTCGACCGCTGTAACCGCGTGGGCGAAGTGATTGCTTTCGGTGCCGCCGGTGTGCACGGTGACCCAGGCAATAGTGGCCCGTACCTTCGCGGACGGCACGCCCATGTCGCGTTCAAACCATTTCTTGAACAGCGGATGGATGAACTCCACTTCACCGTGGGTGTAGACCTCGTGAACCAGGGTGACCAACAGCCCCTGCAACAGGTCGCGGTCACGCAGGCGTCGCGCGTCCGTCCAGTCCTTGAAGGACTGCGCCGACGGCAGGCAGTTGTTTTTCAGCAGCCACTCATCGTCACCGCAGATTGGCGTTGCCATGTTGTAAAAAAGTTCGGAATGCAGCGTGTTGCTCAGTGCGCCGAGGTCTTCGTCGGTGATCCGTTGCAGGCTGCCGCAGACCCGGTAGAGCGTTTGCGCCGCTTCGCCCCACTGCTCGGAGCGCGCCAGCAGCGTGATGCGGTTGGCCAAACCGGACACACTGACGGCCGAGTTGTTGGTTTTCGACCAACTGCCAAAGAACTTGCGCAACCGCGGTGCAGCATGGCGGCGCGAGGTGAGCATCTGGAACGTACTTTCGATGTCCAGCAGTTCCGATTCCTGGCTGCGAAACGCATCCACCAACGCTTGCTTCAAAACCCCGACCGGCATCAGCTCCAGCACCGGTTCTATCACGTTCAACAACTGGCTTTGCAGCGTCAGCATGTTACTCACGGTCATCTCACTTTTTTCCTTGTTGGATGATGATTTCACGCACATTCACAGGCGCGGGAGCGGCGATGACGGCAATGAGGAATACTTCCAACCACCCCGCACGATCAGCAGCGGCAGCAACTGGAAAACCGCGATCAACGCGATACAGCCAGGCCAGCCCCATTGCTCCCACAACACGCCAGGCACAAACGCGCCGGAGCTGCCGCCCAGGTAGTAGCAGGTCAGATACACGCCCACGGCGCCGGCCTTGTTTTGCCGGGCATGGGCGGTGATAAAGGCATTGGCCGCGGACTGGGCGAGAAACACGCCGGTGCAACTGAGTGCCAGACCGACAACGATCAGCCACAAGGATGGCCACAGGGTCAGCACCGAGCCGGTGGCGCCCAGCCATGCCGCCACCCTCACCAATTCAATGCGAGGCCGGGCCTTGCTCATGCGCCCGGCGATCGGCACCACCACCAGTGCCAGCAGGAACACCGCATAAATCGAACCGAGCGCAGCGGTGCCCAGCGCAAATGGCGCCCGACTCAGGTGTAAGCCGACATAGGTAAACATCGCGACCTGGGCGAACAGCACGCAGAAACCCACGGTGTAGGTGGCCAGCAACGGCCTGCTTAGCAATTCGCTGCGCATTGCCTGGCGATCGACAGGTGTTTGTACGGGTGACCGAAGGTTGCGCGGCAACAACAGGAAAATCCCCAAGCCGATGAGCAGATTCAAGCCGGCCAGCACTGCCAGCGCCAAGCGCCAGTCATCGAACTCGGTCACCAGACCGGACAAAAAGCGTCCGCTAAAGCCGCCCAGAACCGTGCCGGCGATATACAGGCTGGTTATTTCCGTCACGGTCCCGCCGCTCCAGCGCACGCCGATATAGGCAACGCTGGTGACAAACACCACCGGAATCAGCATGCCTTGCACCGCTCGCCAGAGCAGCAGCTCGCTGAAACTGCCCGAGCAGGCCGCCATCACCGCAGGCAATGCCAGCGACATCGCGGCCACGGCGATGACCCGGTGCTGCTCGCCCCGCGCAGTCAACCGGCCGACAAAGGGGGCGGTGATTGCAACCGCCAGGGTGGTGACGGTGATGCTCCAGCTCGCTTGCCTAGCGGAAATGTGAAACGCCGCGGCCAACTCGTTGAGCAGTCCTTGAGTGACATATAGGTTGATAAAAGCGGCGCACCCAGCCAAAAACACGGCAACTCGAGGACAACTCACACGATGATTCCCACGATTATTTGTAATATTTTTTAACAACTTTATAAAATAGGCCGCCGAATGGATCCAATACCTATTTCTGACCGATTGATACCTCAAGGATGACCATGATTGACCTCCGCCGCCTGCGCTACTTCCTAATCGTCAGTGACGAGTTGCACTTTGGCCGTGCCGCGGCACGCCTGCACATTGCCCAGCCGCCACTGACTCGGCAGATTTCGGCACTGGAGGCGGAACTGGGCTTTCGCCTGTTCGATCGCAGCACCCGCAACGTCACGCTTACCTCCGAGGGCCGGCACTTTCTGCCCTACGCCCGGACGGTGCTGGAGCAAGTCGATCTGACGGCGAGCATCACCAGTAAGCTGGCGGCGGGTTTCGCTGGTCATCTGGCGGTGGGCTACGCCAGTTCGATTGCGCTGTCGGACATCTTCAGCCAGGCCATTCAGGCCTTCTGCTCGGCGTATCCGGATGTGCAACTGACCGTGGAAGAAGGCGCGTCCAGCACCCAATGGTCACAGCTCATCGAGGGACGTCTGGATATCGGCATGAGTCGTATGCAGCCGTCCGCCGAAGATGCCGGGATTCAAACCATCTGCCTGGACAACGAGCCTCTGGTCGCGGCCATTGCCAGTGACAGCCCGCTCGCCCGGCAAGAACAGGTGACACTCACCGAGCTGAGCGCCTACCCGTTGATCGCCTTCCCGACCGACTACGGTTCCGGATTGAACGAGATCATCGAGGCACTATATCGGCGCCAGGCGCTGACCCCCCTGCCCGCGCCGAAGGGCAAGCAGATCACCTCGATCATCGCTCTGGTCGCCGCAGGCCGTGGCGTCGCCGTGGTGCCCCAGTGCACCCAGACCCTGGTCAAGCGCGGCGTGACCTATCGACCCTTGGCCGAACCCGGGGCCACCGCCCCCTTGTTGGTATTGACGCGCAAACGCGAGCGCAGCCCGCTGGTCAAGGCATTTGTCGAAATCTTCGAACAGGCCCTGTGAGTGAAGTGAATGATTTGAGTGGTTGGATGGGTGGTGTGACACACAATCACCGCTACAGATCCGCGCTCACCGGACAAAATTGCCATCTCTCTCGCTCTCTGTTAACGCCAACGCCGAATTGACGCACGTGCTGACGCACCTCCATATCGGTACAAATCCAGTAAGGGTAATGTTTCGCGAGGAATCAGATCGGGTCAGTGATATCTCGGCAACTGAGTCAATTCGACTTCGGCGCCAACAACTAGGTCATCAATCGTGTTCGCGTTAGCGCTCAAATCTCACACCTTTACCGACTGTGCGAACGCTTGCAGATTTCATGTAGCGACTCGGGACTCAAATCGACATGTTTTTTCCCACTGACTAGCGTGTTATTTGATAGTCAAGTCGAATGCAAACAGGTGGTCAAGTCCGTGCAATTACCCAGCCTTATGCGTTGATTCGTTGAGTTTGCTGAATTCAGCAGTGGGCACTGGATAGATCCGCTCTGACTTTTGGAGCACACGCAGGATTTCCTCCCAGATTACTGCAACCGCTTTTGAGAAGTTGAAGTGCGAAGCGAAATGCCTCAAGAAGACCTCTGGCTGCACTTGGACTCAAGCTCTAGTGTAGTGGTCTACTAACCCCGGACACCCATTTAGGCGAGAATGCTCGCCACAGAGAGGTGTCCGATGACCAAGCAACGCCGTACCTTTACCCCCGAGTTCAAGCGCGAAGCTGCCTGCCTGGTGCTTGATCAAGGCTACAGCCATGCCGAAGCGGCCCGTTCGCTCGGCTTGGTCGAGTCGGCCCTACGCCGATGGGTTAATCAGCTTCAGCAGGAGCGCGGCGGCGTTACGCCGGCCAGCAAAGCGTTGACTCCAAAGCAGCAAAAAATCCAAGAGTTGGAAGCCCGGATCACGCGCCTTGAACGCGAGAAATCGATACTAAAAAAGGCTACCGCGCTCTTGATGTCGGAAGATCTCGAGCGTACGCGCTGATCCGCCAGCTCAGCGACCATGATCCCGTTGATTGTTTGTGCGAAGTGTTCGAAGTCACTCGCTCAAGTTACTACGCACATCGTCACAGAAGGCGAACTCCGGACGTTGAACGACTACGGTTGCGTAGTCGAGTGAATGAGTTGTTCACGCGAGGTCGAAGTGCGCCCGGCAGCCGTACCATCATGGCAATGATGCAAGAAGAGGGTGAGCAAATCGGGCGGTTCAAGGTACGCAGCCTGATGCGTGAGCTGGCGTTGATCAGCAAGCAGCCAGGATCACATGCGTACAAAAAGGCCACAGTGGAGCGGCCAGATATACCGAATACCTTGAACCGAGCGTTTGATGTCGAAGCTCCAAATCAGGTCTGGTGTGGAGACATCACTTACGTCTGGGCACAAGGCAAATGGCACTATCTGGCAGTTGTCCTGGATCTCTATGCACGCAGAGTGGTTGGCTGGGCCTTATCAGAAAAGCCGGATGGAGACCTGGTGGTCAAAGCGCTGGACGTCGCCTACGAACAACGTGGAAAGCCTCAAGGACTCCTGTTCCACTCTGACCAGGGATCGCAATATGGCAGCCGTCAGTTTCGCCAGAGACTGTGGCGCTACCGCATGCGCCAGAGCATGAGCCGCCGAGGCAACTGTTGGGATAATGCACCGATGGAGCGAGTCTTCCGCAGCTTGAAATCAGAGTGGATTCCGACCACGGGCTACCTGACCGGGCAGCAAGCTCAACGATACATTGGCCAATACCTGATGGGCCACTACAACTGGATCCGGCCGCATCAGTTCAACGATGGGCTGGCTCCGGCGAAAGCTGAAGAAAAACTCAAAACCGTGTCCGGGATGAGTTGACCACTACAGTAGTCTGCGATATTGAATACTGGTGAGCACTCTTTATGGGAGACGGCCGGTATCTAGGATCCGGGCATTTTGGTAGAGAGTGTTGGCGCTGATACCGAACAGACCCAGTTGCCGAGATATCGTTGAACCGCTCGGATTTCGTGCAGCCATCGCCTACGCTGGATTTGGGGCATTCTTGCGCCAGCATTTGGGTCAATTCGGTATTAGCAGCTATCTTTCGACTTTAATAACTGCCGAATAATCTCCAAACACAGGGATATTTTCATAGTTACCGGCAGGATCAAATGTTGCGTTTGCCTCCTCCACCTCATAAGGGACCATCCGATTGCGGCGAATCACTAGCTCTCCACTTTCTGAAAAAATATAGCTTTCCCCTGACAGGACTTTATCCCCCTCTCCATCAAATTTTCGCCACGTCGCCATGGTGAGAAATATCTTCCCATTAGCAACTACTTGAAATTGATAAGTCAAATAAACTCGTCCCATCTCATCTAAAAAACCCACACCCACCATTGCTTTATCTATCACCATCTCGATAAAACAAGCTGGATATCGCCCTCCGCCGATGAGTGCTGTGTAGGAGTTATTAGACGAATGTAGAGACGCGGCCTCTTCCTCCGAGAGTGGCCCTACCATCTCTTTTTTGATTCTGGACCACGTTTGGCAGTATTTTACGGTTTCCATAACTAGTATACCTTCCCATTCGTATCACGAAGGATAACGTCAGCTTTCTTAGCTGCATCCAAAACCGACAAAGGAATCGGTCCATTTTGCGGTGGAATTTCCAATATTACAGTACCTTGAAGCTTTTGTCCTCCTAGCGATCCACTAGATGGAACCTTAGCAATCGTAGCACCAGGAGAGTACTTTGATACCGCCTCACTAATATAGTTCTTTGCCGTTGCTTCGGATACTTCCGAGAGCTGAGTGAACTTCCGCGAAATAATTTCCTCTGTTACAGGATTGTATGAGTCAACTCGATAATACCCCTTGCCATCCTCCCTCTGTATATAAACCTCGTTGTAAGGATAATTTTTGCTCTGCACTTTATTAAAGTCATTACCCGCTTGGAGACGGCTCAGCCATTCTGGTTTGAGCGAGCCGGTTTGTACTTTATCACCGACCACATTAACCACTTTCCCAGTGGCCTTTCCTCCCAGCGACTGCAGTCCACCACCCACAAGGTCAATCAAAAACTCAGTGGCCAGAACCTGTGAGTCACCATCAAGCTGGAAAACGCTGTGATCGTTGCTTGAGTACAGACGCTTGGCTTCGTCGTTAGCGTCTTGTATTTCCTGGCGATCTGTCTCTGTCAGCTCGGCCGTCAACGTGATCGCCAGCTCTTCCTTCAGTTTTTCATACTGCTCGCCGAAAGCCGCATGGGCCAACGCATTCAACGCGATGCTCAAGGTCGCCTTGGCTGGCCCCATGGCGGCTTGCATCGCAAGCATCGCGACCTGAGCTTCCTGCACCGGCAGCTTGTTGATCTCCTGGATCAGGTCACTCGTCCGGGTCAGGAACAGTGCCATGAATGGCGTGACGCCTTGGGTTACGGTCTCATCAAGCGTCAACACTGTGCCGGATGTGGGACCGTTTACCTCTGCGCTGCCATTGCTGCTCGTGACAGGGCAGGCGCCTGCTGCACAGTTCGCCCAGTCGTTGAGCTGCGTCGTGACGGTTGCGGGAAGGGTGGCCAGCAACGCTGGGTCAAGCCCTGCGCGTACGAGGTTCTTTCCAACATCCAAAGCTCGTTGGTCACCCAACGCCTTGCGTGACGCCTCTGGAATTTGTTCAACACTTACGCGCTGCGCTTGAATCTCGCTCCATAATCTCTCGGCGGAGGTCGTGACTTCCGTTATGCGCCCTTTGATCACCTTGTCAAAATTGAGCGCAGCATCCTTCCAGCGCTGGAGGGTTTGCAACGGATGCGTGACCAAATCAATCGACGAACTCGACACATACAGGTCCGTCCTGTGCTCGTCATCCCGCGTGATCTCATACGCCTTGCTAAGATCGCGGTTGAGGCCCGCTGTCGAATCGTTGCCGGTCTGTGCATCGTCACGCACGGTGATATCGCCCGCGCCCACGGTGGCACGCACGATCTGTTCACGGTCCTTGTTGTAGTTGTAACCCGAGACGTTCCAGCCGCTTTCGCCGTCCTTGCCCTTGCCCACCTGGTTCGCATCCTGATTGGCGGTGCCGCTGGCGCCCCAGCCGTAGGTACCGCCCACGTTCAGGTAATAGCCTTGTTCCTTGTCCTTGCCTGCGATATCGCTGAAGCCCAAGGTCCCGGTGTCGAGCTTGAGGTTACCGCTGTCCGAGGCAAGCACCGCGCCGTCGATTTGGGTGTGCTGCTCGGTGCGGATGTCGAGCTTGTCTTTGGCGGTGATTGAGGTTTGATTGCCGACCCAGTTCGTGCTGCCTGTGGTCTGGCCGTAGCCGACCGAGCCACTGACACTGCCGCCATAACCCACTGTGACGGTGGCACTGACATCGAACTCTTTGCCGGTCACCTTTCCGGTATCAGGGACGGAGGAGACGGTCAGGTCGCGTCCAACGTTGCCGATGACGTTATCGCCACGCAGTGTCGCTCCGGCGACGGTGGTGTCGCGGCCACTCTCGAAGCCCAGCGTATTTCCAGCGTAGAGATAGGCTTCCTGCTGTTTAGCCGCCTCACGATCCAGATTGCCCCGTCCCAGATTGACGCTGGCGTAGACACCAATGCCTCCCTGTCCCACTGTAAGCCCGACTTCACCGCCGCCGCTGTGCCGACTATCCTTGCTGCTTGAATCGTTCTGCGCAGCGTGGATCGTCAGGTCGTTGCCTGCTTTGAGGTCGATATTCCGATTGGCGTCGACACGAGTACCGATCAGGCTGAGGTCGTTGGAAGCGTTGAGGTTGACGTCACGTCCGGCATACAACTCGGTAGCACTAGATGTACCTTGCTTTCCATCTTGTGACGCGGCCCCGCTGCTGGCGCCGATACCGACCTTGAAGCCACCCGTGGTGCCGCCGACGATGCCGCTTTTGCTCTGACTTTGTTGTCCTGCTGACGTCTCGGAGCCTTTGGCAACATCAAGGGAAATGTCCTTGCCCTTTACGTTGATGTCTCGCCCTGCCTGTAGCGCACCTCCCCGGACGGTCACATCGTTACCGGCGTCCATGGAAATGTCGTTGCCCGCGTTGAGGGTCGAGCCGCGATTGCTGACCACGGTGCTGATCAGGCTTTCACCTTGTCGCTTGTTACCCGTACTCTCATCCATGGTGGCGCCACGGAAGAACTGATCGACTGTGTCGGCAGCCTTCATGACACTGGAGGCCTGGCTGACGAGATCATCGCCTTTGCCGACGTTTTTCAATGCATCGACGGTGTTGCCGTAGTTGTGGTTGACGGTCACTGAGACGCCGTTAGTGGTCACACTGCGGCTGCTGCCTTGTGAGTCGGTTTCAGCGGCGGCGTTAACCCGAATGTCTCGCCCGGCCTTCAGGTCGATGTTGTTATCCGCGTAGAGGTCGGAACCCTGAATATTCACATCCTGGCCAGCGTCCACACCGATGTTGCCGCCTGAGACAGAACTGGCGGAGGCTGTCTTTGCGCCTTTTGCCGAAGCGTCCGTGATCTTGGTCTCACCCACGAAGCCGGTGAAGCCGTTACGGTCCCACGTCAACGACAATCCGGAATCCCTGCTGGATTTCCAGCTTGTGGACTGGGTGCTGTCTGCCCCTGCAACGACGTTGACGTCACGCCCGGCATCCAACGCTGCGGTTTGCTGAGCATCGACCGAGCTACCAATGATGTTGATGTCACGGGTAGCGTCGAGAATCGCATCTCGCCCTGCCACGACTTGACTGCCCACACCTGCCGAGGTGGTGACTTCGTGCCCGCGTTGGGTCGATGATCCGATGCTGCCTGCAATGCCGCTGGAGTTCAGGCTGCCTGACAAACCCAGCCCGGATTTGTACGACTCAGCGTGGCTGTAGGTTGAGTTGCTGGCTGATGTGAGATTGACGTCACCCGTGTCATCCAGCAGCCCCGCGTGCAGTTCTGCGTCCCGCCCGGCAACGAGGGTGCTGGCGCTGAGATCGACGTCCCGGCCGGCGACGAGGACAGCATCATTGCCCGCCTGCAACGCGCTCCCGACTTGAGTTTCGGCGGTCGTTAACTGGCTTTTGCCACTCTTGCTGATACCGAACAGACCGGATTTGGTCTTTTTGCTGTAGGAACCGCTCTCCTCCGCAGCTGAAACGATGGAAACATCATTCGTCGCGCCGATCAGCATGTCGTTGCCAGCGCTCAGTTGACTGCCAATGACAGCCACATCGCGGCCGCCATTGAGACTCACGGCACCGGCTGCATCCTGGGTGGTATTGACGGAGAGGTCATGCCCGGCTTCAACCACCGAGGCCACGTTGTCGGAGTGGTAGCTTTCGGTTACGCGAGTGCTGCTGCGACCGAACGAGCCTTTCTTCTTTTTCTTGTAGTAGGAATAGTCTTCGTTCTGGGCCGAGGTGACGTAGACGTCTTGTCCGGCATCCAGGCTCACATCACCCGTAGCCTTGACGTTGCTGGCGATAATTCCAAGGTCGTTTCCGGCCTTGAGCGCAATGTCCCCGCCTGCCGTCAGCGTGCTGGAAACCTGACTGACATGGTCGTTCTGTGCCGTCACCTTCTTGCTTTTGCTGTACGAATGATCCTCGTCAGTCGCCGAGTTCAGTGTCAGATCGCCTGTCGCCGCCATGGCAATATCACGCTTGGCATCGATTTGACTGGCAATCGCCATAACGTCGCGACCTGCGGTTACCGACAAGTCGCGTCCTGCCGAGGTCAAGCTGCCGTTTTGCGTTGTGGTCGAGTACGAGAAATTGCTACCCGCCTGAAATGAGGTCTGTGTCGCGACTGAAAGCAGATTAACGTCACGACCCGCAGAAAGTGTCAGATCGCGACCACTTTGCAACGCACCTGTATTGACCAGATCACGTCCGGCGGAAAGAGACAGGTCATTTGCGGCTTCGATACGAGCCGAGCTGTCCAGGAAGGCTTCTTTGGTGACTGTGTTGCGATAGTCAACTTGATGCTCAGTCAGTGTTCGCTCGTTTGTCACATCGCCGTTTACGGCGCTCACCGCCACATCACGACCGGTGATGATGCCGCCCGACCTGTTGGTAATGTTGTTACCCGCCAACAGATCCAGCCGGTCGCCCGCAGAGATCAGGCCGCTGTTGACCAAATCGGTGCCCGCCGAGGCTGAGAGATTGTTGGTGGCTTTCAGGGTGCCGACATTTTCCAGGTTTTGGCCTGCAATCAGGGTGACGTCGTTACCGGCGATCAGTGCGCCATTGGGTGCCAGGCGGTTGTCGGCTTGCGCCAGATACAGCACGGGCACCAACACTTTTTCGCCATTCACTTCATGCTCTTCAAGCCAGACGATGTCGTGGGTCAGTGCGGCGACCTGCTGGGAGGTCAGAGAGACGCCAACGGATAGGTTGAGTTCGTCCTTGCTGGCGATGGCGTTGTTCATCAGGTATTTGAACTGGTCCTCGTTGGAGGTCTGTCCGTCGATGAACGCCTGGCCGGTGCGGGCCGTGACGGCTTGCTGTACGAGGCGTTGTTCGTAGAGGCCATCACCCAGCCGCTTTTGCGCCAGATCCGGGTCGTAGCCCAGCGCCGAGAGCATGTAGTCCGAACTCATGAATTGCTTGAGGTCGGTGAGTACCGGGTTGGTTTCGATCAGGTATTTGCCGGTCCCAGGCTTCGCTGCCGAGCTGGGCACGCCTTGCACACGGGTCAGGCCTGGTAGGCTGGCCGTGTCCCCTGTGTCTTGCCGGTCAGCGACGGTCAGTGATTGGCCCGTGGCGCTTGGTGTGTTGGTGTTGCCGATGAGCACGTCGCGTGAGGAGCTGCCCGGTAGCGCCTGATCACGTTGGGATGTCGAGACAGTAGTGCTGCCAACGCTCCAGCTCTGCGGTGTTGCGCTGGCCTGGTTGCCGCCCTGACCGCTCAGGCGGAACAGGCCGTTTTGGCCAGTGGGCAAGCTGAAGCCGGGCAAGGTCGTTGGGTCGACTTGCTGTTGTGCAAGGTCGGGGGGCAGTTGCTTATTAAGCGAAATAACGGTTGGAGTAACGCTGCTTACACCGGTAGACAGCCCCTGTGCAGCAGGTCTTGTGACAGCCATTGCGCCCTGCACAACCGAATTGTTCAGATTCTGGCTGGCGTTGATAACCAGACTACCGCCCGCCTGCACGACCGAACTGACGTTAGAGACCGCAGACCCATTGGTCGTAACTTGATCAATCAGTGACAAACCACTGAGGGGTGCCGGGATAATGCCAGCGTCAGTAGGCGCATAGGCAGGACGAGGGATCCGTGCCTCCGCATCGTTTAAATGCCCGCCGTCCTGGAACTCAAAGTTCATGGTCCCAAAATAAAGGTGCCAGCCACGACCATCATTCTTTCCATTTCCATGGATAAACAACAGGTGCTGCACGCTGTCATTGTAATCGCGATCCAAGAAATGAATATTGGGATCAAATGTGCCATCTGCGTAGAAAAAATGGCTGTCGTAATCAACATCATTGATGGCGTTATAGCCAAGAATCTGCATCAGAAAGCCTTCGGTAAGGTTTCCGGGCGGGGAGTAGAGACTTCTGACCGAGTAGCTGCCCAAGGCATAGCCCCGATTCTCGAAGTCATTCACGGTGATGGAAGCGTTTCTGACTGCACTGATCGTCGAGGCGACGTTTTGCAGGCTGCCTCCGTTCACGACCAAGTCCCTACCCGCCGTGATGGCAGACTCGGCAGACGTGTTACCTACCGATGCGTTGTAATCCTGCAACCAGACCAATTGGCTGGCGTGCCGGTCCATCCAGTCCATCCAGTCCGCAGTCGCCGCACAATCGATACAACGTACCCCAATCGAGCTCCCGGTCAGCGAACCTGTAACTTCAAATACTTCTCTTTGGTTAACGAGCGAATTGGCAGCCAGCACCAAATCCTCATTACTTTCAATGCTGCCCGACAGATTCGTGATTGAGTTGGCCCACCCACCACTCTGCAGCCCGCCAATGCTCAGTGACCCCAGGCTGTAGATGTCAGCATTACGGTTGGTGACGTCCCCTGCGCGCAGCACCATATCGCCGCCGCTAAAAATCAAGCCTTGATCGTTCGTCAATACGGGAGTCGTCAGCGTCAAGCCTTGAGCCGCGCCCAACGTGCCGTAGTTGGCGATACTGCTTGCGTTGAACAGCATGTCCGCCGCTGACGTGATACGGCCATAAGTGGTGGACTGCCCCGCGACGTTGATGTCCGTGTGCGCACCACCGGCAATACTGCCTGCGCTACCCAGCGACAGCTGGCTCGCACTCAAGCCCAGAGTTCCGAGGCTGGTGAGTCGACCATTACCCGAGTAAATACCGCTCAGATTCAGACTCAACGTCCCGTCACTGGCGATCAATCCGTCATTGGTCCAGTTCACCCCGCTACCTGTAAAAGCGTTCGAGGCCAGCAATTGCCCCGTCGCGGTCTGGGTAAAGTTATTGACGTTGATGTTCAGCGAGCCCGCTTGCAGGACGCTGCTGTTGGTCCAACTGTCAGCACTCAGAGTCATGGCGCCGCGGGTGACGAAGCTGCCGCCTGCGTTGATGACGTTGGCGGTGGAAATCCCGAAATTGCCGCTGCCCACATGCAGTACGCTGCCGCCTGCGTTGAGCAGGCTGCCCACACCCAGCGCCAGATCGGTGTTGGCGGTTTCCAGAGTGCCGAGGCGATTGTCGAACAGGCCGCCGATCTGGAACTGGCTGGTACCGCTGGTGCCCATCGCGCGGATCTTGCCGGTCTGGTTGTCGACGCTGGCTGCTTTGATGCTGAGAGTGCTGTCGCTTTCGATGATGCCCAGGCGGTTGTTGAGTGTGCCGCTCAGGTTGAGGTCGATCTGCTGCCCCGCGATCTGGCCGTCGTTGTCGCCGCTGTTATCGAAGCTGTTGCCGGTGACGTTGATTTTTTGTTTGGCGTAGAGGCCGCCGTTGCGGTTGTCGAAGTTGCCACTGCCGGTGTTGATCAGCGCGTCGCCGGTTTGCGCCGAGATGCGCCCGCCGTAGTTGTCGAGGCCGGCCAGTGCCCGGATGTCGAGGTTTTGGGCCTGGGTGATGCCGCCTTGGTGGTTGAGGTCGTAGCCGTTTTTAAGCACGCCCGTGATACGCGCGGTGAAGGCGTTTTGCAGGCTGGAGAGCACACCGCCGCGGTTGTCGACGTTGTTGGCGGTGAGCGTGAGGTCGCCGCTCTGGGCGATGATCTTGCCGGTCTGGCTGTCGATGTCGCCGCTGATGGTCACGTTCAACGCGCCTTGGCTTTGCAGCGTGCCTTGGTTGTTGGCGAGGCTCACGGCCTGCACCGTGAGGTCGGCATTCTTGCTGTAGATCAGGCCGTCGTTGGCATTCTGGATCGCGCCACTGGCCGTGAGGATAAGCGCGTCATTGGCGGCCACAGTGCCGCGATTGCGGTTGTCGAGCACTTGAGTGAACAGGGTCAGTGCACGCTGGCTGGCGAGCTGGCCGCCCTGGTTGTTGATCTGGGTGGCGCGCTGAATCAGCAGGTCGCCCGCGCTGGCGAGCTGACCGTTGGTATTGGTCAGACTGCCGAGCAGGTCAAGGGTGATCGCTGCGTTACTGGCGATGCTGCCCGCGCTGTTGTCCAGATCGGTGCCGGTGAACGTCAGCGCCTGTTGCGCGTTGATCGTGCCAGCGGCGTTGTTCAGCGTTGTGGCGTTGAGGGTCAAGCCTGCGCCGCTGTCGATCAGGCCGTTCTGGCCGTTGTTCAGCAGGCCGCTGACGGTGTAGGTCTGCCCTGCTCCGCTGGACAGAATCCCGCCCTGGTTGTCGACGCTGGCGGCGGCAACGTTGAGCGCATTCTGGCTGACCAGCGCGCCGTCGTTGCCATTGAGCAAAGCGCCTGTGAGTACCACGCCGACGTCGCCACTGCGGCTGGAGAGTGTGCCGCTGTTGCGGTTGTCGAGGCTGCCACCACTGACGCTCAGCCCCTGCCAGCCGGAAATCAGGCCAAGCTGGTTGAGCAACGAATCGGCATTGAGGGTGAGGGTCTGGTTGCTGATCAGCTTGCCGCCGCTGTTGTCCAGCGTACGGCCGGTCAGGCTGAAACTCAGCGCACTGGAGAGTTCGCCCCCGGCGTTTTTCAGGTCGCGCAGATGGGTGATCGTCAGCGGGTTCTGGGTGGTGATCAGGCCGTTGCTGTTGTCCAGATCCGCGCCGTTGAGGTCGAGGTTCAGCGCTGTGTTGGCCAGCAGTGCGCCACCGATGTTGCTGATGCCGGTGGCCTGAGCATTGAGCGTGTTGGCGGCGTTGATCAGGCCGTCATTGTCGTTGCGCAGCAGGCCGTCGACATTGAGTGCAAGATCGCTGCGGCTGGTCAAGGTGCCGCCGCTGTTGTTCAGCGAGCCGGCCTTTACGTCCAGACTCGCGGCGGCGATCATACCTTTGACGTTGTTCAGTGCCTGGGCGACGCGCACGATCAGCGCCTGATTGCTCAGCAGCTTGCCGTCGCCGTTGTCGAGGCTTTCGGCGCCAAACGTGAAGCTTTGAGCGCTGGAGATTTCGCCGTTCTGGTTGTCCACCCCAGCGAGGTTGTTCAGCAGCAAGGCACCGGGCGCGTTGATCAGGCCGTTCTGGTTGTTCAACTGGCCGTGGTTGAGGTCAAGCGTGAGGCTACCATTGCTGAACAGCCTACCGCCCTGCTGGTCGAGGCCGGTGACACTGGCCAGCAAGCTGACCTGACTGCCGATGTTGCCGCCGTCGCGATTGGTCAGTTGCGCTGCGGTCAGTTCCAGACCTGCGCCGCTGGTGATGCGACCGTGATTGCTGTTGTCGACGTTGCCCGTCTGAATCACCACCGGGCCTTTGCCGCTAATGCTGCCACTCAGGGTGTTGTCGAGACTGGCGCTGGTGATGTTCACCCGGTCGTCGGTGACCAGCCTGCCACCCTGACTGGTGACCGCCCCAATGCTGTCGACGCTCAGTGCGCCTGCGCTGGAAAGGGTGCCGCCGTTGTTGTTCAGCGAACCGGTGTGAACCGCGAGCGTGCCTTCAGCGCTGAGCAGGCCCAGGCTGTTCAGCAGATTGCCGTTCAACCGAAGGTCGAGGTTCTGCAGGCTCGACAGGCTCCCAGCGCTGTTGTCGAGCTGGATGCCGGTCAGGCTCACTCCGGTCTTGCCGGACAGCTGCCCGGCGTTCCGGTTGAGCAGGGTGTCGATCACCAAAGCCAGTTCTTTCTGGCCGATGATGCGACCGCCGTCGCTGTTATCCAGTTGCTGACCGCTGAGGCTGATGCGGTCCTGGCTGGACAGCTCACCGCCCCGGTTGTCGACCACGCCGACGTCCAAGCTAAGGGGGCCGTTGGCACTGACAAGCCCGTCATCACGGTTATCGAGGGTGTTGCCGGTTAGGCTCAGGCGCCCTAGCGCGACAAACTGGCCGCCCTGTTGCTGCAGTCCGCCGATATTGGCGATCAAGTCTTGCTTGCTGGCGATCTGGCCGAGGCTGTTGTCGACGTTCGCGGCCGTGAGCGACAGCGTGCCGTCGGCGATGACCGTGGCGTTGTGGTTGGTCAGGGTGTTGGTGACGGCGAGTGTCATTGCTCCGTGGCTGCTGAACAGGCCACCGGTGTTGTTCAGACTGGCACTGCTGGCATCCAGCGACCCGGCAGATATCACGCCGTTGACGTTATCCAGCGCCTGCGCCACGCGCACGACCAGCGCCTGATCGCTGATCAGTTTGCCGTTGCCGTTGCCGAGGCTGGCAGCGTTGAAGGTGAAACCCTGGGCGCTAGAAATTTCGCCGTTCTGGTTGTTCACTCCCGCCAGGTTTTTCAGCAACAACGCGCCGGGCGAGTTGATGAGGCCATTCTGGTTGTTCAACTGGCCATGGTTGAGGTCAAGGTTCAGCGTGCCATTGCTGAACAGCTCGCCATTCTGTTGATCAAGACCAGTGACACTGGCGTTCACGGCCTGCGAGGCGGCAATACGCCCATTGTCCTGGTTGGTGACCTGAGTGGCCGTCAGCGTGAGGCGGTCAGCGCTGGTGATCTGGCCGCTGTGGCTGTTATCGAGCGTACCGGTACTGACAACCGTTGCGCCTTTTGCGGAAACTGCACCCTGATTGCGGTTGTCCAGACGGGCGCTGGTTAGGCTCAACGTGCCGTCCGCGCTGATCGAGCCGTGCTGGTTGTCGAGTACGCCGAGGGCGGCGACTTGAGTGTTGCCAGCGCTGGAGAAACTGCCCGCCGTATTGATCAGTTGGTTGGCGGCGACGTCCAGAGTGCCCTCGCTGTTGATCAGGCCGTTGCTGTTGTTCAGGTCGCCCGTGAGGCCGATCTGCACCCCGGCCTGTCCGGACAGCGTGCCGCCCGAGCGGTTGTCGAGATGAACACCCTTGACGGTCAAGCCACCTTGGGCGACCAGTTTGCCTTTTTGGTTGTTCAGCGTGCCTTGGGCGTTGAGGGTCAGGTTACGCCCGGCTGAAATCTGATGCGCGCTGTTGTCGAGATTTTCATGGGTTGCAGCGCTCAGATCACGACTGGCAATCACATTCCCGTTGTTCTTCAGGTTCTGCGCACTGAGCACCACATCACCTGCGTTGTTACGGCTGTTGTCGGCATTCACCCCGGCTTCGACGATCGCGTTGTTGGTCAACTGGCCGTTGCTGCTCAGGCTGATGCGATCACGTGCGGCGATGTTCTGCTGAATGGTCAGCGCGTCACGAGTCTGCACGTCGACACTGTTGCCATACATCGCGCCTTGCACATCGGCGCTGGCCGCCTTGACGTTGACCGCACCGTTGGCGGCGACCTGGGCCATGCTCAACTGGCCGCTGGCGTCGATCTGGATGTCGCCTTCGCTGGCCGCCAGGTTACCGGCCAGCTTCACGCCCACACCGGCTTCGGTGCCCACCAGGCGGATCGCACTTGCATACATGCCGCCGAGGGCAGAGCTGTCGATGGCCAGTTGTGGCTTGGCGCTGCCGTCGTCGGCCAGCGCAGTGGCGTTGAGGGTCTGGGCGTTGACGTCGTTGCGGCCGGTGACGATGTTCAGTTGTTTGGCGTGCAGCTCGGCGTTGATTTTCGCGCTGCGGGTGATGATGTCGAATCGGTCGACGTTGTCGGCGTTCAGCCCTGCGCCGTCGATGGAGACGCTGCCGCCGTCGACGTGGAAGTGGTCAATCCCGCCTGCGCTGTCGAGCACGGGTTTGCCGGTGGACAGGGTCGCTTGCGGGGTGTTGATGAAGCCGCAACCGTTGCAACTGATGCCGTACGGGTTGGCGACGATGACGCGGGCGGCCTGCCCTGCCACTTCGGTATAACCCTTGAGCTGCGTGGCGTTGGCGCCGGTCACTTCGTTGAGAATGGTGTTGGCGGCGCGGCCATTGAGGTTCTGGTTGCCGAGGATGATGCCGCCCAGTTGTGTGCTCTGGGTGCGGTCGGTGGCGTTGTTGAGGATGACGCCCTGCGTGCCGACGTTGTACTGCTGGTACTGATTGTGGGACAGGCCGCCAGCGTTGGGCGCGGCAATGTTGACGATGGGCACACCGTTGCCCGCTTGGCCCAGCGTGGTGTTGGTGGTGCCGCTCACGGCAATGCCGTCGGCCTGGGCGAGCAGCGGCTGCCAGAACATCGCGTTGGTCAGAATCAGGGCGAGACCACGTTTGGGCAGGCCGCAGAAGGTGCTGCGCGCGGTCAGTTTCGCGGAAGGCTGGCGGGCGAGAAAATCGAAGAAACGAACGTCCATGTCAGGGATTCCGGCGAAACGTTAGAGGAAGAAATCGAGGCGGAAGTAGATCGGCGACTCACGCTCGATCACGCCGCCAGGACGTTCCAGCGAATGGGCAAAGGTCACGGTCGCCGCGACGTGCTGGCCGCGGGCGAAAAATTCGAATGAGTTGCTGGACAGACGCCCGTGCTGGTCGCCGTTGTAGCGATCGTTGCGGATCACGCCCTGGTCGTAGCCGACTGC
>NZ_JBJDNK010000027.1:0-4426 GCF_044900175.1 Pseudomonas sp. NPDC088444
GCATTGGATTTCAGACTCCGGCTGCTATTCCCACCGAGCGCAATACGCCCGTTAAAAGGAGGCGCAATTCTATAGACGCCCCTGATAGGTGTCAACCCAATAAAAAAGCCCCCGCTAAGCGGGGGCTTTTTCATCCATCAAGCAAATTCTACAAAAGAGAATTACTCGATGATTTTGGCTACGACGCCAGCGCCGACGGTACGACCGCCTTCACGGATAGCGAAACGCAGGCCGTCTTCCATTGCGATGGTCTTGATCAGAGTGACTTCCATCTGGATGTTGTCACCTGGCATTACCATTTCAACGCCTTCTGGCAGTTCGCAAGAACCAGTCACGTCAGTAGTACGGAAGTAGAACTGTGGACGGTAGCCTTTGAAGAAAGGAGTGTGACGACCGCCTTCTTCCTTCGACAGAACGTAGACTTCTGCGGTGAACTTGGTGTGCGGCTTAACCGAACCCGGCTTGGCCAGAACCTGACCACGCTCAACGTCGTCACGCTTGGTGCCACGCAGCAGAACGCCACAGTTCTCACCAGCACGACCTTCGTCCAGCAGCTTGCGGAACATTTCAACGCCGGTGCAGGTAGTTTTGGTGGTTGGACGCAGACCAACGATCTCAACTTCTTCCTGAATGCGAACGATGCCACGCTCAACACGACCAGTCACAACAGTACCGCGACCCGAGATCGAGAATACGTCTTCGATTGGCATCAGGAACGGCTTGTCGATAGCACGCTCTGGCTCTGGGATGTAGCTGTCCAGAGTTTCAACCAGTTTCTTGACAGCACTGGTGCCCATCTCGTTGTCGTCTTGACCGTTCAGAGCCATCAGAGCCGAACCGATGATGATCGGAGTATCATCACCCGGGAAGTCGTAGGTGCTCAGCAGGTCGCGAACTTCCATTTCGACCAGTTCCAGCAGCTCAGCGTCATCAACCATGTCAGCCTTGTTCAGGAAGACAACGATGTATGGAACGCCAACCTGACGGGACAGCAGGATGTGCTCACGAGTTTGTGGCATCGGACCATCGGCAGCCGAGCAAACCAGGATCGCGCCGTCCATCTGGGCAGCACCAGTGATCATGTTCTTGACGTAGTCGGCGTGACCTGGGCAGTCAACGTGCGCGTAGTGACGTACAGACGAGTCGTACTCAACGTGCGCAGTGTTGATGGTGATACCACGAGCTTTCTCTTCTGGTGCGCTGTCGATTTTGTCGAAGTCGACTTTAGCCGAACCGAAAACTTCGGAGCAAACGCGAGTCAGAGCAGCGGTCAGAGTGGTTTTACCGTGGTCGACGTGACCGATGGTGCCAACGTTGACGTGCGGTTTGTTACGTTCAAATTTTTCTTTAGCCACGACAGTGAACTCCTAGCCTAAAAGGGCTGAATCAGCCTTGTTTTTTAACGAGAGCTTCGACGATGTTCGACGGAGCTTCGGAGTATTTGGAGAATTCCATAGAGTAGCTCGCGCGACCCTGAGACATGGAGCGAACGTCGGTCGCATAACCGAACATCTCACCCAACGGCACTTCGGCACGGATAACCTTGCCAGAGACCGTATCTTCCATACCCTGGATCAGACCACGACGACGGTTCAGGTCACCCATCACGTCACCCATGTAGTCCTCAGGTGTTACAACTTCTACTTTCATGATCGGCTCAAGCACAACACCACCGCCTTTCGACGCGAGTTGCTTGGTCGCCATGGAAGCAGCCACCTTGAACGCCATCTCGTTGGAGTCGACGTCGTGGTAAGAGCCATCGAACACGGTTGCCTTCAGGCCGATGAGCGGATAACCGGCAACAACGCCGTTTTTCATCTGCTCTTCAATACCCTTCTGGATAGCCGGGATGTATTCCTTAGGAACAACACCACCCACTACTTCGTTCACGAATTGCAGACCTTCCTGACCTTCGTCAGCAGGAGCAAAGCGAATCCAGCAATGACCGAACTGGCCACGACCGCCGGACTGACGAACAAACTTGCCTTCGATTTCGCAGTTCTTGGTGATCTTCTCACGATAAGAAACTTGCGGCTTACCGATGTTGGCTTCGACGTTGAACTCACGGCGCATCCGGTCAACCAGGATGTCCAAGTGCAATTCGCCCATGCCCGAGATGATCGTCTGACCAGTCTCTTCATCGGTCTTGACGCGGAAAGACGGGTCTTCCTGAGCCAGCTTGCTCAGAGCGATACCCATTTTTTCCTGGTCATCTTTGGTTTTCGGCTCAACAGCAACCGAAATCACCGGCTCAGGGAAGTCCATCCGCTCAAGGATAATTGGCTTATCCAGTGCGCAGAGCGTTTCACCAGTGGTCACATCCTTCATGCCGATCAGGGCAGCGATGTCACCCGCCAGTACTTCCTTGATTTCTTCGCGGCTGTTGGCATGCATCTGAACCATACGGCCCACACGCTCTTTCTTGCCTTTAACCGAGTTCAGAACCGAGTCACCCGAGTTCAGAGCGCCCGAATAGACGCGAACAAAGGTGATCGAGCCCACAAACGGGTCGGTCGCGATCTTGAATGCCAGCGCAGAGAACGGCTCATTGTCGTCAGCATGACGCTCGTCGTGACGAACAGCCTTGTCATCCTTGTCCAGGTCCTTGTCATCAGGGTTGATACCCTTGATCGCAGGGATCTCGACAGGCGCTGGCAGGTAGTCGATAACGGCGTCAAGAACGAGAGGAACACCCTTGTTCTTGAACGACGAACCGCAGACAGCCAGAACGATTTCGCCGGCAATAGTACGCTGACGCAGTGCGGCCTTGATCTCTTCGATCGACAGCTCTTCACCTTCCAGGTACTTGTTCATCAGCTCTTCGTTGGCTTCAGCCGCCGCTTCTACCATGTTGCTGCGCCACTCTTCAGCCAGCTCTTGCATTTCTGCAGGAATGGCTTCGCGACGTGGTTCCATGCCTTTGTCAGCATCGTTCCAGTACACAGCTTCCATGGTCATCAGGTCGATCTGGCCCTGGAAGTTGTCTTCCGAACCGATGGCCAGCTGAATTGGAACCGGGGTATGGCCCAGGCGCTTTTTGATCTGTTCAACGACGCGCAGGAAGTTCGCACCAGCACGGTCCATCTTGTTTACGTAAACAAGACGAGGCACACCGTATTTGTTGGCTTGACGCCATACGGTTTCCGACTGAGGTTCAACACCCGAAGTACCACAGAACACTACAACAGCGCCGTCGAGTACGCGCAGCGAGCGCTCTACTTCAATGGTGAAGTCAACGTGACCAGGGGTATCGATGATGTTGAAGCGATAGCGGTCTTTATGCTGTTTGACAGAGCCCTGCCAAAAAGCTGTGGTCGCAGCAGAAGTAATGGTAATACCACGCTCCTGCTCCTGCACCATCCAGTCCATGGTCGCGGCGCCATCATGCACCTCGCCCATTTTGTGGTTTACGCCCGTGTAAAAAAGGACGCGCTCGGTGGTGGTGGTTTTACCAGCATCCACGTGAGCAACGATACCAATGTTACGGTAGCGGTTAATCGGAGTAGTACGAGCCATAAAGCCCTCGCAAATTGAGTGACGCTGAAATTAGAAGCGGTAGTGCGAGAAAGCCTTGTTGGCCTCAGCCATACGGTGCACGTCTTCACGCTTCTTGACCGCAGCACCTTTACCTTCGGCGGCATCCAGCAGTTCGCCAGCCAAGCGCAGAGCCATGGACTTCTCACCGCGCTTGCGCGCGAAGTCTACCAACCAACGCATTGCCAGAGCATTACGACGAGAAGGACGTACTTCAACCGGAACCTGGTAAGTAGCACCACCAACGCGGCGCGACTTCACTTCGACCAGCGGAGCGATGGCGTCGAGTGCTTTTTCGAAGAGTTCCAGGGGGTCAGTACCCGCCTTGCGCGCCTTAACGGTATCCAGTGCACCGTAAACGATACGCTCGGCAACGGCTTTCTTGCCGCTCTCCATTACGTGGTTCATGAACTTGGCGAGAATCTGGGATCCGTACTTCGGATCGTCAAGAATCTCACGCTTTGCTGCTACGCGACGTCTTGGCATGATAAGCCCTCAAACGGTCTTCAGGTTCGCTCGGGACAGCACACATTGAAATGCAATGCCCGACCTTACTCTTATCGACTCAATAAATTTAAAAAACGACTGCAAAACGACCGAATCACTTCGGACGCTTGGTGCCGTACTTCGAACGACCCTGGTTACGACCTTTAACGCCGGAGGTATCCAGAGAGCCGCGAACGGTGTGATAACGAACACCTGGCAAGTCTTTTACACGGCCGCCACGAATCAGAACGACGCTGTGCTCTTGCAGGTTGTGGCCTTCACCACCGATATACGAGGAAACCTCGAAACCGTTGGTCAGACGCACACGGCACACTTTACGCAGTGCCGAGTTAGGTTTTTTCGGCGTAGTGGTGTACACGCGGGTGCACCCGCCACGACGTGGCGG
>NZ_JBJDNK010000027.1:4436-8577 GCF_044900175.1 Pseudomonas sp. NPDC088444
AGCGCAGGAACGTCGGATTTCTCGACGATACGCTTGCGCGGCTGACGTACCAGCTGGTTGATAGTTGCCATCTACTAGCTCCACTGTTGTCTTGCGACGCTATTGTCTTGCAAGAAAAGCAAAATGGCAGGACGAAAGTCCCGCCAGATTTTGGGGTTCAAGAGTCTAAAGAGGATCCTGCCCCCAGTCAAGGCAATGCCCTGCCCTCCGCAACCCACCTGAGGCGACAGACAGCTGTCGAACAGGAAGGCCACAGAACAACAGGGCAGTACACTCAATTGTTGCTGGAATTCAGCGCTTCGGTCAGCGCTGCTTCCACTTCGCTCGCGCTAACGCGCAGCGGTTTTTCGGAATCACGACGACGCTTACGTTCGCTGTGATAAGCCAGACCAGTGCCCGCCGGGATCAAACGACCCACGACGACGTTCTCCTTCAGGCCACGCAGATAATCGCGCTTGCCGGTTACGGCCGCCTCGGTCAGAACGCGAGTGGTTTCCTGGAAGGAAGCCGCCGAGATGAACGATTCGGTAGACAACGATGCTTTGGTGATGCCGAGCAGTACGCGGGTGAACTTCGCAATGAACTTCTCCTCTTGTACCAGTCGCTCGTTCTCTACCAAGACATGCGTCAACTCCATCTGGTCGCCCTTGATGAAGCTCGAATCGCCCGACTCGCTGATCTCGACCTTGCGCAGCATCTGGCGAAGAATCGTTTCGATGTGCTTGTCGTTGATCTTCACGCCTTGCAGACGGTAAACGTCCTGAATCTCGTTGACGATGTATTTCGCCAGTGCGCTGACACCCAGCAAACGCAGAATGTCATGCGGATCGCTAGGACCGTCGGAGATAACCTCACCACGGTTTACCTGCTCCCCCTCGAACACGTTCAGGTGACGCCACTTCGGAATCAGCTCTTCGTACGGGTCGCTACCATCGTTCGGCGTAATCACCAGACGACGCTTGCCCTTAGTCTCTTTACCGAAGGCGATCGTACCGCTGACTTCTGCGAGGATCGACGCTTCTTTTGGACGACGCGCTTCGAACAGGTCGGCAACGCGCGGCAGACCACCGGTGATGTCACGGGTTTTCGACGTTTCTTGCGGAATACGAGCGAGTACGTCACCCACACCCACTTGTGCGCCGTCCGCGATACCAACCAGCGCGTTCGCCGGCAGGAAGTATTGCGCCGGTACGTCGGTACCAGGCAGCAACAGATCCTTGCCATCTACACCGACCATCTTGACCGCTGGACGAATGTCCTTGCCAGCAGCAGGACGATCCTTCGGATCAAGTACTTCGATGTTGGTCAGACCGGTCAATTCGTCGGTCTGGCGCTTGATCGTAATACCCTCTTCCATGCCCACGTAGGTCACAGTACCTTTCAGCTCGGTAACGATTGGGTGAGTGTGCGGGTCCCACTTGGCCACAATAGCGCCAGCGTCGACCTTGTCACCTTCTTTCACCGAAATCACGGCACCGTATGGCAGCTTGTAACGCTCGCGTTCACGACCGAATTCATCGGCAATCGCCAACTCGCCGGAACGAGAAACGGCAACCAAGTTGCCGTCAGCACGCTCGACGTGCTTCAGGTTGTGCAGGCGTACAACACCGCCATTCTTGACCTGAACACTGTCGGCAGCGGAAGTACGGCTTGCCGCACCACCGATGTGGAACGTGCGCATGGTCAGTTGGGTACCCGGCTCACCGATGGACTGTGCAGCGATAACGCCAACCGCTTCACCAATGTTCACCAGATGACCACGAGCCAGATCACGGCCGTAGCACTTGGCGCAGATGCCGTAGCGGGTTTCACAGCTGATCGGCGAGCGCACGACGACTTCGTCGATGCTGTTCAGCTCGATGAACTCGACCCACTTCTCATCTACCAGAGTGCCTGCAGGAACGATGACGTCCTCGGTGCCCGGCTTGAATACGTCACGTGCGATCACACGACCCAGTACGCGCTCACCCAGCGGCTCGACGACGTCACCGCCTTCGATGTGCGGAGTCATCAGCAGGCCCTGTTCGGTGCCGCAGTCGACTTCGGTCACGACCAGGTCTTGCGCCACGTCTACCAGACGGCGAGTCAGATAACCGGAGTTCGCGGTTTTCAACGCGGTATCCGCCAGACCTTTACGAGCACCGTGAGTCGAGATGAAGTACTGAAGTACGCTCAGACCTTCACGGAAGTTCGCCGTGATCGGCGTCTCAATGATCGAGCCGTCCGGCTTGGCCATCAGGCCCCGCATACCCGCCAACTGACGAATCTGTGCAGCGGAACCCCGCGCACCCGAGTCAGCCATCATGTACATCGAGTTGAACGATTCCTGGTCCACGGTCTCGCCGTGACGGTCAACGACCTTCTCTTTCGAGAGGTTGGCCATCATCGCCTTGGACACTTCGTCGTTCGCCTTCGACCAAAGGTCGATCACCTTGTTGTACTTCTCGCCCTGAGTGACCAGGCCGGACGCGTACTGGCTTTCAATTTCTTTAACTTCTTCGGTAGCAGTATCGATGATGCGAGCTTTCTCATCAGGGATAACGAAGTCGTTAACGCCAATCGAAACACCCGAGATCGTCGAGTACGCGAAACCGGTGTACATCAACTGGTCAGCAAAGATCACAGTCTCTTTCAGACCAACCACGCGGTAGCACTGGTTGATCAGCTTGGAGATCGCTTTCTTCTTCATCGGCGTGTTGACCACGTCGAAGGACAGCCCCGCCGGAACCACCTGGAACAGCAATGCACGGCCGACAGTGGTGTCGACAATGCGGGTATTGGTCACGCTACCGCCATCACGATCGTTCACGGTTTCGTTGATACGAACCTTGATCTTGGCGTGCAGCGCAGCTTCGCCGGCGCGGAACACGCGATCGACTTCCTGCAGGTCCGCGAACACACGACCTTCGCCCTTGGCGTTGATCGCCTCACGAGTCATGTAGTACAGACCCAGTACAACGTCCTGCGAAGGAACGATGATTGGCTCACCGTTGGCTGGCGACAGAATGTTGTTGGTCGACATCATCAACGCACGCGCTTCCAACTGGGCTTCCAGTGTCAGCGGTACGTGAACGGCCATTTGGTCACCGTCGAAGTCGGCGTTGTATGCCGCACAAACCAGCGGGTGCAGCTGGATTGCCTTACCTTCGATCAACACCGGTTCAAACGCCTGAATACCCAGACGGTGAAGAGTCGGTGCACGGTTAAGCAGTACCGGGTGTTCACGAATCACTTCAGCGAGAACGTCCCAAACTTCTGGCAGCTCACGCTCGACCATCTTCTTGGCAGCCTTGATGGTGGTCGCCAGACCACGCATTTCCAGCTTGCCAAAAATGAACGGCTTGAACAGCTCAAGTGCCATTTTCTTCGGCAGACCGCATTGGTGCAGACGCAGGGTGGGACCTACGGTAATAACCGAACGACCCGAGTAGTCAACACGCTTACCAAGCAAGTTCTGACGGAAACGACCTTGCTTACCCTTGATCATGTCAGCCAAGGATTTCAGAGGACGCTTGTTCGAGCCGGTAATGGCGCGACCACGACGACCGTTGTCGAGAAGCGCGTCCACAGCTTCCTGCAGCATGCGCTTTTCGTTGCGCACGATGATGTCCGGAGCGGACAGATCCAGCAGGCGCTTCAAACGGTTGTTACGGTTGATCACTCGACGATACAGATCGTTGAGGTCAGACGTCGCGAAACGGCCACCATCCAGGGGAACCAGTGGACGCAGATCTGGCGGCAGAACCGGCAGAACGGTCAACACCATCCACTCAGGCAGGTTGCCAGAACCCTGGAACGCTTCCATCAGTTTCAGGCGTTTGGACAGCTTCTTGATCTTGGTTTCGGAGTTGGTTTGCGGAATTTCTTCGCGCAGACGGCCAATCTCGTGCTCCAGATCGATAGCGTGCAGCAGCTCGCGGACAGCCTCGGCACCCATGCGGGCATCAAAGTCGTCACCGAACTCTTCGAGAGCTTCGAAATACTGCTCGTCGTTCAGCAGCTGACCTTTCTCAAGCGTGGTCATGCCCGGATCGATAACGACATAGCTCTCAAAATAGAGAACGCGCTCGATATCACGCAGGGTCATGTCCATCAGCAGGCCGATACGGGACGGCAGCGATTTCAGGAACCAGCTGTGAGC
>NZ_JBJDNK010000028.1:0-417 GCF_044900175.1 Pseudomonas sp. NPDC088444
ATCATAATGATAAAAACGAAATCTAAAAGTAACTATAAACTCTATCCCTACAAGAAAATATAACAATCACACTCAATCAATTATAGAAAAGGCCGATAACAGCGGCGCTCGCCGCGATATGTGCATCAAGGTGCTTGGTGGCTCTCATCGTCGTTACGCTGGTATCGGTGACATCATCAAAGTGACCGTCAAGGAAGCGATTCCGCGCGGTAAGGTGAAAAAAGGCCAAGTGATGACTGCTGTTGTAGTCCGCACTCGCCACGGTGTCCGTCGTGCAGACGGTTCCATCATCCGCTTTGACGGCAACGCTGCTGTTCTGTTGAACAACAAGCAAGAGCCGATCGGCACCCGTATCTTTGGGCCAGTGACCCGTGAACTTCGCTCTGAGAAGTTCATGAAGATCGTCTCGCTCGCCCC
>NZ_JBJDNK010000028.1:427-6121 GCF_044900175.1 Pseudomonas sp. NPDC088444
AGATCCGACATGCAAAAGATTCGTCGTGACGACGAGATCATCGTGATCGCCGGCAAAGACAAAGGTAAGCGCGGTAAGGTGCTCAAGGTTCTCGCTGACGACCGTCTGGTCGTTGGTGGGATCAACCTGGTGAAGCGTCATACCAAGCCTAACCCGATGTCGGGCGTACAGGGCGGTATCGTCGAGAAAGAAGCGCCACTGCACGCTTCCAACGTCGCCATTTTCAACAGCGCAACCAACAAGGCTGATCGCGTTGGTTTCAAAGTTGAAGACGGCAAAAAAATTCGTGTCTTCAAGTCGACCCAAAAAGCGGTTGATGCTTGAACACTGCTAGGTAGAAGACCATGGCACGACTGAAAGAGCTGTACTGGAAGGAAATCGCACCGAAGCTTAAGGAAGAACTTAAGCTGTCGAACGTGATGGAAGTTCCACGCATTACCAAGATCACCCTGAACATGGGTCTGGGCGAAGCGATCGGTGACAAGAAAGTCATCGAGCACGCTGTTGCTGACCTGGAAAAGATCACCGGCCAGAAAGTCGTTGTGACTCACGCTCGCAAATCCATCGCAGGCTTCAAAGTCCGCGAAGGTTGGCCGATCGGTGTCAAAGTGACCCTGCGTCGCGACCGTATGTACGAATTCCTGGATCGTCTGCTGTCGATCTCCCTGCCGCGGGTTCGCGACTTCCGCGGCCTGAATGCCAAGTCCTTCGACGGTCGTGGCAACTACAGCATGGGCGTGAAAGAGCAGATCATTTTCCCGGAAATCGATTACGACAAGATCGATGCCCTGCGCGGTCTGGACATTACCCTGACCACCACTGCTCGTTCGGACGACGAAGGTCGCGCACTGCTGCGTGCTTTCAAGTTCCCGTTCCGCAACTGATTGGAGTAGGACCATGGCCAAGAAGAGCATGAAAAACCGTGAGCTGAAGCGTCAGCTCACCGTTGCCAAGTACGCCACCAAGCGTGCAGCACTGAAAGCAATCATCGTGGATCTGAACGCGAGTCCAGAAGCGCGTTGGGAAGCTACCGTTGCGCTGCAGAAGCAACCACGTGACGCCAGCGCTTCGCGCATGCGTAACCGTTGCCGCCTGACTGGTCGTCCGCACGGCGTTTACCGCAAGTTCGGCCTCGCCCGTAACAAGCTGCGTGAAGCTGCCATGCGTGGTGACGTACCAGGTCTGGTTAAAGCCAGCTGGTAATTCGCATTTCTCGTTTCGTGCTGCGAGGGGCTTCGGTTTCCGACCAGCGCGACACTTGAAGCTGATCAAGCCCCTTTTGGGGCTTGATTCGTTTCTGGGGTACGTCTAGAATTGCCGGCTCGCCAGAGCCCGTGTTTTCACGTGCCCGGAACATTAAGGCGATAAGCTGTAGCCGCAAGGCTCATTTTTTTTGTATCAGGAGCGTCTAGCCCATGAGTATGCAGGACCCGTTAGCGGACATGCTAACTCGTATCCGTAATGCCCAGATGGCTGAAAAGTCCGTCGTAAGCATGCCATCCTCCTCGTTGAAGGTGGCTGTGGCCAAAGTCTTGAAAGACGAAGGTTACATTGCGGGTTATCAGATCAGCAGCGAAACCAAGCCACTGCTGTCCATCGAGCTGAAATACTTCGAAGGTCGTCCGGTCATCGAAGAAGTCAAGCGCGTCAGCCGTCCAGGCCTGCGCCAGTACAAGTCCGTCGATGATCTGCCAAAAGTTCGTGGCGGTCTCGGTGTGTCTATCGTCTCCACTAACAAAGGTGTGATGACTGATCGTGCTGCGCGCGCTGCCGGTGTTGGCGGCGAAGTGCTTTGCACTGTGTTCTAAGGGGGGATAAGCATGTCACGCGTAGCTAAGAACCCCGTTAAGTTGCCAGCAGGCGTCGAAGTTAAGCTCGTCGGCCAGCAACTGTCGGTGAAGGGTGCCAAGGGTACTCTCGACCTGAACGTTCATTCGTCCGTCGAAATCGTTGAAGAATCCGGTGAGCTGCGTTTCGCTGCTCGCAATGGCGATCAACAGACTCGCGCAATGGCCGGTACCACTCGTGCATTGGTCAACAACATGGTCCAGGGCGTAAGCCAAGGCTTTGAGCGCAAGCTCCAGCTGGTCGGTGTTGGTTACAAGGCCCAGGCTAAAGGCAAAATCCTGAACCTGGCTCTCGGCTTCTCGCACCCAGTGGATTACGAACTGCCGGAAGGCGTTACCGCTGAGACCCCAAGCCAGACCGATATCCTGATCAAGGGCATCGACAAGCAACTGGTTGGTCAAGTAGCCGCGGAAATCCGCGACTTCCGTCGTCCAGAGCCGTACAAAGGCAAAGGCGTGCGTTACGCGGACGAAGTTGTCCGTCGTAAAGAAGCCAAGAAGAAGTAGGGCATAGCAAATGACCGTCAAAAAAGTTACCCGACTGCGTCGCGCTCGCAAAGCACGCCTGAAAATGCAAGAACTCGAAGTCGTGCGTCTCTGCGTGTACCGCTCTTCGCAGCACATCTACGCCCAGGTCATTTCGGCCGACGGCAGCAAAGTCCTGGCAAACGCTTCGACTTTGGACAAAGAACTGCGTGATGGCGCCACTGGCAACATCGACGCGGCCACTAAAGTTGGCCAGCTGATCGCTGAGCGTGCGAAAGCCGCTGGTGTATCTCAAGTGGCTTTTGATCGTTCTGGCTTCAAGTACCACGGTCGCGTCAAGGCGCTGGCTGATGCTGCTCGTGAAGGCGGGCTGGAGTTCTAAGTTATGGCAAATAACGACCAAAAACGCGACGAAGGCTACATCGAGAAGCTGGTTCAGGTTAATCGCGTAGCAAAAACCGTAAAAGGCGGCCGTATCTTCACTTTCACCGCGTTGACCGTGGTTGGTGATGGTAAGGGTCGTGTTGGCTTCGGCCGCGGCAAATCCCGTGAAGTGCCTGCGGCAATCCAGAAGGCCATGGAAGCTGCCCGTCGCAACATGATCCAAGTCGATCTGAACGGTACCACTCTGCAGTACGCCATGAAGTCCGCTCACGGCGCTTCGAAGGTCTACATGCAGCCTGCTTCTGAAGGTACTGGCATCATCGCCGGCGGCGCAATGCGTGCTGTCCTGGAAGTTGCTGGCGTTCAGAACGTTTTGGCTAAGTGCTACGGTTCGACCAACCCTGTCAACGTTGTTCATGCAACGTTCAAGGGTCTGAAGTCGATGCAATCTCCTGAGTCCATCGCTGCCAAGCGTGGCCTGAACGTTGAGGAGATCATCTGATCATGGCTACCGTAAAAGTAACGCTGGTCAAGAGCGTCAGCGGCCGTATCCCTAGCCACAAACTGTGCGTTAAGGGTCTGGGTCTGCGTCGCATCGGTCACACTGTAGAAGTCGCTGACACCCCGGAAAATCGTGGGATGATCAACAAGGCTTACTACATGCTGCGCGTCGAGGGTTAATCGATGAAACTCAATGATCTGAGTCCAGCGCCGGGTTCCCGTCGCGAGAAGCATCGTCCGGGTCGTGGTATCGGTAGCGGTTTGGGTAAGACTGGTGGCCGTGGTCACAAAGGTCAAACTTCCCGTTCCGGTGGCACCATTGCTCCGGGCTTCGAAGGCGGCCAACAGCCGTTGCATCGTCGTCTGCCTAAGTTCGGCTTCGTCTCCTTGAAAGCTATGGATCGTGCAGAAGTACGCACCTCCGAGCTGGCCAAGGTTGAAGGCGTCGTAACTGTGCAGTCCCTGAAGGATGCCAACGTGATCAACCAAAACGTACAGCGCGTGAAAGTCATGCTGTCCGGTGAGGTTACTCGCGCGGTCACCCTTAAAGGTATCGCAGCCACCAAAGGTGCGCGTGCGGCTATCGAAGCAGCTGGCGGCAAGTTCGAGGAATAAATGGCTAAGCAAGGTGCTCTCTCAGCGCTCAGCAAAAGCGGCGGGTTGTCCGAACTCTGGGCTCGTCTGCGTTTCCTGTTCCTGGCGATTATCGTCTATCGGATCGGTGCGCATATCCCAGTTCCAGGTATCAACCCTGACCGGCTGGCGGACCTGTTTCGACAGAATGAGGGGACCATTCTTAGCTTGTTCAACATGTTTTCCGGCGGTGCGCTGGAGCGCATGAGCATTTTTGCATTGGGGATCATGCCGTACATTTCGGCCTCGATCATCATGCAGCTCATGACCGCTGTCAGCCCACAGCTGGAGCAGTTGAAGAAGGAAGGTGAGGCTGGTCGTCGCAAGATCAGCCAATACACCCGCTATGGCACCGTTGTCTTGGCCTTGGTTCAAGCTATTGGCATGTCCATTGGTTTGGCTGGTCAAGGCGTTGCTTTCTCTGCAGATATAGGCTTCCACTTCGTGGCGGTTACCACCTTCGTGGCTGGTGCACTGTTCATGATGTGGCTTGGCGAACAGATCACAGAGCGCGGTGTTGGTAACGGTATCTCGATGTTGATTTTTTCGGGTATCGTCGCCGGTCTTCCGAGAGCGATTGGGCAGTCTTTCGAGTCTGCGCGTCAGGGTGATATCAACATTTTCGCTTTGGTCGCCATCGGTTTGCTGGCAGTAGCGATCATCGGTTTCGTGGTGTTCATTGAGCGTGGTCAGCGTCGTATTGCTGTTCATTACGCCAAGCGTCAGCAAGGCCGCAAGGTCTTCGCTGCGCAGACCAGCCACTTGCCGTTGAAAGTGAACATGGCCGGTGTTATTCCAGCCATTTTTGCGAGCAGCATTTTGCTGTTCCCGGCTTCGCTGGGTGCCTGGTTCGGTCAGTCTGAAGGTATGGGCTGGCTTCAAGACATCTCGCAGTCGATCGCTCCTGGTCAGCCGTTGAATATTCTGCTGTTTAGTGCAGGGATTATTTTCTTCTGCTTCTTCTATACGGCGTTGATGTTCAATCCGAAAGACGTAGCGGAAAACCTGAAGAAGTCCGGTGCCTTTATTCCGGGCATTCGTCCTGGTGAGCAGTCTGCGCGCTATATCGATGGCGTTTTGACTCGTCTGACCATGTTCGGTGCTCTCTATATGATGGCCGTATGCTTGCTGCCCCAGTTCCTGGTCGTGGCTGCAAACGTGCCGTTCTACCTTGGCGGGACCTCGTTGCTGATCGTGGTCGTGGTTGTCATGGACTTTATGTCCCAAGTGCAATCTCACCTCGTTTCGCACCAGTATGAATCCCTGATGAAGAAAGCCAACCTGAAGGGCTACGGCAGCGGCATGCTGCGCTGAAGCACCCATAAGGTTCGAGGAGTTGGTGATGAAAGTTCGTGCATCGGTGAAAAAACTGTGCCGTAACTGCAAGATTATTCGCCGCGAAGGTGTCGTTCGAGTAATTTGCAGCGCGGAACCACGTCACAAGCAGCGCCAAGGCTGAGTGTGATCTGTGCTAAAAGCCCAGCAGCTAGTGCGCTGCTGGGTTGATTATTTGTTATTACAGCGATATTATCTCGCGCCCTATTTCTTGGCTTCCGGGGCGTAGGTAGCTGTCAATTGGAGTCCCACTGAATGGCCCGTATTGCAGGCGTTAACATTCCAGATAACAAGCACACTGTTATCTCGCTGACCTACATCTATGGTGTTGGTCGCACGACTGCACAGAAAATCTGTGCTGTCACCGGGGTAAACCCGGCCGCAAAGATCAAAGATCTGAGCGATGAGCAGATTGAACAGCTGCGTGGCGAAGTCGCGAAGTTCACCACTGAAGGTGACCTGCGTCGCGAAATCAACATGAAAATCAAGCGCTTGATGGACCTCGGTT
>NZ_JBJDNK010000029.1:0-5954 GCF_044900175.1 Pseudomonas sp. NPDC088444
CCGATGGTAGTGTGGGGTTTCCCCATGTGAGAGTAGGTCATCGTCAAGATTCAATTGCAGAACCCCGTTTGCGAAAGCAGACGGGGTTTTGTCTTATTGGCGAAAAAAGCGGGCTGCTCGCTCAGTCCTTATGCTCCCTCTTCTTTGCATTGGCCTTGTGCGTGGCTATTATGCGTCCCTCATCCGTAGGTGGACTGCTAATGCATTCGTTGTTAAGGCTTTTAAGTGATGGGGCTTTTCACTCCGGTGAGGACCTGGGAAATGCTCTAGGGGTTAGCCGTAGCGCTGTCTGGAAAAAGCTCCATCAATTGCAGGCCGAAACCGGCATAGAAATACACAAGGTTCGCGGTCGTGGCTATCGGTTGGCCCAGCCGCTTCACCTCCTTGATCGTGCATGGCTTGTGGAGCGTCACAAAGAGCTCGGTTGGGTTGTGCGGGTTCATGACTCGATTGACTCAACAAATGCCGAGGCTATGCGCCTGGCGGTTGTGGGGGAGCACATTCCCGCCTTGGTTGTCGCAGAGCAACAACTGGCAGGAAGAGGGCGGCGTGGTCGCCGATGGGTCAGCCCTTTTGCCGAGAATCTTTATTACAGCCTTGTGCTGCGTATAGAGGGTGGCATGCGTCAGCTTGAGGGCTTGAGTCTTCTTGTCGGGCTTGCTGTAGTCAAAACCTTGCGTGCGCTGGGCGTCCCGAATGCCGGTCTCAAATGGCCCAATGACATATTGTCCGGGGGGCGAAAGCTCGCGGGTGTCTTGTTGGAGTTGACTGGGGATCCTGCTGATGTATGCCACGTTGTGATTGGTATTGGCATTAATGTGAATATGCGTGTGGCTCAGGATGTCGATCAGGCGTGGACCTCCATGGGGCTGGAGAGTGGGGGTGATGTTGATCGGAATCAGGTCGCGGCTCTACTGAGCTCTGAATTGGCGCGTCATCTCGCTGCGCATCGCCAGGGGGGGTTCGAGGCGTTCCGGGATGAGTGGGAGCGCCTCCATTTGTGGCAGGGGGAGGAAGTGACCCTCTTGGCGGGTTCGACGGCGCTGGAAGGCGTTGTTGTGGGGGTGGATGCTGTAGGTGCGCTTCGTCTCAGGGTTGGTCGGGAGATTCGTACTTTTAGCGGTGGGGAGCTGAGCTTGAGACTGCGCAAGCGCCTTGATCCAGAATCGCGAGGCTGATATGCGTTGGTTGTTTTTGCTGTTGGTCATGCTGAATGCCTTTTACTACGTATGGCATCAGCAAGATGTGCCGTTGAGGCCAAAAGAGGTGGCCCCGCTGTCCGTCTACAAGGGGGCGCAACAAAACATCCAGCTTTTAAGCGAATCTGGCGATGGGCGCTCTTCAGCTGATCGCGCGGAGGTTCAGTGCTTATACCTTGGAGGAGATATCTCCCAAGGTGTGGCGAAGACGATTGAGCAGCGCTTGGTTAGTCTGGATATACAAGCGCAAGTGGTTGCTCAGGCGGGGGAGTCAAGTGGGGCACTTTGGGTACGAATCGCTCCGGAAAGTCGGCGCCTTGTTGATGATGCATTGGTAGGAAGGTTGCGTCAGGACTTCCCTCAAATAAAAAACAAAATAATGTCATGCGAAAGCATTGCAACTGCCGAATAGTTTGCATAGAATGGCGCCCGCTTCGCAGTGCAAGGCAAATTGAAATGCAAGCAAAGCAAGAGTCAACGTATGTAACCTCAAGATTTTATTGAGAAAAAGGTTGACAGAAGGGTGGCATGAGTTAGAATGTCGCCTCGCTTAGGAGGGGTTCCCGAGCGGCCAAAGGGATCAGACTGTAAATCTGACGTCTACGACTTCGAAGGTTCGAATCCTTCCCCCTCCACCATATTTGAGCGTAAGCAGCATGATCTGCGGGTATAGTTTAGTGGTAGAACCTCAGCCTTCCAAGCTGATGATGCGGGTTCGATTCCCGCTACCCGCTCCAAGTTTGCTGGTTGTGCAATGTGTTTTGCTCTTGTAGCTCAGTTGGTAGAGCACACCCTTGGTAAGGGTGAGGTCAGCGGTTCAAATCCGCTCAAGAGCTCCATTACTAAGGCAGATATGAAAGTATCTGCCTTTGTTTTAGGTGTTGCGGGTAGTCCGGCCTGTCGATTTTCGGGTTTGGGTGAGAGTGGTTCCTTGCAGCGTTCGATTGCAGAAGTCTTTCGAATGGCTGTTGAAATCTTTCTGTTGGGTCCGCATAATGGTCGGCCTGATATAGCTTTTAGGTCAGTAGCTCAATTGGCAGAGCGACGGTCTCCAAAACCGTAGGTTGGGGGTTCGATTCCCTCCTGACCTGCCAGATTCGCGTAATGCATCTGGCTTTCTTTTCGCAGGATTTTAGTAGATGAATCCAAAGGCTGAAGCCCCAGACTCCCGTTTTGATCTTTTCAAGTGGCTAGCGGTAGTCCTTCTGATTGTCGTGGGTGTCGTCGGAAATCAATACTACTCGGCGCAGCCAATCCTGTATCGCGTGCTTGCCTTGCTTGTGATTGCGGCAGTTGCAGCCTATGTGTCGCTGCAGACTGGCAAGGGTAAGGCTTTCTTTGTGTTGGCCAAAGAAGCTCGCGCTGAGATTCGCAAGGTCGTATGGCCTACTCGTCAAGAAACCACCCAGACAACCCTCATCGTGGTTGCTGTGGTTTTGGTCATGGCGCTGCTGCTGTGGGGGCTCGATTCCCTGCTCGGCTGGCTTGTTTCCCTGATTGTTGGCTAAGGGTGTCCTGTGGCTAAGCGTTGGTACGTAGTGCATGCCTACTCGGGTTACGAGAAGCATGTCATGCGCTCTCTGATTGAGCGTGTAAAGCTGGCAGGCATGGAAGACGGCTTTGGTGAAATTCTGGTCCCTACCGAAGAAGTGGTAGAAATGCGCAACGGCCAGAAGCGCAAGAGCGAGCGTAAGTTCTTCCCAGGTTACGTGCTTGTTCAGATGGAAATGAACGAAGGGACTTGGCACTTGGTCAAGGATACCCCTCGTGTTATGGGTTTCATTGGTGGTACCGCTGACAAGCCAGCGCCTATCACTGATAAAGAGGCAGAGGCTATTCTGCGTCGCGTTGCCGATGGTAGCGACAAGCCTAAGCCGAAGACGTTGTTCGAGCCTGGTGAAGTGGTTCGCGTTACCGATGGTCCATTTGCGGATTTCAACGGTACGGTTGAAGAGGTTAACTACGAGAAGAGCCGGATTCAGGTCGCAGTGCTCATTTTCGGACGCTCTACTCCGGTAGAGCTTGAGTTCAGTCAGGTCGAAAAGGTCTAGCTGGGCTGAAAATCCCATACCCCACAGTCTAAGGCTGTGGGGTTTTGTCGTCACTGGGATAAACGCGCAAGTAACCGGGGAGCCTCTCGAGGCGTTTGAACCCGTAATTGGAGTGCCTCATGGCCAAGAAGATTACCGCTTACATCAAGCTTCAAGTGAAAGCCGCTCAAGCTAACCCAAGCCCGCCCGTCGGTCCTGCGTTGGGTCAGCACGGCGTCAACATCATGGAGTTCTGCAAGGCTTTCAACGCCCGTACCCAGGGTATGGAGCCAGGTCTGCCGACTCCAGTGATCATCACTGTATACAGTGACCGTAGCTTCACTTTTGAAACCAAAAGTACCCCGGCTTCGGTTCTGCTGAAAAAGGCTGCTGGTCTGACCAGTGGTTCGGCTCGTCCTAACACCGTCAAAGTTGGCACTGTTACCCGTGCTCAGCTGGAAGAAATCGCTAAGACCAAAAAAGCGGATCTTACTGCAGCTGATATGGATGCAGCCGTGCGTACCATCGCCGGCTCTGCTCGTAGCATGGGCCTTAACGTGGAGGGTGTGTAATGGCTAAGCTGACTAAGCGCCAGAAAGCTATCGCTTCGAAAGTTGAAGCAGGCAAGTCTTACAGCTTCAACGATGCAGCTGTGTTGCTGGCTGAACTGTCGACTGTGAAATTCAGCGAGTCGTTTGACGTTGCTGTAAACCTTGGCGTCGACCCGCGTAAATCTGACCAGGTTGTTCGCAGCGCCACTGTGCTGCCGCATGGCACTGGCAAGACTGTTCGCGTTGCTGTGTTCACCCAAGGCCCGGCTGCTGAAGCTGCTCTGGCTGCAGGTGCTGATCGCGTTGGTATGGACGACCTGGCTGCTGAAATGAAAGGCGGCGATCTGAACTATGACGTCGTAATTGCCTCTCCAGATGCAATGCGTGTCGTTGGTCAGTTGGGCCAGGTTCTGGGTCCGCGTGGCCTGATGCCTAACCCGAAGGTTGGTACTGTAACTCCGGACGTGGCGGGCGCGGTTAAAAACGCCAAGGCCGGTCAGGTTCGCTACCGCACTGACAAGAACGGCATCATTCACACCTCCGTAGGTAAAGTCGGCTTCGAAGCAGACAAGCTGCGTGAGAACGTTGAAGCCTTGATCGCTGACCTGAAGCGCATCAAGCCAGCTTCTTCGAAAGGTATCTACGTCAAGCGCGTTACCCTGAGCACCACTATGGGCCCAGGTCTGGTCATTGATCAGAGCTCGCTGAACGCCTAAGACACGCTTGGCGCGATTTTTCGTGCCAATGCAAAAATTGGGGTCCCTGCCTGGCGGGGGCTATCCAAGACCGTAGGCGGCGAAAGCCTTAAAACGCAAGCCTACGCAGATGGTGCTCCCGGTTCTTTACCGAATCAGACACCAAAACGACATCAGGCCTTTGGCCAGATGAAACGGTAACAAGCAGGAGTTAAACCCGTGGCAATTAAACTCGAAGACAAGAAGGCCATCGTCGCTGAAGTCAACGAGGCTGCCAAAGTCGCTCTGTCTGCTGTCGTGGCTGATGCCCGTGGCGTGACTGTGGGCGCGATGACCGGACTCCGTAAAGAGGCTCGTGAAGCTGGCGTTTACGTACGTGTCGTACGTAACACCCTGCTCAAGCGTGCAGTTGCTGACACTGAATTCAGTGTTCTCAACGACGCCTTCACTGGCCCGACCTTGATCGCTTTCTCCAATGAACACCCCGGCGCTGCTGCCCGTCTGTTCAAAGAGTTCGCGAAGGGTCAGGACAAGTTCGAGATCAAGGCAGCTGCGTTTGACGGCAAGTTCCTTGCCGCCAACCAGATCGACGTGTTGGCTACCTTGCCAACTCGCGACGAGGCTATTGCGAAGCTGATGAGCGTAATCCAAGGCGCTACCAGCAAGCTGGCTCGCACTTTGGCAGCTATTCGCGACCAGAAAGAAGCTTCGGCTGCCTAAGGCACCACAAGCTCTTTCGAAATCATATGTTTAATTTGATGGTCGCGTAGGCCGTCACCCCCAATACAGGATATATAGTCATGTCTCTGACTAACGAGCAAATCATCGAAGCGATCGGCCAGAAAACCGTTCTGGAAGTTGTTGAGCTGATCAAAGCGATGGAAGAAACCTTCGGCGTAACCGCCGCTGTTGCTGCTGCTGGTCCAGCTGCTGCTGCCGCTGTGGTTGAAGAGCAAACCGAGTTCAACGTTGTTCTGGCCGAAGCTGGCGAGAAGAAAGTCAACGTGATCAAGGCTGTTCGTGAGCTGACCGGTCTGGGCCTGAAAGAAGCCAAAGAGAAAGTCGACGGTGCTCCTCAGGTCATCGCTGAAGGCGTTTCGAAAGAAGCCGCTGAAGACGCTAAGAAGAAGCTGGAAGAAGCAGGCGCCAAAGTCGAAATCAAGTAATTTCGACCTTGCGTCTCCAGCCCAAGCGTTGAGCAGAAGGCTGATGGCTGGTGGCTTTTGCCACCGGCCTTTTTCCGTTATTGGCGGTTGATCAAGTCGACGCCATAACGTGCGTCAACCACCGCGAATGGTGGTGCAAACCAAGGGGTTTGCAAGATTTTCTGGCCGCTCCCGCCGGGGGAGGCCAAACAAGCAGGTGACCAAGCTGGGGAACGCTGATGGCTTACTCATACACTGAGAAAAAACGTATCCGCAAGGACTTTAGCAAGTTGCCGGACGTCATGGATGTGCCTTACCTCCTGGCCATCCAGCT
>NZ_JBJDNK010000030.1:0-5469 GCF_044900175.1 Pseudomonas sp. NPDC088444
CCAAATCGAACGAAGCGCAAGTGGTTGAAGTTGAAAAAGAAATTTTGAAAACTTCTGAAAATAACCGCTTGACAAGATGAGACGCTGCTGTAGAATGCGCGCCTCGGTTGAGACGAAAGATTCTTGACCAACCGCTCTTTAACAACTGAATCAAGCAATTCGTGTGGGTGCTTGCGCTGTAAGACTGAAGTCAACAGATTATCAGCATCGCAAATTACTCCACGAGAAATCATGGTTTAACCAACGATTGCTGAGCCAAGTTTATAGGGTTTTCTCAAAACCCGATTGCAGTATTGAACTGAAGAGTTTGATCATGGCTCAGATTGAACGCTGGCGGCAGGCCTAACACATGCAAGTCGAGCGGATGAAGGGAGCTTGCTCTCTGATTCAGCGGCGGACGGGTGAGTAATGCCTAGGAATCTGCCTGGTAGTGGGGGACAACGTCTCGAAAGGGACGCTAATACCGCATACGTCCTACGGGAGAAAGTGGGGGCTCTTCGGACCTCACGCTATCAGATGAGCCTAGGTCGGATTAGCTAGTTGGTGAGGTAATGGCTCACCAAGGCGACGATCCGTAACTGGTCTGAGAGGATGATCAGTCACACTGGAACTGAGACACGGTCCAGACTCCTACGGGAGGCAGCAGTGGGGAATATTGGACAATGGGCGAAAGCCTGATCCAGCCATGCCGCGTGTGTGAAGAAGGTCTTCGGATTGTAAAGCACTTTAAGTTGGGAGGAAGGGCAGTAAGTTAATACCTTGCTGTTTTGACGTTACCGACAGAATAAGCACCGGCTAACTCTGTGCCAGCAGCCGCGGTAATACAGAGGGTGCAAGCGTTAATCGGAATTACTGGGCGTAAAGCGCGCGTAGGTGGTTTGTTAAGTTGGATGTGAAAGCCCCGGGCTCAACCTGGGAACTGCATCCAAAACTGGCAAGCTAGAGTAGGGCAGAGGGTGGTGGAATTTCCTGTGTAGCGGTGAAATGCGTAGATATAGGAAGGAACACCAGTGGCGAAGGCGACCACCTGGGCTCATACTGACACTGAGGTGCGAAAGCGTGGGGAGCAAACAGGATTAGATACCCTGGTAGTCCACGCCGTAAACGATGTCAACTAGCCGTTGGAATCCTTGAGATTTTAGTGGCGCAGCTAACGCATTAAGTTGACCGCCTGGGGAGTACGGCCGCAAGGTTAAAACTCAAATGAATTGACGGGGGCCCGCACAAGCGGTGGAGCATGTGGTTTAATTCGAAGCAACGCGAAGAACCTTACCAGGCCTTGACATCCAGTGAACTTACCAGAGATGGTTTGGTGCCTTCGGGAACACTGAGACAGGTGCTGCATGGCTGTCGTCAGCTCGTGTCGTGAGATGTTGGGTTAAGTCCCGTAACGAGCGCAACCCTTGTCCTTAGTTACCAGCACGTTATGGTGGGCACTCTAAGGAGACTGCCGGTGACAAACCGGAGGAAGGTGGGGATGACGTCAAGTCATCATGGCCCTTACGGCCTGGGCTACACACGTGCTACAATGGTCGGTACAAAGGGTTGCCAAGCCGCGAGGTGGAGCTAATCCCATAAAACCGATCGTAGTCCGGATCGCAGTCTGCAACTCGACTGCGTGAAGTCGGAATCGCTAGTAATCGCGAATCAGAATGTCGCGGTGAATACGTTCCCGGGCCTTGTACACACCGCCCGTCACACCATGGGAGTGGGTTGCACCAGAAGTAGCTAGTCTAACCTTCGGGAGGACGGTTACCACGGTGTGATTCATGACTGGGGTGAAGTCGTAACAAGGTAGCCGTAGGGGAACCTGCGGCTGGATCACCTCCTTAATCGAAGACTCGGCTGCTTCGCAAGTTCCCACACGAATTGCTTGATTCATTGAAGAAGACGATAAGCAGAGCCTTTAATAGGTCTGTAGCTCAGTTGGTTAGAGCGCACCCCTGATAAGGGTGAGGTCGGCAGTTCAAATCTGCCCAGACCTACCAGTTCCCTGGGGCCATAGCTCAGCTGGGAGAGCGCCTGCCTTGCACGCAGGAGGTCAGCGGTTCGATCCCGCTTGGCTCCACCATTTACTGGTTTGCCGCTGCTTGTGTTGCTTAAAGCTTAGAAATGAGCATTCCATCAGGCTGATGATGAATGTTGATTTCTGGTCTTTGATCAGATCGTTCTTTAAAAATTCGGGTATGTGATAGAAAGATAGACTGAAGGCCACTTTCACTGGTGGAACTTCAGGCTAAGGTAAAGTTTGTGAATAGCAAACTTTCGGCGAATGTCGTCTTCACAGTATAACCAGATTGCTTGGGGTTATATGGTCAAGTGAAGAAGCGCATACGGTGGATGCCTTGGCAGTCAGAGGCGATGAAAGACGTGGTAGCCTGCGAAAAGCTTCGGGGAGTCGGCAAACAGACTGTGATCCGGAGATGTCTGAATGGGGGAACCCAGCGGTCACAAGACCGTTATCTTGCACTGAATACATAGGTGCAAGAGGCGAACCAGGGGAACTGAAACATCTAAGTACCCTGAGGAAAAGAAATCAACCGAGATTCCCTTAGTAGTGGCGAGCGAACGGGGACCAGCCCTTAAGTTGATTTGAGGTTAGCGGAACGCTCTGGAAAGTGCGGCCATAGTGGGTGATAGCCCTGTACGCGAAAACCTCTTGTCAATGAAATCGAGTAGGACGGGGCACGAGAAACCTTGTCTGAACATGGGGGGACCATCCTCCAAGGCTAAATACTACTGACTGACCGATAGTGAACCAGTACCGTGAGGGAAAGGCGAAAAGAACCGCGGAGAGCGGAGTGAAATAGATCCTGAAACCGTATGCGTACAAGCAGTGGGAGCCTACTTTGTTAGGTGACTGCGTACCTTTTGTATAATGGGTCAGCGACTTATTTTCAGTGGCAAGCTTAACCGAATAGGGGAGGCGTAGCGAAAGCGAGTCTTAATAGGGCGTCTAGTCGCTGGGAATAGACCCGAAACCGGGCGATCTATCCATGGGCAGGTTGAAGGTTAGGTAACACTGACTGGAGGACCGAACCGACTACCGTTGAAAAGTTAGCGGATGACCTGTGGATCGGAGTGAAAGGCTAATCAAGCTCGGAGATAGCTGGTTCTCCTCGAAAGCTATTTAGGTAGCGCCTCATGTATCACTGTAGGGGGTAGAGCACTGTTTCGGCTAGGGGGTCATCCCGACTTACCAAACCGATGCAAACTCCGAATACCTACAAGTGCCGAGCATGGGAGACACACGGCGGGTGCTAACGTCCGTCGTGAAAAGGGAAACAACCCAGACCGTCAGCTAAGGTCCCAAAGTCATGGTTAAGTGGGAAACGATGTGGGAAGGCTTAGACAGCTAGGAGGTTGGCTTAGAAGCAGCCACCCTTTAAAGAAAGCGTAATAGCTCACTAGTCGAGTCGGCCTGCGCGGAAGATGTAACGGGGCTCAAACCATGCACCGAAGCTACGGGTATCACTTAGGTGATGCGGTAGAGGAGCGTTCTGTAAGCCTGTGAAGGTGAGTTGAGAAGCTTGCTGGAGGTATCAGAAGTGCGAATGCTGACATGAGTAACGACAATGGGTGTGAAAAACACCCACGCCGAAAGACCAAGGTTTCCTGCGCAACGTTAATCGACGCAGGGTTAGTCGGTCCCTAAGGCGAGGCTGAAAAGCGTAGTCGATGGAAAACAGGTTAATATTCCTGTACTTCCGGTTATTGCGATGGAGGGACGGAGAAGGCTAGGCCAGCCTGGCGTTGGTTGTCCAGGTTTAAGGTGGTAGGCTGAAATCTTAGGTAAATCCGGGGTTTCAAGGCCGAGAGCTGATGACGAGTGTTCTTTCGAACACGAAGTGGTTGATGCCATGCTTCCAAGAAAAGCTTCTAAGCTTCAGATAATCGGGAACCGTACCCCAAACCGACACAGGTGGTTAGGTAGAGAATACCAAGGCGCTTGAGAGAACTCGGGTGAAGGAACTAGGCAAAATGGCACCGTAACTTCGGGAGAAGGTGCGCCGGTGAGGGTGAAGGACTTGCTCCGTAAGCCCATGCCGGTCGAAGATACCAGGCCGCTGCGACTGTTTATTAAAAACACAGCACTCTGCAAACACGAAAGTGGACGTATAGGGTGTGACGCCTGCCCGGTGCCGGAAGGTTAATTGATGGGGTTAGCGAAAGCGAAGCTCTTGATCGAAGCCCCGGTAAACGGCGGCCGTAACTATAACGGTCCTAAGGTAGCGAAATTCCTTGTCGGGTAAGTTCCGACCTGCACGAATGGCGTAACGATGGCGGCGCTGTCTCCACCCGAGACTCAGTGAAATTGAAATCGCTGTGAAGATGCAGTGTATCCGCGGCTAGACGGAAAGACCCCGTGAACCTTTACTATAGCTTTGCACTGGACTTTGAATTTGCTTGTGTAGGATAGGTGGGAGGCTTTGAAGCGTGAACGCCAGTTTGCGTGGAGCCATCCTTGAAATACCACCCTGGCAACTTTGAGGTTCTAACTCAGGTCCGTCATCCGGATCGAGGACAGTGTATGGTGGGTAGTTTGACTGGGGCGGTCTCCTCCTAAAGAGTAACGGAGGAGTACGAAGGTGCGCTCAGACCGGTCGGAAATCGGTCGCAGAGTATAAAGGCAAAAGCGCGCTTGACTGCGAGACAGACACGTCGAGCAGGTACGAAAGTAGGTCTTAGTGATCCGGTGGTTCTGTATGGAAGGGCCATCGCTCAACGGATAAAAGGTACTCCGGGGATAACAGGCTGATACCGCCCAAGAGTTCATATCGACGGCGGTGTTTGGCACCTCGATGTCGGCTCATCACATCCTGGGGCTGAAGCCGGTCCCAAGGGTATGGCTGTTCGCCATTTAAAGTGGTACGCGAGCTGGGTTTAGAACGTCGTGAGACAGTTCGGTCCCTATCTGCCGTGGACGTTTGAGATTTGAGAGGGGCTGCTCCTAGTACGAGAGGACCGGAGTGGACGAACCTCTGGTGTTCCGGTTGTCACGCCAGTGGCATTGCCGGGTAGCTATGTTCGGAAAAGATAACCGCTGAAAGCATCTAAGCGGGAAACTTGCCTCAAGATGAGATCTCACTGGAACCTTGAGTTCCCTGAAGGGCCGTCGAAGACTACGACGTTGATAGGTGGGGTGTGTAAGCGCTGTGAGGCGTTGAGCTAACCCATACTAATTGCCCGTGAGGCTTGACCATATAACACCCAAGCAATTTGAGCCAAGGGCCGGATTGCGGTGACTGTGGAGACGACACGAACCGAGAGTTTGCGTCACGAACGGATATCACATACCTGATTTGCTGAAGCGTCGAAAGACGAGTCGGCACACCGAATTTCTTGACGACCATAGAGTGTTGGAACCACCTGATCCCATCCCGAACTCAGAAGTGAAACGATACATCGCCGATGGTAGTGTGGGGTTTCCCCATGTGAGAGTAGGTCATCGTCAAGATTCAATTGCAG
>NZ_JBJDNK010000031.1:0-3884 GCF_044900175.1 Pseudomonas sp. NPDC088444
GAACGGATCATCTCAGGCGAGGCCAATCCGATACGGATGGCGTCGAACTCTTCGACTTGACCCTGGTTTTTCAGCAAATTCAGTAGGTCTTTCAAGGCCTTTCCTCCTGGCGGAGCAGAGAGTGGTCATACCGCCCCACTCTCGATCGCGTCACGTGTTATTCGGTTTCCAGATCGATATCGATACCGAGCGAACGGATTTCTTTGATCAACACGTTGAAGGACTCGGGCATGCCCGGCTCCATACGGTGATCGCCGTCCACGATGTTTTTGTACATCTTGGTACGACCGTTCACATCGTCCGACTTCACTGTGAGCATTTCTTGCAGGGTGTATGCAGCGCCGTAGGCCTCCAGTGCCCAGACCTCCATCTCCCCGAAACGCTGACCACCGAACTGCGCCTTACCACCCAGCGGCTGCTGGGTAACCAGGCTGTAAGAACCAGTGGAACGTGCGTGCATCTTGTCGTCCACCAAGTGGTTCAGCTTCAGCATGTACATGTAGCCAACAGTGACCGGACGCTCAAATTTGTTACCGGTACGACCGTCGAACAGTTGCATCTGACCACTGTCCGGCATGTCCGCCAGGCGCAGCATCGCCTTGATTTCACTTTCCTTGGCACCGTCAAAAACCGGAGTTGCCATTGGAACGCCACCACGCAGGTTCTTCGCAAGATCCAGAACTTCCTGATCAGACAGGTCGTCCAGACTTTCCTGACGGCCGCCAATCTCGTTATAGATCTCGCTGAGGAACTTACGCAGCTCAACGACTTTACGCTGCTCTTCGAGCATACGGTTGATCTTCTCACCCAGACCTTTGGCCGCGAGGCCCAAGTGGGTTTCCAGAATCTGACCAACGTTCATACGCGAAGGTACACCCAACGGGTTGAGGACGATATCTACAGGGGTGCCATTGGCATCGTGTGGCATGTCTTCAACTGGCATGATCACGGAGACCACACCTTTGTTACCGTGGCGACCGGCCATTTTGTCGCCCGGCTGGATGCGGCGACGGATGGCAAGGTAAACCTTGACGATTTTAAGCACACCTGGAGCCAGGTCATCGCCTTGCTGCAGCTTGCGCTTCTTGTCTTCGAATTTGTCGTCCAGCAGACGACGGCGATCAACGATGTAAGCCTGAGCTTTTTCCAGCTGCTCGTTCAACGCATCTTCAACCATGCGCAGCTTGAACCACTGACCATGCTCAAGGCCGTCGAGAACTTCGCTGGTGATTTCCTGACCTTTCTTGAGGCCAGCACCACCTTCAACGATCTGGCCAACCAGCGCGCTGCGCAGACGCTCGAAGGTTGCACCTTCAACGATACGGAACTCTTCGTTCAGATCTTTGCGAATCTCGTCCAGCTGGCTCTTCTCGATCGACAGCGCACGGGAATCACGCTCAACGCCGTCGCGGGTGAAGACCTGTACGTCAATGACAGTACCTTTGGTACCGGTCGGTACGCGCAGGGAGGTGTCTTTAACGTCGCTCGCCTTTTCACCGAAGATCGCCCGCAGCAGTTTCTCTTCCGGCGTCAACTGGGTCTCGCCCTTCGGAGTGACCTTACCGACCAGAATGTCTCCTGGACCGACTTCAGCACCCACATAAACGATGCCGGCCTCGTCCAGCTTGTTCAGAGCCGCTTCACCCACGTTAGGGATGTCGGCGGTGATTTCCTCTGGGCCAAGCTTGGTATCACGGGCCACACAGGTCAGTTCCTGAATGTGGATCGTGGTGAAGCGATCTTCCTGAACAACACGCTCGGACAGGCAGATGGAGTCTTCGAAGTTGAAGCCGTTCCATGCCATGAACGCAATGCGCATGTTCTGACCCAGCGCCAGTTCACCCATGTCGGTGGACGGGCCGTCAGCCATGATGTCACTGCGCTGAACGCGATCACCCTTGCTCACCAGCGGACGCTGGTTGATGCAGGTGTTCTGGTTCGAACGGGTGTACTTGGTCAGGTTGTAGATATCAACACCGGCTTCGCCTGGCTCGACCTCATCATCCGCTACGCGGACAACAATACGGCTGGCATCAACGGAATCGATCACGCCGCCACGACGTGCCACGACACAAACACCCGAGTCACGAGCAACGTTGCGCTCCATGCCGGTACCTACCAGCGGCTTGTCGGCGCGCAGGGTTGGTACAGCCTGACGCTGCATGTTGGAACCCATCAACGCACGGTTGGCGTCGTCGTGCTCAAGGAACGGAATCAGCGACGCTGCAACAGAAACGACCTGCTTCGGCGAAACATCCATCAAGGTGACGTCTTCCGGCGCCTTGACGGTGAATTCGTTCAGGTGACGTACCGCGACCAGCTCATCGATCAGGTGACCTTTTTCGTTCATGGTCGCCGAAGCCTGCGCGATCACGTGATCAGCTTCTTCAATGGCGGACAGGAACACGATTTCGTCGGTAACCAAGCCTTCTTTTACCACACGGTACGGGCTTTCCAGGAAGCCGTACTGGTTAGTGCGAGCATAGGCCGCCAACGAGTTGATCAGACCGATGTTCGGACCTTCCGGTGTTTCGATCGGGCAAACACGACCGTAGTGCGTCGGGTGTACGTCGCGAACTTCAAAGCCTGCGCGCTCACGGGTCAGACCGCCTGGGCCAAGTGCGGAAACGCGGCGCTTGTGCGTAATCTCCGACAGCGGGTTGTTCTGGTCCATGAACTGGGACAACTGGCTGGAGCCAAAGAATTCCTTGACCGCAGCAGCGACCGGCTTGGCGTTGATCAGGTCCTGAGGCATCAGGCCTTCACTTTCCGCCATGGACAGACGCTCTTTGACTGCACGCTCAACACGCACCAGACCTACGCGGAACTGGTTCTCAGCCATCTCGCCGACGCAACGCACGCGGCGGTTACCCAAATGGTCGATGTCGTCGACGATGCCTTTGCCGTTACGGATGTCGACCAGGGTCTTGAGGACCGCGACGATATCTTCCTTGCACAGCACGCCCGAACCTTCGATCTCGGTACGACCGATACGACGGTTGAACTTCATTCGACCTACAGCCGACAGATCATAACGCTCTGGGCTAAAGAACAGGTTATTGAACAGGGTCTCAGCTGCGTCCTTGGTTGGCGGCTCGCCTGGGCGCATCATGCGATAGATTTCGACCAAAGCTTCCAACTGGTTGCCGGTCGAATCGATCTTCAGCGTGTCAGAGATGAACGGGCCGCAATCGATATCGTTGGTGTACAACGTTTCGATACGAACCACCTGCGCCTTGGCAATTTTCGCCAACAGTTCGGTGTTCAGCTCAGTGTTGCATTCAGCAATGATTTCGCCAGTGGCAGGATGGACGATCGCCTTGGCGGTTGTGCGACCAATCACGTAGTCCAGCGGTACATCGAGCGCCTTGATACCAGCCTTCTCCAGCTGGTTAATGTGGCGGGCAGTAATACGACGGCCCTGCTCTACGATGACTTTGCCTTTGTCGTCCTGAATGTCCAGAACAGCAACTTCACCGCGCAGACGTTGAGGTACGAGCTCCAGGCTCAGGGTTTCGCCCTGCACATGGAAAACGTTGGTGGTGTAGAAAGCGTCCAGCACTTCTTCAGTGGTATAGCCTAGCGCGCGCAAAAGTACCGACGCAGGCAACTTGCGACGACGGTCGATACGGACGAATACACAGTCCTTCGGATCGAATTCGAAGTCCAGCCATGAGCCACGGTAAGGAATGACGCGAGCGGAGTACAGCAATTTGCCGGAGCTGTGCGTCTTGCCACGGTCATGGTCGAAGAACACGCCCGGGGAACGGTGCAGTTGGGAAACGATAACACGCTCGGTACCGTTGATAACGAAGGTACCGTTTTCAGTCATCAGGGGGATTTCACCCATGTAGACTTCTTGCTCTTGGATGTCCTTGATCGCT
>NZ_JBJDNK010000032.1:0-2356 GCF_044900175.1 Pseudomonas sp. NPDC088444
GGGACGACCTGACCGGCAAGGCCTTCGAAGAGCGTTACGAGTACTACGAAGCACTGACCGAGTACCCAGGCAAGATCAAGCTGTTCAAGACCATTCAGGCCAAAGACCTGTGGCGCAAAATGCTGTCCATGCTGTTTGAAACCGGCCACCCATGGCTGACCTTCAAAGACCCGTGCAACCTGCGTTCGCCGCAGCAGCACGTCGGCGTGGTCCACAGCTCGAACCTGTGCACCGAGATCACCCTGAACACCAACAAGGATGAAATCGCGGTCTGCAACCTGGGCTCGATCAACCTGCCGAACCACATCGTCAACGGCAAACTGGACACCGACAAGCTCAAACGCACCGTCGACGTGGCCGTGCGCATGCTCGACAACGTGATCGACATCAACTACTACTCCGTGCCGCAGGCGAAGAACTCCAACTTCCGCCACCGTCCGGTCGGTCTGGGCATCATGGGCTTCCAGGACGCGCTGTACCTGCAGCATATCGCCTACGGCTCCGACGCTGCCGTCGAGTTCGCCGACCGTTCCATGGAAGCGGTCAGCTACTACGCCATCCAGGCCTCTTGCGACCTGGCCGATGAGCGTGGCGCCTACGAGACGTTCCAGGGTTCGCTGTGGTCCAAAGGCATCCTGCCGCTGGATTCGCAACAGATCCTGATCGAAGCCCGTGGCCAGAAGTACATCGACGTCGACCTGAACGAAACCCTGGACTGGGCGCCAGTGCGTGCTCGCGTTCAGAAAGGCATTCGTAACTCGAACATCATGGCCATCGCACCGACCGCGACCATCGCCAACATCACTGGCGTCTCGCAGTCGATCGAACCGACCTACCAGAACCTGTACGTGAAATCGAACCTCTCGGGCGAATTCACCGTGATCAACCCGTACCTGGTTCGCGACCTGAAAGCCCGCGATCTGTGGGACTCGGTCATGATCAACGACCTCAAGTACTACGACGGTTCGGTGCAACAGATCGAGCGCATCCCGCAAGAGCTCAAAGACCTCTACGCCACCGCGTTCGAAGTCGAAGCCCGCTGGATCGTCGACGCAGCAAGCCGTCGCCAGAAGTGGATCGACCAGGCTCAGTCCCTGAACCTGTACATCGCTGGCGCCTCGGGCAAGAAACTGGACGTGACCTACCGCATGGCCTGGTACCGTGGTCTGAAAACCACCTACTACCTCCGTGCCCTGGCCGCGACCAGCACCGAGAAATCGACCATCAACACCGGCAAGCTGAACGCCGTTTCCAGCGGCGGCCATGGCCCGGACGACTCGGCGATCACCGCCCCGCGCCCAGCCGAGGCAGCCCCGGCAGCAGGTCCAGCGCCAGTGCCTAAGGCCTGCGCGATCGACGAGCCAGACTGCGAAGCTTGCCAATAAGCACGCTGGACGCCACACGATTCTGAGCGGCGTCCGCGTTGTTGCCGAGTTTTCTGGCCTCCTCACGTACAGACGTACGCTCCGGGGTCCAAAAAACTCGGCGCCTAGCGGCCACTCGCTCAGACTCGCGCTCTTCATGCAGTGCCTGTCAGACAAAGCAAAATCAGGGGCACAGATCCCCAAGACTTCATGTTCTTTGCGTGCAACGCCTGATACGCAACCAACACTCAAGATCCACCAGGTCAGTCATGAGCACTGACCCTCACGCAGGAGACTCAACGTCATGCTGAGCTGGGACGAATTCGACAAAGAAGACACCGCTGAACCCGTCAAAGGCGCCAACGCAGGCCACGCTGCGGAAGCGGCCATGGACAAACTCGACAGCGCCGGTGGTGCCGCCGCACTGGAAGCACGCGCCGTCAACGCCAACGACTCCGCCGCTGTTGCCCGCGCCAAAGCCGCGCTGGACAAACTCGACATCGCCGAAGGTCTGGCCGAACTCGAAGGCTCCGCTGCCCGCGTTGCCGTCGACGAAAAGCGCATGATCAACTGCCGCGCCGACCTCAACCAACTCGTACCCTTCAAGTACGACTGGGCCTGGCAAAAGTACCTCGACGGCTGCGCAAACCACTGGATGCCGCAAGAAGTCAACATGACCGCCGACATCGCCCTCTGGAAAAACCCGGAAGGCCTGACCGACGACGAACGCCGCATCGTCATGCGCAACCTGGGCTTCTTCTCCACCGCCGACTCGCTGGTTGCCAACAACCTCGCGCTGGCTGTGTATCGCCTGATCACCAACCCTGAATGCCGCCAGTACATCCTGCGCCAGGCCTTCGAGGAAGCGATCCACACCCACGCCTACCAGTACTGCATCGAATCGCTGGGCATGGATGAAGGCGAGATCTTCAACTTGTACCACGAGATCCCGTCGGTCGCGAAAAAGGCCGCCTGGTGCCTGAAATACACTC
>NZ_JBJDNK010000033.1:0-1384 GCF_044900175.1 Pseudomonas sp. NPDC088444
AAAGATAAGCAATAAGACAATTATACAGATCACTTCAATAAAGAATACTGATATAACAAAAAAACCACCACCGAACAGACCGACTTTACCGCCTTTGGCAAACGGGCAAACCAGGTCGATAACCTTGATGCCGGTTTCCAGCAGGTCGTTGCCGCCTGCTTGTTCAGCGAACGAAGGAGCGGCACGGTGAATACCCCAGCGCTCTTCGGTGTCGATCGGGCCAGCTTCGTCGATCGGGTTGCCCAGGACGTCCATGATACGGCCCAGGGTGCCCTTGCCGACTGGCACGGAGATAGCTGCGTTGGTGTCGGTGACGTCCAGGCCGCGTTTCAGGCCTTCGGTCGAACCCATCGCAATGGTACGAACCACGCCGTCGCCCAGCTGCTGCTGAACTTCCAGAGTGGTTTCCGCGCCTTGTACTTTCAGCGCGTTGTAGATGCTCGGTACGCTGTCGCGTGGAAATTCCACGTCGATCACGGCGCCGATGATTTGAACGATACGTCCGCTACTCATTAGCTGGATCCTCTGAATATTTGAACCGTTAAACCGCGGCAGCGCCGCCGACGATTTCCGAGATCTCTTGGGTGATCGCTGCCTGACGCGCCTTGTTGTAGATCAGCTGCAAATCACTGATCAGGTCACCGGCGTTGTCGGTGGCGTTCTTCATTGCGATCATCCGCGCCGCTTGTTCAGCTGCGTTGTTCTCGACCACCGCCTGGTAGACCTGCGACTCCACGTAACGCACCATCAAGCCGTCCAGCAGCTCTTTGGCGTCGGGTTCGTACAGGTAATCCCAGTGGTGCTTGAGTTCTTGATCCGGGGTCGCGACCAACGGAACCAGTTGCTCAACCGTTGGCTGCTGAGTCATGGTGTTGATGAACTTGTTGGATACCACGGACAGGCGGTCAATACGGCCCTCCAGGTAGGCATCCAGCATCACCTTGACGCTGCCGATCAGATCATTGATCGACGGCTCTTCGCCCAGGTGGCTGATCGCAGCGACGACGTTACCGCCGAAGTTGCGGAAAAACGCCGCACCTTTGCTGCCGATCACACACAGATCGATCTCAACACCGTTGTCACGGTTCTGCGCCATGTCCTTGACCAAAGCCTTGAACAGGTTGGTATTCAAGCCACCGCACAGGCCACGGTCACTGCTCACCACGATATAACCGGCGCGCTTGACGGCGCGGTCGATCATGAACGGGTGGCGGTATTCCGGGTTAGCGTTGGCAAGATGACCAATCACCTGGCGGATGCGCTCCGCGTAAGGACGGCTAGCAGCCATGCGCATTTGAGCCTTGCGCATTTTGCTGACCGCCACTTTTTCCATGGCGCTGGTGATCTTTTGCGTGCTTTTGATGCTCGCAATCTTGCTGCGAAT
>NZ_JBJDNK010000034.1:0-1148 GCF_044900175.1 Pseudomonas sp. NPDC088444
TGGAACCTGCAAGCCCGCCACGAAGTGGTCGAGAAGAACATCCATTTCCGTGCCTACGACCCACGCAACGCCCGCGTCGGACTCGACGACAACGTCGACCAGACCCGCGGCGCGCGCACCACCTACGGCGAGGCCTATCACTACGCCGAGCCCTACACCGAACTCGGCGACAAACTGGATCAGGACGAAGACCTGCAAAGCGAAAGCGGCTTCTTCTACGCCCGCCTGCGCCACGAACGCTACCTCAACGCCCAGACCGGCCTGAGCGGCACCAGCAACTGCGCCACCCTTCATCTGGCGCAAGTGCTGGACATCACCGGCGGCGCACCGCAGGCCTTCAAACCGGGCGCGGTCATCACCGGCCTGACCTTGCACGCCGCCCGCGATTCAAGCCTGCAAACCACCTTCGACGCCATGCCCTACGCCGAGCGCGTCTGCTTCCGACCGCCGTTGCAGCCCAAACCGCGCATCGCCGGAACACTGCCTGCCCGCGTCACCAGCAACCGCGCCAACGACCCCTACAGCCACATCGACAGGGAAGGCCGCTACAAGGTCAACTTCCTGTTCGACCGCGACGACTGGAAACAGGGCGAAGAAAGCCTCTGGCTGCGCCTGGCCCGACCTTACGCGGGCGACACCCACGGCCTGCACCTGCCGCTGATCTGCGGCACCGAAGTGGCCATCGCCTTCGAACAAGGCGACCCCGACCGCCCCTACATCGCCCACGCCCTGCACGACGACCAACACCCCGACCACGTGACCCTGGCGCGGCTCGACTACAGACGCAACGTGCTACGCACCCCGGCCAATAACAAACTGCGCATGGAGGATGAGCGCGGACAGGAGCATGTGAAGCTCAGCACCGAGCACAGCGGGAAAAGCCAGTTGAACCTGGGGCATCTGGTGGATGCGCAGAAGAAAAAGCGCGGGGAAGGGTTTGAGCTGAGGACCGATGGCTGGGGGGCGATTCGGGGTGGGAAGGGGTTGTTTATTACCGCCGACCGCCAGCCGAAAGCGCAGGGTGATGTGCTCAGCATGAACGCCGCGCTGGCGCAGTTGGAAGATGCACTGCAACTGGTGCAGGCATTGGCGCAAAGTGCTGCGGTGTCGGGGGCCTTGCCCGCCGATGCGGCTGAGCAAAAGCGCCT